>JAIOAQ010000009.1 GCA_019873735.1 Chloroflexota bacterium | reverse complement strand
AGGTACAATTGTCTCGGTAGGTCATGGTTGCTATCCTTTCTGAAGTTGGTCCTTCCGAAAGAATATACCAGACCTACCACCTTTCTTACAATTTTACAGAAACAAGTTTACACTAACGCGCGCTCGCTAAGGATTTTTTCTTGGGTCTCTGGAGCGATGCCTTTTTTGGTCATCTCCTGGATGAGTTCTTCGTCGGTTTTGGTAAAGTAGTCGCCGCCTTTGGCGTGGATAATAATAAATGGGAAATCGGGTTTATCGATTCGATAGAGGGTTTGCCAGTATGTGTTTTCAGGAGAGACTTCTACATCATATCTGTTTTCACCAACGATAAATTTTCCTTGTAGATCAAGAGGGTCTTGGGTGGCTTTGTACCTTTCTATATCATCAGCATCTAGGGTGACAATCAACATTTTGTGGCGGACATTGCCGTTTTCGTCTTTGGTATAAAACCATAAGGGGACAAATTTCATATTGAGGCTGTCATAGTCTTCTTCGGTGTGTTTTTTGGCATAAGCAACTTGGTCATTACCTTTGGATTTCAGATAAACCCATTTGCTTCCATCTTCTTGAAGTTCAAAAAGAAGCGACAAACCGCCGCCGGCGTCCCATTTTTCCACTGCTTTGGGAGAGAAAAGGATATAGAGGTCGTCTGCGGTGATTTTTTCGCCTTGCTGGAGTTTTTCCTGAAGAGGGCGAAGGAAAACAGAGCCTTGGAGGTCTTGGGCGGTGATATCTTGGCCGTTTTGGAGTTTTTCACGGATTGCTTTTAGAGCTCTTATGGCTTTGGCTTGCTCGTATCTTGCGGATTGAAGAAGCGTCAGGCGCTCGTCATCTTTGGGTAAATCTTTGATGGACTGGATTGGGCGGTCGCCGTGGACGATGTGTAAGTAGGGGTGCTGGTTGACGTTTTCGAGGGCCGGGTCGAAGGCAAAGGTCAGGTCAATGACTTCGCGAAAGCCGCGCTTTTCTCCCTGCCAGAGGAGGGTGACGGGGATGAGTTCGCCGTCTATCCACTGGCGGTAGGCTTGGACTGTCAGCGGCCGGGTGAGGTCGTCGTAAATCTCAGCGTGGGCGTCAAAAGTCCCCTGTTCGATGATGTAGTCGGCGGTCATCTTTTGCTCGCCGTCCCAATAGGTGGCGGTGGTGGTGAAGGCTTCTTGGCCGTCAACGATCTCGCGCTTAATGTGTTTTTCTACGCCAGAGAAGAAGTTTTCTTGTCCGGCCGGAATGCCCAGTTCGGCCAGGGTCAACGGTGCTTCGGTGGGGGTGGGTTCGGGGGTCGGCGAGGGAGTGGGGGTGACGGTCGCCGGTCCGCCGTCCACCGTCGGCGTGACGGTCAACGGTCTATCGTCCACGGTCTGCGGGGCAGGCTGGCAAGCGGCGAGCAGCAATGCCGAAACGAGAGAGAAAAAAAGCAAAATGCGCGTCATGGTTACCTCCAAGGCCATTGAAATTATACAATGTCTGCATGTTACAAGAACGGTCTTCTGTTTCGGTGTGCACGCAAAACATGTCAGGGAAGATTCACAGATTACGCCGATGACTCCACTGCAAAAAACGAAAATCTCAACGCGAAGACGCCAAGGCGCAGAGAAAATGCAATTTCCGATGCAAAATCTTCGTTTTTCGGTTTAGGATGATGCATAAAAAAGAAATAGACCTTAAAAATCTTGGCGGCTTTGCGTCCTTGCGTTAGAAACGCCCTTTTTGCAGTAGAGTCACCGATTTTCGGCGTTTTTCGTAACGGTTTGCCCTCCCGCAGGCTTTGGGATCATTTCCAAACCAGACCATGTCCCCGTATGAGCACCGGCATAGGTTACCGGCTCTGTTCTAGTCTGCGGGATGGCAAAAGCAGCAAAGCCCAAACCTTGGACTTTGAGAGGGCCATAACGCGTGTTCTTGGGCAAGGGTTGTCAACTTATTCAATCCCTTTTATAATACACCCTACAATTTTCTTAAGTCGGAGTCACGCGCATGATGGAATTTAATGAAGCCCAAACAGGGCAGGGGGCTGTATCTGGATCAGACCAGGTAGAGCACAACGATAATAACAACATCGGAAGCATGGATAGTCTTTTGAAAGACGAGGCATTGACCATTGACTTGCCTCAACAGGGCGAAATCCGCACCGGCGTGATTGCCAGTATCAGCCCTACCCAAATCCTAGTCAGCATTGGAGCCAAGTCTGAAGGCGTGATTGCCGGCCGAGAACTGGATCAGATTGACCCGGAAGAGCGCGCCAGCCTGCAAGTCGGCCAGGAAATTCCCGTTTACATTGTCAATCCTGAAGATGCCAGCGGGAATGTTGTCCTCTCCTATGTCAGAGCCCGCGAACAACTCTCCTGGGATGTCGTTGAGACCATGCTGGAAGGGGAGCAGGTCTTTGACAGCAAAATCACCGGTTACAACAAAGGCGGATTGATCGTCAACGTGCAGGGCCTGCGCGGCTTTGTCCCTGCCTCGCACATCAGCCCCGCCCGCCGCGCCGCCTCGGCCGGCGAAACACCGGAACAGCGCTGGGCACGCATGATAGGCGAACCCATCAGCGTTCGCATCATTGAGGTAGACCGCGAACGCCGCCGCCTCATCCTCTCTGAGCGCACTGCCGCAGGCAGCGAAACGCGCCAGTCCCTCAAAGAACGTATCATCGAAGAACTGGAAGTCGGCGAAGTGCGCACCGGGCGCGTTACCAGCCTGGCCGATTTTGGCGCTTTCGTCAACATCAACGGCGCCGACGGTCTGGTCCACCTTTCCGAACTCTCCTGGGACCATGTCCAACACCCGCGCGAAGTCCTGGAAATCGGTCAGGAAGTCAAAGTCAAAGTTATCAATGTGGACAAAGAGAAAAAGCGGATTGGCCTCTCTATCCGCCAGACACAGGAAGACCCCTGGCGCCTCAAGGTCGAAAAATTCCACTCCGGCCAACTGGTGGAGGGCGTGATTACCCGCCTGACCAAATTCGGCGCCTTTGCCCGGCTGGAAGGCGACATCGAAGGCCTGATTCATATTTCTGAAATCAGCGACAACCGCATTGAACACCCCAAAGAAGTGCTCAAGGAAGGCGATGTCGTTACCTTGCGCATCATTCGCATTGACCCTGAACAGCGTCGCATTGGCCTTAGCCTGCGCAAAGTGGACTCCCCCGCCTACGCGGATAAAGACCTGAAATCCCTAACGGCTGAACTCTACCCCGAGTCAGAAGACCAGCCTCCCAGTCCCGAACCGGAAGCGTAGTTCTGATGAGAGAGCGCACCGGCCGGTGCGCTCTCTAAGTAACCACATGCTTTTGGTTGACGCCCACCAAGACCTCGCTTACAACATCCTTTCCTTCGGACGCGACTACACGCGCTCCGCGGCTGAAACGCGCCGCCGTGAGCAGGCTTCTCCCTGCCCCGATGGCGATACCGCCCTCGGCTGGCCCGATTACCAGCGCGGCCGGGTGGCGGTCGTTTTTTCCACCCTCTTTGCCATGCCCCAGCGCAGGAAGACCGGCGACTGGGAGACACAAGTCTATGCCACCCCCGAAGAAGCGCATCGTATCTACTCGGCGCAACTGGACCTCTATCATCGGCTGACCGACTCTCACCCCGAGAAATTCCGGCTGATCGGTTCACGCGCCGATCTTGACCTGCTCCTGTCTCATTGGGCCGATTCCAGCCTCGACATGAGCGGACATCCTGTCGGGCTGGTCCCGCTTATGGAAGGGGCCGAAGGCATCCGCCAGCCCGGCGAAGTGGCCCAATGGTGGGAACGCGGCCTGCGCATCATTGGCCTGGCCTGGGCCGGGACGCGTTTCTGCGGCGGCACCGGCGAGCCGGGACCATTGACCCGCGAAGGGCACGCTTTGCTCAAGGCCATGTCTGATTTCAACTTTACCCTCGACCTGAGTCACATGGACGAACTCTCCATGCTGCAGGCATTGGATGCGTATCCTGGGCCTGTGATTGCCAGCCATGCCAACCCGGCTGCTTTACTGCGCCCCACCGAGTCGAACCGTCATATCACCGACCGCGCCCTGGCCGGTTTGATTGAACGCGATGGCGTGGTCGGAATCGTGTTCTTCAATGCATTCATCAAGGCTGGCTGGCGCAAAGGCGACCCCCGCCAGGAGGTTTCCTTGGCCGACGTTGTGCCGCATATTGATTACATTTGTCAGATGGCAGGCGATGCCCGTCATGTCGGCCTGGGCAGCGATTTTGACGGCGGCTTTGGCCTCCAGTTCTTGCCGCATGATGTGGATACGATTGCCGACTTGCTCACCCTGGCCGATTTGCTGGCAGAACGGGGCTATGGCTCAGCCGATTTTGAGGCCATCTTGGGCGGAAACTGGCTATCCTGCTTACATAGGAGTCTACCCGTTTCATGACCGTACTTGAAGATACCCTACCCTCTCTTCCAGACCAGCCCGCCCCATCTCCTGTGCGCATACGACTGGGGCTGGGATTGACCCTGTTGGGCTTTTTCATCTTCGTTGCCGGCGCCAAACCCGAATGGTTTGGCTGGGATCGCAGCCCGGTGATTGGCTTTGTTCAGATCACGGTTTTTCTGATCGGGCTGGCTGTTATTTGTGTGGGGGGGTATATCGGACTGGTAGCCTTGTGGGGCGAGCGCCAGCGTTCCATTGCCGCAGATTTTGGCCTGCGCCTGGTCAGCACCGGTTATCTGGTGGCGGTCTTTTCGGGCATGGCCGATATCTTTGGCTTGGGCTCGCATCCCCTGCCGGGCATCCCTTATTTTGGTCCCTGGCAGGCAACAGGAGTTGAAATTGGACTGATCGTGATCTGTATCGGTTTTTTCCTCCTTATTCCGATGGATCAGCACACGAGGCAGTGAGAGGGGCTGCTTTTTCATAAAAAGTAGGGGGCTAATGTGCCATTATTCCGTACATCTTTCTGACTTTAGGCCGTTGTCAGCAATTTAGGACTACCCTATACTTGAGATAGCGAAGAGGTATTGTTGACCTTTTCACCTATCCGTTGCCAGGGGCAGGCGCATTTTGAAAGTGCCTGCTTTCTGGTGTCTGTGTTTGTCCATAAAGCCGGCATATGCCTGCCGGCAAAAACTCATCACCCACAAAGGAGACCTTTATATGAAGATTCTTGTCTTAGGTGCTGCAGGCAAGATGGGCCAGGCTGTTTCCTGGTATTTGGGCAAAGATCCATCCGTCAGCCGGGTTGGTTTGTTAGATGCACAGGAACAGGCTCTGCAGGCAATGGCAGCCAAAGCAGATAAGTTTGCCGTGCATGCTGTCAGCATTGATGACCGTGCCAGGCTGCAGGAAGTAATGAAAGGTTACGACGCTGGCGTTATTGTCTTGCCCAACCGACGCTTGAGTTATGCTGCAATTGAAGCCGCGATTGAAGCGCGCCTGAACGTGGTGGATATTTTGGAAGAGTATCACCGCCGTCCCGATTCCTATGAGATCGAAGGGCTGGTGATTCCGCCGGGGATGAGCCTGCAGGAATACGGTGAGAGCCTGCATCAGCGCGCCGAGAAGAATGATGTGCTGATTCTGGACGGGATGGGCTTTGCTCCGGGCCTGAGCAATTTGACCACAGAGCATGGCATCAGCCTGTTGGATAAGACCCGAATTGCCGTAGCGCGCGTGGGCGGTATTCCGAATGCTGAGGCCGCGCCGCGCCATCCCTTGCGCTACATGACCACCTGGTCAATTGAACATGTTCTCCGAGAGTACAACGTCAAGACCTTTATGATTAAGGATGGCAAGATTGTTGAAGTTCCGGCGCTGGTAGATATGGAGTCCTTTGAGTTCAATGAGTTCGGCCGGCGGGCAGAACTGGAATGCGCCGTTACGCCGGGCATGCCTTCCTTTGTTTACACGCATCCTGAACTGGAGTACTTTGCCGAAAAGACGGTGCGCTGGCCGGGTCACTACTCTGGAATCCGCACCCTGATCGAATCTGGGATGCTTTCAACCGAGCCGGTGGAGACGAAGTGGGGCACGATTCCGCCGCGTGAATTTTTGCTGCATGTTCTTAACCCCAAACTGAAGCCCTTGCCCGAGGACAAGGATGCGTGTGTGATGTATAACACCATCATTGGCGAGAAAGACGGCAAAGAGGCCCGCGTGGAATACTTTATGTGGGATGAGGCCCAGGGCGGCTTTACGGCGATGCAGCGTGTGACCGGTTTCCCCGCGGCTATTGGCGGCAAGATGTTAGCAGCCAGGAAGATTACGCTCACCGGCGTGTGCGCCCCCGAAGAATGTATTACGGGCCAGAATTACCAGGCCATGCTGGATGAGTTGGCCCTGAGCAATATTCACATCAAAGAAAAGGTTTCCTGGTAATACCAGCCGCTTTGATAACGATCTGGTCGTAGCAGACAGGGCAGGCAGCAAGCACGTGCTGCCTGCCCTGTTTTCATATCAAAAAACAAGCGGGCATGGGGGGAAGAATTGCCCGAAAGGCCTGTGCTGGCCCTGCCGCAGGTCTTGGCGTAACAGTTCTAACTTATGGGAAGGTTAAGCGCAGGCAGTTACAAAAAAATAATCTATTTCTAGCGCATTTCATAACTTCTTTTGATGTTTTTCATACAAAACCGCCATACATTAAGGGCGTAAAGACTCAAAAACTTTAGCACATGGAAAGGAGGTGCTCACTATGTCCAATCTCATTCGTTGGGAGCCTATGCGTGAGATGATGACCCTTCGGGAAGCGATGGATCGGCTGTTTGACGAGGCCTTTACCCGCCCGTTGAGCCTGAGTGGCGTCTCTGCCATGCCTGCCATTGACATGTACCAGACGGATGACGAGGTGGTGGTCAAGGCCGCTCTGCCCGGCATCAAGGCGGATGACGTCCAAATCTCTGTCACCGGCGATCTGCTGACTCTGCGCGGTGAGTTCAAGCAGGAGAACGAGAAGAAAGACGCCACCTACCACATTCGCGAACATCGCTACGGTACTTTTGAACGCTCCATTATGTTGCCCACTGATGTGCAAACCGATAAGGCCAAGGCCGATTTTGAAAATGGCATCTTGACCATTACGCTGCCGAAAGCCGAAGCCGTCAAACCGAAGACCATCACAATCAAGGCAAAATAATGGCTCCATCTCTCCCATAGCGAAGTAACAGACGCACGCTCTAAAAAGGGTGCGTCTGTTATTTTTGGGGATATCTGGCTTTGCTGGCTCACAAAAGGCCGGAAAACCTACCATCTTCTAAGACGGGGGATGTGGTTACGTTGTTGTATAATTTTTTGTGTTGGAGGCATCTCATGAAGCGCATTTTGCTTTTTCTCGCTCTCGTTTCGGCCCTTCTCCTTGCCGCCTGCTCTCCGGCTCAGACGGTAGACCGTGGATTACAGACCGTCGCCCCCACCCCCACTCCTACTCCCACTCCCACGTCAACCCCAATCGCAACCCCCACCGAAGCGCCATTGACCCTGGCCGAACTGGGCATTCCGGCCGGACAAGAAGACTTCTTCTCTGGTGTAGAAGGACACATTAACCGCGAAGTCATTGACGGCGAAAAAGTCTACACCACAACCATCTTTTATCATAACGGCGAGCAAAAAGAAGTCAAATACATTATCGAACCCGGCACCTTTGACGCCCACACTGAAATCTATGATGATTTGACCCGGCCGCTGGCCGTCAAAGCCTACCGGTTGGATGAAAACGGCAAAAAAACAGAAGTCACCCTCCTCTGGCAGGGACCTGAGCGCGGCTTCCGCGAAGCCTTTAACCTGACTGCCGCCTATGACCCCGAACTCAAGCAGGTTGACCAGCACCCCTACCTCCACATCGTCCACGCTGACAAACCGATAAACTCCATTGACGATTTACCCACAGATGACGAGCGCCTGACCCTGCTTAACTCCATCAGATACGAACAAGCCAAAGCCATCAGAGCCCTTCAAGTCATCCGCGAAAAACTCCAAAACGGCCAAGACATCACCGCCCAAGACCTCCAAGGCTCCTTCTTCCTTCGCCCTCTTCAGGAAAAACTCCGGCAAGGCGAGCCCATCACCGAAGATGACCTCTATGTCCTTTTCTCTCCAAAAGCAGTGGAAAAATGGGACGCCGGCGGCGGGTTGTCGCTGTATTTTGAATTTCAAAAAGACGGAAGCAAATGGGTTTATCTTAAATCAAGAGGTAATAGTGAACCTAACCAGACCCATGACAGCCGACCAATGAAATTTCTCCCATACTGGTTTTACACCAAAGATGAGAATGGACAAACTCACCACAAATTGGTGATTGTGGCTTTAGATGCTGATGATGTGCAAAGGTACAAAGCCACCCAAGACCCTCTTGATCTGCAAGGAAAATTTATCATCAGCGAAAACAGATACGACGTAGAGATCTCTCCGAATAACACATATTGGCAAGACCTTTATAGACAGAATAATCCTAATTTCCCTTATCTTATCCTTCACGCCGAAGGCGGCGACTACTTTACCAAAACCGACGAAGAACTCATCCAGGAGATGACCAAAAAAGGCATCGCTCCGGAGACCCAAGAAAAAATCCTTAGCGAGCGCAGCCGCCTCGCCTACCTCCTCTCCCTGCCGGATAATAAGGCAAATCAATTAGAATATGTCGATGGATACGTTGATCTTCCGGTGAACATAATGGCTTTCATTAATGACCCAAACAAAAAAATAGGCGATATTGCTGAGACTGTTTCCTTCTTACAACCAATTCCTCCCCTCCTCCAACTCCTTGAACTGATGTTTGATGTAAGAATATCCATTTGATTTTCTCTCTTCTTTTTTCTATGATTTTTTTAATGGTGAACCGTAAATTTTAATTTTCTGGTTCACCATACGATCCTTTATGAAAACCAAAATACATTATCTTTTATCCGTCCTATTTGTCCTATCTGTCCTCTTCACCCTAACACCCCTAAAAACCCCAACTTATGCTCTCGGTCAGTGTGCTTCGTGCAGGTGGTCGAATTGTTGTGGTGTTGCTTGTAGTGCCAATCAAAGCTGTGTTGGTGATACTCTTTATGGTTGTGACTGCGTCCAAAATACCCCCACTCCACAACAACCAACAAAACCTCCCCCCTCTCCAACCACCCCTCCCACCGCCACCCCTCTCCCCACCACCATCCCCAACCTCACCCTCTCGCCTTATGAAGAACGCTGTGGTAGCGGCAAATGCACCAACGGCTATTACTGCTGCCAAAACCGCGACGGCTCACCTGCCTGCTGTCCAGTCGGCACACCACCAGGCGGTGGTGGTGGAACAAATCCTACCAACACTCCAACGCCAACAAGAACCCCAACGCCAACCCCAACCCCTGCACCTTTTATCAAACTAAAAAACACCTCTTTTTATACTTCTGGCCTCCTCATCAACCCCATCCCCCAGACGCCTTCTGCTTATGACACAGATGATGACGCCTCTGCCAACTTCATCATTGCCGATGCCGGGCTGGTTGCCGCCTCATCCCTTTATCTTACCGGCCAAAACTCCAATGCCAAACCCAATCCCCAAAACCAATATCTGACAGCCTATGACCTTTCACACAAATTTTTACCCACTGATTTTTCAAGTTATATCAAAGCCAGAAAAACCCACACCAAAATCACCAGCCTTTCCCAAATCAGCCAAAACGGCATCTGGCTGATGTTTTCTTAATCTATCCCATAACAACTACCTTTGCAACTGCCTATGTCTTCAACTGGCTTTGCCAGATAGGATGGGCAGTGACAGCAACGCGGGGGTTACGGCTACTCTCCAATCATCTGGAGGACAATCTGACGGCTGCGCGGCCGGGTGTCGAAGTCCACATAAATGATTTGCTGCCAGGTTCCAAGCGTCAGGCGGCCGTCGTTGAAGGGGATGGTGAGCGAGGCGCCCAGCAAAGCGGCGCGCGCGTGGCTGTGACCGTTGCCGTCTCCCCAGCGGGCATTATGCGCATAGTCACGATCGGCAGGCAGGATTTCGTCAAACAGGCGGCGCAGGTCTGCAAGACAGCCCGGCTCATATTCGACGGTGGTCAGGGCCGAGGTGGACGAGGGGCAGAAAACCGTCAGGATACCGGCACGCAGGCCCGAGGTCCGCAAAGAACCGGCTACCTGTTCGGTAATGTCCAGGATGTCGGCGTTTCCGCGCGTGTGCAGGGATAAGGTGGCGGTCACAACACGGCTCATAAATCCTTGCCTTTCTGTGTCAATCGTCGCTGCAGGTCTCCATTGGCCGGGCTTCGGGCGCTGGTTTCATGAAAAACAAAGAGGCGACAAAACCAATCAGCATCAAGAGCGCGCCGGTCAGATAGGGGTAGGACAGATTCAGGTCGAGGCCATAACCGGCCCACAGCGGCCCAACGATGCGCCCCAGGCTCATAAAAGCATTGTTCAAGCCCATGGCCGTCCCCTGGTTGATAGTCGCCCGTTTGGAAATCAGCGAGGAGACGCCGGGGCGAATCATGGCGTTTGTGAGCATGAAAAAGCCGGTTGCAAGGATGACGGCTGCTGCCAGTTTCCCCGCCTGGCTTTTGGCCAGGAGCATGGAGCCAAAACCGAAGACGCTGGCGAGCAGAGAGGCCTTTACCACGGCCTCGTCGCCCCACTTGCGGGTGGCAGGGCCGGTCAGGACGCCCTGCACCAGGGCCGAGACCAGGCCGACAACGGTCAGGATAAGGCCGACCTGCGTGGCGTCGTAGGCATAGCGCTTTTGAGCGTACAGGCCGAAGACGCCCTCGAAATTGGCCAGAGCAAAACTATGTAAGAAGGCCAGGACGAGCAAGAAACCGATTGGGCTGGCCAATGCTCCCCACATTTCGTTCAAATTGGGACCTCTGAAGCGGACTGCGGCCTTTGAGCGGCTGGCAGCCGGCAGGGATTCGGCTACCAGCAACCAGGTGAGGGCGGCGGCTGCCAGCGAGACGAAGGCGCCAAAGTAAAACGGGGCCGAAAGAGAAATTTTGGACATCAGGCCGCCCAGGCCTGGTCCCAGCACCATGCCGATGCCCATGGCTGCGCCGATCAGCCCCATTCCGCCGCCGCGGTTCTCGCTGCTGGTGCTGTCGCTGATGATGGCCATGGAGGTTGGCAGGGTGGCCGAAGAGAGGATTCCGCCCAGGCCGCGGGCGCTAATCAGCAAGGTCAGGGCGGCAGCAGGGGCAATGCGGCCGGCCTCGGCCAGTTCGCCAATCAGGCCATAGAGCACAAGCGTGATCGCAAAACCGAGAATGCCGATCAGCAGAATCGGTTTGCGTCCATAATGGTCAGAAAGACTGCCCCAGATAGGGGAAAAGATGAATTGCATGATGGAGTAAATGGCCATTAACAGGCCCATATCTTTGCCGCTGCCGCCGAAATGCTCCACATAAAAGGGCAGGATAGGAATGACGATGCCAAAGCCGAGCATGATGACAATCAGGGCAAAGAAGATGACGGCCAGACTGCGATTTTTTAGCATGGGGTTTCCTGTGGATTGGTTTGTGATTGCACACAGCCAGACGTGCCGCTCAGGCTGCCAGGGCAATTATATGCCCGCCGGGCGCTAAAAGCAAAATGGATCGTAATTGCCTGCCCTTAACCCTCCCGCAGGTTAAACGGGACGGGCAACCAATGCCGGTAATCACGGAGATGTTTGTAAACCTGCGGGAGGGCAGGCAGTTACAAATGATCTATGTTTTATCGGGCAGGCAAAAAAAACAGGCCGACTTGTGCCAGCCTGTTTTCATCAATACATTGTCTCGGGTTAGTGCCGTGCAGCCGCCAGTTCAATGCGGACGTAATTCAAGCGCTCAATGGCAGCATAAAGCAGATTGCGCATCAGGTAGTAGCCAAGGGTATGATCCACCTCGCTCAGAGCGCGCAAGGCGTTGGCATCAATTTCGATAGTCTTGCAATCTTTGGCGCATTTGCCGGTGGCTTTGTAACGATAGGGTTCCAGCATTGCCGAAATGCCGTACACATCGCCGGGGGTGATCGTGCCTACCAGGGCATTGGCAATTGCGCCTTCGCCGCCGCCGCTGTAAAGCAAGTCCACTTCCCCTTCGATTAGCACGTACAATTTGTAAGCAGGCTTACCTTCCTGAAAGATCTCCTCGTCTTTTTTATAAGACCTTTCCTCGGTAATCATGGCAATCCCGCGTAACTGATTGTCGTTGAGCAGGCTGAAAATCGGATAACGGCGCAGAACTTCAGGTGAGACCATGTTTAACCTCCTGATAGGGTATTTGTGACCATTTTAGCATATCTCACAGGCGAATGCCAGAAAGACATCAATCATTTTTGCGAGCAAGTTTTCGCAGGGAGCGCAACACTTCGTGTTCGATTCTCTCTGCTGCGTATGGCAAGGCGGCTTCCACTTCTGGGCTGAGGGCAGCGCCTGTTTGGAAGTGACGGCCGCTCAATCCAAGCAGAATCAAGCGGCATTGACACAGAGACGGATTGAGGGCAAGGCCCAACTGCAGAGTCTCGGCCACGCCCCAGCCATGAGCGGAGCGCGCATCCGACGTAAAGGCAAGGGCCTGTCTCAGTGTGAAACGGCGCAGGCTGCCGGCCGGATCGGGGCTGCGGATCGCGTCTACCAGGACGGCCGCCTGCATCCCGTCCAGATAGTCCAACAGCCCCAGGCCTGGCAATTCCAGCGTCTCTACCCGGACCTCGGGCCTGCTGGCTGTTTCAGGAAAATTTTTCTGCCATAAGCGGACAGCCATCAACCCGGCGGCATCATCGCCGCGCAGACTCTGACCAATGCCGATGACAGTAATCTTCGCTTCCATAGCCGTTTTTTGAATGCTGCCCGACTGTTCAGGCCGGGCAGCATAAAACTTTACTCAATCTCTTCAATTCTCAATTTGAGGAAGTGCGTGGCGCATGAAATGCATGGGTCATAAGAGCGCACCAAATGTTCGGCTGTCAACGTAGCCTCTGCATGCGGCAACTGAATAATCTGTGGAACCAGCGATTTTAAGTCTTCTTCCATGCGCGGCAGGTTTTGGGCAGTAGGCGGGACAATGCGCGCTCGCAGCACCAATCCCTGTGCATCTACCGCGTAACGGTGGAAGAGGAGACCGCGTGGGGCTTCGCTGGCGCCGGCGCCAACACCTGCCTTGAGCGTCAACGGTGCATAGGCTTTGCCGCTTGGTTGATAATTTTTCACCAACTGAATGGCCGTCTCGTAGGCGTCTACCAGTTCGATGGCGCGGGCGATCAGGCTCTTGTAGGGGTTGCAGAGCGGCAGTTTGATCCCGGCCTCGCTGAGCGCCTTTTGCGCTAAGGGGCTGAGTTGTTCGTGATTCAGATTCAGGCGCGCCAGCGGGCCCACCAGGTAGGGGTTGCCGTCTATGGTGCGGCTGTGCAAGGCGTTGGAATGGCGCACATGCTCTTCCAGATATACCTTGTCGAATTCATCCACTGGCACCGGTTTGCGCTTCGATGACCAGACATCTCCATCGTAAACGGCATATTCGTCGGGGCGGTGCAGGGCCACGAATTCGTAGTCCAGTTCCAGGTCGGGGTAGGGAAGCGTGACCGACCAGCGTACGGTTTCCTGAGCGGCCTCCAGGCCCCATTCCAGGTCGGGGAGCAGGGCTTTGATCGGCTCCACATCCGGCCAGCGGTAAAATCCGCCCACGCAGGCGTTGACCGGATGGACGGAACGTCCGCCGATGGCTTTGAGCAGGTCGTTGCCGATTTTCTTCAGCCGCAGGGCGTTGCGGACGACGTCCGGCGCGACGGCGGCCAGTTCCAGGGCCGATTCCTTGCCCAGCAGGTCGGGCGCCTGGAGCAGATAAATATGAAGGGCGTGGCTTTCAATGTATTCGCCGCAATACAGCAGGCGGCGCAGCAGGCGGGTTTGTTCGGAAATGGTGATGCCCAGGGCGCTTTCCAGCGCTTGGACGGAACTCATCTGGTAAGCGACCGGGCAGATGCCGCAGATGCGGGCAGTAATATCCGGCACTTCTTGCAGGAAGCGGCCTTGCAGGAAACCTTCGAAAAAGCGCGGCGGTTCATAGATATCCACGCGAATTTCTTCCGCCTGTCCGTCCTTCAATTTGATATACAAACCGCCTTCGCCTTCAACGCGAGCCAGGGCGGGGACTTCGATTTTTTCAATCATACTCAGTCTCCTACTCTTTGATAGAATCCGCAGCCTTGCGGAAGGCGGGAGCATAACCGGCAAAATTGCGTAACAGGCGCATGGCCTCGCCGGGGTAGCGTTCCAGGTCTTTGAGTGCAGGCGCCAGCGATTCCAGGTTGGCGCCAGGCCAGGGGCCGAAACAGCCGTAACAGCCGCGGCCGTTTGCCGGGCAGATTGCGCCGCAACCGGCCTGGGTTGCCGGGCCAAGGCAGGGAATGCCTTGTGAGACCAGCACACAGACTGCGCCGCGGCGTTTGCACTCCATGCAGACGGAATAGGGCGGGAAATTGGGCTTTCGGTTCTGCAGCAGGGCCGCGATGGCTTCCAGCACCATGTATTTGTTGACCGGGCAGCCCCAGATTTCTAAATCCACTTGAACATGCTCAGAGATGGGGGTGGCCTTGGTGAGATAATGCAGGTACTCGGGGTGAGGGTACACATTTTCAGCCAGGCGGTCTGCATCGGTGAAATTGCGCAGGGCCTGGATTCCGCCTGCTGTAGCACAAGTGCCCAGGGCGATCAGCAGTTTGCATTCGCGGCGTATTTCGGTAATGCGTTCCTCTTCGTGGGGGGTGGTAATGGAGCCTTCGACGATGCCAATATCGTAAGGCCCCGGCTGTTCGGCGCGTGTGGCTTCCAGGAAATAGGCAATTTCCACTGCTCCGGCCAGGTCCAGCAATTCATCCTCCAGGTTGAGGAGCGACAACTGACAACCATCGCAGGATGAAAACTTGTAAACTGCTACTTTGGGTTTATAGGCGCCGCTCATTAGTATTCCTCCACGTTGAAGAATTTCTCGAGCGCATCGAAGCGGAAGACCGGGCCGTCTTTGCAGATAAAGTACGGGCCAATTTGACAGTGTCCACATGAACCCTGGCCGCATTTCATGTTGCGTTCCAGAGAGACGTAGATGCGCTCGGCCGGGATGCGGCGGGCCAGCCCTTCGTAGATGACGAAGCGAATCATGATTTCGGGGCCGCAGGTCAACACCACGCTCTTCTGATGGTCAAGCCGGAAGCGGTAGAAGAGCATAGGCACTACGCCTACCTGGCCGTCCCAGGTTTCATCGGCGCGGTCTACTGTGATTTGGACGTCAATGCCGCCGGCGCGCCATTGCTCATACTCATAGGGGTAGAGCAGGTCTTTGGGAGTGCGCGCTCCGTAAATGAGCAGGACTTTGCCGTATTTTTGCCGGTTGTGCAAGATGTGATAAATCGCCGGGCGCAGGGGAGCCAGGCCGATGCCGCCGCTGGCAATGACTACGTCACGGCCCTCAATTTCGTCCATCGGCCAGGCCGACCCAAACGGTCCGCGCAGACCGATGACATCACCTGCTTTTAGCCGGCTGATGGCTTTGGTCACGTTGCCGACAAAGCGAATGGTATGTCCAACCATTCCCTTTGTATCTTGTGGGTCGGAACTGATGGAGATGGCGGCTTCGCCGTAGCCGGGCAAATAGAGCATGTTGAACTGGCCGGGTAAAAAGCGATAACTTTCGCGGATGGCCGGGTCTTCGAAGCGCAGCCAGATGCTGCCTACGCCTTCTGTCTCGGGCTTGATTTGGGTGATTTCAGCCCAGTATGGATACAGCAGTTGGTCGGGATTTACAGCGGTGTGGGGAAGTGCAGTCATGCCTGGGCCTCCTTGCGCAGTGCGGCAATTTCTTCTGTCAGGTCAATGCCCACCGGGCACCAGGTGATGCAGCGGCCGCAGCCGGTACATCCGAAAGTATCGTACTGTTCTTTCCAGGCACCCAGTTTGTGAGTCAGCCATTGACGGTAGCGGGATTTGATGGTCGGCCGGGTGTTACCGCCAAAGACGTAGGAATATTGCGGGTTGAAGCATGAATCCCACACGCGTTCGCGGCGGGTGGAATGGGCCAGCAAATCGGTATGGTCGGTAGCATCCCAGCAGAAACAAGTGGGGCAGACCTGGGTGCAGTTGGCGCATGAAAGGCAGCGTTTGCCCACTTCATCCCAGTGTTCCAGTTCAAGGTTGTCTGTCAGCAGGGAAGGCAGGTCATCCAAAGATAGGTGACGTCCCATATCACCGGCAGCGCGTTCCAGGCCTTTGGCCGCCGCGCTCTGCAAAAATCCGCTGGCCGGTTCGTACTGACAGCGGCTGATCACGTCGCGCCCCAGTTCTGAGCCGATTTCAATTAAGAAGGTGTCCTCCAGTTCGGTCAGACACAGGTCGTAGCCTCCCTGGACTTTGGGCCCCGTTCCCATCGAGGCGCAGAAACACGTCCCGGCCGGATGCAGGCAGTTCACTGCCAGGATGAAGAGACCTTCGCGTCGGGCGCGGTAGACGGGGTCGTGAAAATCTGCGCGCAGGAAAGCGCGGTCCTGGATTTCGATGGCAGCCAGTTCACAGCCGCGTACCCCGATGAAGGCGTAACGCGGCGGCTTCTCAGCGTTGGGCTGAATATCCCAGCGTTCCACTTTTTCGACTGTAAACAGGTGCGTGCGCGGCGGGAACAGGAATTGTTTCCAGGATTGCGCGCCGGGGATGACATCGAAATAACGCCGATGATTGCTTTTCACCAGCCGAAAAGTCGCCGGTCCTTGTTTGCTGGTATAGCCCTGCGGCAGATCAGATAGTTTCTCGATATGTGTATAGATGATGGATTCGTCCCGTACGCGCGGACCGATGGTCTGGTACCCCAGTTCGCGTAAGGCTGCCAGCAGGGTGTCAAACTCTGTTTTGGGGAGGGAGATGGTACTGTTGATGGTTGGGTTATTGAGCATGTCTGGTCTCCGCGTTGGGTTCGGCAAACATATCCAGAAGTTGCAGGCGGGTAACCATGAGCCTGCCGGCGATGATGTTGGCGATTCGGCGCATGAAGATGTAACCAAAGTCGTGGTCTTCTTCGCTCATCTGGCGGATCTTTTCGGCTTCAAAACCGACGAGCCGCCCCGCCTGAACCACGGTTGCGCTGGCGGTGCGATGGCGGACCACCGGCGTGGCTACTGACCAGCCGATTAAGTCCATTGGTTCAGCCGTGTAGATGCGCACCTTGCCGCGGTGAGGGACGAAAATGTCCAGCGCCACGCGGCCCTCGATGACGACGTAGAAGCAGTCCTCTTTGTCGCCCTCCTTGAACAACTCCTCACCGGCGCGGACATGCCGCATGGTCGCAGCCTCAGCCATCCGGTTGAAATGTTCCGGCTTGAGTTCGGCAAACCAGGGGATGTTTTTCAGGGCAGAAACAACTTCCGGGTCAGCAGCCATTTGGCACACTCCTTTTGAGAAATTAACCTAATCCGGTCAGATAAACCCATTTGTAATATATTTCACAAATTGGCAAAAGTGCAGTCCGTCATGAGATATCAACGTTATTTGTCACATCTCGTAATTGCCTATCACCCTCCCGCAGGATGGAGACGCCTTCGGACATGGCGCCAAAACCTGCGGCAGGATAGGCATTTACCCTATCTCGGCGAAATCTTGTCAAGCGCCCAGGCAGACGTTTTCAACGGACGCAAGTCCTGGCTCGATCCCCGCTCATTCCAGACCTGGAACCGGCGTGCTCAGCAGATTCTCGGCAGCATTTCCCCGGGCAGCATATCCAGCAGACGTGTGCCGCCGATGGCGGTCTTCAGGCGCACTTGCGGGCTGCCCGCCTCGACGACGCGGCCGATGATTGCCGCCTCTTGGCCGTAGCGGTGTTTGCGCATCGTTTCCAGGATGCGCCCGGCGTCCTTTTCCGGCGCGAAGGCCACCAGTTTGCCCTCGTTGGCGATGTAGAGCGGATCGAAGCCGAGCATCTCGCAGGCGGCGCGCACCTGCGCTTTTACCGGAATGGCCTCCTGGCGCAATTCGATGACAACCTGCGACTGGCGGCTGATTTCCACCAGCGTCGTCGCCAGGCCGCCGCGGGTCGGGTCGCGCAGGACGTGGATTTCGCCCGCCGCCAGCATTTCGGCCACCAGGCCGTTGAGCGGAGCGACATCCGACTGCAGGTCGGTCTCGAAGCCCAGGCCCTCGCGTTGGGAGAGAACGGCGATTCCGTGATCGCCCAGCGTGCCGGAGACGATGACCACGTCGCCGGGACGGGCATTCGCCCCGGAGACCTCCACCCCCGGCGGGACGCTCCCGACCCCGCTGGTGGTGATGAACAGCCCATCGGCGCCGCCTTTTTGGACGACTTTTGTGTCGCCGGCGGCGATGAAGACTCCTGCCTCGGCGGCGGCGGATTGCATGGACTGGACGACGCGCTGCAACGTCTCGAAAGGCAGCCCCTCTTCGATGATGAAGGCGCTCGTCAGCGCCAGCGGCCTGGCGCCGACCATGGCCAGGTCGTTGACCGTGCCGCAGACGGCCAGCCGGCCGATGTCGCCGCCGGGGAAGAAGAGCGGCGCCACGACGTGTGAATCCGTTGTCAGCGCCAGGCGGGCGCCTTCCAGGCCGAGCAGCGCCGCATCGTCCAGGGCGCGCGGGGCCGCTTTGCCCAGTTCGGGCAGGAAGAGGCGCGTCAACAGGTCGTGGCTCAGTTTCCCGCCAGAGCCGTGTCCCAGCACTACCGTCTCGCGCTGCTGAATCGGCAGCGGGCAGGTGTAACCTTCAAAATCCAGATCGTCCGTTTGCATCGTTTCCTCGATACCTTTTGCGGGTTTAGGCCTGCGCCCCTTTGTGATAGCGGAAGTAAGCCGCGCAGGCGCCTTCGGCCGAGACCATCGGCGCGCCGAGCGGCGTTTGCGGCGTGCATTGTTTGCCGTAGGCGCTGCACTGGAGCGGTTTCTTCAGCCCTTGCAGGATTTCGCCGGCGATGCACAGCGGCGATTCCTGGGTGCTGATTTCACCCACGGCGAAGCGCGTTTCGGCGTCGAACTCGGCGAATTCTGGCCGCAGACCCCAGCCGGATTGCGGAATGACGCCGATGCCGCGCCATTTGCGGTCCACCGGCTGGAAGACGCGCTCAATCACCGCCTGCGCCGGCCGGTTGCCCTCGAAGGTGACGGCGCGCTCGTAGGCGTTCTCGACCTCGAAGCGGCCGACCTCCAACTGGCGGACGGCGGCCAGCGCGCCGCGCAGCAGGTCCACCGGCTCGAAGCCGGTCACGACCACCGGGACGCGGTATTTTTCGGCGATGGGCGGGTACTCGTGATAGCCCATCACCGCGCAGACGTGGCCTGCCGCCAGAAAGGCCTGGACGCGGTTCGACGGCGAGCCGAGGATGGCCTCCATCGCCGGCGGCACGCGCACGTGCGAAACCAGCACCGAAAAGTTTTTCAAACCTTTTTGCCGGGCCTGCAGGACGGCCATGGCGTTGGCCGGCGCGGTCGTCTCGAAGCCGATGGCGAAGAAGACCACCTGCCGATCGGGATGCGCCTCGGCCAGGGCCACTGCCTCGAGCGGCGAATAAACCACCCGGACGTCGCCGCCGGCGGCTCGCACGGCGAACAGGTCGCGGGTCGAGCCGGGGACCCGCAGCATGTCCCCGTAGGAGGTGAAGATGACCTCGGGACGGGCGGCGATGGCCAGGGCGCGGTCAATCTGCTCGAGCGGCGTCACGCAGACCGGGCAGCCGGGGCCGTGGACGAGTTCCAGTTGGGGCGGCAGCATTTCGTCCAGGCCGTGATGCAGAAAGGCGTGCGTCTGCCCGCCGCAGATTTCCATCAGCACCCACGGGCGGGTGACGGCGGCGCGGATTTCATCCAGCAGGGCGTGGACTTTGGCCGGGTCGCGGTACTCGTCAATGTACTTCATCGGAGTCTGCCTGACCGGCGAGTTCGTCCTCGATGGCGGCGACCTCGCCGATGAGTTTGAGGGTTTCCTGGGCTTCTTCTTCGTCCATCAGGCTGATGGCGAAGCCGACGTGAATGAGGCAGTAATCGCCTACCTGGGCTTCGGGGACGTATTCAAGGCAGATTTCTTTGGAGACGCCGCCGAAGTCCACTTTTGCCATTTTCAGCGAACCTTGCTGGTAGATTTCGGTGATTTTTGCCGGGATGCCAAGACACATGGGTATGCTCCTTGTAAGACAACGCTAAAAGTGTATCACAGGTGATTGGCCACCGCGGCCTGACCGAGCGCCAGTCCGCCGTCGTTGGGCGGGGTTTGGCGGTGGAAGAAGACGGTGAATCCCTCGGCCTGCAGGGCGGCGCGGGTCAGGTTGAGCAAGAGTTGATTCTGCCACACGCCGCCGGAGAGCGCAACGGCGCTCAGGCCGGCGCGCCGGCGGATGCGGCGGCAGACCTCCAGGCTGAAGTCGGCGACGGCGCGGTGGAAGCGGGCGCCGATTTCTCCGGCGGGCGCGCCGGCTTCGACGGCGGCGATGACCGCCGCCAGCAGGTCGCCCAGGCCGATGACCAGCCCCTCGCCCGTCTCTTGCAGGCTCCAGGGGAAGGCGGCCGCCTGGGCGGCGTAGGGGCGGGAGAGGACTTCCAGTTCGATGGCGGCCTGGGCTTCGTAGGTGACGTCGGCGCGCACGCCTGCCAGGGCGGCGACGGCGTCGAACAGGCGTCCCAGGCTGGAGGTCGGCGGGGCGTTGAGCCGTCTCTCGGCCTGTTTGCGGACGACGGCGGCGGCTTGCGCTTCGATCGCTTGCAAGAAGGGCAGGCGGCTCACGTCCAGGCCGAGGGCGGATGCGTAGCCGAGGGCGATGCGCCAGGGGTGGCGGATGGCGGCGTCGCCGCCGGGGAGGGGCAGGTATTCGAGGTGGGCGGCGCGTTCATAGGCGCGGTAATCGGCGATCAGGATTTCGCCGCCCCAAATGGCCCCGTCCGGCCCGTAGCCGGTGCCGTCGTAGGCCAGGCCGATGAGGGGGCGGTTTTCCAGGCCGTTGTCGGCCATGCAGGCGGCGATGTGGGCGTGATGGTGCTGGACGCGCACGAGCCGGGCGGCGGCGTTTTGTTCGGCCCAGGAGGTGGTGAAGTAGCCGGGGTGCAGGTCGCAGGCCACCCGTTCCGGCGTGACCCGGAAGAGGCGGCTGAGGTGTTCGACGCCCTGTTCGAAGGAGGCGTAGGTTTCGGCGTTCTCCATGTCGCCGATGTGGTGGGAGAGGAAGGCGTATTTTTCGCGCGTCAGGCAGAAGGTGTTTTTCAGTTCGCCGCCTACGGCCAGGGTCGGGCGCGTCTCGAACGGCAGATGAACGGGGTAGGGGGCGTAGCCGCGGCTGCGGCGGAGATAGATGGTGGACGGTGGGCGGTGGACGATGGCAGGATCGTCCTCCGCGGTTTGCGGCCCGTGGTCGATTCTTACAACCGAGTCGTCACAGCGGATGTGGATGTCGCGGTTGTGGAGAAGGAAGACGTCGGCCAGAGGAGCCAGGCGCTCGAGGGCCTCGCCGTTGTCGGTGGCGATGGGTTCCTCGCTGAAATTGCCGCTGGTCATCACCAGGACGGGAGGGACGGCTTCGGCGGCGAGGGTGGGGTCGTTTTGGTCGAGCAGCAGGCGGTGCAGAGGGGTGTAGGGCAGCATGAAGCCGAGCGTATCCATGCCGGGGGCCACGCTTTCGGCCAGGCCGGCTTCGGGGCGGCGGTTCAGCAGGAGGATGGGTTTTTCGCGGCCGGTCAGCAGGCGGCGCTCTTCCGGGCTGATGTGGCAGTACCGTTCCACGGTCGTCAAGTCGGCGGCCATCAGGGCAAAGGGTTTGCCCTGGCGTCCTTTGCGCCGGCGCAGGGTCTCTACGGCGGCGGGGTTGGCGGCGTCGCAGGCGAGGTGGAATCCGCCCAACCCTTTGATGGCGAGAATCTGGCCCTGCCGCAAGAGGCGGCGGGCGGCGAGAAGCGCCTCGAGGTTTTCGGCCAGGCGGCCGCGGCTCGGCTGCTCCAGCCAGATCTGCGGCCCGCAGACGGGACAGGCGACCGGCTGGGCGTGGAAGCGCCGGTCGAGCGGGTCGTGGTATTCGCGGGCGCAGTCCGGGCAGAGCGGAAAGGCGCGCATGGTGGTCTGGGGACGGTCGTAGGGCAGGTCCTGGATGATGGTGAAGCGCGGTCCGCAGTTGGTGCAGTTGATGAAGGGGTAGAGGTAGCGCCGGTCGGCGGGGTCGAAGAGTTCGCGCTCGCAGTCGGCGCAGAGGGCGACATCGGCGGCGATCGGCTGGAAGGCACCGGCAATGGCCTCCGAGGCGCGGATTTCGAATTGGGTGAAGGGCGGGCGCTCGATCTCGGTCACTTCGAGCGAGTCCAGGCGCGCCAGGGGCGGGGCTTCTTGCCGCAGGGCGGCGGTGAAGGCCTGCAGGGCTTCTTCAGCGCCCTGGACTTCGATGTCCACGCCGGCGGAGGTGTTGTTGACCCAGCCGCGCAGGCCGAGTCGGGTTGCCAGTCCGTAGACGAAGGGACGGAATCCGACTCCCTGGACGATGCCGGTGATGTGGATGCGGTGGGTCTTCATGGGTGCAGGGTTACTTTGCCTTGACTCGTTCTACCAGCCAGTCGGCCCAGGCCTGCATGCCTTCGCCGGTGCGGGCCGAGACGGGGAAGGTGACCAGCCCGGGGTTGAGCATTTCCACACCCTGGCGGAAGTAGTCCATGTCGAAAGGCACGTAGGGCAGCAGATCAATTTTGCTGATGATGAGCGCCTGGACGCCGCGGTACATGGTGGGGTATTTGTAGGGTTTGTCGTCGCCTTCGGGGATGGAGGCAATCAGCAGGTTCATGTGCGTGCCGAGGTTGAAACTGGCCGGGCAGATGAGGTTGCCGACATTTTCGACGATGACCAGGTCGAGTTGGTCGAGCGGCAGGGCGGGGATGGCGCCGGCAAGCATGACGGCGTCCAGGTGACAGTCGCCGCCGGTGTTGATTTGCACGGCGGGGATGCCGGCGGCCAGGGCTTTTTCGGCGTCTATCGAGGTCGCCAGGTCGCCTTCGATGACGCCCATGCGCAGGCGTCCCTGCAGGGCCTCGAGGGTTTTGAGGATGAAGGTGGTCTTGCCGGCGCCGGGAGAGGCCATCATGTTGACGACGAATACGCCGGCGGCGTCGAAGGCGGCGCGGTTTTTCTGGGCGATCTGGTCATTGGCGGAGAGGATGTTTTCGACGACGGTGATTTTTTGAGACATGGCGAGCCTTTCGCGAGATACGATTTTTGTTTGTGGCAGCGGCTACGGCGTTTCGATTTCGATGCTTTCGACGCGCAGTTCCTCGCCGCGCGTCACGCGGACGCGCGGGCTGAGGCAGCGGGGGCAGGCAAAGGTATCTTCTTGTGGTTCGTAGACCGCGCCGCAGTCCTGGCAGGTGAATTCGACCGGGACGCGCTGGAAGTGCAGGACGGCATTTTCGGCGATGGTCCCTGCGGCGATGATTTTCCAGTAGAACTGGATGGAATCATCTACGAAGGAGGAGTATTGTCCGATCAGGATGTCAATGCGCTTGATTTCGCTGGCGCCGGCCTGTTCGGCGTGGCGCAGGGCAATCTCAAGGATGTTTTGCGTGATGGGCAGTTCGTGCATGATCAGCCTCGCGGCTTTACTGTATCGTTGAACGGCTGCAAAATGAAGTTAGGAAAGTCACTGCTTTGGGCGATAAATTTCCTGTAAATCAGATAGTTTTTGTGAGAATAAAGCCGCCTGCTATTCGCCCTCTTGACTTGCATGGTTGTTGATTTGTGCCAGCAGGTCGAGGGCGGCTTGTACGGCTGGCGGGACGGCGGCGGCAATCGGCGGGGTGAGGCCTTCTTGCAGGTCATGCACCTGGCGGGCTTCGATGGCGACGATGTACACGTGCCTGTCCTCGGGCAGGTCTGCGCCCAGTTTGCGGCCGGTCGCCAGGGCTGTTTTGAGGGAGGTGTCATGCGCGGCGGTGGTGTGACCGGAGGAGAGGTCGGCCAGATCGTCGAGGGTAAAAGTAGTGACCTCGCCGAGGGGGCGCGTGCCGGTGGTAAGCGAGTCGATGAGGAGGACGCGCCGGTAGCCGATCATCCGTTCCATCAGGCTGAGGCCGCCGAGGGAGAGGTAGTCGAACTCCAGGTCGGGGCGTTGACCGGCAAAATGTTCCTCCAGCCGGCGCGCCACCTCCCAGCCGACGCCGTCGTCGCCGAGGATGGGGTTGCCGAGGCCAATGATTAAAGTCTTCATAGTCGGATCGTCGAATAGTTTGATCGTCGGGCGGTTGGATAGCCCGGAAAGGGAGTCTACCACAAATACATCGTCTCATAGCCGGGTGGACTATGAGACGATGTACAGAGAGCGCAGGAAGGGAAGGGCGAATCTTCCCTAATCCACAAACTGCTTGAGCACGTCCACGATTTCGCCCTGGGCGTTGCGGATGGTGACTTCGAGCGGCATCTGGCCGGGCAGGGAGTGGGTGGCGCAGCCAAAGCAGGGGTCGTAGGCGCGGAAGGCCATTTCGACCATGTTGAGCAGGCCCTCGTTGATGACGGTGCCTTTCTTGATGAGGCTCTTGGCTGCCTTCTGGATGGACATGGTGATGGGGGCGTAGTTGTTGGTGGTGCCGACGATGAGGTTGGCCTTGGTCACCACGCCGCGTTCGTCGGTCCAGTAGTGATGCGTCAGGGTGCCGCGCGGCGCCTCGACGATGCCCACGCCCTCGGTCGGTTTTTCGGTCGGGATGGTGTGGTAGTTCGGCGAGGTGATCTCCGGGTCGGTGGCCAGTTCTACCCAGCGCTCGGCGGCGTAGAGCAGTTCGATGAGGCGCGCCCAGTGGGTCGCCAGGCGCTGGTGAACCGGCTTGCCGCCCAGGGTCTTGTACATCTTCTCGTACTCTTCCTGAGCGCGCGGGGTGGCCATGCCGTCGGCGGCGTTGAGGCGCGAGAGCGGCGTGGCGCAGTAGACGCCGGAATCGGGTCCGTCCACAAAGCCTTTCCAGCCGACCTTCTTCAGATACGGGAACTTGAGATAGGTCCACGGTTCGACGTGTTCGGCGACGTTTTCGGTGTACTCATGCGGGGCGTACTTGACCAGTTCCTTGCCATCCGGGCCGACGACGCGCACTTTGCCGTCGTAGAAGTTGACGTGATTGTTCTCGTCCACCAGGCCCATGTAGTAGGTCTGATGGGTGTAAATGTCGCCCAGGATGAGGTCGAGGTAGGTCTTGTTGCCCAGGACGATGTCGCTGAAGAGTTTCAGGCTGAACTGGGCAAATTCGATCGCCCAGCGGCCCATCTCTTCGATTTCCTTGCGCTGTTCTTCGGTGATGCCCTTGGTCAGGCCGCCGGGGATGGAGGTGCAGGGGTGCACTTTGCGGCCGCCGATCATTTCGACCACGGTGTGGCCGTACTTGCGCATCTGGATGACCTTGCCGCCGATTTCCAGCCCCACCTTGTGGATCACGCCCAGGATGTTGCGCTCGGCGACGGGGGCATCGGGGCCCATGACGAAGTCGGGGCCGGCCAGGGCGTAGAAGTGGGTGGTGTGGTCGGTGCAGTAGAAGGCGCTGTAGAGCAGTTCGCGCAGCATTTTGCCGGTGCGCGGCACTTCTACATGATAGACCGCGTCCACGGCCTTGGCGGCGGCCATGTGGTGCGCTTCGGGGCAGACGCCACAGATGCGGTTGGTGAGCAGGGGCATTTCCTCCACCGGCCGGCCGACGACAAAGCGCTCGAAGCCGCGCAGTTCGGGGATCTGGAAGTAGGTGTTGGCGACCTCGCCCTCGTCGTTGAGGAAGATTTCAATCTTGCCGTGGCCTTCCAGGCGGGTGATGGGGTCAATCGTAATTCGCTGTGTCATTTCTCTACCTCCAAATTAGTCGCCCGACTTCCAGGCTGGCTTGGCGGCGCGCAGGAGCGAGCCGGCCAGGTTGAAGCGGTAGAACTGCCCGGCGGGGTCCACCAGGCCGTCGAGGATGCGGTCAATTTCGGCCGGATCGTTGCTGTCAATGACCGAGGCAAAGGCGGAGACCAGGCGGGCGCCGTAATCTACCACGCCCTCGGCCGGACCGTAGCAGCCGATGCACTGCGCCCCGGCGCTGGGGCAGCGGGCGTTGCAGCCGCTGCGGGTGGCCGGACCGTTGCAGGGGATGCCCTGTTCGAGCAGGCACAGTTCGGGGTCGGCGTGCATAAGTTGAATACGGCCGAATTCTTTGATGGTTTTTTCGTTGCGCTTGCGTTTGCACTCGTCGCAAACGGTGGAGCCGCCGGCGCCGATGACCGAGCCTTTGGGCGGCAGTTGCGCTTTGCCTTGCAGCACCTGGATGACCAGGTCAATCACCGCCGCAATCTGGTGCGATTCGGGCGGGCAGCCGGGCATGTAGTAGTCCACATCCACCACCTGATCGAGGGTGCGCAGGACCGGATAGAGGGTGGGGATGTGAATCGTGCCTTCGGGCATGTCATACGATGGCTGCGGGCGGACGTTTTCCGGGTTGTCGGTTGAGACGGTGCTGAAGGCGGTGTCCACCACTTGCTGGATGGGCGAGAAGTTTGCCAGGCCGGGGATGCAGCCTTCGCAGGCGCAGGAGCCAAAGGCGACCAGGATCTGCGATTTCTTGCGCAGCAGTTTGGCGATGTGTTCGTTTTCGTCGTTGCGGATGCCGCCGTTGAAGAGGGTCAACAGGATCGAGCCGTCTTCCATGGCTTCGACGTCTTTGTACTTGGCATCCATGGCCACCGGCCAGAAGACGACCTCGAAGTTGGCATCCACATCCAGGATTTTTTCGTGGATGTTGAGGACGGCGATTTCGCAGCCGCCGCAGGACGCCGCCCAGTACATTGCGAATTTCGGCTTGCTCATGCTGGCACCTCCTCAGCGGACATGGGTGTGTGGACGGTGGAGGCCGCGCCGTTGCCGGGATGCCAGTTCAACGGTCCGAGCGCCCGCACCTGTTCCACGAATTTATTCACTTCCTCGGCAAAGATGGCGCCTTCGGCGGCGCTGGCCCACAGCAGTTTGATGCGCTCGGGTTCGATGCCCATTTGGGCCAGGACGCGCTTCATCAGGTGGAAGCGGCGCAGCATCTTGTAGTTTTGGTTGATGTAGTGGCAGTCACCGGGATGGCAGCCCGAGACGAGGACGCCATCGGCGCCGTTGGCGAAGGCCTTGAAGACGAAGGTCGGGTCGAGGCGGCCGGAGCACATCAGGCGGATGAGGCGCACGTTCGGGGCGTACTTCATGCGCGCCGTGCCGGCCATGTCGGCGGCGCGGTAGGAACACCAGTTGCAGGTGAAGCCAATGATCGTAGGTTCAAAGGATTTGGTTTCTTCACTCATAGTCGTTTTCAGCCCTAGGCAGCGGCTGCCTCCTTAGACGAAAGGTTGAGCATCAACAGGCCCTCAATTTGCGAGAGGATTTGCTCGTTCGAGAAGCCGGTGCCGCTGATGGCGCCCGCCGGGCAGGCGGCGACGCAGGTGCCGCAGCCCTGGCACAGAGCGGGGTTGACCTCGCTCACCATGCGGTCCTCGTGGAAGAGGATGGCATTGAAGGGGCACAGGTTGTTGCAGATGCGGCAGCCCGAGCATTGTTCCTGGTTGACAGTGGCGCGTACCGGTTCGAGGGCGATTTCCTTTTGCTGAATCTTGCCCACGATGCGGGCCGCGGCCGCGGCTCCCTGAGCCACGCTGGAGGGGATATCTTTGGGGCCCTGGACACAACCGGCCAGGTAGATGCCCTCGGTCATGGTGGCAACCGGGTCAAGTTTCGGGTGACGCTCAATGTAGAAGCCGTCGGCCGAGCAGGAGATGCCAAATTTCTTGGCCACTTCTTTGGCGTCGGGCTGCGGTTCGAGGCCAGCCGAGAGGATGACCATATCCACCGGGATGCGGCGCTGTTTGCCGACCAGGGTATCTTCTACCTGGACGATGAGTTTGCCTTCTTCACCGGGGTTGCGGGCAGCGTCGGTAATTTCGGCAACTTTGCCGCGCACAAAGAGCGTGCCTTCTTCGATGAGGCGCTGGTAGAACTCATCGTAGCCTTTGCCGGGCGTGCGGATGTCAATGTAGAAGTTGTACACCGTTGCGCCGGTCTTTTCCTTCACCAGGTGGGCAAATTTCAGGCTCTGCATACAGCAGATGGCCGAGCAGTAGTTGTTGTAGTTTTTGTCGCGGCTGCCCACACAGTGGACGATGGCCACCGACTTTGGCACGGTCTTGCCGTCGCGCAGGACGATGTTGCCGCCTGTCGGTCCGGCTGCGTTCGAAAGACGCTCAAACTCAAGGCTGGTGAAGACGTTGGCCAGCCGGCCGTAGCCGTAGTTCGGAATCTTGCGGGCGTCAAAGAGTTGCCAGCCGGTTGCCAGCAGGATGTTGCCCACCTCTACGGTCATGACCTGGTCTTCCTGGGCAAAGTCAATTGCGCCGGTGGGGCAGAACTTCTCGCAGGCTTTGCAGGTGCCTTTCTGGTAGTAGGTGCAGTTCTCGCGATCAATGACCGGATACTTTGGCACTGCCTGAGGGAAGGGGACGTAGACGGCCTTGCGGTAGCCCAATCCGGCCTCGAATTTATCGTCAATGACTTTCTTGGGGCATTTCTCCCAGCAGATGCCGCAGCCGGTGCAGAGTTCCTCGTTGACCGAGCGGGCGCGCTTGCGGATGGTGACCACAAAATTGCCAACATACCCGTCCACCTTTTCCACTTCGGAGTAGGTCAGCAGGGTGATGTTGGGGTGATTGCCTGCGTCCACCATCTTGGGAGTGAGGATACAGGCCGAGCAGTCGAGGGTGGGGAAGGTCTTGTCGAACTGGGCCATGTGGCCGCCGATGGTGGGTTCGCGCTCGACCAGATAGACGGGGTAACCGGCCTCGGCGATTTCGAGAGCGGCCTGAATGCCGGCGATGCCGCCGCCTACCACCAGCGTGGCAGGATGGATGGGAACGTGCAGCGGTTCAAGCGGCTCGTGGTGGACCACGCGTCGGACGCCGCCGGCGACGATGGCTTTGGCCTTTTCGGTAGCCGCACTCTTATCGGTGTGCACCCATGAGACCTGCTCACGGATGGAGACCAGTTCGCACAGATAGGGGTTCAGCCCGCCGCCGTTGCAGGCGGTGCGGAAGGTCTTTTCGTGCAGGTGCGGCGAGCAGGCGGCGACCACCACGCGGGTCAGGCCGTGTTCTTTGATGTCTTTCTGAATCAGTTCCTGCCCCAGGCTGGAGCACATGAACTTGTAATCGCGGGCAACCACCACGCCCTCTTTGGCCATTTCGCGGCCGGCCCACTCGCTGACCTCGGCAACGTTGACAACGCCGGCGATGTTGGTGCCGCAGTGGCAAACATAAACGCCAACGCGTTCCTGGGGTTTCTTTTCGTCGCTCATGGACTATGCCTCCTCCTCGGTACTGGTTGAACCACCCTTCTTCAGCGGGGGTGGCATGGGCAGACCTTCGGCCTTGCGCGCACGCGGCGCCTGTTCGACCGGTTCGGGGGTCTCGACGCCGATGCGGCTCATGGCCTGGCGGGCGCTGACGAATTCCGAGCCAAAGCCCAGTTTTTCGGGCTTTTCCCCAAAGGCGATGCCCATCAGTTGGGTGAAGAAGAGTACCGGTATCTTGTAATTGGTTTTGAAGTAACTGTTCATTTGCCCCTGGAAGGCATCCAGGTTCATCTGGCACATCGGGCAGACGGTGACGATCACATCTGCTTTGTACTGGTCGGCCGAGGCGATCAGGCGGCGGATCAGTTCGAAGGCGGTATCCGGCCCGATTTGGGTCATGTGACCGCCGCAGCAGTGGGTCTTGAGCGGGAAGTCAATCACTTCGGCGCCCAGGGCGGCCAGCAGTTGGTCTAATTCGTCTGGATGTTCGCTGTCGGAGTAGCGCGTGTTGTAGTCAGGACGCGGCAGCATGCAGCCCAGGTAGGGCGCCACGCGCAGACCCTTGAGCGGTTTGGTGACTTTTTCCTTGACCTTGTCCAGCCCGATTTCATTGATGACCACATCCAGCAGGTGGCGGATAGCCAGGGTGCCGGCATCGTAATGCAGACCGCCGGCAGCCAGCGCTTCGTTGATTTTTGCGCCAAATGCCGGGTCTTCGTGCATGTAGTGGTCTGCTTTGGCAAGGTTGAGGTAGCAAGCCGAGCAAGGTGCAATGACCGTCTTCGAGCCGTTGGCCTGCTTTTCGGCCAGCGCCAGATTGCGGGCAATCAAAGCGTAAGCCGGCGTGACATCGAGGGACAGATACTCGGTTGCGCCGCAGCAGTTCCAGTCCTCAATTTCTTTCAGTTCGATGCCCAATGGTTTGCAGACCGCCATGACAGAAGCGTAATATGCTTTGGCGCTGCTTTCCATTGAGCAGCCGGGGTAGAAAATGTAGTCGCTCATGCGGCCTCCAGTTCTTTGGCGCGTTTGAGGATCTTTTTGAGTTGATCCATGCCCTTAATCGGCTTCGGCGGAAGAGGCGACATCCCCTTTTTGGTCAACATGCCGATAGCCATGGGGGCCATATTGGGCAGGCGGGTGGCAAAGTGCTTCAAGTTGTGGATTCCCGCCAGGCCGATTTCGAAACTGCGGCCGTAGTCTTCCACCATGGCGATAAACGTTTTCGAGAAATCCGCCGCCGTGGTGTCATACTGCTTGGCCTGTAACGACATGTTCTTCAGCGTGTACATCACATCGGTGATGTGAATGTCCTGCGGGCAGCGCACCGTGCAGAAATAGCAGGAGACGCACATCCAGGGGGTGTTGCTCTTCAGCACTTCGTCGCGCATTCCGGCTCGCAGCATGGCAAAGATGGCACGCGGGGTGTGATCCATGGCTGCGGCAGAGGGGCAAGAGCCGCCGCAGGTTCCGCATTGAATGCACATTTCAACATGCGATTCGCCGGGGGTGCGCAAGGCTACTTCATGCAGAAGAGACAGGTCCTCGGCCCCGGTTGGGGTTGAGGGATGGGCAAGAACAGATACTGCTTCAGTCATAGCATTGCTCCACCTCGAAGTAAAATTTCCCGCGCCAAAAGGCGCGCAGGTCTTAAAGGCCTGTGCATAGTATGTTTTGTTTCCCTCTTTAATTCCAGTGGGAATAGTCATTCTATTACGTGACAAATTTCCCAAATTAAAACGGGCTGAAAAGGGCTTTTTCTTTCGGGTATAATTCCCCCCCCGCCGATAAACAGGCAGCAATTAAGCCCCCCGCAGGGTAGAACGGAAGCGGCAAAACCTGCGGGGGCAGGTAGTTGTAGCAAAAAATAAACGGCGACGCTGCCAAAAAACAAAGGAGTGATTTTTATGGTTAATTTTGCAATGTGGCGCAAGGCCTTACAAGTCATCCCGGATGTTTCCAAAGAAGAGTGGGATGCGCTCGATTTGGTCTCCAAATGGCTGATTGCTACCCGCGCAGCCGTGCTGGTGATGACCTTCCTTTCGGCCGTCCTGGCCGGACTTTTTGCCCTGCATGATGGGTATTCGCTCAACCCCCTGGCGTGGCTTGTCCTGACCCTTGGCCTGGTCCTGGCCCATGCTTCGAACAACATCTTCAACGACTTTACCGATTATGTGCGCGGCGTGGACAAGGACAATTACTTCCGCACGATGTACGGCCCTCAGCCGGTGGCGCATGGTCTGCTGACCAAGCGCCAGCACCTGACCTACTTTGCCGTCACCGGTCTGTTCGCGCTGACCTGTGGCCTGTTCCTGCTCTTCCTGAATGGCTGGGACCCGGTCATCTGGCTGCTGCTTGGCCTGGGCATGGTTTTCGTCCTCTTCTACACCTGGCCGATGAAGGGCTGGGCACTGGGCGAACTGGCGGTGCTGATCGTCTGGGGTCCGCTGATGATCGGCGGCGGCTACTACGTTCTGGCCGGCTCCTGGAACTGGAACGTGGTCTGGGCCAGCCTGCCCTATGTGCTGGGCGTGACGACGGTCATCTTCGGCAAGCACATTGACAAGCGCGAGATTGACAAGGCCAAGAAGATCTACACCCTGCCGGTCGTCATCGGCGAGAAGGCCGCCCGCTACGCGGTGCTGGCGATGATGGTGGCGCCCTATCTGTTGGTGCTTTACCTGATTGTTGTCCGTTACTTTACGCCGGTCATGCTACTGGTTTTTCTGGCCGTGCCGCAGTTTTTGAAAATCTACCCCCAGTTTCTGCGTCCCAAGCCTGAGACGCGTCCCGAAGGCTTTCCCGAGGGGCAGGGCGGCTGGCCGCTCTACTTTGCTCCCCAGGCTTTTGTCAATAACCGTGCTTTTGGCATGTGGTTCATGCTCGGGCTGATTGCCGATATTGTCTTGCGGTTGGTTTTGCCCAATTTCTGGGTGGGCTGAAGCCCCCTGGTTGTAGTAATAGAAAGATTGTGACCAAACGTTTCAGGCGGCGAACGAACAGCCGCCTGAAACGTTTATTGCCGGTATTTGTGATTGCCTCCCCTTAACCCTCCCGCAGGTTAGAACGGGGCCGGCAAGCAATGCCAGAGTCATGGAGATGTCTTCTGGCTTGTACATTGCGCCAAAACCTGCGGGAGGGTAGGCAGTTACCGGTATTTTGGCGTGCCCGAATCGGGGTTGGGAGTATTTATCAGAATAACAGAATCCGCTCTGGGGTCGAGGGGAACCGTTTATCCTGTTTTTGCCAGCGCCTGCTCCAGGTCTGCCAGAATGTCATCTGAGTCTTCAATACCGGTTGAGAGTCTTAACAGACCTTCCGGGATGCCAACGCGGGCGCGTTCCTCGGCGCTGAGTGTGCGGTGAGACGATGAAGCCGGGTGGACGATGAGCGAGTAGATGTCGCCCAGCGACGTGGCCGGCAGACAGAGTTGCAAGGCTTCCATAAATCGAAAAGCTCGGACGCGGTCGGCGCCGGCAATCTCAAAGGAGAGCACGCCGCCGTAGCCTTTGCCGGAGAACAGGCCTTTGGCCAGGGTGTGCTGGGGGTGTTCGGGCAAGCCGGGGTAAATGACGTTGGCAATCTTCGGATGCGTTTTGAGCCATTCGGCCACGCGCTGGGCGTTCTGGCATTGCTGGCGCATACGCAGCGGCAGGGTCTTCAGGCCGCGCAGGGCCAGCCAGGCTTCGAAGGGGGCCAGTGTGCCGCCGGTCAGTTTGTTCAACTCAAAGAGCCGGTCTTTGTTGGCTTTTGAAGTCGCGACGATGCCGGCCAGAACATCGCCGTGACCGGAGAGGTACTTGGTGGCGCTGTGGATGACGTAATCGGCGCCATGCTCCAGCGGCCGGAAGAGATACGGGGAGGCAAAGGTATTGTCCACCAGAAGAGAAGCCCCGTTTTCATGAGCCAGTTTTGCCAGGGCAGGGATGTCGGCCACCTTGAGCAGGGGATTGGAGATGGTCTCAACTAGCAGGATGACGGCCTGGGTTTCTTTAAGCGCCGTTTCTACTTCGGCCAGGTTGGTGGCGTCTACCAGGCGGGTGTTCACACCCAGTGTGGTGAACAGGTTGCTGAGGAGCGTGAAGGTTGCGCCGTAAACGTCCAGCGCGGCGACCACCGATTTTCCGGCTTTGGCCCCGGCGGCCAGCAGGGCGGCATGAATGGCCGCCATGCCAGATGCATATGCCTGGGCGGCTTCGGCGCCTTCCAGGCTGGCGACGGCTTCTTCAAAGGCCATGGCAGTGGGGCTGGTGTAGCGCAGGTAGATCTGGCCGGGTTTGGTCTTGGCAAAAACCGCGTCCAGGTCATCCATGCTTTCGTAAATGTAACCAACGGTAGGCCAGATGGGGGTGGCAACCGGCGTGTAATCCGCAGCCGGGGCGCGCTCGCCAGCGTGCACGGCGCGGGTTTGGAAGGATTTGCGCTGCAGGTCTTTCATGGTTTCTTCTCCTGAGTGGCTGAACAAGCAGTCTGGGATTTTGCAAAGTATAACCGACTTTGGGCTGGTAAAGTTTGTGGATTGTCTCCCTGTTGAGTGTTGATGGACCATCGCATCGGAAGATGAGCCACGATGAAAGAACGCGAATTTGCCTGGCATTTGCGCTGGATTCGTTTTATTCGTGGCAAATTGCTTTTGCCAACATCTCAAATGAAGACTATCAGTTTGTGCAGCCGGAGGAACTGTCCACCCCAGGCGAAAAAGACCTCCTGAGATTGAATTTTGTGTCATAATTGAAAATACCAAAAAACTTCGGAGGAGATGCCATGATTAACTTCACCATGTGGAAGAACGCCCTGATTGCCCTGCAGAAGGTGGACAAGGCACAGTGGGATAGCCTGGATGTCATTTCCAAATGGTTCATCCTGACCCGCGCCGCCGTCACCACCGTGACCCTTTTCTCGTGCATGATTGCCGGCTTATTTGCCTGGCGTGCCGGGCAGTTTGAGTTTTTGCCCTGGCTGATTGTGACGCTGGGGCTGTTCATCGCCCACGGCACCAACAACATCCTGAACGACTACACCGATTACGTGCGCGGCGTGGACACCGATAACTACTTCCGCACCGAGTACGGCGCGCATCCGCTGGTTCACAACCTGCATGATAAGCGCACCCAATTGACCTACTTCGTGGTCAGCGGCGCGCTGGCTGTGCTGGCGGGCGTGTATGCCCTGTTCTACACCCGCTTTGATCCCTGGGTGATTGGCCTGTTCGCTTTTGGGGCGCTTTCTCTGCTTTTCTACACCTGGCCGCTCAAGCACCTGGCCCTGGGCGAATTTTTCATCTTTATCATCTGGGGGCCGGTCATGATTGGCGGCGTTTACTACGTGTTAACGCGCGCTTTCGATTGGAATGTCATCCTGGCGGCCATTCCGGTTGGCCTGAGCGTGGCAAGCATCAACATGGGCAAGCACATTGACAAAATGCTTTCCGACAAAGAGCGCAAAGTCACCACCTTGCCGGTCTTCATTGGTCAAACCGCCGCGCGTTACCTGACCATGGCCAGCATTCTCCTGGCCTACCTGATTGTGCTTTACCTGATTTTTGTGCCGCGCTTCTTTACCCCTGTTTTACTCATCATCTTCTTCGCGGCGAAACTGGCCATCATCGCGCTGACGGTTCTTTCCAAACCCCGTCCCGAAGGGCCGCCCGAGGGGTATCCGGCCTGGCCGATTTGGTTCTCCGGTTTTGCCTTCATGCACAACCGGCGCTTCACGCTCCTGCTTATCCTGGGCATCCTGGTAGATACCCTCTTGCATGTTTTAGGCTGGGCCGGCTGGTGGGCCTGAAGCGTTTAGAGACAGATTCTCGATCTCTAGCCAGGCGGCCGGATTTTCCAGCACACCGAATCCAAACCTGCCATCTGGATGCCAGGCCGCGTACTGGTTGTCTATCCAGATGACCAGACCGAGCGGCGGGCGCGGGACAAGGGAGGTTGCCAGGACCGGGACATGATCTACCCGGAAGACAATACGGTTCGGACTCCACTCGAGGCTGTATGCGTGCCATTGGGTGACGTCCAGGCTGATGGGTTCAGATGTGCGCCGCGTCTCCAGAGGTGCGGCGCACATTTCTGCCTGTTCGCGGATTATTTTGCCGGCAAGCCGCCGTATCAGGCGCGAGACGCTGCGTATAGCCAAAAGGGGTACGCCGATCAGGGCGGGCATCAGCATCCAGTCTGGCCAGGGCGGTGAGCGAAAAACCTGTGCCAGGAAGCCGTTCCCCGGCTGGTCGTCGCGGAAGGAGAGATGATTTTCGGGCGAGGCGTGGAAAAACCAGGCAGCATTGGGCAGGCAGGGGAAGCGCAAGGGGTGTCCCCCAAAGCCCAGCGAAATCCCAAAAGGGTCATTCCACAGACCAAAGCCCCAGGTCCCGGGCAGGTGGGGGGCAGAGACGCGCGCCCGCAGGGCAATGTTCATCGGCGGCTGCCAGGCAAAACGTGGACGCGGGAGCCGCCAGTAGTCATCCAATTGCGCCAGACGGTAAGCATTCGCCGTCCCTGCGGGGATGGACAGCCGCCAGCCGCCGTGCTGTGTTTGCACTTCTGCGCCTGGCGTTTGATGGGGAAAAAGAAGTGACCTCATTTTGCTATAATTATCAGAAATTCGATAGGCGCCTGCCATTCCTTATTTTGACTTTGCCAACCTAACTGCCTGCCCTCCTGCAGGTTTTGGCGCAATGTCCAAACCAGGAGGCGTCTCCATGATTGCCAGCATCCGCTGCCAGCCCCGTTCTAACCGGCGGGAGGGTTAAGAGTAGACAGTTCCTTGCCGGCCGCTTCTCTTGGTACTTGCTGAGCGAATGGCAGGCGATTCTGCATTCAAAAGCGAGGAGGTTCTCATGCCTAAGCATACCACTGAAGACCGCTTTGGTCACTTGCGTACCAGTATCGAAATCAAGCCGGGCGAACGCATTTCTATCTGCCGCTGCGGGGCCTCTAAGGAGTGGCCTTTTTGTGATGGCGTGCATAAGACTTTGCCCAATAACGTGGGGCCGGCGGTGGTGACAGTTGTCCCCAACGGCGAGGGGGAGGAAACCAACAAGAGAACGGATGCGTGAACCGCTATCCGTTCTCTTGTGATGTCAATCCTGGGGTCAATTTTTAGCGTCAGGAAGTGATGCCCAGGTAACTGGCCTGGACGCGCGGGTCTTCCAGCAATTCCTTGCCGGTGCCTTCCATGCTGATTTCACCGGTTTTCAAAACATAGGCGCGGTGACACAGTTCCAGCGCGATGGAGGCGTTCTGCTCGACCAGCAGAATGGTCAGGCCCATCTCGCGGTTCAGGCGGGTGATGGTCTCAAACATCATGTCAATGACGATAGGAGCCAGGCCCAGGGATGGCTCGTCCAGCATAAGCAGATCTGGTTTGGCCATCAGGGCGCGTCCTACAGCCAGCATTTGCTGTTCGCCGCCAGAGAGTGTGCCGCCGCGTTGATTGATGCGTTCTTTGAGACGTGGGAAGAGGGCAAAGACCTCTTCCATGGTTTGGTTGATGTGTTGACGGTCCCAACGGGTATATGCACCCGCAAGCAGATTTTCGCGCACGGTCAAGGGGGCAAAAATGCGCCGGCCTTCTGGAACAAGAGTAATTCCGGTTGAGACGACTTTGTAGGACTCTTTGGGCAGAGGCATGCCCTTGTACATGATGGTGCCGGAGGTATAACTCTTGACGGCCACGATGGTTTTCATCAGGGTGGATTTTCCTGCGCCATTGGCCCCGATCACGGCGACGATTTCGCCTTGTCCAACGTGTAGGTTGACGCCGTTGAGAGCGCAAATGCCGCCGTAATGGACGACCAAATCTTTGATATCAAGCATGGGCGTTGTCTCGGCCATTTTTCCTCTCTCCCAGATAAGCGCGGATGACGTCGGGGTTGTTTTGTATTTCGGCCGGACTACCAACGGCCAGAAGGGAACCCAGGTTGAGTACGTAGATGAGCGAGTCCCGGCATAGGTCCATGACGACGTTCATGTGGTGCTCAATCATGATCATGGTGTATCCCATGGTGTTGTGAATTTGGCGGATGAGTTGCACCAGTTCCTTGCATTCGTCTTCGTTCATACCGGCTGCCGGTTCGTCCAGCAGGAGCAGTTCGGGGGATGTGGCCATGGCGCGTGCCAGTTCCAGGCGGCGCTGTAAGCCATAAGGGAGGCTGGAAGCGCGCGCATTGGCGTGTTGACTCAGGTTCACCATTTCAAGCAATTCGTGCGCCCGTTTGCGCGTCTCGGCCTCAATGCGCGCCGCGCGGGGGGTGCGGATGAAAGCCTCGGCCAGAGAATAGCGCGGGGTGCTGTGCAGCCCCAGTTCCACATTCTCGTAGGCGGTCATTTGCGGGAACAGGCGAATGTTTTGGAAAGTTCGGCTGATGCCCAAGCGGCAAATCTGGTCGGGAGACTTCCCTAAGATGCTCTGGCCTTTGAAAATGATCTCACCCGAGGTCGGTTGAAAGGCATTGGTAATTAAGTTGAAAATCGTTGTTTTGCCTGCTCCGTTTGGGCCAATCAGGCCGATGAATTCTCCTTTTCGCAGGCTCAAGGAGACATCATTGACAGCCCGGACGCCGCCGAAATCAACAGTCAGGTTTTTGATGCTGAGAATTTCTTCGCTCATGGCGGCTATCCTTTCTGCGATGGGGTATGTTTGCGCCGGAAGATGGCATTCCACCACCTGCCCAGGAAACTGAAATTCATCTCAACGTACCCCAACAGGCCCTGTGGGCGGAAGATCATCACGATGACAAACAGAAAACCATAGATGATTAAGCGCCATTCGGCGAAAGTGCGCAGGAGTTCAGGCACGCCAATCAAAACAAAGGCTGTGATGAATGGTCCAATCAATGATTGGATGCCGCCGAATACTACCGCCGCCAGCAGGTCAGATGACTTTGTGATGGTGAACAGGGACGGGCTGAGATAGGCAAAATAGAAGCCCAGCAGGCCACCTGCAACGCCAGCGTAAAAGGCGCTGATGAAAAGCGAAATCAGTTTGGTTTTCAGCAGGTTGACGCCCATCATTTCCGCGGCAACCTCATCCTGGCTGATAGCAATGCTGTTCTTGCCGTATTGGGAAGTCACATACATGTGAGCAAAGAACATCGCAAGCGCAACTGTGACCACAACCACCCAAACATTGGTCACGTTGGGAAGATTCATGTACCCAAATGCGCCGCCAAGTTTGATAAGCAAGGATGAAGCGCCTTGTCCAAAACTGCTGGTGGAGTCTTGAAGACTCTGTCCCAGACCTCTGGTGTTGTTTAACAAGAGCCGTATGGCTTCTGAGAAACCTAACGTTGCAATCGCGAAATAGTCGCCGCGCAACCGGCTGCGAAAGGCCGGGTAGCCAATGATAAAACTGCATATCCCGGCAAATGCGCCGCCAATCAGCAATGCCAGCGGGTACGGCACGTTGAGTTCTTTGACCATAATGGCGCTCATGTACCCGCCAAGCGCCATGAAACCGGCATGGCCGATTGTGAACAATCCTGTGTAGCCGGTCAGAATGGCAACGCCCAGGGCTGCCACAATGTTGATGCCACACAGGATGACAATTGCAATCAAATAACCCATGGTTCTGTAGCCTCCTTATAGTTTTTCTTCCACGCTTTTGCCCATCAGGCCGTTCGGGAAGAAGAGCAGGATGACTATCAAGAAGAGGAAGGAGAACAGGTCGCGATACGTTGACGAGATATACCCCGAGACCATCGTTTCCAGAATCCCCAGAATCATGCTGCCAACGATCGCGGCCGGCAGGCTGCCAAGTCCGCCCACGATACTGGCGATCATGGCCTTGATGGTCACCATACCCATCATGGGATAGACAGCATACTTGATGCCATAGAAGATGCCCGCGACGGAGGACAGGATACCGGTCAGCGTAAAGACAACAATGGCCACGCCGTTGTTGTTGATTCCCATTAAGGAGGCTGTCAGGATGTCAATGCTGCTGGCACGCACGCCCAATCCCCACCTGGTTCGATACAGGAAAGCCCATAGCAAGGCCAGGACGACAAATGAAATCCCGCCGGCTACCAGGTCTGTCCGCCCGATAGAGACGTTGCCGATGAAAATGGGCTGCAGCGCATCTACCGGGAATTTGCGGAAGGTTCCGCCATAAATCAGGTTGATGATGTTGACGATGGCCAGGTTGACGCCCATGGCCGAAATCATCATGAACAGGCGCGGGGCCTTCCGTGCCCGCAGCGGGCTGTAGGCCAGTTTTTCTGCCGAAACAGCAAGAATAATGGTCAGCACAATAGAAATGGCCCCCGCTGCCCAAAAAGGCAGGAACAGGGAACTGATGGAAGTAAAGGCGATGAACGCCCCAAAGGCCATGAAAGCGTCAAAAGCCCAGTTTGTGAAGTTGTACACGCTATAAACCAGGGCATAGCCCACGGCCAGCAAAGAATAAATGGCTCCAATTGAAATACCGCTTACCAATTGTTGAATGAATAATTCCATTGGTCATTCCTTTATAAAAAGGCTGGTGGACAGCAATGCGGGCTGCTGTCTGGAAAATTAAAGTTGGGGTGTTTGCAGTATGCAAACACCCCAACTTACGCTTTGGTTTATTGCGGTTGGAAGGTTTCCAGAAGTTCCCACTTGCCGTTCTTGATGGTCATGATCAGCAGGGGTTTGTTGTGAGGGTTGTGGGTGTCCGGTTCCATGGTGACGACACTCGTAAAGAGTTGCACGTCTTTCATGGTCTCCAGGGCATCGCGCACAGCGGTGGGGGTGACGGGGCCTTTCTTGGCGGCTTCGCCAATGGCGTATTCAATTGCCATCAGGGCATCCAGGCCGTAGTAGGTGTAGATGTTGGCCTTGACTCCATGCTTGGCTTCAAAGGCCGCGTTGAACTCGGCAAACTCAGGCGATTCTTCTGAAACGCCGGTGGTCACAATGGCACCTTCCAGTTGCGGGCCGGCCATTTCAAGGAGTTCCGGGACGAAGACGCCATCACCCGCCATAATCTGGATGTCCAGGCCAAGCGCCTCGGCTTGCTGGGCGGCCAGGCCGACATCCTTATAGGTATAAGCATCCATCACCAGAAGGTCAGCACCAGAGTCCTTGATTTTAGCCAACTGAGCGCGGAACTCGGTGTCCCCTTGAGTGTAGCCTTCCTTGGCCACGATTTCACCGCCCAGTTCCTTAAAGTGATTCTCAAAGAACTGATGCAGGCCGACCGTATAGGGGGATGCCACATCCGTCAAGAGGGCAGCCTTGCGGAGGCCGAGTTTGTTGTAAGCAAAATCCGCCTGGGCATAGCCCTGATAGGGGTCAATGAAGCACACCCGGAACATATAGGGGTGCAACGTGCCGTCCTCTTTGACCGTCACATTGACATTGGATGCAGTTGTAGCAATGGCGGGTACTTTGGCGGCGTCCACGATGTCGGCAATCGGAATAGCCGCGGCTGACCACGACGGGCCGATGATGGCCACTACCTTGTCCTGGTCAATCAGGCGTTTGGTCACGGCTACAGCATCTGTCACCTCGGAGCGGGTGTCGTAGACAATCAGTTGCAGCTTGTAGCCGCCGATGCCGCCCTTGGCATTGATTTCATCAATCCGGTCTTGCAGAGCGGGTACGGATGCGGGGCCAACATATGCATCTACGCCGGTCTGCTCGGTGATGAAACCAATCTTGAGCACTTTTTCTTGCTGGCAGCCGCTGAGCAGACTGGAAGCCAGCAAGATGAGTGCTACAATCAAGCCAGACCACTTGCTTAGTGTAGTACGTTTCATTACTTTCTCCTCCTGAAAGGTAAATTTGAACGGTAACCGTTCATGGTTTTAAACACTCGAAGCCCGTGCTTGAGTGTGGTACCACCGGAGAATGAAGTATTCAGGAAAGTCCTACTTTATAAAGGTGCTTGGCACGACCAATAATAAACCTGAATGAATTCTAGCAGTACAGAAGAGGCTTGTCAATGAGTTTTTTCTATACGTGCTACTCAAAATGGGTGGTGTTTCTCACAAATCTGGTATTACAAATGTCAAATTGTATAGATTACCAGGTTGACCTGATGTCTTGAGACTATCTTTCTGCCAAAAAATCGGCTAAACTTGAGTGCGCTTGCCCGGAGAGATGCACATGCCGATTCGACGCCTTGACGTTTCCAACCCCCGTGATCGCAATACGTTTTTTGCCTTTCCCTTCCACCTTTACGAGCATTCCCCTTTTTGGGTGCCGCCGCTGATCACAGAAAAACGCGATATTTTTGGCAACCATCCTTTTTATCGGCATTCTGTGGCCGAGTTCTTTATCGCTGAATCGGGTCGTGACGTGCTGGGACGCGTGGCCATTCTGCATAACCGCCGGCATAATCAGCATTGCCAGCGCCGCACCGCCTTTTTTGCTTTTTTCGATTGCATAGACGACAATCGCGTGGCTACTGAACTGTTTGCCGCCGGCTTCGATTGGGCCAGGGCGCGCGGCCTGGACGAGATCATTGGCCCGCGCGGTTTGCTCGGTTCTGATAGCGGCGGGACCTTAGTGGACGGCTTCCAATATCCGCCGGCGCTCAATGTCCCTTATAACTTCCCTTACTACGATGCCCTGATTCAGAATGCCGGCTTTGCCAAAGACCGCGATCATCTTTCCGGCTATCTGCCTGGCTCTTATGAACTGCCTGAGCGTTTCTACCGCATTGCCGACTGGGTCAAGCGGCGAAGCGGTTTTTGGATTAAGAGTTTCACAACGGTTGCAGAAGTCCGCCGTTGGGCGCCTAAAGCCGCGCTGGTACACCAAAGGGCTTTTGTCAACAACCACGAATACTTTCCCCCGACCGAAGAAGAGTTCAACTTGATTGTGGACTCAATTATCACTGTGGCCGACCCGCGCCTGTTGAAACTGGTCATGCGAGGGGATGAGGTGGTCGGCTTTATCATTGCCTATCATGACGTTTCAGCAGCGTTGCGCCGCTCCAAAGGCCGCCTGTGGCCGTTGGGCTGGGCCTATATCCTGCAGGAACGCAGGCGGGCAGAGTGGGTTAATGTAAACGGCATCGGTATTTTGCCGGAATTGCGCGGCCTGGGCGCCAACGCCTTGCTGTACACAGAACTCGCCAAGAGTGTGCACGAATTCGGTTTCAAGCACATTGAGATCATTCAAGTGGACGAAACCAATTTCAAAAGCCGGAATGATATGGAAGCCATTGGCGTGCAGTGGATTAAGCGCCATCGTAATTACCACCGCAAACTTTAACCGAGGAGCAAAAATGACCGACCCGCAAGACCGCCTTCCAACCCGTACAAAACTGCTTTATGGCGCGGGCGACCTGGGTTTTAGCCTGACCGATACCACTATTGGCGTCCTGTTCGTTATGTTTCTGACCGATGTGGTTGGCCTGGACCCTCTCCTGGCTGCGGCCGCTGCCTTTTTGGGACGTTCCTGGGACTGGATTAACGATCCGATTATTGGCTATATTTCTGACCGGACGCGCTCGCGCTGGGGCCGCCGCCGGCCTTTTTTGCTGTTTGGCTGGCTGCCCTTTGCTCTGGCGTTTGCTGCCATGTGGTGGCGTCCGCCTTTTGAGAGTCAGTATGCGCTCATGGCCTACTACGCCGCGGCTTACTTCGTCTTTGAAACTATGGCTACGTTTGTATACATGCCTTATTTTGCCCTGACCCCCGAACTGACCCCTGATTATGACGAACGGACGACCCTCACCAGTTTTCGTATGGCCTTTTCGATTATTGGCGGGCTGATGGCTTTTACCCTCCCGCTAGCGATTATCGGTTCAATGAATCCGTCCAATGCCGGTCGTGTCATGCTGGTGGGTACTGCCTTTGGCCTGATGAGCGGACTGCCGCTTTTACTGACCTTCCTCGGCACGCGGGAACGGCCAGAGTACCTGTCACAGGCGCAGCCCACCCTGCGCGATTCGTTGCGCGCCGCTCGCCGTAACCGGCCGTTCATTTTTGCAGTTGGCATTTTCCTTTTTACGTGGACGGCAATTGAGTTCATTCAAGGCATTCTGCTGTACTTTTTGAAGTATCGCATGGGCTTGGAAGATGTCAGCGAACTGATTGCCGGCACGGTTTTCATTGTGGCGCTGTTCACCCTACCTGCCTGGGAATGGGCCTCGCGGCGCTGGGATAAGCGGGTGGCTTATATTGCCGGCATGATCTTTCTTTCTGGCGTCATCATCACGATGATTGTGGTGAATCCTTCCTGGGGGTTGCCGGTCGTCTTTACACTGGCCGCGCTGGCCGGGGTCGGGATCGGAGCCGTACACGTCCTGCCCTGGTCGATGATTCCGGACGCGGTCGAGTGGGATGAGTATGAGACGGGTCAACGTCACGAGGGAATGTTCTACAGCCTGGTAACGCTGCTGAGGAAAATCGCCTCCTCCATTGCCGTGCCGATGATTCCATTGGTGCTGAAGTTAACCCACTTTCGCGCCAACGATCCGGTGCAACCCGTACAGGCCATTCACGGCATTCAGGCGCTGATGGGGCCGGTGCCTTCCTTTTTCCTGCTGATGGGTATTTTGTTTGCCGTTTTTTACCCGCTTGGGCGTGAACGTCATGCCGAAATCCGGGCTCAAATTGCTGCCCGGCGGCTTTCGCAGCCTGCCTCAGACTAGATTCTGCTTCCTGACGCCGCCTCTCAGGGCAGGTGTGGTGTTAAGGTTTTTCGGACGGATCTATGCCATTGCTTGACCCGAAATGCTTGCAGGCGTATCGCGCCCGCACTTTTTGCCTGCCGCCCGCTTCCCCAATTGCTTCCCCGGCTCAGGCACTGGATTTTGTCAACCGGCGCGGCTTTGTCTTTTTCTGGCCTATCAAGGGTATTCTGCTCCCCAGCCTGTGGATGGCAGTGGCAGGCGACCGGCCGGTCCCAGATGCCCACGATGACCCTGGTCACATTACCTGGCGCTGGAAGGACGAGGCGCTTGGCAGGCGTATCTGGTACTATGCCAAAGTGCTGCGCCGAAAAGCAACCCTGATTTCCCTGGACATTGTCCCCTACTTTTATGCTTTGAGCGAGAATTACGGCTCGCCAGAAGAAGACTACCTGCTGGCTTATGAGCAGGGACACCTGACTCTGGCTGCTAAAAACATCTACGCCGCCATCCTGTCTGAAGGGCCGCTCGATACGATTTCTCTGCGCAAAGCGGCGCGCCTGTCCGCTCCGGCGGCTGAAGCAGAGTTCAACCGCGCCTTAGAGCAATTGCAGGCTGCATTTGCCATCCTCCCCATTGGTGTAGCGCCGGTAGGAGCCTGGCGATATGCTTTCATTTACGAAATTGTTGCCCGCCACTATCCCGATTTGCCCGAGCGCGCCCGCGCCATTGGCGAAGCCGAAGCCCGTCAAAAGTTGATTGAACTTTATTTCCGCTCGCTGGGCGCTGCACAGGCAAAAGATGTAAGCCGCCTCTTTGGTTGGCCGCCAGAACTGGTGAGGCGTGCTTTGAAATCTCTGGTGCAGTCCCGCATTCTTGTTGAGGCTGTCACCTGTGACGGTCAGCCGGGTGAGTGGCTGGCGCTGCCCGAATTATTGGGCTGAGAAAGCCAGCCCAAAGGCTTGCCGGACAACCGGCTTTGTCCATACGCGAAAAAACGCCGCCCGCAGGCGGCGTTTTCGCATGACTCTCTATGCAGCCCGGCTCAACACGGGGCGAAACTTGTACCCGTAAATCAGAATGCCGCGGTCCTCGTTTTCCGAGCGCAGTTTACGCGTGACCATCTCTACCGGCATGCCGATTTCCACCGGCTGGTCGCCCAGGTCGGTCAGTTGGGCGGTAATGATGGGGCCTTCTTCTAACTTGACCAACGCCACCGTGTAGGGCGCGGTTTCGTCATAGCCGCTGGGGGCCTCATAAATCGTGGTGTAAGAAAAGACCTCTCCTTTACCGCTAAACGTGTACTGCGTTTTGGCCTCGCCGCCGCAAGTGGGACACACATCGCGCGGCGGGAAGATCTTTGCCTCACAATGGGGACAGGTTTCGCCAACCAGAGAATAACGCTGTTGTTTGAGTCGCCAATGGCGTGGAATTTCCATAAAGGTAAACGCTCCTTTTCAGAATATGTGCAGGCTAACTTTAACCATTCAGGACTATCAGGAACTATCAGACCGCCTGACAATTTTGTTAGACGGTTTGTAAGACATGCGTCACGGCAGTGGCTGCCGGACCTCCCAGCGACTGAATTAATCCAACTTTGGCATTTGCCACCTGGGCGGTTCCGGCCTGACCCCGTAACTGGATCGCGGCTTCGACTGCCTGGTACACGCCCGAGGCGCCGCCAGGGTTGCCGCGGGCCTTGAGTCCGCCCAGGGTCGCGCAGGGCAGACTTCCGGTCCGCGAAATGGAACCGTCTTGTGCCATCTTCCAGCCCTGGCCGCGCGCGGCAAAGCCCGAAGCCTCCAGAGAGAGGGCAGCATAAATCGAGAAGGCGTCGTGATATTCAAAGAAATCTACCTGCTCACGTGTCAGCCCGGCTCGGCGTAAGGCCTGTTCCACAGAGATGCGCACCGCGTCAAAGGCCAGCAAATCGCTGCGGTCATGCAAGGCCAGTGTATCGGAGGCAAGCGCCGACCCGGCAATTTTGACCTGTGGCTGGGCGTAAGCACGGGGAAGCAAATCGCTTCGAGTGAGCAGGACGGCCGCGGCGCCATCTGCATTTGGCGCCACATCAAGCATGTTGAGCGGCTCGCTGATCATCTCGGCCTGTTGGTAGGCTTCCAGCGAGATGGCTTTCTGGAACATGGCGTGCGGATTGCCTGCCGCGTTTTCATGCGCCGTGAGGGCAAAACCGGCCAGGCCATCTGGCGGGACATCGAATTCATACATGTAGCGGCGCATCAGGAGCGCGGCCAGTGCCGCCGGGGTGACGCCTTGCACTGCCTCAAAATCGCTGTCAGAAGCCGTTGCCAGGGCGGCATCCACCTCGGGACCGACGTAATCGGTCACTTTTTCCACACCGACAATCAGGGCTGTATCCACTGCTCCAGAAGCCACCGCCAGGTAACCCTGACGCAGCGCAGCCGCGCCTGAGGCCCCCGAGGCCTCTACCAACACGGCTTCTATGCCGGTTAGACCGGCAAAATCGGCCAGCAGGTCGCCCAGGTGGGCCTGACGCGAGACGGCAGGCGCCAGCATGTTGCCCACGAAAAGCGCCTGTGGGCGCAGGCCGCCCGCATCGTTTATGGCGGCCAGCATGGCCTTGACGGCCAGGGAACGCAGGGATATTTCCCAGTGTTCACCGACGGGCGTTTGCCCGATACCCGCGATGATAACGTCTGTCATTTTTGCTCCAATGCCTTACTTTGCCAGTTTATCGCGGAAACGCACGTAGGTGCCGTAGTCAATCTCTGTGCGGCGGGCAATGTAATCCTGTGTTTTGGGCGCCCGCCCCTGACGTTCTTTGATTGCCTCGGTGACGAGGATGTCAAAGGCATCCGAGCCGGCTCCAGATCCGAAGGAGACCATCAGAATGCGGTCGCCTGGTTCGGCAATGTCTAGGATGGCAGTCAGGCCGATGACGGCCGCGCCGGCATAAGTGTTGCCGATGACCGGCACGAGCAGGCCGGGGGCGATTTGCTCTTTGGTAAAGCCAAGGATGCCGGCCACGCGTTGCGGGAACTTGGTGTTGGGTTGATGGAAAACGGCATAGCGATAGTCTTTGGCAGTTGTGCCGCTGGCTTCCATCAGCGTTTTGCCGGCTTCGGTGATGTGTTTGAAATAGGCCGGCTCGCCGGTAAAGCGCAAGCCGTGCTGGGGGTATTTCTGTTCGGGGCGGCGCCAGAAGTCGGGTGTATCGGTGACATATGAGAATGTAGCATTGATAACTGCCAGCGACTCTTCTGCCGGGCCAAGCAAGTAGGCCGCGCCGCCTGCGCCGGCCGTGTATTCCAGCGCGTCGCCGGGACGGCCCTGCGCCGTGTCCATGCCGATGGCCATGGCGTAATGTGCCATGCCAGAGCCGACCAGGCCGATGGCGGCTACCATGGCCTCTGTTCCGGCTTTGCAGGCAAATTCCCAGTCGCCGGCCTGGACATTGGGCGCTGCTCCAATCGCCTCGGCCACAATGGTGGAGGTGGGCTTAACGGCATAAGGATGCGATTCCGAACCAACCCACACGGCGCGAATTTCCTGCGGGTTTACCGGGGCGCGCAGCAGGGCATTGCGGGCCGCCTCGATAGACATGGTGGCCACGTCTTCATCCAATCCGGGTACGGCTTTCTCTTTGATCGGCACGCTGTCTTTACCGCCGGTCCAAATGCGGGCGATTTCTTTGGCGGGGATACGGTAACGCGGCACATACGCGCCGTACCCAACAATGCCAACGGGTTTTACAGGTTTGAGGAGGGTGTTTTCTGGCATAGTATTTTTTTGCTCCAATGTGGTTGATGAATACTGCAAAACTATGAAATTCTCAATCGTTGTGTCCTTGATTCCATTGTCTCAGGATTTCTTCGGCCCGGTCTATCCTGACCGTTTTTTCGGCTACCAGTTGAGCCGCGAGTTTTTCGATTTGTTCGCCCCTGGCGCCGGCAGCAATGGCTACCTGCCGGGCATGCAGGGACATGTGTCCGCGCTGGATGCCTTCTGTGGCCAGGGCGCGCAGAGCGGCCAGATTTTGGGCCAGCCCAACCGAGACGATGATTTCGGCCAGTTCGGCCGCGGTTTGGATGCCCATCAGTTTGATGGCTGCCTGGGCCGCAGGGTGAACTTTGGTTGCGCCGCCGACAATGCCCACTGCCATGGGCATTTCCAGCGTGCCAACCAGGTTGCCGGCGGCATCTTTGCCCCATGTGCTCAGGCTGGTATAGCGCCCGGAGCGGGCCGCGTAAGCGTGCGCACCGGCTTCGATGGCGCGCCAGTCATTGCCGGTAGCAATGACCACGGCATCCACGCCGTTCATGATGCCTTTGTTGTGGGTCGCCGCCCGGTAAGGATCGGCGGCAGCAAAGGCCCAGGCCGCGATGATGCCATCGCGTACCTGCTCGCCGCTGTATTCTTCAAAGGCCAGTTCGTTGAGCGGGATGGTGCAGCGGGCGCGCGCCAGCCGTTGGTCGGCCAGATTTGACAGGATGCGCAGGTGTACGCGTCCGCCGGTGATTTGCTCAAGGCGCGGGGCAAGCCTTTCGCAGGCGGTGTTGATGGCATTGGCTCCCATGGCGTCCCGCACATCGTAAATGAGATGCACTACCAGGAATGGCCCAATGGGCGAGGCCTCAAAGATGCGGACTTCCAGGTCGCGTGCGCCGCCGCCCAGTTTTTTTAGAAGAGGATCGATCTCGTCAACCGCAGAAAGCAGTTCGGCTTTGTGTTCGTAAATGGCCAGCCTGGCGGCGTAAATATCGGCCAGGTTGAGGATTTGGATTTGCCCGATCATGTTTGGCTCGGAAGCGGTGGCCTGAAAGCCGCCGCCAGCACGCGCCAGTTTGGCCATGAACGAAGCGCCTGCAATCACAGAAGGCTCCTCAATCGCCATCGGCACCAGGACTTCGCGTCCGTTGACGACAAAGTTCAATCCCAGTCCTAACGGCAGAGCATGGGTGCCGATCGCGTTTTCTACCATGTGCCCGGCCTGCTCCGGGCTGAGACCGCCTGTCAGATACGGGAGCAGGTCCTCGCGAGTCAGAGCCGCTGCCTGGGCTGCCAGTTCGCGCCGTTTTTCAAGGTCTTGATTGTAAAAGCCGGGTATACGGGATGTCTGGGTCATTGTCTTCTAAAAACTCCATAAAAATTATAGACTCCACTGCTGGCAAAACCTATCAGACTTGCTTTAATCGGATATAATAGTCCTGATTGAGGTGAATTCCATGCTCTTAACGCGCGAACAATTGCAGGACCGGTTGATTGCACTGCACCGCGCCAGCCTGGAACTGGTCCAGGATATTTCGCTGGAATCGCTGTTGGAACGGATTGCTGCCACGGCATGTGAGCAGGCCGAGGCGCGTTATGCCGCGGTGGGGGTGTTGGATGACGACGGCAATCTCAAGCAGTTTATCACGCACGGAATCAGCGAAGACGAAATCCGGCGCATGCCTCATCCGCCAAAAGGCTTGGGCCTAATCGGCGTCTTGATGAATGCTACCGACACCATCAATTTGCCCGACCTGACGCTGGACCCGCGCAGTGCGGGTTTCCCGCCGGGACATCCGCCCATGCGTTCGTTTCTGGGGGTGCCGATTCGCAGCGGCGGCAAGCAGTTGGGGCAGATTTATCTGACGGAGAAAATCGGTTCCGATCGTTTTACGGCCGATGATGAACTCATCATCGAAATGCTGGCGGCCTATGCGGCAACGGCCATCAAAAATGCCCGTCAGTATGAGGAAATCTGCGCCAGAGACGCCGTCTTGATGCGCCGCACCGAAGACATGGAATTGCTGAACAACATTGCGGCCGCTTTGACTTCCTCGCTTGAGATGGAAGAGATTCTCAATCGGACGCTGGGGCTGGTCATCAATTACCTGAAGGTTGAAGCGGGCGAACTCTTCTTGCTGGAAGATGATAAGCGCACGCTTAGCCTGGTGCTCCATCGTGGTCAGGCGGCAGAGGCTTTCTGGACTCGCAGCCGTTTCTCGGTTGGCGAGGGCATTGTGGGTCTGGTGGCTCAAACCGGCGAGACGATTGTCAGCAATGACCTGGCCAATGATGTCCGTTATCTACGCGATGCGGTGGTGGAGGCCGGTTTCCGGCAGTTGGTCTGCATCCCGCTCAAATCTGGCGAGAGCACGATGGGCGTTTTGAGCATGGTCACGCGCAGCCGCTCTCCTTTTGATGAGCGTGATGTGCAATTGCTCAATGCTGTTGGGCATTGGGCCGGCCTGGCCATTGAAAATGCCCGCTTGCACAGCAATGCCCGCCGCTCGGCCGTGCTGGAAGAGCGCGAACGGATTGGCATGGATTTGCATGACGGTGTGATCCAGTCCATTTTCGGGGTTGGATTGTCGCTTGAGAATCTCAGTCTCTTAATTGACGAAAATCCCCAGGCAGCCAAAGAACGCATTCAGCAGGCCATTGTTGCGTTGAACCAGACCATTCGCGATATTCGCGCCTATATCCTTGACTTACGTCCCCGCCAGATGGGCGGCGAAGGCCTGGTAGACGGCATCAAACGCCTGCTGACCGAGTTCCGTTCGAACACCCTGGCCGAAACCCACCTGACCTGTCCGAAAGACCCGTTGAGCGATTTGCCTCCCACCCATGCCCTGACCCTGTTTCACATCTGTCAGGAGGCGCTGGCAAATATTGCCAAACATGCCAATGCCAAACGCGTTGAGGTGGCCGTCTTTGCTACCGATGAACGCGTGCTGATGGAAATCCGTGATGATGGGCGTGGCTTTGACCTGGAGAAGATGAATCTCACAATCGGCCATGGGCTGGCAAACATGCAAACGCGCGCCCACAGCGTTGGGGGAGAAGTGGATATTGCTTCCACCGTAGGGGAAGGAACGACCATCCTGGCATGGGTGCCGCGCAATACTGCGGTTTAACCCTTTGTTAACCTTCTTAATCTCTTTTTTACATTGACGAATCGCAGAATTGCGCGCGTCATTTGCCTGCCGCACAGATGTTGTTGCAAAAGCCCCAATTGATAGATGTGGTAAACAAAGGGTGTTTTCTTAAAAAAATCCTATATATGGGGGTTCCTGAGGGGGAGATAACGAGAAGTGGCTAAAACACATGTTCCAATTTTTGCTTGCTCAGTTTGGCTGTTGCGCTTTGTTTTAACATTCACTTGTCTTAAAAATCTGGAATTTTTTAAGATAGCGTAGGTTTGCCGTGTAGTCAGCCGCCCGATTTTCTGCTAGAATGAATGGCGACGCTGAGATAGGATGTGTGCTTGGAGGCACGTCCAATACCCTGTTTATAGTTAGATCACAATAGAATTACCGATTTGTGCTAATCCGCTGGGCTTTCCACGCGGCTTGGTTTCCTATCGCTAAATCCCACCTCTTGGAGCAAAGATGAACGCAGAGCAGGCTTGGCAATCGGTACTGGGACAACTTGAACTCGAAATGCCCAAGGCATCCTTTGACACCTGGGTGCGCGATACGTATGCGCTTTCCTTACAGGGCAACGTTCTCACTGTTGGGGTGCGCAATGCCTATGCCCGTGATTGGCTGGAGAGCCGCTTGTCGGGCACGGTGATTCGATTACTCAAAGAGGTATTGGGGTTGAACGTTGACGTTTGCTTCGTTGTCCAATCGGGAGAGTTTTCGCTTCCTTCTGAACCCGAGGCGGGCGAGGCGGACCCCCAGCCTCAACCCGCCCCCCGGCCGCGCAACCCAACCCTGAACCCGCGTTATACCTTTGATACCTTTGTGGTTGGGTCGGGCAACCGCTTGGCGCATGCAGCCGCTCAGGCGGTGGTAGAGAGACCGGCGCGCGCCTATAACCCGCTTTTCCTGTATGGCGGCGTTGGGCTGGGCAAAACCCACCTGCTGCAGGCCACCGGCAACGCTTGCCAGGAGCAGGGACTGAATGTCCTGTATGTCTCTTCAGAAGAATTTACCAACGACCTGATCAACGCCATCCGCACCCATACCACCCCCGCATTCCGCGAAAAATACCGCTCGATTGATGTCCTGCTGATTGACGACATTCAATTCATCGCCGGCAAGGAATCAACCCAGGAAGAGTTCTTTCATACCTTCAATCATCTCCACGGGCAAGATAAGCAGATTATCGTCTCATCCGATAGGCCGCCAAAGTCGCTGGTCACCCTGGAAGAACGTTTGCGTTCCCGCTTTGAATGGGGATTGACCGCCGATATTCAGCCCCCCGATTTGGAGACACGCCTGGCCATTTTGCGTGCTAAGGCCGAACGGAACGGCCGCTATGTGCCGGATGAAATTTTGAACCTGATTGCCAACCGCGTACAGTCCAACATTCGCGAATTGGAGGGGGCGCTCAATCGGGTGATGGCTTTTTCCGAATTGAGCGGCATGCCCATCAGCGGGCAGGTGGCCGAAATGGCTCTGGCCGACTTGCTGCCCCCGCGCGGTGATGTGCGCCCTGAACATGTCTTAGATTTGGTGGCCCGTTCGTTTAACATGCCCACCGAAAAGTTGCTGGGACGCGACCGCTCGCGTGAAGTTGCCCTGCCGCGTCAGGTAGCCATGTACCTGCTGCGGGAGGAAGCAAACGCATCCTTGCCGCAAATCGGCCAGGCTCTGGGCGGGCGCGATCATACGACCGTCATGTATGCCATTGAAAAAATCTCGGATTTGCTCGAACGCGACGATCGCTTGCGCCGCCGCGTTGTGGAGATCCGCCGGCAGTTGTACAGCCCGGCGGCAGTGGCATAGATCAGGAGCCTCGCAGATACCTGCGAGGCTCCTCAATTTTTGCTACACTACGCCGCGGACTCTGTTAACTCTTTGACCATTTCCCCCAACTTTTCGAGCGCGCGCTCGGTCGCATATGTCCACTCGGCAGCGTTCAGGCGGATAAAGTGAGGGAACTGATTGGTAGGCGAGAAGACATACCCTGGCGTAATTGCTATCCCACCCGCAAGCGCCCGCTTGTACAATTCCAGCGAATCGACCGTATCCGGCAATTGCACCCAGACGACAAAACCGCCCATTGGACGTGTGACCCGTGTCCCTTCGGGAAAATAACGCATCACAGTTTGAGACATCAAACTCACATTGCGAGCATACTCCCTGCGAATGCGCCGCAGGTGAGCGTCATAGCCCCCGCTTTTGAGAAATTCGGCAATGGTTGCCTGCGGTAAAGTGGCGGTAGCCGCCCCGGTAGACGTAAATTTGAGCCATTCCACTTGAGATTTGAACTTTCCTGCAGCCGTCCAGCCTACCCGCAAGGCAGGACTGATGTCCTTTGAGAAAGAGGAACACAACATCACCAGGCCCTTGCGGTCAAAGGCTTTGCATACCGTCGGCCGCTCTTGGGTGAAGTAAATTTCCCCAGAGACATCATTCTCGATCAGTGGAATGTCGTAACGTTCCAGCAATTGCACCAATTCTTTTTTCTTCTCGTCAGGGATGGACGAACCTAAGGGATTGTTGAAATTTGAAATCACCAGCACGGCTTTTACAGGATTGTGTTCAATAGCAAACTGAAGCGCTTCCAGGCTGATGCCGTCGCGTGGATGGGTTGGAATCTCCAGAGCGCGCAGGCCGTGTGTTTCCAGCGCCTGGAGTGTTCCGAAATACATTGGCGTTTCGATGGCGACAATGTCACCAGGCCAGCAGACCGCCCGCAGGCATAGATCAATCGCCTCGTTGCCGCCCGAGGTGATGACAATATCGTTTGGTGACAGGCTGCACCCATACATTGCAGACCGTCTGGCGATTTCTATTCGCAGCGATTCCAACCCCGGCGGGAATTGGTATTCGTGCAATTCTCTTCCGCTTTGGCGGGATAAGGCAGCCATAATGCGGTTGATTCTTTCCACCGGCAGCAGTTCAATATTGGGCAATGCTGCACCCAGGTGCGCCAGGTTGGGATTGAGGGTATCGCGCAGCACCATAAGAATTAACTCTTGCAGACTGACCCGGCATGGATCTGGCCCCGGAGATGAAATCTCGGGTTCGGGCAGACTGTTTCTGGATGGCGCACAGACATAGTAGCCCGACTGCGGACGTGCCTCAATCAAACCCCGACTTTCCAACAGCCGATAGGCCTGTAAAACCGTGCTGATGCTGACTGCCTGCCGGCGGCTCATTTGCCGGACCGATGGCAGGCGCTGCCCGGGACGATATGTCCCACGCTCGATCAATTCCGTCAGGCGGTTGGCAATTTGCTCATAGATTAGTTGAGAAGTTTTACTTTTCATTGCTTATGCAATCTATTAGCATACAGTTTGTCCAATTTTTGACCAGTACAGTTGATTATACACCAAACTGTTATGAATACAAATTCAATAATCTGCATCTGTACTTTTTTGTCATATTGTAGAAAATAAGGGTGTAAATCAATCGTTTGTAAGTTTTGGAGGTAAAGATGAATGCTGCTTTGAAAAACACAACTGTTGAACTCCGCCGCCGCGGCGTTGAACGCATTACCAATTGCAAACCCGGTACCACCATCGTCTGCGAAAAAGGCATTTTGTGGCTGACCCAACCCAATGACCGCCGTGATTATATTCTCTTCGCAGGCGAGCGTTTTGACCAGGTCAAGCGCGGCCCCGTACTGGTAGAAGCCATGCGCGACGCAGTCGTACGCGTCATCTAATTGTTTGCAACGCTTTCTCCTCCGAGTGTACATGGGCGCTCGGCTACTGAGATGCACCCTGGGAGCAGACAGGGTGCATCTGTTTTTTGAGCAATTTTTTGTGGTATAATCCCGCCGCTTCTGGCATAGACCAGGGGCTATCCTGCCCAGGGGCAGGCATGAATTGCCCCAATCTCACACGCCTCCAGACTTGCCGGTGCGTGCTGTGGACCAGATGGACACAGTAACCGGCGGGAATGAAGGAGGCGGAGGCCAAACGCGAAGGAGGTTTCCAATCATGGCCGTTATTTCTATGAAGGCCCTGCTTGAAAGTGGTGTCCATTTTGGTCACCGCACCAACAAGTGGGACCCCCACATGAAGCCGTACATCTTCACTGAGCGGAACGGCATTCATATTATTGACTTGCAGCAGACGGTTAAACTCCTTAACCAAGCGTATGCTGTGGTCCGCAACACAGTCGCCAACGGAGGAATTGTCCTCTTTGTTGGCACAAAGCGTCAGGCTCAGGAGACGATTGCCGAAGAGGCCACGCGCTGCGGCATGCCATACGTCAATGAACACTGGATGGGGGGCATGCTCACCAACTGGAGCACAATTTCCCAGCGTGTGCAGCAACTGGAGCGCCTGGAACGCATGCTCGAGACGGGCGAACTCAGCCACCTGACCAAGAAAGAGTCCCTCTTGATCCAGCGCGAGGTCACCCGTCTGCGGACGCGCCTTTCCGGCATTCGTTCGATGAAGCGCCTGCCCGACTTGCTCTTCGTCATTGATGTGGGCCGCGAGGATGGCGCTGTCCACGAGGCGCGCTTGCTCAATATCCCGATCGTCGCCCTGGTAGATACCAATTGTGACCCGCGGGGCGTGGATTATGTCATCCCCTCCAACGATGATGCCATTCGTGCCATTAAATTGCTGGTGGGTAAAATTGCAGATGCAGTGCTTGAAGGCAAAGCCATGCGCAAGGATGATGTTCTTGAGGAGAGCGCAGAAGCCGGTCAGGCCGTTGCTGCACCCGCGCGCAAGCCGGCACGCATCATTGAGGATGACGAAGAGATCGAAGATGAAGCCTTGCTTGGTACGGCTACGCTGGCAAAATTAAGCCGCCCGTCAGCCATTGATGAAGAAGATGAAGATATTGAGGAAGAAATTGAAGATGATGAACTGCCCGAACAAATTGTCGAGCAGTTGCTGAATGAAACGGCTGTAGAGGCCAAAGACAACGACGAATCTGAGGAAGAGTAGACATGGAAATTACTGCTGAAATGGTGAAAGAACTGCGCTCTGCTACCGGCGTGGGAATCCTGGATTGCCGCAAGGCGCTTGAAGCGGCCAATGGCGATTTTCAAAAGGCGGTGGACTTTTTGCGCGAGAAAGGCATGGCTACGGCTGCCAAGCGCGCAGACCGCGAGGCCTCGCAAGGCATCATTGAACTGTATTCGCATGGCAATGGCCGTGTGGGCGTCATGGTGGAAGTCAACTGTGAGACCGATTTCGTTGCCCGCTCTGAAAACTTCCGCAAGTTTGCGCACGAGATTGCCTTGCAAATTGCGGCTGCTGCTCCGCTCTACATCAAAGAAGATGAGATTCCGGCAGATGTGCTGGAACACGAGGCGGAAATTGCTCGCGCCCGGGCGCGGGAAGAAGGCAAGCCCGAAAATATGCTTGAACGCATCGCGGCCGGTCGACTCGAAAAATTTAAGGATGAGGTTTGCTTGCTGCGCCAGGTGTACATCCGCGACGAGAAAACCCCAATTGAAAAACTGCTGCTGGAACAGATTGCCGCGCTGGGCGAAAATATTGTCATCCGGCGCTTCCAGCGCTGGGAACTCGGCGAGAGAATCGGTGAATAAAACTTTCAGGCCAACCAAACGGTTGGCCTTTTTTCTAAATGATAAGGAGACTTGAATGAATGAGTTGAAATACCGTCGCATTCTCCTCAAACTGAGCGGGGAGGCTCTGGCGGGCCCATCTGGCTTTGGCATTGACCCCGCTCAGGCTGAAGCCATTGCCCGGCGCGTGGGAGAAGTTTCCAGAATGGGAGTCGAGGTCGCGTTGGTCATTGGCGCTGGCAACTTGTGGCGTGGGAAACAAGGCCTGGAACGCGGCATGGACCGCGCCACTGCCGACTACATGGGCATGTTGGGGACAGTTATGAACGCCCTGGCTCTGATGGATGCTCTGGAACGTGAGGGGGTATTGACCCGCGTCCAGTCTGCAATTGAAATGCGCGCCATTGCCGAGCCGTATATCCGCCGCCGCGCCATTCGCCACCTGGAAAAGGGACGTGTGGTGGTCTTTAGCGCAGGGACGGGTAACCCTTATTTTTCCACTGATACCGCCGCGGCTTTACGTGCCATGGAAATTGATGCGGACGTGCTCATCAAGGCTACCAAAGTAGATGGGGTGTACGATGCCGATCCCAAGCGTCATCCAGAGGCAAAGAAGTTTGACAGACTGACTTATATCGAAGTCCTCAATCGCCGTTTGGAAGTAATGGACAGCACGGCCATCTCCTTATGCATGGAAAACGAACTGCCCATCCTGGTGCTTAACCTGTGGGATGAAAGCGCCTTGTACCGCGCCCTGCGCGGAGAAGCGGTCGGCACGCTGGTTCATCCGTAAGTTACTTCTAGCAGTTACTTCCACCCTTCCAGCGTCTCCTTGACCGCCGCCAGGAAGGCGTCGGCGCTTGCCCCGTCCAGGATGCGGTGATCGAAGACGAAGGACAGGTACACCATGGGGCGGATGGCGATGGCGTCGTTGCCGTCGGCGTCGGTGATCACCACCGGGCGCTTCTGAATTGTTCCGGTGCCGAGGATGCCGCATTGCGGCTGGCTGATGATCGGCATGGCAAAGAGGGAACCGGCTGTGCCGTGATTGGTGAGGGTGAAGGTGGCGTCCCGCACTTCTTCCGGCTGCAGACGCTTGGTCCGCGCCCGCTCGGCCAGGTCGTTGACCGCCCGGGCAATGCCCAGCAGAGAGAGCCGGTCGGCGTGACGGATGACCGGCACGATCAGCCCCTCCGCGCCGAGCGAGGTGGCCATGCCGATGTGGATGTCGCCGTGCAGGATCAGGCCCTCCTCCGTCCAGGTGGAGTTGACCAGCGGATGGGCCTTCAGCGCGGCGGCCAGGGCAGCCACGAAGTAGGCCGTGAAGGTCAGGTGGACGCCGTCGCGAGCGAAGAGCGCTTTGTTGGCGGCGCGGTGGGCGATGACCCGCGACAGGTCGGCTTCCATCACGGTCAGCACGTGCGGCGAGATGCGTTTGCTGGCCACCATCCGCTCGGCGATCTGCTTGCGGATGGTGGAATGGCGGATAAATTGGTCGCCCGGCGCAGGCGTGACGGCGGGAGCGGCCTGCACAGCCGTTGGGGCAGGTTGCACGCCCTCGGCTTTCTGCGCTCTGCTCTCCAAAAACTGCAACACATCCTGTTTGGTGATTCGCCCGCCCAGGCCGGTGCCGCGCACCTGCGAGAGGTCTATGCCGTGCTCGGCGGCCATCTTGCGCACCACCGGCGAGAGGAAACCCGCCGCGCCGCCGGTCGGTAGCCCGCCGGAGGGCGTTCCAGCCGCGGGCAAAGCCGCTTCCATCGGTTTTTGCGCATCGGCTTCGACCTGCGCCGGCAGGCTGGCCGCCTGTTTCCCGGCTTCGGCCTGCGCGGCGAGGCTTTCGCCGGGTTGCCCGATCCAGGCCATCACCTGGCCGACGCGGGCCGGGCTGCCCTCGGGAATCTCGATTTTCAAGACGACGCCGCTGGCCGGGCTGGGCACCTCGGTCACCACCTTGTCGGTCTCGACCTCGACCAGCGGTTCCAGTTCGTTGACCGCTTCGCCTTCGCTTTTCAGCCATTTGACGATGGTCACTTCATCAACGCCTTCACCCAGGCGGGGGACAAGGAATTTTGTGGGCATAATACCTCCGCGGTTCAGTTATCAGTTATCAGTGATCAGTTATCAGTTTCAGTGAGCAGTGAGCAAGTCAGTCGTCGTCGCTGGTGAAGAAGTCAGCGACATCGGTCAGGTAGGCGGCGGGGGATTCGCGGAGAGAGGCGGGAAGTTCGCCGCAAAAGAGAGCGGCTTTGTCCATCATGCCGCCCAGCATCCGGCCGATTTCCATGCAAGCGGCAACCAGTTGATCGTGTCTCGGACGGTCAATATAGCCACAATCGAGGGCAACCTGGAGCCAGTGTTGGGTTTCCATCTGCTCGCCGTCGGCGTCGGTCAATTTGCTCAGGAAATGCTTTTCATAGCGGCGTTTGGCCCAGGCCTCGGCCAGGTTGGCGCCAATGGCGCGCGACGAGCGGCGAATCTGATCGGTCAGGGAAAACTTCTCCTCCTGCGGAAAAGAGGCCGTCAGCGCCAGAATCTCCTGCGCCAGTTGCCTGCTTTTCTGATACACCACCAACTCCCGAAAACTTTGGGCATGCTTCAACCCACTCATCCTTACCTCCTTCCACGTTCACCGATCACTGTTCACTGATCACTGTTTACTGATCACTGATCACTGGCAACACCGGCTTCGCCTCGCGCATCATCTCATAGACCGCGTCGAAAATCGCCTCGGCGTTGGGCTTCGACCAGTAATCGCCGTCGTTGCCCGCCGCCGGACGATGGGCCGCGCCCGGCAGCGTGCGGGGAGCCGAATCCAGCCACTGATAGCCGCCCTGCACCTCCAAGACCTCGCGCAGCATGTAGGCAGTCGTCCCGCCCGGCACGTCCTCGTCCACGAACAGGACGCGGGCCGTCTTCTTGAGCGATTCGACGATGCGCCCGTGAATGTCGAAAGGCAGCAGCGACTGCACGTCAATCACCTCGGCCTCGATCCCCACCCCGGCCAGTTTCTCCGCCGCCGCCAGGGCAATGCGCACACACGCGCCGTAGGTGACGATGGTCACGTCGCGGCCCTCGCGCAGCACCTCCGGCACGCCCAGCGGCACGGTCAACTCGCCGATGTTGGCGGGCATGCGCTCCTTGACGCGGTAGCCGTTCAGCACCTCCACCACCAGGGCCGGCTCCTCGGCCAGCAGCAGGGTGTTGTAAAAGCCGGCGGCGCGGGTCATATCGCGCGGCACCAGCACGTGCATCCCGCGCACCAGGTGAATGATGCCCGCCATCGGCGAACCGGAGTGCCAGATGCCCTCCAGGCGGTGACCGCGCGTCCGCACGATGACCGGGGCCTTCTGTCCGCCCTTCGTGCGCCACAACAGCGTCGCCAGGTCATCCGACATCAACTGCAAGGCGTAGAGCAGATAATCGAGATACTGAATTTCGCAAATCGGGCGCAGGCCGCGCATTGCCATGCCAATCGCCTGCCCCAGGATGGTCGCCTCGCGGATGCCGGTGTCGGTCACCCGCAGCGAACCGTATTTCTCCTGCAGGCCGCGAAAGCCCTGGTTCACGTCGCCCAGTTTGCCCACGTCCTCGCCAAAGGCCACCAGACGCGGTTCACGCGCCAGGGCAGCGTCGAAGGCGGCGTTGATGACCTCGAAGCCCATCACCAGGTTGGCGTTCTCCAAATATTCGGGTTTTACTTCCGGCACGCGCAGGGCCGAATCGGCCAGCGGGGAGTAGAGGAAGGAATGATAACGGTCGTCCTGCAGCCGTTCCAGATCGAGACGCCAGTCAAGCAATTGTTTACGGGCGGGGGAGGATTCGCCGCGGGTCAGGACCAGCGCCTCGTGGACGGTCTGGACAATTTCCCGGCGGGTGGGATTCGGTTCCGCTTCGAGCCGACCCCGCGCCTGCTCCAGGTCCGCGGCGTGAGGCGACCCCCGGGCCGCTTCCGTTAACAGGTCCAGCACCCGGCGGCGTTCCGCTTCGAGCGGGGCGCGGTAGGCCTCCCAGGCGCGTTTGCGGGCCTCCTCCACGTACTGGCGTTCTTCTTCCTCCAGTTTCGTCAGCGTCGCCTCGTCTGCAATCCCATTCTCCAGCATCCATTCGCGCATCTTCTTGATGCAGTCCCATTCGGCCTCCCAGGCCAGGCGTTCAGGCGACTTGTAGCGTTCGTGCGAGCCGGAGGTGGAGTGACCGAGCGGCTGGGTGACGTCGGTGACGTGGACGAGGGCCGGGATGTGGTACTCGCGGGCCGTCTCGGCGGCGGCCTGATAGGTGATCAGCAGGGCGCGGTAATCCCAGGCCGGGACGCTGTACAGGTCGTAGCCGCGGTCGCATTCTTCGGCCGGGCAGGGGACGCGCTCGAAGCCTTTCAGGATGGCGTAGATGTTTTCTTTGACCATCTGGAACTGGTTGGGGACCGAGATGCCGTAGCCGTCGTCGAAGACAGAGATGACCGCCGGAGCCTTCAACACGCCGATGGCGTTGACCGCCTCCCAGAACATGCCTTCGGCGGTGGAGGCGTTGCCGATGGTGCCCCAGGCGACCTCGTCGCCGTTGTGGGAGAACTGGGTGAACGTTTTGAGCGGCTCGGCGTGACGGTACAGCACCGAGGCGTAGGCCAGGCCGACCAGGCGCGGCATCTGCGCCGCCGTCGGCGAGACATCGGCGGCGATGTTGTAGAGTTGGGTCTGGTCTTTCCAGGAGCCATCGGGGTTGATGTAGCGGGAGACGAAATGGCCGACCATCGAGCGGCCGGCGGTGGCCGGGTCGGCTTCGAGGTCGGCGTGGGCGTAGAGTTGGGCGAAGTAAGCCTGCACGTCCAGGACGCCGAGCGCCATCACCCAGGTCTGGTCGCGGTAGTAGCCGGAGCGCCAGTCGCCTTTGCGGAAGGCGCGCGCCATGGCCACCTGCGGCACCTCCTTGCCGTCGCCGAAGATGCCGAATTTGGCCTTGCCCGAAAGCACCTCGCGCCGCCCAACGATGGACACCTGCCGCGAACGGTAGGCGATGCGGTAATCATGGAGAATGTCTGCAGGAGGAAGGGGAAGGGAGGATTTGCTCATGCCGGCACCATTTTTTGGAGGGGATTTATCTGATTATACCTTGCGCGCGGGGAAAAAGGAATCGGGTTGGCTGATGTGGCGCAAGTCTCTGAGTTGCGCAGCAAGTCGGCGATTTGCCCCGCGTCGCCGGGGAATCAATTCCCCGGCTCAGTTCATGGAAGTCGGCTCAAGCCGACTCCGCCCGGTTGCGATGTGGCGCAAGTCTCTGAGTTGCACAGCAAGTCGGCGATTTGCCCCACCTCGCCGGGGAATCAATTCCCCGGCTCAGTTCATGGAAGTCGGCTCAAGCCGACTCCGCTTGGCAGCGATGTGGCGCAAGTCTCTGAGTTGCGCAGCCAGGGCAAAGCAGCCCTTTGTCCCAGCGGCGGGGAATCGATTCCCCGCCTCAGTTCGTAGCCCAGGCTTATGAGGCTTAAGAATTATTTCCGTAATCCCGTCTTTTGCGGCTTACCTCCAGGCAGCGAGGAAAAGGCCAAACCCGGGCCGCCTGCGCCGCCATCCGCTGGGGCTCACCCGAAAGAGTGCCGCGCGAAGCGGATTCGGAGTCGGCTTCCAGCCGACTTTCACGAACTGAGGCGGGGGATTGATCCCACCGCTGGAGATGGAAAGATACCGAATTATTTTCTTAAGTTTCATCAACCTGGCAAAAATTATGACCCTACTGCAAAAAGGGTGTTTCTAACGCAAAAGCGCAGAGTCGCGAGGGTGGGAAAAGGGCTTTGCGCCCTGGCGTCTTTGCGTTGAAATAGGATTGGCGGCCCGCAAGGCCGCCCTGCGAGGCTTTGGGGTAAAATGAATGCGCCGAAAGAAGAGGATGGCTTAATTCGATGCCTGTCATTCTGTGCAACGGTCTGGAACACTATTACGAGCAACGCGGCCATGGGCCGGCTGTCATTTTCATCCACGGCGCTTTTGGCGATTGCCGCCTGTGGCAGCCCCAATGGGAGCATTTTGCCTCCGGTTACCGCCTGATTCGCTACGACTTGCGCGGACACGGCAAAACAGGGGCTTCGCAGCAAACCCAGTACAGGATGGAAACCTACGCCGACGACCTGGCTGCGCTGATGGACGGTCTCGGAATCGAGTCGGCTGTCCTGTGCGGCCTTTCGTGGGGAGGAAGTATTGCCCAGGTATTTGCCGTCCGCTACCCGCAGCGGGCGCGGGCGCTGATTCTGGCGGGTGCGACCGTCTCGATGAGCCTGACCTGGAACGAAAAATTGCTGCGCTATGTGCTTGTCCCCCGGCGGCTCATGCTCTGGACCATTCGCAGCCTGGGCGTGGAACACTTCGTCCGCTTTTCCTTCTGGCTGGCCGGGCTGACGCTCGGCCGGGGCTGGCTCCACGGCGAACCGCGCACGCTTCATTTGATGCGAGACTGTATGCTGCAAATCGAAGCAAAGGAATACGAAAAGATTTGGGACGCCATCTACCATTTCGACTTGCAGCCGTTGGAGACCATCCGCTGCCCCACGCTGGTCGTGGTCGGCGAAGGGGACGCCAGGATGGTTCGGCGTCATGCCGAGGAGATCGTCAAGCGAGTCCCTGGCGCACAGAGGCGCCTCCTGCCGGCCGCCTCGCACGCCCTGACCCTGGAACAGCCGCAAGCGTTCAACCAGGCGGTGGACGAGTTTCTCGCCTCGCTCATGCCCCGTTGATTGCCCCTGTCAACGATAGCCTCCCGCCTGCAGCAGGGCAGCCCCACCTATGAAATATGCAACTCACATACCCGCCGGAAGTGATGGCCGTAGATGGCAAAAGTGATTGCCAGCGGGAATAGCCGCGGGCGGTGGAGCAGTGTCCAGAAAAAGAGTTTCCAGTAATACAGGCGTTCCTTCCCTAGAATGCCAAGTTGCAAAATGGACCGGAAAAGGGCGCGGACGTATTCGCCGTTGATGGGGATGTGCACACGCGGCATTTTATATTCTTTTAGGAAAGTGATCACGCGTTCGTAGTAGTGGCGGGGCTTGTATAAATGATTGACCACCGTGCGGTATCCCTGGCGCAGCGTCTCAAAGTTCATGCGGGGGATGATGTTGGTGGCGCCGTCTACATTGTCACCGGAAAAGGAGCCGATGATGCGGTTTTCGCGTTTCAGTCTTTCGTATAGCCGTGTTCCCAGGGGAGCCTGTAACAGGCCGACCATGGCGGTGACGATGCCGCTTCTCTGAACGAATTCGATTTGCCGCTGGAAGATGGAGGGCGTGTCACTATCGAAGCCAATGATGAAGCCGCCCTGTACCTGCAGGCCGGCGCGCTGGATGCGCTTCACATCGGCGACCAGGTCACGGCCGAGGTTTTGCTTCTTGTTACATTCGTTCAGGCTGGCCTCGGACGGTGTTTCGATGCCGATGAAGACCGTGTCGAAACCGGCCTGGAACATCAAATCCATCAGTTCCTCGTCATCGGCCAGGTTGATGGAAATTTCGGTGTTGAAGGGCATGCCGCTCTTTCCTTTGCGCCATTCAATCAGCGCCGGCAAGAGGTCGGCCTTGAGTTGCTTCTTGTTGCCCATCAAATTGTCATCTACAAAGAAGACGCTCTCACGCCATCCCAGCCGATAGAGACTGTCCAATTCGTTCAGGATCTGCGTTGTGGTTTTGAGACGCGGCCGGCGGCCAAACAGCGCGGTGACGTTGCAGAACTCGCAATCATACGGGCAGCCGCGCGAGTATTGTACCGGCATGGTGGCGTAACGCTTCAGGTCGGCCAGTTCCCACAGCGGGATTGGCGTCTGGCGGATGTCGGGAAATTCGTCGGAGGTGTATACGCGTTGGGCCGAACCCGCTTCCAGGTCCTGTAAGAAACGGGGGAGGGTGGCCTCGGCCTCGTTCAGGACAAGGTGATCTACATCTGGAAACTGGTCCGGCTCAGAAGTGAAGAGAGGCCCGCCGGCTACAATCTTTAACCCGGCGGCTTTGCAGCGGGCAATGACCTGCCGGGTGGAGGCGCGCTGGACGGTCATGGCGCTGATGAAGGCATAATCGGCCCATGACAGATCAGAGTCTTTCAAAGGGCGCACGTTCAAATCTACCAGCCGTTTTTCCCATTGGGCCGGGAGCATGGCGGCCACGGTTAACAGCCCAAGCGGCGGGTTTGAGGCGTGCTTGCGGATGAACTTGAGGGCGTGCTTGAAACTCCAGAAGGTATCGGGGAATTCGGGGTAAATTAAGAGGATGTTCATTTCAGCCTCCGTTCGCGTTCCTATTTTATGGCAAACGAAGGCTGCCTGTCTTGCTTTTATTGTGAGTTGATAGGTAGCAGATAGCCGCCGGATGGTCTCAATCAGAGGGTCATCTTCAGGGCGCTGCCCATGCGCACGGTCTCGCCGTTTTGCAGCCGCCGGAGCGGCAACAGAACGTGAAAGTGGCTGCCTGGGAAGTTGATTTCATCGTAGCCGGGGCTTTCGACCCAGATTTTCCCGCCGTGTGCTTCAACAATGCCGCGCGAAAGCGCCAGCCCCAGCCCGGCGCCGCTGCCTTTGAAACGCGATTTGCTGGTGGAGTGTTTGTTGAGCGATTCGTCGGTCTGGTAGAACTTGGTGAAGATGATTTCGCGAAAGTTGGGGTCTACGCCAATGCCGGTATCGCTGACAACGATTTCGATTCCGCCGTCAGGCAGTTCACTGCGCGGCATGACCACGCGCCCGTGAACGCCAATCCGCCCGCCATCGGGTGTGAATTTGATGGCGTTTTGAATGAGGTGGTAGAAGACTTTACGCAGGATGTTTGGGTCGGCCATCACCAGCGGCAGGGCAGGCAAGTCAATGAACAGTTTTTGTTTGCGTTCTGCAATGCTCTTACCCAGTCCAGAACTGACGCCGCGAATTAATTCGCCCACATCTACCGGCTGGATATGCAGGCGCAGATTGCGGGTGTCAATTTCGGCGATGTCAAACATCGAGTCCATGATCTCATGCAGACGCAATGTGCCTTCGTGCAGGCTCTTGATCATCTGCAGGTGATAAGGGTTCTTCTGTATCTGTTCGTCTTCCAGCAGCATCTCGGTGTAACCGCGCATAACGGTTAATGGCGTGCGCAGTTCGTGCGAGGCGATGCTGATGAAATCCGACTTGGTGCGGTCAAGCCTTTCCAGGTTGCGGTGCGCCTGATCCAAGGCCCGGCCTGCCTGACGCAATTCCTGGTTGAGGCGCACCAAATTTTCCACCAGGCGGGCATTTTCCAGCGCCACGGCGGTTTGATTGGCCAACGTGCTAAGCGTCACCAGGTCGGTTTCGGTGTAGCGGTTGCCTGAAAGTTTGGCGCCCAGCGCCAGCAGGCCAATCCATTCTCCTTTGGCAAAAACCGGCGCGTAGACCTCTGCCTTGAGAGCGTTGAGCCATTCGCGTTCCTGAGCGGTGAGGTTGCGAAAGGCGGGAGCCAGGTCAATATCGTACTGAAGGATGGGGCTTTTGTCCTGCAAGATGGCGTGTACCAGCGGGTTGGATTCGGCCAACTTTGCCATGCGAATCGGCCGCTCGCCGGGGGAACGGATGGCTCTTAGCCGGTAAATCTTTTGCCCGTCTTCGCCGGTTTCGGTATCCACCAGGAAAAGGAAGCCGCGCTCAATTTCCATGGCCTCCATGATGAGACCGACGGCCACCGTTGCCAGACGTTCCATGTCGAGGATGTTGCTGATGCTCAGGCTGTATTCGCGCAGGGTTTGGCCCATGTTGTATTGCTCAACAGGGAACAAGCGGCCTGTCAGCCGTTGAATCGGACCAAGCAGGCTGATGAACAGAACCCCGGTAATCAGCGCCACCCCTGCCTGAACCAGGCGCGGATCGTAATCCGGCGCGGTGGCAAGCGCATCCTCTAACAGCAACAAGCCGCCCAGATAGAAGACGCTGCACAGGATGGCGCTGACCACAAAGGTCACTGTCTTTTGTATGATTTGGCGGATATCGGGCAGGTGATGATTAAGCACCACATACGCCGCCAGGTGGGCGGTTAGCAGGCGCAGAGGGTTGCCCCAGCCGGTATACCCTGTCAGCAAGAGACTGTCATTAATGGTGATGAGTAGAAAGATAGGTGCCCAGTAGGCCAGCCGGTTGCGGTGCATGGGTTGAGGCGTGCGCCGGAAGACGCGCCGCGTGACCAGGACGGCGGACGATAGAAAGACCATCCAGCCGATCAACACGATTCCAAAATCCAGGTTCTCGCGGGGAATCATGGACTGACCGTTGCTCCACAGGACATCGGGCAAGTTGAGCAGATTGCTCCTGACCACAGCCAGCAATACCAGCCAGAATCCCCCCACCCACAGCCAGCCTGTACCGCTTTCCAGCCGCAGGAAATCGCGGACGATGAAAAGAAGCACAATGGCAAGCACCAGCGTGCCGTACCACTGGACTCTCTCTGCGAGAGCAGCCGCGATGCCCGGCAGAAGACCGGCACGCTGAATGGCCTCAAAACCTTGTAAAGCGGCGGCCACCATTGCATACATCCCCACCAGCAAGGCAGCCTTTTCCTGTCCCACCCGGCGCCGCAGCGCGCGCCCGGCAACCGGCAGGTACAGGACAGCCTGAATGGAAAGCAAAACCAGTGCAAACCAATTGGGCTGAATCTCGGTCATCACACCAACAGTATACTCGAAATATGGGTTATCATTGAAGAGAAAACAAGCCTCCCTCTTCTCACCAGGTGCCCGATGAATGAATATCACCTCTCACGCCATGCTCGTCAGCAATATGCCCTTGAACGTCTGACCTTCCCTGATTTTCAGCAAGCGCGCCAGGTCGCGGCGCGGATGGGTGTCTCGGCCGCCGATCTGTATGCCCTTGGGCTGATTGACGAAGTTCTGCGCATCTTACTGCGACATTACGTCTCAGCCCATCCCGACATGCTGACACAGGCCGTTTCATTCCTGGACCAGGGCCTGGGTGCTGACCATGTGCATTTAACCCAGTGGACGTTTACCAACGACTTTCCGCCCGAGGTGGTCTATCGCGGCCGGCTGGAAGTGGAGAAATACCTGCAAACCAGGCGTGAAGCAGTATTGGCCGAACTTTTGTTGCTTCACCTGCACAATCTCAACCCGGCAGCCTCGAACTTAGAGGAACTGTTTGATGACCGGCCGCTGATGTCCACTGCGTACACGGCGTTGATCGAGCGGCTGAAAACCTTCCTCGCTCAGCAGCCAGGCCTCGGGTCCGGCCGTGAATCGCTGACCGAGATGTTGACCGCGCCGCTGCGCGTCAGTCCCAATTCGCTGGCCGGTCAGTTGGAATACCTGGTGCAACGCTGGGGCGATTTGCTGGGCCCGGATTTTGTCCAGCGCCTGTTGCGCGGATTAGACTTCATCCGCGAAGAAATACGGCGGGGCGGAACCGGCGGCGCCTCTGGCCCGGCGCCGGTTTTGACCTTCGACCGCTCTGAAATCGAGTATGAACGTTTCAGCCCAGACCGCGAGTGGATGCCGCGCCTGGTGCTGATGGCCAAAAACACTTACGTCTGGCTGGAACAACTGTCGCGTAAGTACGGCCGCTGGATCAGGTTTTTGAACGATATCCCGGATGAAGAACTGGACATCCTGGCGGAACGCGGTTTTACCGGCCTGTGGCTGATCGGCCTGTGGGAGCGCAGCCGCGCCAGCCAGCGCATCAAGAACTGGTTGGGTGACCCGGATGCGGTGGCCTCGGCTTATTCCCTGCATTCCTACGAAATTGCCGCCGATCTGGGCGGCTGGCCGGCGCTTGAAAACCTGCGGGCGCGGGCCTGGCAGCGCGGCATTCGCCTTTCGGCCGATATGGTGCCCAATCACATGGGCATTGACTCGGAATGGGTGATGGCGCATCCAGAGTGGTTTCTTTCCCTGCCGTATCCGCCTTTCCCCGCCTACTCTTTTACCAGCGGCGACTTATCGGATGACCCGCGCGCCGGGATTATCCTGGAAGACCACTATTATGACCGGACGGATGCAGCGGTGGTTTTCAAGCGCTTTGACCGGGCAACCGGCGAAGAACGGTACATTTACCACGGCAATGATGGCACCTCCATGCCCTGGAACGATACGGCCCAGTTAGATTACTCGAAGGCCGAAGTGCGCGAGGCGGTAATTCAAACCATTCTGCATGTGGCGCGTCATTTCCCCATCATTCGCTTTGATGCGGCCATGACGCTGGCCCGCAAGCATATCCAGCGTCTGTGGTTCCCTGAACCGGGGCAGGGCGGCGCCATTCCCTCGCGCGCGGAACATGGCATGACGCGCGAACAGTTTGATGCCGCGCTGCCAAACGAATTCTGGCGCGAGGTGGTAGATCGGGTGGCGGCAGAGGTGCCGGATACGCTTTTGCTGGCCGAGGCCTTCTGGCTGATGGAAGGCTATTTTGTGCGCACGCTGGGCATGCACCGCGTCTACAATTCTGCTTTTATGCACATGCTGCGCGATGAAGATAATGCCAAGTACCGTCAGGTGATGAAGAATGTGCTGGAGTTTGATCCGCAAGTGATCAAGCGTTTTGTCAACTTTATGAATAATCCGGATGAAAGAACGGCGATTGAGCAATTCGGCGACGGCGATAAATACTTTGGCGTTTGCACGCTGATGTGCACCCTGCCCGGCCTGCCGATGTTTGGGCACGGACAAATTGAAGGCTATCGTGAAAAGTATGGCATGGAATTTCGCAAACCAAAATGGGACGAGCAGGTCAACGAAGGCCTGGTGCGTGGTCACGAATGGCGCATTTTCCCGCTTTTGCACCGGCGGCGGGTGTTTGCCGGCTCAGAGAACTTCTTGCTGTATGACTTTTACGCGCCGCAAGGCTATGTGAACGAGGACGTATTTGCATATTCGAACCGACTGGGGGAAGAGCGCGGTTTGGTGGTCTACCATAACAAATATGCTGAGGCCAGCGGCTGGGTGAAGACCTCGGTCGCGTATATGGATAAGGCCAGCAGGAAACTGGCCCGGCAATCTCTGGCAGAGGGGTTGGCCCTGCCGCGGGATGGCTACGCTATCTTTACCGACTATGTGACCCGCCTGGAATACATTCGCTCCTGCCGTGAGTTGTGGGAAAAAGGGCTTTTTGTCGGCTTGGGGGCTTATCAGTGTCATGTCTTTTTGGACTGGCGTTTCGTGAGCGATGAAGATGGACGCTGGGCGCAGGTTTGCCAGGCGCTGGGCGGCGCGGGGGCCGCCTCGGTACAGGCGAAATTTGACGAACTCTTTGCGACCAGAGAGGTTGGGGATGTTCAGAAAGCAGACGGTAAGAGGAAGACCGGCCGGAAAGGTGTGACGGGCAAGAAGACCGGCACACAAAAAACAAGAAAGCCCCGCATGCCTGTGACAGACTGACGGGGCGGGCGGCCGTATGATCTTTACCGCGCCAGGGTGGCAACCAGGCTCAGCAGCAACAATCCGCTGACGAGCCAGGCAAGGATAATCTCTGGCGGACTCATCAGCACATCCCACACAGAAGGCGGCTGCGGCCGAAGGCCGGGTACCGGCCGGGTAGGAATCTCTCGGCTGCCAAACAGGAATTTGCGGAAGGATTCTACCGACTCGGGGCGTTCATCGGGATGTAGCGCCATGGCCCACAAGATGGCCTTTTCGGTGCGGGTTGTCAGGTTGGGGTTGATCTGTCGAGGCGGTGTCAGGCTTTCGGGATTCAGGAAGCGGGTACGCGCGTCAGCAGGCGGTTCGTTGGTCAGCAGGTGGTAAAGCGTTGCCCCCAGGGCAAACAGGTCACTGCGCGCGTCGGTATGTGTGTTGTCGCCGCCATATTGTTCCAGGGGGGTGTAGAGGATGGTCCCCTGTCCCTGGATGATGGTGATGGTCACTTCTTCCGGCACCAGCACTTTGACCAGCCCAAAGTCCACCAATTTGATCAGGCCGTTGGGCATCAATTTGAGATTGCTTGGCTTGATATCGCGGTGCAGGATGGGAGGATCTTGTTCGTGTAGATAGGTCAGAGCATCGCAGATTTGGTCGGCCCAGCCCAGCACCTGCTGTTCGTTCAGGAAGACCCGCCGCTGACGTGCTTCCTGTACCAGTATACGCAGGTCTTTGCCGGGGACGTAATCCATCACCAGGTAATCGCGCATATCGCCGGAGAAAAAGTCGGAGACCTTTGGCAGGTTGGGGTGGTCCAGGCGCGCCAAAATCGTTGCCTCGCGCAGGAATTGGGCGCGGGCCTCTTCCAGAGTCTTTTTGGGAAGGGCGCGGTCGTATTCGACTTCTTTGAGCGCACATTGACGGCCTGTCAGGCGCAAATCGTCGGCCAGGTAGATATTCCCCATACCGCCCTGACCAATGCGCTCGCGAATCTGATAACGCCCGCGTAACACCTCTCCCGTCTTGAGAGGGATGGGCATACCTGTCTCCGGAATGGCGGCAAAGTGTGCAGTTCTTTCGGCGTCGTTTCTGCACAGATTGACAATTTTCTGCTATATTATAAACGTCTTTGGCATATTTCTCCTGCTGCTGAGGCGTATGATGCAGAATCCTCTGGAAGATTATCCACTGCTGATAGCCCAGGAAGGCCCACTCAAGGGACAGCGTTGGGCTTTGTCGCACACGTTGATTTTGGGGCGTGACGGCTCGTGTGACGTGATTATCCCCGACCGGCAGGTTTCGCGTTATCATGCCCGCCTGACGCCCACGCCAGACGGTGTCCTGTTGGAAGACCTGGATAGCAAGAACGGCACTCATTGCAATGGCGTCGTCCTGAAGTCCTCGGTCATCTTACAGGATGGGGATGTGATTCAGGTGGCTCTGGCGCAGGAATTTACTTTCCTGACCTCGGATGCGACTATGCCGCTTTCGGATCAGGGCGGACGCCTGGGCAGGCTCATGCTTGACTTACGTTCGCGCCGCGTTTGGATTAATCAGCAACTGCTCACGCCGCCGCTTTCGGTGCAGCAGTTTCGTCTGTTATCGCTTTTGTACGAACGCCAGGGACAGGTTGTCAGCCGTGCTGAGCTGGTAGCAGCAGTGTGGGGCGAGGAAGAGGCGTTGGGTGTTTCAGATCAGGCCCTGGATGCGCTGATCCGGCGTTTGCGTGACCGCCTGGCGTTGTTGGATTCGACCCACCAATATATTGACACGGTGCGCGGTCACGGCGTCCGCCTGGATAATCCGCCGATTTAATTGCCGGGCAGAGATGCTTGAATTTCCCGTTGAATTTACTATAATGTAAACGTCAAACAGTCCAGGCGTTGAGCAGAGCCGGCGTTTGAAGTCGGTTGAGACTGATTTCCATGCCTTGCCTGCGCAGCGTTGTAAGCGCGGGTAAGGCATGATTTTGGTCTGCCGAATCCCTGTTGCGTCGAAGATAGGGGGAACCATCAGGAGAGTGCAATATTAAGCGTTTTGTGCTTGTGTTGCCTTTTCTGCTGGTCATTCTCTTCCTGATCACCGGCGCCGCTCTTGCTATCCCCGCACCGCAATCCGAAAATCTCTCCCCGATCACATCGTCAAACTCATCTTCATCCTCACTCCACCGGCGACGACTGGCTGACCGATGGCTACGGCGACTTGGGACGTACGCCGGTTGAGAACAATTTTTTCGTGGACAACCCCAACTATGGTTGGGTGCCCCGACGCTAGCGGCTACGTAGCCTACGACTGCATTCCCAACCTGGCAGATGGCACAGCGGCCGTTGAGCATGTGTGGCGTGTGACAGAACGCCAATAAAGGATAAGCCATCTGGCCTGGAAGGAGGCGGCGCTGGCCGCGGGCGCGGAAGCCTTTGTTCCCAAAGACGACCTTGACCTGGCGCTTGTACAGACATGGGTTGACCGGAAGAAAGGAGAAGTGAGATGAAACCCAATTCCGTACCCGTTTGGCGCAAATACTCCCTGTTGACGCTACTCATCCTCGTCAGCCTGCTGGCGAGTTGCAACCTGCCGGCTTCGACGGGCGGCGTTTCCGTCTGGCTGGACGTGCCGCTCGACGGCCTGGCCTTCGACGCGCCTCAGCCCATCAAAATCGAAGGCCATGCCTCCTCGGCAAACGGCATTTCCCGCATCGAAATCTGGATCAACGGCGCTCTCTTGACCACGATCAATAATCCGCCCATGCAGGGGAACCTGACCACTTTCAACCTGGAGTGGACGCCTCCCGCCGAAGGCGAATATACCATCCAGGCGCTGGCGTTCAGCGCCGATGGAACCGCCAGCCTGCCCGATTCGGCGCGCGTCACCTTTGGCGCATCCACGCCGCCTCCGCCTGGCGGATGCCCCACGCCGGTTGGCGGCGGCCCGACTCCGGTCAGTTGTGACGTGACGCCCACGCCGCTCATCGCCTGCCCTTCGCCGGTCGGCGGCGGCCCGACGCCGGTCAGTTGTGACGTGACGCCCACGCCGCCCATCGCCTGCCCTTCGCCGGTTGGCGGCGGCCCGACGCCGGTCAGTTGCGGCGTGACGCCGCCTCCGCCTGGCGGCGCGGTCGTCCAGTTCTGGGCCGACCCGTCCACGATTACGGCCGGAGCCTGTACCACCCTCCGCTGGCATGTGGAGAACGTCAGCCGCGTGGTCTTCGGCGGCGTTGACCAGCCCTTCGACGGCTCCTACCGCGATTGTCTGTGTTCCAACCAGCGCTACACGCTGACCGTCATCCATCTCGACGGCCGCGAGGAGCGCCGGAGCGTGGATATCGCCGTGACAGGCTCGTGCGTCACCCCCACCTCTCCGCCGCCCGCCGATACCACGCCTCCGCCCGCGCCAACCCTGCAGGTGCCTGCCAATGGCCTGACGCTGTCCTGCCGTGGTTCGCAAAGCCTGGTCTGGCTGCCGGTGGACGATGCGAGCGGCATCGCCGAGTACCAGGTGCAGGTACAGCGGCACGCCGGCGACAATAACTGGCAGCCTGCGCCGGGCAGTCCCTTTAGCGGCATTTACGACAAGCAGACGACCATCTCAGTAGAATGCGGCTGGTACTACCGCTGGCGCGTGCGCGCCGTGGACGGGGCGGGCAATGTCGGCCCCTGGTCCGACTGGTTTGAGTTCGCGGTTACGCTTGGTTGAGGAGGCGGAAATGAAAGGCAAAGGTTGTTCGCGCGCGGGTTTATGGCTGGGAGCGCTGCTGCTCATCGGCGCTTGCCTGCTCGCCGCGGCCGTGATGTACTTTCAGGGGCGCGCCCGCGCCCTGGCCTCCCGCCCGCTGGTGCTGATTCACGCCCCGGTCAACCACGAGCAGGTGACCGTCGGCGAGGGCGTCCTCGTCCATGCCACGGCACGCGAAACCGGCGGTCTGCGCCGCATCGAGTTGTGGGTGGACGATGCCTTCGTGGCGGCGCAGGAGGCGCCCGCAGGCTCCACTCCGGCAACGCTGGTCTTCTTCGGCCGTTGGACGCCGCATACGGAAGGAAACCACGTCGTCATCCTGCGCGCCGTCGCCGCCGATGGCAGCGAGGGCCAGGCTTCTATCATGGTGGAAGCGCTTGCCCCGCAAGGCGAGGAAGCCGGCCGCCATACCGTCGCCGAGGGCGAGACGCTGGAATCCATCGCCGAAGCATACGGTCTCGCCCCCGAAGAATTGGCCGCGGCCAACCCCGGCCTGGGGCCAGACGGCCCCGCGCCCGGTGAGGAACTGGTCATCCCAGGCGGGGAGGAGCCTCCTGCCGGCGGCGGCGCGCCGCCTGAGCCTCCGCCCGGCAGCGAACCTCCCCTTCCGGAAGCGCGCCGCCTTGCTCCCCTCTCCGATCCCCTCCAGGCCCCTGCTCAAATCCTCCCCGGCGATCCGCTGGCCCTGCGCGTGGAATTCCTGAGCGCCGGCACCAGCGAGGTCTATGAGGGGTTGCATTGCTACATCGGCGCGGGCGATACGCCGCCGCGCTGGTATCCCGATAGCGACGGCGACCAAAGCACAGATGAATCGTTCACGCTGGACGACACGGGGCATTGGGCGCTCGCTGAACATCTCTCTGGCGACTCTGCGCCGATCTTCTACTGGCCGCGCAACCGCGATCTGCCGCTCGATGTTTCGTGCGTGGGCATTGCCGGCGGCGGCACAGAAGCCCTCGATCTCGGCCGCTGGCAGGGCGCCATCCCTCCTGAACGATGGACGGGAGTCACCCTGGCCGAAGGCGCTGCCGGCCCCGACGGCTCTTTCCTGGTGGAATTCCGCATCACGCCCGTCGGCAGCGCCCCGCGCGGCATTCCGCTCTGGCTCGACCCCGACATGACCCCGCCCACCAACGTCCGCCTGGACGAGCGCCGCATCTCCCTGCGCTGGGATTACACGCCGCGCCCCGACGAAGAGCCGATTGACGGCTTCCGCATCTACCTGAACGGCGGGTTGCAATGGGTGGAGCCGGCCGAGGCGCGCGAGAGCGGCCTGCCCTATGAATGGTTCAACCCGCCCTGCGGCGTCACGTACACCTTTGCCGTGACCGCCTATCGGGTTGGCCTGCCGGACGGCCCCGAATCTTACTCCGGCGTCGTCACGCTGGAACAACCGGCCGAGGACTGCGAACGCCAGGTGATGATCACCTTCCTCACGCTCGAAACCTTCGACCTGGGCGGCGACGGCCGTTACGAAGATCGGGATGGCGATGTCGGCCCGCCCTATGGCGCCTTCTTCGCCAACGAGCGCCGGCTCACCTTCGACGGTGGTAGCCTGGCCCCTGGCGTGGACCTGGCTCACGGCTTCACCCACAACACCACCTATGACCTGAGCGCGCTGGCCTCCGATCCGTCCTGGAATTTCAGCGGCGCGCCGTGGCTGGTGGTTGACATCCCCGCTGACGGGATATTTGAGTTCGGCTTCAATATCATGGACGAAGATTCCGGCCGCTGCCGGAACTCCGACAGCCCCGGCTGCGACGACCTCATCTGCGAGGGCCTCTCTGCCATCTACGAGGTCAACAGCACCAACGCCTGGATGTTCGACGAACAAAACGAAGGCGCACTTACCTCCGAAGATGGCCGCTGCCGCCTCACCTACCGCTGGGGGCCGGCCCCCGGCAGTCCGGTCGGCTCCGGCGTGGAAGGCGGGGAGCCGCTGCCGTGGCTGCAACTGGAGGAGGTCGTCATCAACGAAGATACCGGCCGTCTGCAATTGCACATCCGCAACGGCGGCGCGGCCACCTGGCCCTGGCGCGACCTGACGGTCGAGTTGCAGACCCGCGAGGGCGAGTCGCTGGGCGTCTATACCTGGACGAATTTCGTTCTCGAACCCGGTCAGCGCATCGTGCTGGAACATCCCGACATGCGCCTTGCCCCGCCCTTCGACGCCTGCGTGCTGCTCGACCCCTTCAACGAAGTGTTGGAAGCCCCCGAACGTTCCGGCGCGCTATTCCATCAGCCCGTCTGCCCGTCCGTTCCGGATCTGGTGATCACCGACGTGCGCTATCTCCCCGGCGGCGGCGCGGGTCAGGTATCCGTTGTCGTCCAGAATCGCGGCGAGGGGGTCCTCGAGCGGCGCGCCATCGGGGTCCAAACCTATCTGCCGGATGGGACGCCGCTCTACATCGGCGGCTCGTATCCCAATATCACCTTGGGCCGCTACCAGACCATCACCCTGAACTTCGGCGGCGTGAGCGAAGCCGTCCGCCAGCAGATGGCCGGCGGCTATCGGGTAGTCGTCAACCCGGATGACCGCATCCTTGAAAGCGACATGACCAACAACACCTTCGACGTGCCGGGCGGCAACAATCTCCGCGTGACCGTCCTCGCTCTCTATGCCCCCTGGGATTACCGCAACGACATCGAGTACACCCTCACGGTCAACGCCATCTCCGGGAGCGCGCGGCGGGGGGTGGGAGAACTGAGTTTCACCGATCCGGATTGGAGCGTCTGCAACCGCGACAGCGGATGCTCTCTGAGTTTCTACAACGCAGAGGCGGCCAACGACACTTACTGGTTCCCCATCTCTGGCGATGAAACGCTGGTCGTCAATTTGAGCATCTCCACCGGTGACGGACGTGTGTGGTGGGATGTGCGGGACTACCTGCCGCGGGACAACTGGAACGCCAACGGCTGGGGCTCGCGGCGGGACTGCACCGACCGGATGCATCATTCGCCCGGCCTGCAAGGGTGGACCCTGAGCACCCGCGATGGGCAAAATCTGGGCCTTACTTTTCAGATATGCTACCAGGGTCCGTAAGTCGGTTTGGATGTGGAGGAAAAGCGGATACGATAATGAAGAAAAACTTGCAAGGGATTTGCCTCTTTTTGGGTATTCTTCTCCTTGCTGTGTTGGCCTGCGTCAAGACCACTCCCACGCCTTCATCCACTGAACTGGCAGACGTCTCCTGGCCCGCCGGTGACTCGGAACATATGCTGACCTATGCAGGCGAGGAACGTTCCTACGTCCTGCATATCCCTTCGACTTACGATCCATCCCAACCTGCGGCGCTGGTGCTGGCCTTTCACGGCATCACCCTGGATGCCTATGAAATGATGCGCATCAGCGGTTTCAACGCCCAGTCCGACGCCGCCGGTTTCATCGTCGCCTACCCGAACGCTGCCGAACCCCACAGGTCCTGGAACGGCGGTCATTGCTGCGGGGAAGCGGCGCGCGAAAACGTGGACGACCTCGGTTTCGTGCGCGCTGTCATCGAGGAAATTTCCGCTTCGCTTGCCATTGATCCAAGGCGCATCTACGCCACCGGCTTCTCGAACGGCGCCATCCTGACCTACCGCCTGGGCTGTGAGATGGCCGATCAAATTGCCGCCATTGCCCCGGTCAGCGCGACGCAGGCGCTGGAGGATAAGCAAGCCTGCCGGCCGTCGCGCCCGTTGCCGGTCATCCACTTTCACGGTACGGATGACAAGCCAAATCCGTATGACGGCGGCCTGACCCCCGGCGGGGTGCAGTTCATCTCCGTAGCCGACGCCATCCAATTCTGGGCGGACCTCGACGGTTGTCCGGCCGAACCGCAGCGCAGCGAAGCAGGGAGCATCATCCATGATGTGTACGCGCCCTGCCAGGCAGGGACGTCGGTCGAGTTGTACACCATCAGGGGCGGGGGACATGCCTGGCCAGGCGGCGAAGCCGTCAGTCAGCGCATGGGCGAGCCGAATATGGAAATCTCCGCGACGGCCCTCATCTGGGAATTCTTCCTGGCTCATCCTCTGCCTTGAGCCGTTGCCCGTTGTTTCTAGCGAAAGGAACTTGAAATGTCTCACAACCATTCCCCTCTGTCCCGCCGCGATTTCCTCAAGATGGCCGGCGCTGCCCTGGGAGGCGCAGTGCTGGCTTGCGGACGCGGCGTCGAGCTGACCACCGTGCCGGCTCCAACCGTCCCCATTGCCCCTACGTTCCCCGCCGGGACAATGGCCAACCTCATTCTCACCAACGGCAATGTCCTGACCGTGGACGACGCCAATACAGTGGCCCAGGCTGTCGCCATTGCCGGGGATAAGATCCTGGCGACCGGCACGGACGAGGCCGTCCGGGCAATGGCGGCGCCGGGTGCGCGCGAGATAGACCTGCAGGGGCGCACCGTGACTCCCGGTCTGATTGACCCGCATCTGCATTTCCGCGCGGTGGGGTTGAACAACACGTACTACGTCCCCTTCATCCTTCCTGATGTGAAGGATGTCGCTTCCCTGCAATATGCCCTGGCCGATGCCGTCAGAGGGAAACAGCCCGGCGAATGGGTCATGGGCTACTACATGATTCTGGCCGACAAGTCCATTCCCACGAAGGAGGACCTGGATCCGGTCTCGCCCGACAACCCGGTCTTCATCATGCACATCGGCGGCCACTGGGGCACGGCCAACAGCGTCGCGCTGCAGATTGCCGACGTCACCGCCAGCACGCCCAGTCCGCAGGGAGGCATTATCGAGAAAAAGAACGGCGAGCCGACCGGGGTCTTTTACAACCACCGCGCCATGGACGTGGTGCGACGCTTCGCCCCGCCGATTACGGCCGATATGATCAAACAATCCATCCTCGATACCCAGACGCTCATGGCTTCCGTCGGCGTGACCACGTTCCACGACAACAACATCCGCGCGCTGGAGGACCTGCGCGCCTATCAGGAACTCTCGCAGGAAGGGAAACTCTTCCTGCGCAACGATCTGTACCTCACCCTGGAATGGCCTTCTGACCTCGAAAAGGTTGACCAGGTGGAACACATTGACGATGGCGTGACGCGCTTCCGAGGCTTCAAGTTCCTGATTGACGGGCAGGGACCGACCGCGTACTGCCACGAGCCGCACAACGGCGCCGAGTGGCGCTTGCCCACCTGGGACCCAAAGATGTTCAAGGACACCATCCGCAGTCTGCATGACACGGGCCTGCAAATCTGCGTTCACTGCGTCGGCGATGCCGCCGCCGATCTGGCGCTGGAGGCCTATGAAGCCGCGATGAACGCCAACCCGCGCTCGGATCCGCGCCATCGGCTCGAACACGCCATCCTCACCACCGCACAGGCTACCCAAACGATGAAAGATCTGGGCGTTGTCGTCAGCACACAGCCCGCTTTCATCTACCTTTTTGGGGAGGGCTGGAACTACATCTTTGGCGCCGAACGAATGGAGCGCGTTATGGTGACGAAAGAATGGATGCAATCCGGCGTCCACGTGGCCATCGGTTCAGACGCACCCTCCACCCCGTTTTATCAGCCGCAGGCCACCCTGGCCGGCGCCATGACCCGTTACACCTTCAAACAAAACGTCATCGGCTCCGACCAAACGTTCACCTTTGCCGAAGCCTTGCGGGCGCACACCTACGAAGGCGCATACTCCGGACACCAGGAACACATCAAAGGGACGCTGGAAGCGGGCAAGCTCGCGGATATAGTCGTCTGGACCGGCGACCCCTCCCTCCTCTCGCCCGAGGATCTGTTTAGCAGTACCGTGGACCTGACCCTGGTCGGCGGGAAGATTGTATACGAGCGGTCTTCATAAGGAAAGGAGCAGTGAAAATGAAAGTCAGGGCACGTACTCGCCTACTGTCAATTCTTGCATTGACGATATGCTTCATCGCGGCTTGCGGGCCCGCTGCGGTCACGCAAACCGCTGAACCGCTGGTATCGCCAACACAGCCGCCCGCGGCGACAGTCACTGTTATACCGGCGCCAAAGATCACCCAGATTGTCATAGATGGCGATCCGTCGGATTGGGAAGGTTATGAAGCACTGTTGACCGACCCGGCCGGCGATGCGGCTCGCGGCGGATTCGACATCGCTGCCGTGCGCGCCTTTGCCAATGACACTTTCCTCTACGTTCTGATCGAGACTCACGGTCCCGCCAGCGATTTCGTTCAAGTGGACCTGGATGTGCGCTCCGGCGCGCGCAGTTTCGTCATCTCTTTCTGGCCGGGGACGGGGCAGCAGCCCCATATGGGAGAGGTGACAACCGGCGAATGGAAAGACGTGGGCGGAGTAGAAAGCAGCAGCAGCGCCCTGGGTGAAGCGGTCGAGATCAAGATGCCGCTCTACTACTTCGAGGATGTTTCCAACCTTGAATTGCTCAATGTCCGTCCGATGAATGGCGTTTGCTGTGAAAGCGGATGGTATGCGATTGATGAAATCCGCAGGGTGAAGATTGCCGAACTCGACGAATTGGAATCTGAAAGCGGTTTGACAGAACTCCCACCGCGCGTTTGCGCCGATCAGATCGCGCCGCCCGCGCCGTTCGGGTCGCTGCAACCGGCCCCGCTCACTTTCGCTGAACCGGGCTTTTCTGCCGAATGGTTCGTCGCGCCTGGCACCTTCAACATGCCTCTGGATATTATCCTGACACCGCAGGGAGAAATGCTAGTGCTGGCAGTGCGCAACTTCACACTATTTCGATTGGATGATGACGGGATAACTACTCCATTGGCTGTCAACGTTGATGGCTACCAGGGCGATATGGATGGTCAGGGAAATGTGTATCTATATTTTATGCCCGATGGAAAGATTACCCGTGTCACACCGAGTGGGGCAGTGAAGATCATCGTTCATTCCCCCTTGATCCGGTCCGATTGCGACAGCGGGTTCGGATTCGGCCCCGATGGAAACATGTACATTGCCATATCGCCTTGCCCGGATGCCCCCTACATCCTACAGGTCACCCCTTCGGGACAGATCACGCGCGTGAGGGATGGAATCCCTGAGATGACTGCTATCCACACCTCTCCGGATGGTCGCCTCATCGGGGCAGGGTCTTCGGGTGTGTTTGAAATTTCCTTGAACGATTACTCTCTTACCAAATTGAACAAGGATCAAATTGGCGGTATTTCCTCCGGGGGAATGACCTTCGACGATGCAGGGAATATCTACCTTGCGACTGGCCAGCGCAGTACCGCTGGGACTTTGCATCGGATGGATGATACGGGTTCTATAACCGAAATCGCCCGGCTGCCGTTCAATGGTCTCTCCGGCATCGAATGGCGGCGGGATACCGGCGAGATCGTTGGTGGCCAACTGCGTCAAGGCGGCGTTCTGGCCGTGAAACCGGATGGTCAGATTCGTGAGATCGTCTCGGGCAATGGGATCATTACCCCAATGGGGCTGGCTTTCTCGCCCTGTGGGGAGTTGGTCGCTGCAAATGATGATGGCGGCATGGCTACGTTGATAGACCCAGCCGGTACGGTTTCCTGGTTCATGGACTATCTAGCCTTCCAACCTCCAATACCCTATCTGGCATTTGCTCCTGACAGTACGTTGTACGCCAGTGAAGCGGCTCCTGGACTGTCACCTGTCAGGGTAGCCGTTCGGGCCCTCAATGATCCTGGACTGAAAACTTTAATTGAGGCAAACTATCCTAGCGGACTCTCCTATCGGGCGTCGGATAGCACTCTGTTCGTTTCCGATACATCCAATGGACAAATATTGCAGGTCAAACCAGACGGTTCATATTCCGTGTTTGCCGATGGGCTACATTTTCCGACGGCACTGGCCCTTGACCCTGAAGGCAGCCTGTATGTGGTGGTTGCTCCCGACCAACTTCAGGCGCCAGCGGATCATCCACCTACATTTGGGGATAAGATAATTCAGATCAAGCCAGACGGCAGCCGCAGCGTTTTTGCGCTTCTCAAGGATGTGCATGGGATCACCCATGGCCCGGATGGATATTTCTATGCAACCGCCGGTGATGCGGTCCACAGAATCTCGGCCGATGGGCGGATCACACGCTTTGCCGGAGGTTTTGAGAACGGCATTGACCTGACATTCGATTTGGCGGGCTACCTGTATGTGAGCGACGAACGTGCCAACGGCATCCTCCGCATTGGCGGTTTCCCGCAAGGGACGATCAGCGGGGTCGTGACCGATGCCAGTGGCCCGCCGGTCGCGAACGCCCGCGTGCAGGTGCTTTCGGTTGATCCCATCGTGGTTGGGCAGGTGGTCTTCACCGACGCGCAAGGCCGCTTCAGCCTGCCGGCCGCGCCGCGCCTTTATTCCGTGACCGTAACGGCAAGCGGGTACGAAAGCGTAACGCAGGAGGATGTTACTGTCATTGGCGGAGAAGAAGCCCAATTGCTGATCGCGTTGCAGCAAGAATGAAAATCGAAAAATAAGGAGAGTGCAGCATGAAACGTAAAACCATTTCCATCTTTGCCCTTCTGGCAATCCTGTTCCTGACCACAGGGACGGCGCTGGCCGCCCCCGCCCCGCAGGCCGATAACCCCAATCCGCCCGACCGCGTGGTCAAACTCATCTTCATCCACCACTCCACCGGCGAGAACTGGCTGACCGATGGCTACGGCGACCTCGGCCGCACGCTGGGTGAGAACAATTACTTCGTCAGCGATACCAACTATGGTTGGGGGCCCGACGCTATCGGCGACCGCACCGACATCCCCAACTGGACCGAGTGGTTCGCCAGCGGCAGTACGCCGACGTACATGAATGCCCTGTTCAATGAGAGCGGGCAGAATTCCTCGTACACGCGCACCCTGCCCGACCCCGGCGGCGAGAACCAGATCGTCATGTTCAAGTCGTGCTTCCCCAACTCCAACCTGGACGGGAATCCCAACGATCCGCCCGGCGACTACGAGGACATGACCGTCAGCGGCGCGAAGTACGTCTACAACACCATCCTGCAATACTTTGCCACCCGTCCCGACAAACTCTTCATCGTCATCACCGCCCCGCCGGTTTCCGATCCCACCTTTGCCGCCAATGCCCGCGCCTTCAACAACTGGCTGGTTAACGACTGGTTGCGCGAGAACAACTACCCCCTCAACAACGTGGCAGTCTTCGATTTTTACAACATCCTCACCGATCCAAACGCGCACCATCGCTTTGCCAACGGCCGGGTGGAACACGTGCTGGGTTCGCGCAACACGCTCTACTATCCGTCTGAAGACGACCATCCTTCTGCCAAAGGCAGCCGCAAGGCGACCGAGGAATTCGTGCCGCTGCTGAACGTCTTCTATCACCGCTGGCAG
>JAIOAQ010000008.1:15604-83592 GCA_019873735.1 Chloroflexota bacterium | reverse complement strand
CGAGCAAAAACTTTCACCTTGGCAAGAGGATAGCAGGGGGTATGGAATTATTGGATTGTAAAGGTACAGAATTACAGAACAGCAAGAGGTATAGAATTACAAGACCTTACAAGAGAATAGACCTTAAAAATCTTAGCGGCTTTGCATCCTTGCGTTAGAAACACTCTTTTTGCAATAGAGTCACAGGATGTTTGTGAGCGATTTCAAGGGTTTTTATCCTGCAAATCCCGTCTATCCTGTTTGTTTTGCATAAGTCTTTCTAAGCCTTCTTTGGGTATTGCAAGCGGCACCTAGCGGCCGCGCAGGATGGAAATCGCCGCCCCCATTGCGCCAATGAATCCCAGGCCTAAAATAAACAATCCCATTGGCAAGCCGCCGCCGCTGGTTGTGCCGGCGTCGGTAAAGGTTGGGATGACAACGGGAGGCGCAGGGGTGAAGGTGGGCAAACGCGTGGCTGTGGCCGGGACGACAAAGGCTGCCGCCAGAGTCGGGTCAATGGTCGGCGTGGCAACAGGCGTCAGGGTTGGCGGCGGCTCTACAATTGGCAAATTGGCGCCGGGAGAAATTTTGACCAGCGGCGCATATACCCAGCCCTTGCCGCCCGGTACGCCGGGGTAGAGAATCTGAATCCATTCGCCGCCGGGGGAACGCCCAATCGCCGGCGCAGACTGCCCGGCCAGCAAGACGCCAACCGCCGGGTACATATACGTGTTTGGGCCGGCGCGGACGTTAATCTGCTCCTGGTCCAAACTGACGGTGATAAAGGGACCAGAGGGGGTGCTGGTAACGGTCGGCACCGAGCCGGTAGGCTGCTGTGCTACCGCCACCAGGTGAGACGGCGAACCAAAGGTCAAAAAGGCGATTCCCAATATGGTCAAAACAGCCAGTATCCATCTATCCTGTCTTCGTCTTATTTGTTTCACAACTCGCGGCATATCCTCTTTGCCTTTCCACAAGTGAGTTTGCAACTGTTGCAAACCGCTCTCGTAAAATAACAAAGGAGATTATAATCGAAATCATGGAACAGCGAATTTTTCACGGCGAGTTGCAGCCCATTGACCTGGCCGAGGCATTAACGGCGAATTTCAACCGCGGTAGTTTGCACACCCAAACGCTGGGCAACAGCGAACGGCTGATCGTGCAGATTGCCACGCGGCCTAACGCTCCCTCCGGCGGCCAGACCGCCCTGACCATCACCGTTCAGAAAGTAGAAGACGGCGTGCTGGTACAAATGGGGCAACAGGCCTGGCTGGGAGTAGCAGCCAGTTTGGGCCACACGGCATTGACCATGATACGCAACCCGCTTGCCCTGCTGGGCCGCATTGACGACCTGGCGCAGGACATTGAGAATTTGCAATTGGCCGAGAAAGTCTGGCAGGTGATTGCGGATGTCAGCCGGGCAAAAGGGGCGTCGCAAGAATTGAGCGCACGATTGCAGCGGTTGACGTGTGAATACTGCGGCACGGCCAACCCCATTGGCGAGCCATCTTGCATTGCTTGCGGGGCGCCGCTGGGAAACAGTCAACCCGCCGCTTGCAAAAATTGCGGCTTTATTATTTTCAAAGGGGAAAAAGTCTGCCCGAATTGTGGGCGGGACATCTTGTAGCGCGAGCAAGACTTTTGCAAGCGACAAAGGAAGAGCAAACCTTTCTGGGTCTATTGGGGGAAAGCAAATGCCTTGCATAAAGACGACGAGACCTCTATAATACATCCAGAAGAAACGGTTTTGCCTATGAAAGATAAACTTGCCGCGCTCGAAAACCGCCTGCGGGAATTGATTGAAATAAAAATGGTCAATGTTCTCTTTGGGCCGCAAGCCGAACGGATGGTTGTGCAGCAACTTGCCGCGGCCATTCAACCGCCAGAAGACGGCGAAGCGGAGGAAAAGCCCAGGCCCAATGTCTATACCTTGCTGGCGCATCCAGAAACGATAGCCCGCTGGGAGGCAACCCCTTCTTTCAGCGAGACATTGCTTGAAATTTTAAAGGCGGCAGCTAGCGAGGCAAATGTGCCTTTTGCTTCGCCGCCCGAAATTACCCTGGCCGCCGACCCATCACTTGACGTAGATGCTGTACGCGTGGTTGCATCACACCGCGTGGATACGCTGGGAGAGACCAAAGGCGTTGCCGATGAGGCTCCGCAAGAGGAAAGCAATGAAAGCAGCATCAACCTGCCAGAAAACGCTTTCCTGATTGTAGATAGCGTCAAGGTCTTCCCGCTGAACAAATCGGTCATCAATATCGGGCGCCGTCTGGGCAATCACCTGGTGATCAATGACCCGCGCGTCTCGCGCAATCATGCCCAGTTGCGGGCAATCAAAGGGCGCTTTGTACTCTTTGATTTGGACTCAACCGGCGGCACGTATGTCAACGGCCAGCGTGTCAGCCAGTCTGTTCTCTACCCGGGCGATGTCATTTCCCTTGCCGGCGTACCGCTCATCTTTGGGCAAGATAACCCCATTCCGCGTCCCGACCTGGTAGATACGGCTCCCCTTTCCCCCGAATCCGGCGACAGGCCTACCGCCATCCTGCGCAGCGATACGGAAAAAAACAAAAAATGAGCGCGGTGATCTTCCTCGGCTTGCGTCTGGCACTGGTCATCTGCCTGTACGCATTCCTGAGTCTGGCTTTCTTTGCGCTTTGGCAATCTATCCGTCAGCAGGGCAAAGTCCTGGCTGCTCGCAAGGTTCCGCCGCTGCATCTGGTCGTCCAGACTCCCGGACAGTCGCCGTTATCGCTGCATTTCACGCAAGATGAATTCACAATTGGGCGCGACAAAACCTGCGATGTGTCCATTGCTGATGAGATGGTCTCTGCACAGCATGCCCGCCTCAGTTTTCACCATGGCCAATGGTGGTTACAAGACCTGAATTCCACCAACGGCACCTTCTTGAACGCCGAAAAGGTGATTGCCCCCACGGTCATCACTTCAGGTGATGAAATCCGCTGCGGAAGCAGTCTGATTGCCCTGCAAGTTGCAGAATCGAATCTGGAACGGGTACAACCGCGGCCTAAAATTTGAGATTTTGGAGACGCAATGAGCATCAACGTTCAACTTGGTATCATTGGCGGCTCTGGGCTGTACGATATGCCCGGCCTGGGCGAGGCCCAAGAAGTCTCGCCCTCAACCCCCTTTGGCAGCCCAAGCGCCCCCATCGTCGTTGGCACGCTAAACGGCGTGGGCGTTGCCTTTCTGGCGCGGCACGGCATAGGTCATCACATCACGCCAGCCGAAGTCAATTACCGCGCCAACATTTATGCCCTGAAAATGCTGGGAGTGGAGCAAATCGTCAGCATCAGCGCCTGCGGCTCGCTGCGAGAAGACTACGCTCCGGGCGAAATTGTCATCCCCGACCAACTCTTTGACAATACACGCGGAAGAGCGCGCACGTTCTTCGGCGAAGGCCTGGTGGCCCACGTCAGCGTTGCCGAACCTTTCTGTCCGCGCCTTTCAAGGCAGGTAGAGCAGGCCGTTCGTCAGACAGGCGGAAGCGTTCATACCGGCGGCGCATTTATCACCATCGAGGGCCCCCGTTTCTCGACAAGGGCCGAATCCAATACCTACCGCGCCTGGGGAATGTCGCTGATCGGCATGACGACCTCGCCTGAGGCCTTTCTGGCACGCGAGGCCGAAATGTGTTACGCCGTCATGGCGCACGTCACCGATTACGACGTCTGGCATGTGAGCGAATCGCCGGTGACCGTAGAGATGGTGATTGAAACCCTGCAGCACAATACGCAACTGGCGCAAAAGGCCATTCAAGCCCTGACCAGCCATTTCGAGGCAGAACGCGCTTGTGAGTGCAAAGACGCCCTGGCAACCGCCATCATCACCCGGCGCGAAGCCATTCCCGCCGCTACCCGTCAAAAATTAGACCTGCTTGTCAAGAAATACTTATAACAAACCTGATGACTGATCGGCTGCAAAACCGCCTGCTGATTCTGGCAGGGGGCATGCTGTTTCTGTATGCGCTGGGGCTGACCCTCTCCCCTGCAGTTCAAACGCGCCTCTGGCCAACGGCTCTGCGCTGGACCCACTGGCTGGCGCTGGCAGGTTGGGCTTTAATCTTCGCCCTGGCAAATCAGCAAACGCAGCAATGGCTGGCCGACCGCGATCCTTACATCTTACCGGCCACAGCCCTCTTAAGCGGATGGGGGCTGTTAACCGTTTGGCGCTTATCTCCCTCCTTTGGCCTGCGCCAGACCATCTGGATAGGTTTTGCCGGCCTCGTGTTGATCGCCGGTTTAAGACTCCCCGCGACCCTTGATTTCTTGCGCCGCTACAAATACGTGCTTCTGACCGGCGGTTTGCTGTTAACTGCCTTGACCTTGGTTTTGGGCACCAACCCCGCCGGCATTGGTCCCCGGCTCTGGCTGGGCTGTTGCGGCATCTACATTCAGCCATCCGAACCGCTCAAACTACTGCTGGTGATTTATCTCGCGGCCTACCTCGCCGATCATCCGAACGCGCGTTTACGCGGCTCCGGCTTTCTGACCCCCACATTCGTCCTGAGCGGAACCGCGTTGATTTTGTTGCTTGTTCAACGCGACCTGGGAACGGCTTCGATTTTTATCTGTCTTCAAGCAGCCATGCTCTACCTGGCAACAGGCAAAAAGCGCGTATTGTTCTTCTCGGCTGCCACCCTGTTCCTGGCCGGCGTCGTGGGGTACTTCTTCGTCGATATCGTGCGTCTGCGTCTGAACGCCTGGCTGGACCCGTGGACAGACCCGGCCGGCAGCGGCTATCAAATCATTCAGTCTCTTTTGGCTGTTGCCAACGGCGGCATCTTGGGACGCGGGCCAGGGCTGGGAAGTCCAGGCTTGGTGCCGGTAGCACACTCCGACTTTATCTTTGCGGCCATCGCCGAAGAAACCGGCCTGCTCGGCAGCAGTGCCCTGCTTGCCACAATGGCACTTCTGGTCACTCGCGGTTTTCACATTGCCCTGCGAGCCTCAGGACATTTCCGCCGCTTGCTTGCCGGCGGATTGAGCACCTACCTGGCAATTCAGGCCATCCTGATTGTAGGCGGTACGCTGCGCCTCTTACCGCTGACAGGCATCACGCTGCCATTTGTCTCTTACGGGGGAACTTCTCTGCTCAGCGGTTTTCTGGCCGCGCTGTTCTTACTTATCATCAGCAACAACGAAGAAAACACCCCTGCCCCCCTCAACCATCCAAAGCCGTACGTTTTACTCAACAGTCTGCTTCTGCTTGGAATAGGAGCCAGTATGCTGGTAAACGGCTGGTGGGCGGTTGTGCGCGGCCCAGACTTGCTCACCCGAACCGACAACCCGCGCCGGGCACTGGCAGACCGTTACGTCCGCCGCGGCAGCCTGTTGGATCGCAATGGTTCCGGCATTACCGTTACGCGCGGCCAGACGGGTTCGTTCCGGCGCGTTTACCTTTACCCACAACTGGCCCCCGTTGTTGGCTATACGCAACCAACTTACGGTCAGGCCGGCCTGGAAGCCTCCCTCGACCCGTACCTGCGCGGCCTGGAGGGCAACCCGGCCAGATTGATCTGGTGGCATCACCTGCTCTATGGGCAGCCGCCCCCCGGCCTGGACGTCCGGCTGAGCATCGACTTGAAATTGCAAAAACGCGCCGATGAGTTGTTGGGGAAACATTCCGGGGCGCTGGTTTTGGTCAACGCCGCCAACGGCGAAATCCTTGCCATGGCGTCTCACCCCACATACAATCCGGGCGTGCTCGAAAGCATCGGCCAAGAGTTGCTCTCGGCCAAAGATTCCCCCTTTCTGAATCGGGCTGTCCAAAGCACCTACCCCCCCGGTACGGCCCTGGGGCCGTTCCTGCTGACGGCCACTTATAACGACCTCCCTGCCCTGCCATCCAGTCTGTGGCTAAGAATCAATGGAGCGCAAGCCGACTGTCTGCACCCCCCATCTGAAGCAGCCCCCACCTGGAACTATGCCGCCCAAAATGGCTGTCCGGCGGCAGTCCACGCTCTTGGCAGCCAAATTGGGACCGGCGGCCTCTTAAGTCTGTACGACCGGCTGGGATTCTACACCGTCCCACAAGTTCGCCTGCCGGCAGCAGCCGTCTCAGAGCGACAAATCAAGACAACGCCAGGCACCGCCGCCTTGGGTTTGAATGGCTTGAAAATCAGTCCGTTACAAATGGCTTTGGCTGCAGCCGCCTTGAGCAATGACGGGCTACGGCCTGCCCCCCATCTCGTCCTGGCCGTCAATACCCCAGAGCAGGGGTGGGTGGTGCTACCGCCTTCGCAAGAGGCGGTACGGGTCTATCCCGCCGGGGCCGCACAGGACGCCATCAAGACCCTGATAAACGGCGAACAACCCTACTGGCAGGCCGGCGGAAGGAGCCTACCTGCAAAAGAAGCCTACACCTGGTATGTGGGCGGCAGTCTGCCCAACTGGCAGGGGGTTCCCGTTGCAGTTGCCGTTCTGCTAGAAGAAGACAATCCTTACCTGGCCGAATACATCGGGCAGGCTGTCTTGCAGGCTGCGCTTAATCAATAAGGGCCGCGCTTGAAGCGCGACCCTTTCCCTTGGAGAAAAATTAATCGTTGGCGCTGTAACCCGGGCCGCTCTTGAAGTACTCAGCGTTTTGGGCAATGGCAGGGGTCAGGTCCACCACCTCGCCCGCTTCCAGAGCGCGCACCGAATTCAAGACAACGGGCTGGCCGTGATGGTTTTTGCCTTCATAATGCCCGCTCAGGCCAACCTGGTTGATCAGTTCGCCGCCACGAGCCGTATAGGCCGAAGGCACTTCATCTTCCGGGAAAATGGCGCTAAACGGGCATTCTGGAACGCAAGCGCCGCAGTCAATACAAGTATCGGGGTCAATATAATAAAGCGGCCATTGTTCGACCGGCTTGCCGGGGACAATACATTCCACCGGACACACCTCCACACAACCACTGTCGCGTAAGCATAAACTGGTAATTACGTGCGTCATTTTGCCTCCTTTTGCAAACAGCAGAAACCAATATTGATTTTGAATTTTACTACATAACCGACCCGACTGCAAAAAACAGGGAGGGCTACCAACGAAAAAAGGCAAATAATGGGAATTGCCTACCCTTAACCCTCCCGCAGGTTAAAACGGGACTGGCAACCAATGCTGACAATCACGGCAATGTTTGTGGTTCGGACATTGTGCTAAAACCTGCGGGAGGGCAGGTAGAAATTGATGTAACTTTTTTGGACCAATGGCATCTATAACAGTGGCCTTAGCATAAAAGCGCCTCCTAGAGGCGCGGCATTCAAGAATTTTCGGATCAGTTCTCAACACTAACTGCAAAGAGGTGTGCCTGTGAAAGAAACAAAACCCCAGCCCCGTGTGATTATTTTTACCACCCCTACATGTACCTATTGCAATATGGCAAAAAAATACCTTCGCGAACGGGGAATCAAATTTAAAGATGTAGATGTCTCGCGCGATATGGCGGCAGCACGCGACATGGTACGCCGTTCGGGTCAACAAGGCGTGCCGGTGATTGACATTGGCGGCAAGATTGTAATCGGCTTTGACCGCCAAAAAATTGATAAATACCTTGCACTCTAAATCCTGATCAAACTTTGGAGGTAATTGTGAACAAAATCAAAATTCAACCCATGGGCGCTCGCGTCCTCATTCAACCGCTGGAACAGGAAAGCAAAACTTCCTCCGGCCTGTTGTTGCCCGAAACGGCCAAGGAAAAACCCCAAACCGGCGTTGTTGTGGCCGTTGGGGATGACGAGGAAATCAAGTTAAAAGTCAACGACCGGGTCTTGTTTGCCAAATACAGCGGCACTGAAGTCAAATGGGACGGCACAGAATACCTGCTGATGGAATGCAGCGATGTGCTTGCCCGCTTGCTCGATTGACAACGGTCACTTCCCCAAGACAAGGACGCTTTGGCGTCCTTGTCTTGAATTACATGGCAGTTTTCCCGAAGGGTGCTGGCCGCTACAAATCTGGCAAGTCAAAACCCGTCAATCTTGACAAGAAAAGTCTTTATAAGTAAGATAAAGTCGCGTTTGTAATCACCTGCCTGAGAGATCTGACGCGCTCTTCGCGGGCCATTTGCCAAAACATTCTCGATACGCAAAGGCAGCAGGGTAGGAAGTACCGAATTCTCATGTTCAAATATTAGGAGGACCTATGATCTATCACCTGTTGGAAAAACTGGACCAAAAACTACATTTTGGGCGTGTCAAAGCACACTGTGATATCCCTTGCGGCATTTATGACCCCATCATTGCCCAAATTGCCGCCCTGACCGTTGTCCGCATGATTGACCTGATGACCGGCCTGGAAGGCGGCGAAAAAAAGGACGCCCTGGAATATCACAACACGATTAGCCGTTATATTGCAGTCAAAGAAGAGCACGCCGAGAAAGCCAAGCACGAAATTCGCGTTATCTGGGGCGATTACCTGAAGGCTCAGCATCTGGAAAAACACCCCAACGCGCACGAACTGGTACACAAAATCATGCAACTCGGCTCTAAGGTGCGCCAGAGCGCCAACCGCGAAACCGCGTTGGAGTTTGTGGAATCCATCAATCAGTTTGCCGAGATTTTCTGGGAAACCAAGGGCATTACCACCAAACGGGCAAAGGCCCCCTACGCGCCCAACCTGGAACTGGTCTACCCGAACCTGTAAATGTTGCGCATTCAGCGCGTCCAAGGCGAAAGCCTGAGTCCAGAATATAAAGAAGGGGATTTCGTGGTGATTACCACGCTCCCCTTCTTTTTACGTCGTCTGAAGACGGGGGATGTCATCGTGTTTCAGGATCACACTTACGGCACACTCATCAAACGCGTGGAGGGCTTCGAAGCAGACGGGGGGATTCTCGTCGGCGGGAGCCATGCTCAGAGTTTGAGCAGCCATATCCTCGGTCCGATTCGAGCCGAGGCCGTCATCGGAAAAGTGATCTGGCACATCAGGCGTCCGCTTGAGATGCAGTAACGGGAGAACGCCGCTGTCGGCTGTACATCCAGTTCCAGGTCTTGATTCTTGCCTGGAGGGAGTCGTCGAGCGCGTCTTCGGGCATGCGCCAGCCCCAATTGCCAGACTCGCGGCCGGGGTAATTCATACGCCCTCGAGTGTCCAACGCTAACAGGTCTTGCATGGGGGCCAGGGCAAAAACGGCCGTAGAGGCCCATACCGCCCGCGCCAGATCGACAGCAAAGCCGGACGAGTCGCCAGGAGTGCGGCGGTTGAGATAGGCATCGGCAAAAGCGCGTTCTTCTTGGGGAGCAGTCTCATACCAGCCGATGGCAGTATCGTTATCATGTGTGCCTGTGTAAGCGACACAATTGCGGGGATAGTGATGCGGCAAGAAGGGGTTTTCCGGGCCGCTAAATGCAAATTGTAAAATCTTCATCCCCGGCAAGTCAAACTGATCGCGCAGGGCAATGACATCTGGGGTGATCTCTCCCAGGTCTTCGGCGATGATGGGCAACTCGCCCAGCGAGCGGCGTAAAGCCAAGAACAAGTCGGCGCCCGGCCCAGGAACCCAGCGGCCGATCTCGGCAGTGGGCATACCAGCCGGCACTTCCCAATAGCCAGCAAAGCCGCGAAAATGATCAAGGCGGATGATGTCCACCATCTCCAGGGTGGCGCGCAGACGCGCGGTCCACCAGGCATATCCATCGGCGCGATGGGCCTCCCAACGATAGAGCGGATTGCCCCACAGTTGGCCGGTCGGAGAGAAATAGTCGGGCGGCACGCCAGCCACCACGCTGGGTTTGCCCTCGGCATCCAGATAAAAAAGTTCGGGATGAGTCCAGACATCGGCGCTATCATAGGCGACAAAGATAGGAATATCGCCAATGATTTGAATCCCCAGCGAACGGGCATATTCACGTAAGCGCTGCCACTGGCGGAAAAAGATAAACTGGCGGAACTTTTGGCGGGTTAAGGCAGCATGCAGGCGCCGGCGAGCCTCGGTCAGGGCTGCGGCATCGCGCTTTCGAAGCGGAGCCGGCCAATGGTCCCAGGAAGAACCGCCGTTCTCTTCCTTGAGAACCATGAACAGGGCAAAGTCGTCCAGCCAGTCGGATTGCGCCGCGCAGAAGGCTTCATATTCTGCCCGCAAGCCATCGGGTGGATTGTGTTCAAATTGAATGGCGGCACGGTCAAGCAGGCCGAGTTTCCACCAAATGACGGCGCCGTAATCCACCCGTTCGGCAGGAAAGGCGGGGCGATCCACCAAGTCGTCATGGCTGAGCAGCCCTTCTTGCAGCAACAAATCGGGGCTGATGATGTAAGGATTGCCCGCGAAAGCCGAAAAGCACTGGTAGGGTGAATCGCCGTAGCCGGTAGGGCCTAACGGCAAGACCTGCCACAGGCCGCAATCGGCGGCGGCCAGGAAATCGAGAAAGCGGTAGGCCTGCGGGCCCAAATCGCCGATTCCGTACGGGCCGGGCAGGCTGGTGGGATGTAAAAGGATGCCAGAAGCGCGTTCAAATTTCATAGGGTTGACGTTTGGTTTCAATAGTGGTGCCGCGTTTGACGCGGTGAGAAGAGAAATCATCTGCAGTGACATCGCAGCCGATGACGGCGCCCGGCTCCACGATGAGACCGGCAGGTAAGACGCTGTTTTTGCCCGCCAGAGTCAGGGTCAGGCCCGACCCTGTGCCTGGCGCGCCGACCTGAGCGTTTTCTCCCACCTGAACGCGTTTATCCAAAATGGCGCGTTCGACACGAGCGCCTGTCTGCACGTGGCAATCGGTGAGCAGGACGGATTCGCGAACAACAGCGCCGCGATGCACAACAACGCCCGGCGAAAGAACGCTGCGTTCGACAATGGCACCGCTTTCGATGAAGCAGCCGCCAGAAAGCAGGCTGTCGGTCACATCGGCCCCGCCCTGGATGTAGGCGGGGGGCCGTTCTTCGGTCTTGGTGTGAATGACCCAGTCGCGGTTATTCAACTGCAGGGCGGGCTTTTCGGCCAGCAAATCCATATGTGCCTGCCAATAGGACTCGACCGTGCCGACGTCCACCCAGTAACCGGTGTAGGGGAAAGCAAAGACGCGCGCCTGCCCCGCCACCAATGCGGGGATGATATTCTTGCCAAAATCATGCGCCGAGCCGGGGCGGCGGCGGTCTTCCCACAAGGCGCGGTCAAGCACGTTGCGATTGAAGAGATAGACGCCCATGTTTGCCAGGTTGCCGGGCGGCCTGGATGGTTTCTCGACGAACGAAGTGACGCGGTAAGAATCGTCAATGTCCAGAATGCCAAAACGCGGGGCTTCCTCCATCGGCACGCGGATTGTAGCAATGGTCACATCGGCCTTGTGGTCAAGGTGGAAGGTCAGCAGGGCGTCGTAGTCCATTGAGTAGATATGATCGCCCGAAAGGATGAGAATCAAATCGGGTGAGCCCTGCTTGATAAAGGTGAAATTCTGCTGGACGGCATCGGCCGTACCGGCATACCAATCTGAGCCAAAGCGCGTTTTGTAAGGCGTCAGAATACGCACGCCGCCGGTGAAATCGCGGTTGAGATCCCAGGGGCTGCCTGAGCCGATGTGTTCAATCAACGATTGTGGGCGATATTGCGCCAGGATCATAACGTCAAAAATGCCCGAATTGACGCAATTGGACAGGGTGAAATCAATGATGCGGTATTTTCCTGCAAAGGGAACAGCCGGCTTTGTGCGCTTGGCAGTCAGCACGCTCAAACGGGAACCTTCTCCGCCGGCCAGGATGACAGCACGGGTTTTCATAGGCGCTTTCCTATCCGGAGATCATCCGGCTTATTGCCGACTCAAGAGAGTCTGATACAAATTGAAATACCGGCGCGCCGAACGTTCCCAAGAAAAGTCTTGAGACATGGCCGTTTGCTGCATGGTCTGCCAGCGTTCGCGGTCTGGATAAAGAGCCAAAGCCTTACGAATAGCAGCGGCCAATGCGCCTGCTGTATTTCCATCAAACACGAAGCCGGTCTGATCGGGAATGACGGTATCTTTCAGGCCGCCGGTCGCGCGCACCAGCGGCAGACAGCCGTAACGCATGGCAATCATCTGCGCCAGTCCGCACGGCTCGTAGCGAGAAGGCATAAGCAGGATATCTGCTCCGCCATAAATCTGGCGCGCCAGGGTGAGGTCAAAACGGGTTTCAACATGCACGCGTTCGGGAAAATCTGCCTGCAAGAGGCGGGCTGCAGATTCGAGAGCAGGGTCGCCCGTCCCCAGGATGACTGCCTGCCAGGACAGGTCCATCAGCAAGCGCAATGCCTCCAGGACCAAATCCACCCCTTTTTGGGGATCCATCCGGCCAACCATTGCCAGGAGAGGAATGTTGGGCTCCTTCATCAGGTCCAGCCGCACCTGCAAAGCCTTTTTATTCAGCACCCGTGTGGATACCGTCTCTGGTTTAAAGTTGAAAGCCAGGGTCTCGTCTGTAGCAGGGTCAAAGGATTTTGTGTCGATGCCGTTCAAAATGCCGTGAATGACATCGGCGCGCGTCTGCAAGAAATCCTGCAAACCGGCGCCGTATTCTGGCGTGAGCATTTCGCGGGCATATGTTGGCGAGACGCCGACAATACAATCTGCCGACCAAAGCCCAAGCGGCAGGGGCATAGCGCGCGCCCACTTGGGAAGCCCGGAATTGACGGGCGGTAAACCGTAGGCCGCCAGTCGCGGCGCAAGGTCTGGGCCCATGAAGGGTAAGTTATGAACGGTGAGAACCGAGAAAGTGCGGGGAAATTCGCCCTTCAGACGACGCATTTGAAGGGCATAAACGGCCAGGGCGGTGTGCCAGTCATTTGCGTGCAGGATGTCGGGCTGCCAGCCGATGTGCTGCAGCATCTCCAAGACGGCCAGAGAGAAAAAGGCATACTTTTCTCCATCCAACGCTACGTTGGAGGAGTAAACAGCCCCGGTCTGGTTAACAGGGTCGCCGGCCACAAAATAGACGGGCATCCCTTCCAGATTGGATTCGAAGACCTGTACCAGTTCCCTGCCGCCGGTGCGCGCCAGATAGAAGGTGACCGTGGGCCGAAGCGTGGCCGATTCGGTGCGGACCGTGGGATGAAGCGGCAAGACCAGGCGAACATCTACATCAATTCCCCCGGTAAAGTTGGTTGTCAGCGCACGCAGGGCACGCGGCAAAGAACCTGCCACATCCCCCAATCCGCCAACCTTTACAAAGGGATCGGCTTCTGCCGCTACGAAGAGGACTTTGAGCGTGTTTGGCATGCGTACATTTTACAATAAATTTTCTCAAAGTGGGGCATCATCTATCAGCAATTCTCAGTCTGGCCCAAAAACGTCCCGAAGGTTTTTTAGACGAAAACTTGGTGGTTTTCGGCAACCTTCGGGACGTTCCCCCCACTTCATATTGAGAATTGTTGTCATCTATCAGCAATTCCCAATCTGAAGCAAAAGAAGGCAACACAAAATTGCCAAAACGCCAGGTTTTTGACTTTACGGCAATTTACACCCTCCCGCAGGTTAGAACAGGACGGGCAACCATAGCTCAGGGAATGGCATCAAACTGCCCGGCGGCAACCGAACGATCAATCAAAAAGCCGGGGGCCGGCAGGCGGCGCAAGCGGAGTTCGCTACCAGAATTCAAGAGCACGGTATTGCCATCTACCCAGGCAAAAAAATCTGTCCGGCCAAGATCGCTAAGCGGCTGAGGCGTTGCACCGGCAGCAGCATAAAAGATTTGGCCGGGGTCGTCTTGCCAGAAGGTAAAGTATTCGCCACCGGCTGACCAGGGGCCAGCCGTCAAAGATTGGCCTGTATAGTAAACAATGCGTATATCTGCTGTGCTGGCGTCCATCAGATGGAGTTCAAACAAATTGGGGCCGGGATTGCTGACGTATACGAGGCGCGTCCCATCCGGCGCGAGGCGCGGGAAAGAAACCCAAACCGGCGCGGTGGTAAAAGCAGCCAGTTGCGCCGGCTTGCCTTCCAGCGGCACATACCACCAGCGCGCCGGTTCGTTAGGATTTTCCAAAATGGCCGGCGCGGGCGTAATCAGGTAAAAGCCGCTGGAGGTATTCATCCAGACCACCTCTGGCAAATAGAACCACTCGCTATAGGTGGACACCATTGGAAAGGTAAAGATGCGGCGCGCCGCGCTTCCATCCGGCTGTGAAAGCACAATCCCATCGGGTTGAGCAATGGCAATCCATTGGCCATCGGGGGAGAAATAAGGGCTGCCGCCCTGCCCGCGAGCAAATAGTTGCTGAGGCGCAGGGCTATCCGCATCCACACGATGCAAGTCCAAAGCAGGGCTGCCCAATCCGCTATCAAGCGAGGCCAGGTAACTGTTGAAATACAGCCAGTGCGAGCCGGGGGCAAAATCGAACCAGGAGATTTGGGCGCTTTCGGTCGGGTTTGCCAGACTCGCCAAATATTCAGCGCCGACCAGCAGGCGCGCGTTGGTCCCGTCGGCTTGAATGGCCCACAAGCCGCCAGCATGCTCAAAGACAACAATCTGCCCATCGCCTGAGAGGCGGGGATTGGAGACATCGCCAAAGGTGGTCAATTGCCGGGGAGGGATACCCTCCGCCCACAGCCAGAGATTCCCCTCGCGGACATAGGCAACGCGCGGAGAATCGGGAGCCGGCTGAGGGGCCGTCTCTGAACCGTTCACCGGAGGAACATGCGCCTCTAACGTGGCGGCAACCATCGTGGCAAGATTGTCCTCGCTCGGAGCCGGCGTCAATTCCGAAACCCCGCCGCAGGCCAATAACAAGGCCATGAAGATGAGAGAAAAGAGTCCTATGCGCTTGCCCATCTGCTTCTCCTTCTGAACGCGTGCAGGTCAATAAAAAGGTACACACAGGATAATAATAACACCTTACCGGTCAGCATGCATCCGGCTTATAATCGGGCGGGAAAAGTCATGAAAATCAGAAGGACGGTTTTTCTGCCGGCAATCCTGCTGATGGTGCTGGCCTGTTCGTTTGAATATATCCCTCCCCCGCGGGCGGCTCCCACTCTCGCGGCGGATGAGACCGCCGCGCCGAGGCAGGAAGAAGAGCCGCTGATCATCCCCACCCTTACGCCGCTTCCGCCAACGGCTACCTTCAGCCCGGCGCCGCCCACTTCAACGCGGGTGCCGACGCGAACGCCGACACCCATTACGCCGATGCTGATGTCGGCAGGCGAAAACCTCAATTGCCGGGTGGGGCCTTCGCTGGACTGGGCCATTGACGGCATCCTGCCGCGCGGCACATGGACGGGTATTTACGGGCAGGACGCCAGCGGGGAATGGTATCAAATCGCCACGCCCAATTTTCCGGGGCGTTACTGTTACGTTGCCAAAGCGCTGGTAAAAACCAGCGGCAATTTAAGGAACCTGGCTGTTCTGCCTGCGCCTGAGGCATGGGTTACCCATTTGAACGTGGAGTTGCTGCCGACAAAAGTGAGCGTCCCATGCGCCAGTCTGCCATATACGTTTGAGGTCAAGGTTGAAATTACGGTGAATGGACCCGCTAAAGTGACTTTTCAGCGCAGTTTTGATGACGGCAATGCCGAGCCGCCAGAAACAGTTTCACTTGGGGCTTCGGGCAAGCATGTCTTCAAATACCCTTACAAATTTAAGACGGCCGGCAGTCACTGGGTGCTGATTGAACTGTATGCGCCTAATTTTCGGACCAGCAAAGATACGGCTACGCTTTCCTGTACGCCGTAAAACGACAAAACCTGCTTATAGTAATTGCCTACTCTTAACCCTCCCGCGAAATGTGAGTGGACAGGATTAATCCTGTGCCACTGCGCAGGTTAGAACAGATTGGCAAGCGATGTGGGTAATCACGATAGCGCCTTGCGGGTTGGACATTGCGCCAAAGCCTGCTGGAGGGTAAGTAGTTGCCTTATATAAGTAATGTGTGAATTAGGACTTTTTACTATTCCTGTGATAAGATTTATCACATAGAATGAGATCTGGAAATTGCCGCTCCTGGCGGTTTATTCTATTCAAGAGGTTACCATGACTCAACCACAACCAACTGAAGGCAATGTTTCCTCAAAGCCGTTGCCGCGCAGCGGGCCGCGCGGTGAGGTAACCATTTATGCTACCTGGTGCAAGGGGTGTCGAATTTGTGTCGAGTTTTGCCCGCCTAAGGTTTTGGAAATGGGACCCCTGGATAACCATCCAAGGGTGGCGTACCCAGAGAAGTGCACGGCCTGTCACTTCTGCGACACCCATTGCCCCGATCTGGCCATCGTGGTCAGAAAACTGGAATAGGAGGTCGCTGTGACTATTCGATTGATGCAAGGCAACGAAGCAATTGCGCTGGGCGCCATCGCGGCCGGTTGTCGTTTCTATGCCGGTTACCCCATTACCCCTTCTACCGAAGTCGCCGAAGTCATGGCGCGTGAACTGCCCAAATACGGCGGCAAATTCATTCAGATGGAAGATGAAATCGCCAGTATGGCCGCCATCATCGGCGGAAGAGTAGGGGGCTTGAAGTCCATGACTGCCACCAGCGGTCCCGGCTTTTCGCTGATGCAGGAAAACATCGGTTATGCTGCTATTACTGAAATCCCCTGTGTGGTCGTAGATGTGCAGCGGCTGGGTCCATCTACCGGACAGCCGACTGCCGCCTCGCAGGGCGATGTGATGCAAGCACGCTGGGGAACGCACGGCGATCATCCTATTATTGCCCTGGCGCCGATTTCGGTGCGTCAGGCCTTCGATTTGACCGTCAAGGCCTTCGACTTCTCAGAACGTTACCGCACGCCGGTTATTTTACTGACAGATGAAATTATCGGGCATATGCGCGAGCCGGTGGAATTGCCCGACTTTAGCACGATCAAAATTTACGAGCACAAAGTAGAAGAAAAGCCAGAGGAATACAAAGCCTTTCGCAACACAGAAGACGGCGTCCCGCCGCTTGTCCCCTTTGGCGAGGGCTACCGTTATCACATCACCGGTCTGCTGCATGACGAGGTCGGCTTCCCGACGCAGCGGCTAGATGAAATTGATCCATGGCTGGAACGGGTCAACGGGAAATTGGAAAAACACATTGATGAAATCACCCTGGTTGAGGAAGACTATCAGGACGGAGCGCGGGTAGCGGTTCTTTCCTACGGTTGTTCGGCTCGCACAGCCCGCCACGCCGTCAAGGTCGCCCGCGCGCAAGGGAAGAAGGTTAACCTGCTCACACTTCTAACCATCTGGCCTTTCCCCGAAAAGCAGGTGGAAGCCCTGGGCGAAAAAGTGGATAAGATCATTGTTCCAGAGATGAATCTGGGCCAACTGGCCTATGAGGTGGAACGGGTCGTTGGACGAAAGAAGGTGGTGCGCGTGACCCGAGCAAATGGCGAGATGGTCACACCGCAAATGGTGCTTGAGAAGATGGAGGATTAAGAGATGACCGACCATATTTTAGAAGCCCACGACCTAGAGAATCACGAGGCGCTCATCCCTCCATCGAACTGGTTTGAGCGCAGCGAGACCCTGCAAAAGTTACGCAAGAACAAGAAATTCCCCACCATCTGGTGCGCCGGTTGCGGTCTCGGCGTTGTGATGGGCGCGCTTATCCGCGCCATTGACCATCTGGGCCTTAAGAACGACGACGTGGCGCTGGTCGCCGGCATTGGCTGCACGGCCCGCATGCCGGTTTACATGGATTTCAACACCTTGCACACCACCCATGGACGCGCCCTGGCGTTTGCCACCGGCCTGAAAATTGCCCGCCCTGGGATGAAAGTCATTGCCATCATGGGCGATGGCGATGCGCTGGCCATTGGCGGCAATCATTTTATTCACGCCGCACGGCGCAACATAGGCATCACGGCACTGGTCGTCAACAACAGCATTTACGGCATGACCGGCGGACAGTATAGCCCCACGACCCCCCTCGGCAAAGTGGCCACAACGGCTCCCTATGGCAATGTTGAGCCGCCCTTCCCCATTTGCGAACTGGCAATGGCAGCCGGCGCAACGTATGTGGCCCGTTCAACCGTCTATCATGCCCTCGAACTGGATAAGTTCCTGACCGAAGCCATTGCGCAGGATGGTTTCAGTGTGGTTGAGGCCGTCAGTTACTGTCATACCACTTATGGCCGCCTGAACCGACTCGGCACGGCCGCCGACATGATGCGGGCGCTGAAAGACAACAGCATTGCCAAAAGCGCCTATGACAAACTCTCGCCGGATGAGCAACACGCCAATACCAAAATCGTGCGCGGGGTACTCCATCAAAACAATACGCGCATGGAATATACCCGCATGTACGAACAGCAAATTCTGACCCGCGTCCAGAGCGTATAAACAGGAGGCAAGCATGACGACACTTCAAGGGCTCCCCGATCGCACCGAGATTCGCCTGGCCGGCGAGGGCGGACAGGGCATGATTCTCGCCGGAATCATTCTGGCAGAGGCGGCATCCATTTACGATGGCAAAAACGCTGTTCAAACCCAAAGTTATGGGCCTGAAGCACGCGGCGGCGCCAGCAAATCGGAGGTTGTGATTTCCCAGGGCGAAATTGACCACCCCGAAGTTCTAAAAGCAGACGCGCTGATTGCGCTCAGCCAGGAAGCCTACAAAAAATTCTCCCAAGATGTCAAGCCGGGAGGATTGCTGATTGTAGATGCAGACAAGGTAGATGCCTCGGCAACACCCCAGGCAATCCGTCTCCCCATCACCCGCATGGCATTTGAGACAACCGGCAAAATTATCACCGCCAACACGATTGCGCTGGGAGTACTTGTTGCCCTGACCAACGTGGTTTCGCGCGATGCGATTGAAAAAGCCGTGCTGGCGCGCGCCCCCAAAGGAACCGAAGAAATGAATCGGGCAGCGCTGAAAGCGGGCTTTGAGGCGGCCGAAAAAGAAACAAGCCGTTCATAAGCATAACCGCCCCAACCAACAGCGACATAAAGCATGAGCCTCCAGCATTTGGAGGCTCATGTCGTTCATCCTGTAGTGGTCTTTCTAACTCGACAAGGAAGTATCGTCCAAACAGGTCAGGCGAGGGGTTGAGGGGTGCCGCTCTTCTTTGGTACAGGCGGCGGGAAGATTTTCTCAAACTCTTCGCGCGTTAGGGTTTCAACTTCGAGCAATTTTGTTGCCACGGCATCCAACTCTTTGCGATATTTGCGCAAAAGCGAGCGGGCTGTCGCGTAGGCTTCGTCCACCAATTTACGCACTTCACGGTCAATCTGTTCGGCCACCGCCTCAGAATAATCGCGCTGTTCTGAAATTTCGCGGCCCAGGAAAATCAGTTCTTCCTTTTGGCCATAAACGCGGTTGCCCAACTCATCACTCATCCCCAAACGGGTAACCATGGCGCGCGCCATTTGCGTGACCTGTTCAATGTCATTTGAGGCGCCAGAAGTAATATCGTCAAACACCTCGGCTTCGGCTGCCCGACCGCCCAACGCATAGGCCAGAGTCGCCATCATCTTTTTGCGGCTCATGAGAAGACGATCGTCCTGGGGGCGGAACCATGTCAGGCCGCCTGCCTGACCACGCCCGACGATGGTCACCTTCTGGACAGGATCGGCTTCGGGGATGGCATTGCCAACTACAGCGTGACCCGCCTCGTGGTAGGCAATGATTCGCTTTTCTTCATCACTAATCAGGCGGGATTTGCGCTCTGGTCCCATGATCACGCGCTCAATGGCCTCTTCCATCTCCGCCTGGCCAATAGACTTTTTGTTGCGGCGGGCTGCCAAAATCGCGGCTTCATTGACCAGATTCTCCAGGTCGGCGCCGACAAAACCGGGGGTACCGCGTGCCAGGGAAGCAAGGTCCACCCCTGGGTCAAGCGGCTTGCCCTTGACGTGTACCTTTAGAATCTCTTCCCGGCCTTTTACATCGGGGCGGTCGAGGACCACCCGCCGGTCAAAGCGCCCGGGCCGCAAAAGCGCCGGGTCCAGGATATCGGGACGGTTGGTTGCGGCGACGACAATGACGTTCGTGTCGGTGTCAAAGCCATCCATCTCTACCAGAATCTGATTCAAGGTCTGTTCACGCTCATCGTGCGAACCACCCAATCCCGCGCCGCGCTGACGTCCAACCGCGTCGATTTCATCCACGAAAACGATGCACGGCGAGTGCCGCTTGGCCTGCTCAAACAGGTCGCGCACACGGCTGGCGCCAACCCCTACAAACATCTCGACGAATTCCGAACCGGAAATGGAGAAAAAGGGAACACCGGCTTCGCCGGAGACTGCCTTTGCCATCAGGGTCTTGCCGGTACCGGGCGGGCCAACCAGCAAAACGCCTTTGGGAATGCGCGCCCCCAGTTGGATGAATTTTTGCGGCTCGCGCAAAAATTCTACAACCTCGCGTAACTCTTCCTTTGCTTCGTCTACGCCGGCCACATCATCAAAGGTGACAGTTGGGTGATCACCGGTAAACATCCGCGCCCGGCTCTTGCCAAAAGAGAGGGCAGCATTGTTTGAGCCCTGCGCCTGCCGGAAAATAAAGAGGAACAAAATGGCCACCAGCACAAAAGGCAATGTGTAACTGAGCACCGTCAGAATGCCCGTCCACTGGCTGGGCGGCTTGGCCTCAATTTTCACATCCTTGAGCAATTTCTCGGGCGAGACGCCTAAACTCAGCAACTGTTCCACCACTGTCGTTTCAGGTTCTTTGTAAGCCGTCTTCTGAACCGCATCTTCACCGCGCCCGTAAATCACCAGCAAACGATTATTGTTGTCCACCACAATGCGGGTAATTGAACCGCCGGTCTGGATTTGGTCGGCAATGTCGCTGATGGTCAACGTCTCGGCCGAAGTGCTATCCCGGCGCATACTCATATAAATCATTGCCATCAGGGCAACGAAAAATAGGAGATAAACGATATAAGAATTGTTTTTAGAGTTCACAGACTCCTCCGTATCAGGAGAGATTATACCAACTTCATTCGGGCTTAGACAGGCCTATGAGATATTTTATATGCTTTTCTTATAAATCCTACCTGCAAGGTCGGGTTAGACCATTTGCTTTATGCTGCAAAACCAGCGCAGCCCGTGAATGCTTCTTGTTGGGTTGAGAATTTGAGAATTACCGTCTTCATGTTCGTATGGGTTTATGGTAAACTTTGTCATTATGAGCCCAAAAGGTATCAAACAAATTTTATGCATCGAAGACGAACCAGAAATGATCGACCTGATTCGTCTGATACTCAACCGGCGAGGTTTTGAGGTCAAGGGGGCAAACGGCGGCATCGAAGGGCTGGAGATGATACGTCAAGATCCGCCCGACCTGGTTTTGCTTGACCTGATGATGCCCGACATGGACGGCTGGGAAGTATATCAGCAAATGAAAGCCGACGAAAAAACGCGCGACATCCCCGTCATTGTCGTCACGGCCAAGGCGCAAAGCATTGACCGGGTATTGGGCCTGCACATTGCCAAAGTGGACGACTACATCTCCAAGCCTTTCAGCCCGCAAGAACTGCTGGCCAGCGTAGACCGCGTTTTGAGCAAAAAGTCCGAAGCCTAAAACCTTGCCCGTGCCTGAAACCAGGCGGCTGCATACGATACGACATGCAGCCATTTTGTTATGCCCTGGGGTGTCTATGCACCGTTTTGTCAGCATTAAAACAACAGCCCAAACAAAGCAACGATCCATTCGCGCCCTGTATTGCGCCTCCTTTCTCTGCCGGCTCAAGGGCTTGATGTTTCATCGTAAACTTACCCCCTCGGAGGGCCTCTTGCTTGTTCAGCCCAGAGAAAGCCGGCTTGATGCGTCCATTCACATGCTCTTTGTCTGGTTTGATCTGGGAATTGTTTGGATCAACGATCAAATGACCATCGTGGATACATGCATCGCCAAGGCCTGGCGGCCGGCTTACTTCCCCAAGGCGCCTGCCCGCTATGTGCTGGAGATTTGCCCTGAGCGGCTCAAAGATTTCCAGGTTGGTCAAAAGGTCATCTTTGAGAATGCGTAAATTTATCCCCATCATCTTGACATTGGTCATCATCTTCTCGCCCGGTGCGCCGGCAATGGCACAAACCGGCGGGGCGGTATACATTGTCCAGGCGGGAGACACACTCTCCGGCATTGCCGCGCGCTTCAACCTCAGCACGGCTGAACTGATGCAAGCAAACAACATTTCCAACCCCGACCAACTGGCAGTAGGACAGTCATTAATCATCCCAGGCCTGGAAGGCATCAGCGGCACACTGATTGCCGAGACGGTTGCCTACGGAGACAACTTTCGCAGCCTGAGCCGGCGGACGCAAACACCCCCGTTGATATTACAAAAACTGAACCGTCTCGTCAGCCCAGGCGAGTTGTATGCCGGCGTCAGCCTCATCATTCCCCAATCTGAAACGAACTCTGTCTCCGGCACACGGCTTGAACTGAACACCGGCGAGACGCTGCTTGAAGCAGCCGTCCGACAGGGAAGCGCCCCCTGGGCCCTGGTTCAGGTCAACGGTCTCGCGGGAACCTGGGCTGGCCTGCCCGGCGATGTGCTTTATGCCCCCTCCGGGACATCCGATCAAACCGCCAACGGCCTGCCGTCAGCCTTTGCCGCGGCCCGAGTCAGCAACCTGCCTTTGAAGCAAGGCGGCACGGCCGAAATCCACGTTCAATTGGCGCAGCCCGCCAGCCTGGGGGGATTATTGGTGGATCATCCCCTGCATTTCTTCCCTGATGGACAGGGCGGCTACGTCGCCCTGCAGGGCATCCATGCCATGCTAGAGCCGGGCATCTATCCCCTGCGCCTGGAGGCCACACTGGAAAATGGGACAAAGCAGGCTTTTGAGCAAATGGTACTGGTTTTATCGGGGTACTATCCAGACGACCCATTGCTCTATGTAGAACCGGCCACCATTGATCCAACCGTCACCCAGCCCGAAACAGACCTGATCTACTCGGTGGTTGCAGAAGCAACCCCGCTACGCTTATGGGGGGATACCTTCTACACGCCGGCTTCGGAATATGCCGACAGCACCTACTTCACATCCCGCTTTGGAAACCGGCGCACCTATATTGGCACAGGCACAGATATCAAAGTGGAAGGCTTTCACACCGGCCTGGATTTTGGCGGCGGAACCGGGCTGCCAATCACAGCCCCTGCGCCAGGAGTTGTTGTCTTTGCACAGGAATTGAATGTACGCGGCAAAGCGACCATTATTGATCACGGCTGGGGAGTGTACAGCGGGTTCTGGCATCAATCCGAAATCAAGGTTGAGGTGGGCCAACGCGTGGAACAGGGCGAGGTCATTGGCCTGGTGGGCGGCACCGGCCGGGTAACCGGCGCTCATCTGCACTGGGAAATATGGGTTAACGGCGTACAGGTTGACCCATTGGACTGGCTGGAACAGGCTTACCCGCGCGAATAAAAAGTTGACCAATCTCAACAAATGGCGGTATAATCCCAGCCGCATGCGGGTGTAGTTCAGCGGTAGAACGTTTGCTTCCCAAGCAAAATGTCGTGGGTTCGAGTCCCATCACCCGCTCAATAATTACAGAAGTATAGCCATCTTGCGCCCCCAAAGCGGCCAGGTGGCTGTATTTTTTCTTGTTCCACCGTGACTGCCTACCCTTCCGCAGGTTTTGGCGCAACGTCCAAGCCAGAAAACGTCTCCATGATTGCCAGCATTGCTTGCTGGCGCCGTTCTAACCTGCGGGAGGATTAAGGATAGGCAATTACGTTCCACTTCAAATAACACAAGGGCGCAAACCGCCAGGACTTTCAAAGAGGGGTGTAGGCGGCTGCCTGGCAGCGACATTTCCCAATCGATGCCTCAAAAAAATTGCAAGGTTGCTGTTATGATAACCAGCCAAGGCTCAATTTAAAATAGGGGGTGGAGGTAGTGTACCATGACAGACAAAGGCAAAGTGCTATACGTTGAAGATAACTTTGACAACCGCATGTTGGTCCGCCGGGTGTTGATGGCCGATGGCTATACTGTGGTTGAAGCAACCAATGCCAATGACGCCATGAAAATGATTGAAACCGAAAAACCCGACTTGATTTTGATGGATATCAACATGCCCGAGGTTGACGGCTACACACTAACGGCAAAAATCAAGTCAACCCCTGGAATGTCAAAGATTCCTATTGTAGCAGTAACGGCAAATGTCATGCGCGGCGACCGGGAGAAATCCCTGGAGGCCGGTTGCGATGGCTACATCCAAAAGCCGATTGATATTGACATCTTAACCCAGCAAGTGGAACGCTATATAAGAAAGGGCGGGTAAAGGTTATGAACCCCTTTGTTGCTTTCTCGCCAGAAGAAAACCAGCCCGAAGGCGGACAAAGCCAGGCAACGCGCAAGGCCGTGATTCCCAAAGACGCCACCGTCCTGGTGGTCGAAGATAATGTCTCCAACTTCGTGTTGATTGCCCGCATGTTGGGATACCTGGGCATCCATTGCGAGTGGAAAACTTCCGGCTATGAAGTCGTCGAATATGCCGACACGTTGCAACGTCTGGATTTGATCCTGATGGATATCCGGCTGCCTTACGAGGATGGCTACGGTGCTTTGCGAAAAATCCGCGCCACCGAGCATCTCAAGAATATTCCGATTGTGGCCGTAACCGCAGAGGCCAGTCAAGAACAAATGAACAAAGCCCGCGATGCCGGCTTTGATGGATTCCTCGGCAAACCACTTGACCCCGACCGATTCCCAGACCAAATCCGCCGTATTCTGGCCGGCGAATCGGTATGGGAACTGCATTAGGTTTCCCATGACAATCTCACCTGTCCCGCCTGAACCGAAAAAAGACCAGAGGCCCCAATTCCGAGGGCGGTTAGCGCGCACCATGGCCCTCACGCTGGTGGCTGTCTCGATCATTCCCCTATTAATCATGGGCGCCAGCGCCTACCTGCGAGCACGTGCCCTGCTGCTAAACCAGATTTCGGCGCAGATTCAGACTGCAATGGAATCCCAGATGACTCAAGTGCAAGGCTCGGTACGTGCAAAAGCGGTACGTCTGAATCGTATCGTTCGCATGAAGGAATTTACCGACGCACTGGAAAAGACTCTGCCGGTGAGCCGTGGTACCCTGCAATTCAAACTAGAGCGAAGCAACGTGGTTGACATCTTTGAAAAGGTCAACCGCCAGGAAGGGACTCCTGTCTTTAACAACTTCCTCTTTGTGCGCGCTGACGGTGTCATTCATATTGCAAGCAACCCCGCCTGGGAAGGCGTAGATATATCCGGCTCGCCATTCTACGACCTGATTCAGGCCACCCATGATGAGACGTTGGCCGTCTATAACTTTGAACCGCTTTATCCTGATCAGATTGTCTTCATCACCATTGAACAATACAATCAATTTGGCAATGTCAGGGGACGCAACGGGGCTTTGATAGGCATATCGGAGCAGAAGAACGTCCAAAGCATCTTAAACAACCTGACAACCTTCAACCGAAGTTTCAAGCCGTATTTTGTCACCGCTGATAATCATTTCATTGGGATCAACCCTTACCGCAAAGAACTGGCCGCATTTGAGCCATCTGCTCAACAAGGCGACTTGCTATCTGCCTCGAAACTGCAAGCCGGAAAAGGCGACGAGTTGATCATGTTTGTCAACCCAGATGGCGAAGCGGTCATTGCCGTCGGCCGCTGGGCGGGCTTCCTCAATACAGGGCTTGTGGTTGAGATTCCCGAAGAGCGCGTCTTTCAACAACTGAACAGCCTGGCGCCTTTCATGGCCATTCTAGTTGCATTGACGATTGTAGGCATGGCAGGCGTGGTGTGGGTCGGTACGAATCAGTTGGTCAAGCCTCTGCTTAACATGGTGGAGACCACACGCCATTTTGCGGAGGGAAACTTTGAAGAACGGCTGACCAGCCGCCGCAATGACGAACTCGGTTTGTTGGCCTGGTCGTTCAACCACATGGCTGACGAATTAAGCACCCTTTATCAATCGCTGGAAGCGCGCGTGGAAGAACGCACCAGCCAAATTCGTACAGCCGCAGAAGTCGCCCAGGACATCACTTCTGCAATCAATCTGGACGACCTGCTGAACAAAACCGTGAAGTTGATTGTTGAACGTTTTGGCTTCTACCATGCCGGCGTCTTCCTCCTCGACCGGGCCGGCAAAACCGCGACGCTGCGGGCCGTCTACGGGCCGGCGGCAGAGGCCATGCGCGAGCGCGGTCACAGCCTGGCAGTCGGTTCGCAGTCTATTATCGGTTGGGTAACCGAGAACAACAAACCGCGCGTGGCTTCAGATGTTGGCGAAGACCCCATGCACTTTAAGAACCCGCTCCTGCCCGATACACGCGCCGAGGTGGGCATTCCGATTGCCGCCGGCAGCCTTGTGCTGGGCGCACTGGATGTACAAAGCACAGAACCTGAAGCCTTCGACGATGCCACCATTGTCACCCTGCAAACCCTGGCAAACCAGATTGCCAGCGCCATCCAGAACATTGAACTGGCCGCCTCCACCGAGGTCAACCTGAATGAATTGGAACGCCTGTATCGAGCCAGCCGTCAGATTGCCGAAGCGCAAACCGAAGAAAGTGTCTTGCAGAGCGTCGGTCAGGTCTTATCTGACGCTCCTTACATTTCCGCCGTGCTGGTCGCCAGCGGCAAAGCCTTTGAGCCAATCTCTGTAACGGATGCAGCCGGGATACAAATGGTGGAGTTTTCATCTCGTAAACTGGATCTTTCTCCTGTCGACCTGGCGCCTCATCTCGCATCCGGGTTGACGCTGGCCGACCTGACCAAACCGTCCAACCTTCCTACTACGCTGATACGCTATGCCCGCCAGTTGGGTTGCCAGATGGCGGCCTTTTTGCCCATCACCGTCAACGAACAATTGACCGCCCTGATTGTCCTTGGTTCGACACAAAAGGGAAGCCTCACGGCGGCCAATGTGCAACCCTACGCCAACCTGGCCGGCTTTGTCGCCACTTCGCTGGAAAAGATCAATGCTTCGCGTTCCATCGAACGCCGCCTGGCAGAAATGGAGGCCCTGGCAGCCATCAGCCAGTCGGTGATGGTGGCCAGTGATTTGCAGACTTTCTATACCACGCTGCACGAGCAGATTCGTCAGACCGTTGGCGATTACAGTTTCATGATCGCGCTGTACGACAGGCAGAAAGAAAGCATCTCTGTTCCTTACCTGTACGAAGACGGGCAAATCACAACGCTGGAACCCTTCCCTCTGGGCGAGGGGCTCACCTCCATCCTGATTCGCACCAGACAACCGCTCATGCTGGTGGAGAGCGTTGAGAAGCGCCTCGCGGCGCTGGGAGCCAAGACAATTGGGCAGCCTGCCAAATCCTGGCTGGGGACGCCGCTTCTGGCAAGAGGCGAAGCGATTGGCGCGTTAATCCTGCAAGATAACCGACGCGAAAATCAGTTCGATGAAAACGACCTGCGTTTCTTGAATGCAGTGGCAGCACAGGTGGCAGGAGCCATTCATAATATTCGCCTGCTGGAAGAGAGCCGCACGCAAAGTATTCAATTGCAAACAGCAGCCGAAATTGCCCGCGATATCAGCCGATCGCTCAACCTGGACGAATTGCTGCATACCGCCATCAACTTGATTCGCGACCGATTTGGCTTCTATCACGCGGCGGTTTTTCTGATTGATCCAAGCGGAGAATACGCCACCGTGCGAGAGGCTACCGGAGATGCCGGGGCACAGATGAAACGCATGGGTCATAAACTGGGCGTTGGGTCTAAATCGGTCATCGGCTACGTGACCGGGCGCGGTGAACCCCTGGTCGTCAACGACACCACCAAAGACGTCACCTATTTTGCCAATCCCCTGCTACCAGATACGCGTTCGGAGGCCGCCATCCCTCTCAAGGTCGGTGAGCGCATTCTGGGAGCACTGGATGTGCAAAGCAACCTGCCTTACGCGTTCAGCGAGAGCAACCTGCAAACGCTGCAGATTCTGGCCGACCAGCTGGCAGTGGCGGTCATCAACACCGAATTATTTGCTGAAACGCAGGAGCACCTGTCGCAGCACCGTCTGCTTCATCATGTCACCACTGCGGCGGCCTCTGGAACCACATTGGAAGAGGCGCTTTACAGTGCGGCGCAGGGTTTGCAGGTCACCCTGGGCGGCGACCGGGTAGCCATCATGCTGCTCAACAAAGAGAAGCAAATGCTCGAAATCAAAGCCTACATCGGCTATTCGGAAGAGGATGTTGCCAACGTAAGTGTGCCGATCGGCACCGGGATTACTGGCTGGGTGGCCGCACATCGTAAACCCTTGCGGGTGGACAATATCGAAAACGATCCGCGCTATATTCAAGTCAGTCCCAACACGCGTTCTGAACTTGCCGTCCCGCTCCTTTATCGGAACGAGGTGCTGGGTGTGCTGAACGTTGAGAGCGAGCAGGTTAACGCCTACACCGAAAACGATGAAGAACTGTTGGGAACCCTGGGCGGCAGCCTGGCGGCGATTATTGCCAATGCCCGCCTGCTGGATCAGATTCGTCGGCAGGCAGAACGCGAGCGCCTGATTTACGAAATAACCAGCAAGATTCGCCGCTCGACTGATATGCAAACGATTCTCGCGACGACCGCCAGCGAACTGTCTCGGGTGGTCAATGCCCGGAGAATGCAGGTCAGGCTAGGGGTTAGCCCTGAACCGTCCGAGAAGTCTAACGGTAAAGATTCGGATGCCGAGAGGAGATAATTCGGAATGAAATTCCCGCAAATTCTGGCAAGAATCTTCCCGCCTGCCCGATCAGAAAAGTCAGAGGCCGATCTCGAGGCCGAGCGCCGGCTCACCCTTGTGCTTTTGGGGATTGTGCTGTTGGCATTGGCAGCAATTTTGCTGTTCAATCTTGTGGTTGACCCCCGTAATCGAGGCGTGCTGATCGTTGCAAGTATTTTGACGGCCATTACGCTGGTGCTGGCATATTTCAATATTCTCCTTCCCGGCCGCGTTCTAATGCTGCTGACCATCTTTGCCGCCGTTACGTCAATCGCTATGCGGGGAGGGATTCGCGACGAGGCCATCATCGCCTATGCGGCCATGTTGGTGCTTGCCGGCTTATTGCTGGGGCAAAGCGGCGCGCTGATCTTTGGTCTGCTAACCGTGCTGGCAATCATTTACATCGGTTACCAGGAAAGCGCCGGGCGGCTGATCTCAAATTTGGAGCCGGTCACACTCCAGGATACGTTTACCCAGGCGATCATCTTTCTGGCGGTTGCTCTGTTCCTTTATGTGCTTATCGGCCGGATGAATAGCGCCCTGCGACGTTCCCGGCAAAGCGAGCAAGCGCAAGCCGCTGCTAACAGGGAATTGACTGCGCTTAAAGAAGAATTGGAAATTCAGGCCAACCGAAGCAGGGAACAGTTGCGGGCTGTAATTGAAATCGGGCGCGCTGCAAACGCAAGCCTCAACCAGGAAGAACTGATAGAGCACATTGTCAACCTGATTACCGAGCGATTTGGTTACTATTATGCCGGCTTGTTCTTAATAGACCAAAGTGGCCAGTGGGCTGAGTTAAGAAGCGCGACCGGGGCGGCCGGTAAAATCATGCTCCAAAACCGTCACCGTCTGGAGGTGAGCGGCCAGAGCATGGTCGGAGCCGCTATCAGCACGCGCGAGGCGCGGGTGGCGTTGGATGTGGGCAAAGAAGCGGTTCGCTTCAACAACCCGCTGCTTCCTGAAACACGGTCAGAGATTGCTCTTCCACTCATTGTCGGCGACCGCGTGCTGGGTGCGTTGGACGTACAGTCCACAGAAGAAGCAGCCTTTGGGCCGCAAGAAATCGAAACCCTGCAAGGTATGGCCAGCCAGGTGGCAATTGGTCTTGAGAATGCGCGCTTATACCAGGAAGCCCAGCAAAACCTGAACGAGTTGAATAGCGTATACCGGCAGTATCTAAGCAGCAGTTGGAGCCAGATCGAAAAACGCAAGGGGATAAAGGTTGACGTAGGAATGGCCGAAACAGAGCAAAGCGGCCAGAGCATAAGCATACCGCTGGCGTTGCGCGAAACCCCCATTGGCAACATTGTCATTGAAAGCGAAGGCGAACTAAGTCCGGAGGAAATCAGCGTGATTGAGGCGGTGGCTGCCCAAGCCGCCTTGGCGCTTGAGAATGCCCGTCTGCTTGAAGAGACTCAACAGACCGCCATACAAGAACACACCACTGCTGACATCACCAGTAAGGTCTGGTCGGCGGTAACCATTGACGCCATCCTGCAAACGGCTATCAAAGAACTTGGGCAGGCGCTCAATGCGACCAAGGGTATTATCGAACTGAAGTTGGAATGATGCAATGAACAAACGATATGTTCCTGCTTTTTTGGATACACTCTTAAGTTCGCTGGGTGGTTCATACCTGCTTGTGATTCAGTTTCTGGCCCAATTGCTCTCCTTTGGGGCTGCCGGGCTGGGAATCTACTACATCCTTGTCAACGTAGAATTCACGCCCAAACAAACCCAACAATTGACTGGAGCGGTTTTCGCCTTTGTTGTGGGAGCCAATATCCTTCTCCTGCTTTACATGTATGAAGCCTCCCGCGCTGCCCGAAAGCGTTTGTATTCCTGGAGCAAGGGAAAAAGCGGGGTCGAGAATCCCGAACTGGAAGTGCAGGCCTGGAGAGAGGTTACCAGTTATCCATGGAAATTCGGCATTGCCGCCCTGGTGATTGCAACCCTGGAGACCATTCTTCCGGCTGCTGCTTACATGTATTACATCGGAGGGGCTACGGTAGAGCAAGCCATCCATGTGATCATTGGCGGCTTTCTTTCGGCCTCCATGCTGATCATCAGTTGCGTGCTTCTGATTGAATACGGACTGACCAATGCGCGGCAGGTTTTGCTCCCCCGTTCGCCAGAGCTTCAAAAACGCGGCCTGAGCGGAACCAGACTCCAGGAACGGCTGATCTTATTGGTCATATCCTCTGTTGGAATAGCGCTTTTAACCACAGCCCCGCGCGCTTACCAGGTTGCAGTGGATATCTTGAACGGCAAAGCCATTAGCCTGTACACTTTGCGCGTTCAACTGATTTGGGTTGCCGTAATTGCAGTGATTGTGAGCAGCATTCTTGCAATTATCGTCTCCCACATGATCTATCGGCCGGTGGCCCACCTGGTAAATGTCATGACGCGAATTGAAAGCGGAGAAATCCACCAGCGTGCCGATATTATCGGCACCGATGAAATCGGCCTGGCCACCATCCAATTCAACATCATGCTCGAACGCCTGGAAAACCTGCAAAAGAACCTGGATGAGGAAGTCCAAAAGCGTACGCGCGATTTGGAGCGGAAAACTGCTCAATTGCAAGCCGCTGCTCAGGTGGCGCGCGAAGCGGCTGCCATCCGGCAGGTGGACGAGTTGCTTAACCGGGCGGTGAATCTGATTTCGGAGCGGTTCGGTTTCTATCACGCCGGAATTTTCATTACCGACCAGGCCGGTCAGCATGTGGTTTTGCAGGCAGCATCATCCACCGGCGGACAAAAAATGTTAGAGCGCGGCCACCAGTTGCGTATTGGCTCCCAGGGCATTGTTGGGATGGTAGCAGCCACCAACCGTCCACGCATCGCGCTGGACGTTGGAGAGGATGCCGTCTTTTTCAACAATCCTGACCTCCCCAACACCCGTTCCGAAATGGCCCTGCCGCTGTCCGTACGCGGCAAACTCATCGGCGTCCTTGATATTCAGTCCACAGAAATGCGGGCATTCAGCCAGGACGACGTCATGGTATTGCAAACGTTAGCAGATCAGATCGCATTGGCCATCGAAAATGCCCGCTTGTATGCCGAAAGCCAGCAAGCGCTTCAACAACTCCAACGCACCAGTATGGAAAGTGTCCGCTCTGCCTGGCAAGCGTACACAAGCCGTAAAAGACATGCCTACGTGTACACCCCCCTTGGCATCCAGGCGCTGACCGAGGAGACGGCAGAAATATCCGGGAATGGGCAAGCGCAAATCGAAGTTCCCATCCGATTGCGCGGCCAAAAGATCGGGAAGATCAGCATTCAAAGGGTCGGGGCAGATGCGGGTTGGGATGAGCGCGAACAAAGCATTGCCCAGGAAATTGCCAACCAGGTCGGTTTGGCCGTTGAAAACGCCCGATTGATTGAAGAACAACAACGATTGGCTGAGCGCGAACATCAAATGAACCTGATTGCAAGCGAGATACGAAAATCAACCAGCACCGAAAAGGTCTTGCAACAAACGGCTCGCGAGTTGGGAAAGGCGCTGGGCGCGGTTCGCACGTTTGTTCAACTTGGTTTGCGGCCCCAGGACAAGGCAGCAGAATCGGCGGGCAAAAAGACGTTACCAGAATCCAACGCTACAGGCTCAAAAGCCGACAATGGAAAGGGATAAGAGATGAGCATCCGCTTTCGCATTATCATTGCTATTTTCCTGGTAGCGCTTGTGCCAATGGCAATCCTGCTTGTTCTGAGCAGCCAGGCACTACGTCAGAACAGCGAAATCGGCGTTGAAAGCGCGCGTACTGCCCTTGAAGAAGTCGGACAACAAACAATTCGTCAAAAAGCCGAAGACGTGGCTGCACAAATCCACATTTACCTGCAAAGCCACCCCAATCTCGACCCTTCTGACATCACCGCGCTACAGGCCGACAAGACCCTGGCAAGCATTGCCGTCCAGCCAGTAGGCAAGACCGGCTATACGGCCGTGCATGACTCAAACGGCATCAACATCTTTCACAACAACCCCAAAATTGTCAATACCCCTCTTGCCAACCTGCAGGCACAACTGCCAGACTTCTGGAGAATTGTAGAGGCCTCGCTAGACGGCACACCTGCAGATGGGTACTACGATTGGATTGAAGCAGATAAAAGCATCCGCCCAAAATACATGGTCATTGTCCCGGTTCCGGACACCCCCCTGCGCGTGGCTGCCACCACCTACATTGACGAGTTCTCTCAGCCGGCCACAGAAGCAGCCCAAAAACTAAAAACAAATACCAATAATCTGCTTTCAATGCTGGGATTACTGGCGTTTATCAGCGGTTTTGTCGCCATTGTGGCAGCAACACTGCTTGGGCTGCAAATTACGACACCGCTTGTCAAACTGACCAAAGCCGCCGAAGAAGTAGCCCAGGGCAAATGGGATGCAATTGTGCCCCAAAAAACAAAAGACGAAATCGGTATCTTGAGCCGAAGCATTTATGGGATGGCCCGTCAATTAAGCGAGCTGATTGAAAACCTGGATGAACAAGTCCGCGCTCGCACAACGGCATTGGAGCGCCGCACCAACCAGCTGGAGGCCGTTGCCCTCATTGCCCGCGATGTAGCACGAGTCAAACAACTGGATATGCTGATGAAAGACGCGGTTGAATTAATCCGCGACCGTTTTGGGTTCTATCGTGTAGGAATTTTTCTGATTGACGAAAGCGGCGTATATGCTCAACTGGTAGCAGCAGCGGGCGACGCCGGTCAAAAACTGGTGGAAGACAAACACCAACTTAAAGTCGGCGAGACAGGTATTGTTGGCACCGTTGTTGCCACCGGACAGGCACGCATTGCCCAGAATGTGGGCGAGGACCAGGTTTATTTCAAAAATCCCCTGCTCCCCGATACGCGCTCAGAGATGACCATCCCACTGCGGGCAGGAAACGAAATTATTGGCGCGCTTGACATTCAATCTACGCAGGAATTTGCCTTTGAAGAGGAAGATATTAATGTGATCCAGGTGCTGGCCGACCAGTTGGCCAATGCAATCGAAAACGCCCGGCTTGTAGAGCAGTTGCAAAACGCCAACAAGGAAATGGCGGCCGCGCACACGAGCCCATTGGGGCAAGCGTCACAATTATGGGCCGACAACGAAGTAGTGGCCTATGAATATGATCGTTTCCACGTCCGCCCGATTGATGACCAGATTCCCCCTGCCATTCGCGCGCAACTGGCGGCCGGTAAAACCATTGCCCTGAGTGCCTCTCAGGCCAAAGCCATCAAAGGAGCCAGCCGGGCTTTGTTGTTGGTGCCGCTCACCTTGCGCGGTCAGATTCTGGGCGCAATTGGACTGGAGAGCAGCGCCCCCGACCATCAGTGGACAAACGAAGAAATTACAACCGTTGAGACCATTGCCGCCCAGGCTGCCGTCGCACTGGAGAATGCACGTCTGTTGGAAGAAGCGCAACAACGAGCCTCGCAGGAAAAAGCCGTCAGCGACATTACGGCCAAAGTCAGTTCGTCCATCCAAATTGAGAGTGTCTTGCGAGCCACAGCCGAAGAACTCAGCAGAATCCTGCAAGATACTGAAGTGCTGATTCAATTGAACAAAGAAGAATGATCCAGCAGAGAAAATGTCCTCGATAACCATTCTTTCTTAACCTGATCACAGAGGAGTAAAAGATAATGAAAATTGCACAAAAGATTCTCATTGGCCTCGTGTTGACAAGCCTCCTGTTGACGGCATGTGCCGGCAATGGAACCAACTCTGCCTCCAAAGCAAAAGATGTACCGGTTGTGCTGGCTGTTTATGCCACATCCATTGAGGAACCGTGGGATGGCGTTATTCACGCAGCACTGCTAAAAGCAGAGGCGGAGGGACGAATCGTTTATCGTATGCAGGATTCCATCGGCTATCAAGGAGATATGGAACGGGTCTTGCTCAAAAAAATTGAGAAAGCCCCGCCGGATATCGTCTTTGGTGATGCCTTTGGGAACGAGGAAGGCGTGCGCGCCGTAGCCGCCAAGTACCCCAATATTGCCTTTGTGTTCGGCTCCGGGCTGGGCCCTGCCGAACCCAATCTGTCTGTGTTTGACAACTGGATTCACGAACCAGCCTATCTTTGCGGCTTGATGGCCGGAAAGATGACAAAAACCGGCGTGGTAGGTGTTGTGGCCGGATTCCCCGTCGCAGAGGTCAATCGTCTTGTCAATGCCTTTATCCAGGGCGCGCGCGAAGTAAACCCAGGCATAAAGGTAAAGGTGAATTTTATTAACAGTTGGTTTGACCCAGAAGCCGCCAAAAACGCTGCTGAGGCACAAATTGCCGCCGGAGCCGATATCATCTTTGCCGAAAGACTCGGAGCGCACGAAGCCGCCCTGGAACATGATGGCGTACTGGTATTTGGCAATATGACCGATCAACATGCTCTTGCCCCCGATGTCATTGTGACGGGACCGGTTTGGAACATGGAACCCACCGTCAATTATGTTCTCAATCAGGTGGCTGCTGGCGTCTATACCGCCCAGGACCTCAAAGATTTCAGCAGCATGGCCAAGGGCGGAGCAAGCCTGGCGCCATTCCATGCTTGGGAAAACCAATTGCCGGCAGAGTTGAAAGGGTTGATCGCTTCGCGTCAGACCGAAATCATCAACGGCTTGTTCCGCGTTGAGATTAACGAGAACCCGCCAACAAGTGATTAATTTGTCTGAGAGGACACTCCATGAGTCCCAGTCGTCAAAATCCCAGGTTGAAATTCCGTGATCGGCCCATCAATACACGGTTGTTGCTTGGCTTTGGGTTAATCATCTTCTTTGTCATTGCCCTGGCCCTGGTCAACTACTTCAGTTTCCTGACAATCCAGAAATCGGTCAATGAAGCCCTGGTAGAAGGCCTGCAAATCCGCGACCTGGGCAATCGGATTCAAAACGACTTAATTGCCGCGCGCCGTCAGGAACAGGCTTTTCTGCTCCACTGGCAGGAAGAGGGTTACGAAAACGCCGTCAACAACTATCTCATTCCGCATGGCAATGCCATCACCGATATTCGCCAGACCATTGACAAACTGGGCAATTTGACGGCTGGACAAGAAAGCCCTCTGTTCGCCCGCATCAATCCAAAATTGATAGACCTCTCAGCCGCGCTTGCAATGTATCGCAGTGAATTCAATGCGGTTACCAACTTGATCAAGGAACGGGGCACAGAGGGAAAAGGCGTTGTTGGAGAACTGGAAGACGCCGAACAACTGCTGCTAAGCCAAATCGGCGCCCAGGCCGACCCCGAATTACTATCCCTTGCGCTGCAACTGCAGGTCAGTGAAAGAAAATACAGAGTCTACGGCAGGCAGGCGGACCTTGAGGCCACAAAACTTGCGCTTGACCAAATCCGCGCTGCCCTGGCCAACAGACCCGAAATCGAGTCTCAGAACATCGCGTCCTCTTTAGACCGTTATGAAGCAGCCCTTAAAGAGTTGGCGCGCATTGATGCTGAAATCAATCAACATACACAACAATACACCGTTGCAGCCGAAGCCATTCAGCCCCTGGCGCTGGATATCGCTGCAAGCGGGACCGAATATGCAAGCGAACAACTCGCCAGTGTCACAACAAACACCCAAAGGGCACAGACCATTCTGGTTATTGCCGCCTTTCTGGCTGTGATCACGGGCGGCGCATTCTCTTTCAGCCTGGCGCGGCAAATCAGCCGCCCCTTGCGCGACCTGACAAAGGCTGCCCTGGAAATTGGGAAAGGAAACCTGCAAACAGAGGTCTCAATCCAATCCCAAGACGAAATCGGCACACTGGCAAACACCTTCAACAGCATGACACAGCAGTTGCGCAGCCTGGTCGGCTCTCTGGAGCAACGCGTTGCTGAACGCACAGCCGAACTCGAGAAAACGACCATCCAGAGCAATCAGCGCGCCGATCAACTCCAGACCATCAGTGACGTAGCCCGCATTATTGCCAGCGAGCAGAATCTTGAAACACTTTTGCCCCTAATCACAGAAGTTGTTTCTAATCGATTTGGCTTCTACCATGCAGGCATCTTTTTGAACGACGAAACAAACACCTTTGCCAGGTTGCGCGCCGCAAACAGCGAAGGCGGAAAGCGTATGCTGGCCCGCGGTCACCGCCTGCGGATTGGCGAGGAAGGCATCGTCGGCTACGTCACCGGCGTAGGAAAGGCCCGCATCGCCCTGGACGTGGGAGAGGATGCCGTTTTCTTCAACAATCCCGACCTCCCAGATACCCGCTCCGAAATGGCGCTGCCGCTGGTAGCGCGCGGCCGAATCATCGGCGCGCTGGACATCCAAAGCACCACCCCCAACGCCTTCAAGAGCGAAGACGCCAGTATCTTGCAGATTCTGGCCGACCAGATCGCCATCGCGATTGAGAACGCGCGTCTGTATGATGAAACACGTCAAGCCCTGGCCGAGATTGAAACGCTCAACCGCCAGTACGTTGCCGAAAGGTGGCAATCTGTCACCGCCCGACGCGCCGTGATTGGTTTTTATCATAGTCTCACCGAGGAGACCAAAGCCATTACCCGGCCAGTCGAGCATGAGGAGATTCGCCGCGCCATCCAGACCGGTACCATTGCAGTAGCGGCAGCAAACGAGAACGCCGGGCGAAAGCCGGCCGTGGCCGTTCCGGTAAGGATTCGCGGTAAAACACTGGCGACCATTCACGTACAGTCGGGCAACCCTGAACGAAGATGGTCACAAAACGAAATTGCTCTACTTCAAGCCGTGGCCGAACGCGTAGGCGCAGCCCTGGAGACGGCCCGCCTGTTTGAAGAATCGGAAAAACGGGCTCAAAAAGAAAAAATCATCAGCGATATTTCTGCCCGTATCGGCGCTACTGTGAATTTCCAAAACATCCTGCAGACCGCCGCTGAAGAACTGGGGCATGCCATACCAGGCTCAGAAGTAGTCATTCAATTACGGCAGGACGAATCATAGCACCTTACATTATCTGAGTTAGGAGAAAAAAATGACCATAAAAAAACTGCTCGTCATTACCATTATTATCGGCCTGCTGATATCAGGCTGTGTTAATAAGCCCTCCGGCAATGTGAAAATCGCGTTCAGCGTGCCGCTGGGAACCACCTACGGACAAGACAGTTTGCATGCAGTTGAAATGGCTATAAAGAAGGCGAACGGAAAAGCCGGTCCGTACAATGTAGAGTTGATGGTCCTGAGCGAAACAGAGCCCAATAGCGAGAGTATTTCTACACCGCTTGTCATCCAAAATGCAGAAAAAGTAGCCCAAGACCCAAGCGTTGTCGGTTGGGTTGGTCCAGATTCCAGCCGCACAGCCAAAGAAATCATCCCCATCTTAAACCGCGCCTCGGTGACCACAATTTCAGGCAGCAATACCTGGCCGGGGCTGACCAAGCCAGGCTACGAACTGGGCGAACCGGGGATTTACTACCCCACCGGCCAACGTACTTACTTCCGGACGGTAGCCAGCGACGAGGTACAAGGCGCGGCTGCCGCGCGCTGGATTCAAAAAATGGGCTACCAAAAAGTTTACATCATCTACGGCGAGGACGTATACGGCAAAGGCGTAGCCGGCGTGTTTGAAATCACCGCCAAAGACATTGGTCTTGGGATCGTTGGCAAATCAGGGTTCACGACCGAAGGAGATCTGCCCACTGCCACAGCAGAGGCCCTGGTTACAAAAGCACTGGACGCCAGCCCTGATATCATCTTTCTGGCCGGCAGCGTTGGCTCAAATGCCGAATATATTGTTCGGGCCATCCGCCAGGCCAATGCCACCATCCCATTAATGGGGCCAGATGGGATAGCGGTAGACGATATCTTTGCCCTGTTAGAGAAAGAACAACTAGAGAATATCTACGGCACGGTGGTGGCCATTCCTCCCGCCAACCTGGATACTCCTGCCGCCAGAGACTTCGTGAGAAGTTATCAGAACGAATACGGAAAAACCCCGTCTTCTTACGATGGTGCCATATATGAGGCTGTTAACGTACTTCTTTATGCTATTGGACGCGCCGAGCAGCCTACCCGTGAAGCCGTCTTTGCCTCGATGCAAAATTTGGGTGAATACAGCGGCATTTTTGGGACCTGGCATTTTGACCCTCAGGGTGATATTTCTCCCTCAGCCATTGGCGGCATGAAAGTTGTAGATGGCGCCTGGACCTTCGTAGAGACGCTCAAGTAACCTGCAAAGTATCTTAAGCCGCCGCGGTACAAACTCTTTTGGAGCACCTGGAATGAATAGATCATCCTCTCAAAGAAATCGTGGAACACTCAGGAGACAATTGTCCCTGCGCGTTACACTGCTCAGCCTGATAGCCATTGCGGGCCTCTTGACGGAAATCGTCGTTGGCCTGAATTCATCGCTTCGAGGTGTTACCAGAGAACTTAACGGCGAAGCCGTCGCTGCCGCGCTGGCTTTCACAAAGTCACTCAGTGTTATCGAAGCCGACCTGCACGCAACCAGCACGGCACTCACATTCACCAATGACAAAGAGCAGGTCTTACGCTTCCTGTTAGAGCGTCAGCCCATCATTTTTGAGGCCCTGCTTATCACCCCCCAAGGAAATGTGATTGCCCAGCGACGCCGCGTGGGAGAATCTGCGCCTGTGGTCACTAGTCAGCCCTGGCTGGAAACCGTAAAACAGGGCCAGATGTACCTTGGGCCAGTGGACTACAGCCTGTTTGGCGTACCATTCGTTGACCTTGCAGTGGCGGTCAAAGATAGTTCCGAAAACTTTGCCGGCACCTTGCTTGTCCGCACGGACTTTACCGCCCTATGGAACCCGGTGACCAGTTTGCGCATCGGCAAGACGGGACAGGCTTACATCGTGGATAACAACGGACAAATCCTGGCCTATCGCGATTTGCAAGTTGTCCGCAGTGGCACATCGTACTCTCAGGTGACCGGTTCAACCCCTGCAGACATGGAGAGATCGGCGCTCAACATCTTCCGCAGCATCCAGCAAAACTACGTCATCGCTGCTGCTGCAACAGTACCCGGGACGTCCTGGTATGTCATCGTGGAACAGGCCGTTAGCGAGGCCCTGCGCGCTTTTGGCCTGCTCACGCTGGGTCTTTTAGTCGCATTGGTCCTCGTTGTTTGGCAAGCCTCATCGGCCATAGCATTCACGCTCCGGCGGATTATCACGCCCATGGGCAAACTACAGGCCGCCGTCCAGGCAATCCAGGCAGGGAATTTCGCCATCCGCGCCGAGATAACATCTGAAGATGAGTTAGGCAACCTCGGCAGGACATTCAACACAATGACCGATCAAATTCAAGAATTGGTCGGTTCTCTCGAACAACGGGTTGCCGAGCGCACAGCAGAACTTGAAGCCGCAAATCAGTATAACGCCGAGAAAGCCATTCGGCTCAAAGCCATTGCTGATGTCAACCGGGCAATTTCCTCGATTCGCGAACTCAAGCCCCTGCTGCTGGAAATCACCAGGCAAATCAGTGAAGCCTTGGGGCACTACCATGTTGGTATTTTCCTCCTCGACCCCAGCGGAGAAAATGCCATTCTCAGTGCCTCCAACAGCATCGGTGGGCAAAGGATGCTGGCACGCGGGCACCGCCTCAAAGTTGGTCAGACAGGCATTGTCGGTTTTGTAACCGGTTCAGGTAAGAGCCGTATCGCTCTCGACGTTGGCGAGGATGCCGTCTTCTTCAACAACCCCGATTTGCCTGACACGCGTTCAGAAATTGCCTTGCCTCTTCAAATAGGCAACCGAATCATCGGCGCCCTAGATGTCCAAAGCACAAGACCAAACGCCTTCTCACAAGACGATATCGAGACGCTGGAGATTCTGGCCGACCAGGTGGCCATCGCAATCGAAAACGCCCGCCTCTTTGAAGAAACAAATCGAGCCCTGAATGAAGCACAGGCCCTGCAACAACAGTACTTGCAGGAAAAATGGAGCCGGGTACTCAAGACAAGCAAGCAACTTGGCTATCATTACTCCATCACCGGTGCAACGCCGCTGGAAGCCCCGCTCAAACTACCGGCAATTCAAAAAGCCCTGCATGCCGGGGCACCAGTTCAAGAAATTGAAGCCGATGGGTCCGCCGTGCTGGCGATTCCGTTGAAACTGCGAGGCGAGTCTATCGGTGTCCTTAACGTGCGCATCCCCGGCAGACGCCGCTGGGATCAGGATGAAGTAGATGTGGCTCAGGCCGTTGCAGACCGCGTTGCTCTGGCCATTGAAAATGCACGCCTCTTGGATGAGACAACCCGCCGCTCAAAGCAGGACCGAATTATTGCCGACCTGACAGCCAAACTGGGCAGTTCAATGCAAATGGACAGCATCTTGCAAACTGCAGCCGAAGAAATCAGCAAAATCGTTCAAGATTCAGAAGTATTAATCCAATTACAGCCTGCGCCCCCGTCGGAGTAACGTTTGTCTTTGCAGTCTGGCACGAGGTAATAAACAATGACACAAACGGTCAATCTAAGTACGTATGAAGATGAGCAAGCCAGCACACAGCAGCAAAACACTCACCGCCTGGCACTATTAACGTCGGCTCTGGCGGTCATTCCAATAGCGTTCTACATATACCTTCTCTTCTCAGAAAGAGACTGGCGGTATTTCCTGCTGATCGCAACGTTCACCATCGTCATCGCTGCAAATTTTTGGGTCATTCGTAGAAATCAGAAAGGCGATCACGCCCTGGCGGCCTGGACCCTGATTGGCATTGTATTCTACGCTGCGTTAAGTGTAGCCGCCTTGATCGCCAACATTGGAAGCGCATTAGGAATCACCACTTTACTGCTGACAGTCCTGATTGGCATTCAAACCCTGCCTCAACGTTCGCTGGTGCGCGTCATCTTTGCCGGAATATTGGCCAGCCTGGCCATTGGCCTGATAGATATCCTGGTGCCTTACGAGCGCATCCTTGTCCCCATTGTTGAACGCTTCAGTGCAGGCCTGATTCTGCTTACAATTCTCGTCTTTTTCTTTCTGATCATTACGCAGTTTGGAAAACTACAATTCGTCAACAAAATTTTAATCGCGTATGTAAGCATTGCAGCCGTGATTTCCATTGCCTTTGGTCAGATCACATCCCTGACGCTGACAAACGTCTTGACCGAAAACGCCGGCAAGAGTTTGCAGCCTATAGCCGAGTCACGCGGACAGGCTATGGGAAGCATCCTGGCCCAGCAAATAGACGCCATTCAGGCGCTCAGCACAAATGCAGATATTCAATGGCAAGTTGCGCGCGCAAATCGGTCGCACGACCCCGATTTGCAAAAGGAGATGGAGAAAATCAATCGCTTTGATGCGATATGGCGTCAGGCAGATGCGGCTAACAATAACGAACAGCCTCTTGTCAACGGGCGCTTATACAATATCGCTTCATCACAGTTGAGGAACTTCCAACAGTCTTTCCCCGGTCATGTCGAAATGATCGTCACCGATGTCCTCGGCGGCCTGGTAGCGGCAACAAATCGAACTTCTGACTATTACCAGGCAGACGAGGAATGGTGGCAAAAGGCCTACAATAACGGGGCAGGAGACATCTTTATCGGTACTCCCGAATATGACGAAAGCATCGGAATGTACATTTTCCGCATTGCCGTCCCCATCCGCGATCGGGCAACAGGGGATATTATGGGCGTATTGCAGACTGGCTATACTATTGCCGAACTGCAACAACTGCTTTCCCAACCGATTGGTGAAACGGGCAGGGCAGAATACGTCTTCTTGGGCAATCCAACGAAGCATTTAGCCCTGGATGGAATTCACCTGTCACCGCCAGAACTCGTTCAGGCGCTGGAAAATCTTGAAAAGGAAAGTTATGTTGAGGTCAACCTGGAGCAAGGCGATAGCATATTGAGTGCAGCCCCAATCTTTTCTCCCAACAAGAGAGAAGCAGTTGACAACCTGCCCTGGAGAGCAATCGTCTATCAGGCAAAAGCAGAGACAATTGCGCTTGTGCAGCAGCGGGTTCGCACCATTAACCTGCTTGGCGTTCTTATCACTGCAGTCGTCTCTTTCATGGCAATCCATGTTGCGCGTCAACTGACCAGCCCAATCCTGGACCTGACGCACACCGTTGAGCAATTCAAGGTCGGGAATCTGGAAACGCAGGCCAAAGTTGCCAGCAATGATGAAGTTGGCTACCTGGCGACCACATTCAATGAACTGACAGCCCAAATCCGCCAAATGCTGTCTGGCCTGGAACAGCGCGTCGCCGAACGCACGGCAGAACTGGAGCAGGCCATGCACAGGAGCGCGGAGCGGGCGCGGGAGTTAGAGTTGGTCAGCGAAGTCGCAAAGGTGGCTGCATCGCAGCAACAAACAGAAGCCTTGCTCCCACTGGTCACATCACTGGTCAGCGAAAAATTCTCTTTCTATCACGTTGGCATCTTCTTGATTGACGAAAACCGCGAGTATGCTGTGTTGCAAGCCGCTAACAGCCCCGGCGGAAAACGTATGTTGGAACGGCAGCACAAATTGAAAATAGGACAGGTGGGCATTGTTGGCAACGTTGCCGAAACCGGAAAAGCCCGCATTGCCCTTGACGTTGGACAAGATGCTGTCTATTTTGATAACCCCGACTTGCCAGAAACCCGTTCAGAGGCCGCTCTGCCCTTGCAAATCGGCAATGAAATCATCGGCGTTTTGGATGTTCAAAGCACAGAAGCAAATGCTTTTTCAGAAGAAAACCTGAAAACCCTCAGCATCCTTGCCGATCAAATTGCCATTGCCATCCACAATTCGAGGCTGGTTACCGATTTACAGCGCGCCCTTTTGGAAGCCCAGGCACTGCAAAGGCAGTATCTGGCTCAATCCTGGAAGAGTCTTGCAACCAGAAAATATCTGGGCTACCACAAAACCATCGGCGGCGGCAGGCCTGTCAACCAGACGGTTCAGCGGGCAGAAATCATGCAAGCGCTTGCAAGTGGCAAGTTTGTAACCATTTATCCCAAAGGCTCAAAAGCCAAAGAAAACGAGGAAACGCCGGCTTTGGCAATTCCCATCCGTCTGCGCGAGCAAGTCATCGGCGTCTTGAACATTCGTTCGCAAGATCCCAATCGCCGCTGGGATGATGATGAAATTGCCCTTTTGTCTTCCATCTCCGACCGGTTAGCGCTGGCACTTGAAAACGCCCGACTGTTTGAGGAAACAACCCGACGCGCCCTGCGTGAACGCACCGTTTCAGAAATCACCACCAAGATCCGCAGCAAAACCGACCCAGAGAGCATGATCCAGACAGCGCTGGCGGAACTGCGTCAGGTGCTGGGAGCCAGCCATGTGGAGATTCTTCCCTATGCCCCTCCACCTGAAACGCAAACCAGAGAAAAAGGCAAATAGGCAAGCATCCTTGCTGATGAGGCAGATATGGCATATAAAATTGCAATCTCAAACGAAAAAGGCGGGGTCGCCAAAACGACCACCACCGTCTCGCTCGGTGCAGCATTGGCCGAAAGTGGGCAGAGAGTCTTGCTCTGCGATCTTGACCCCCAGGCTAATCTAAGCCTGGCAGTAGGGATTGATCCAGAAAAGGAACAGCACACCTCGGGCGATGTGCTGCTTGAGGCATTTCCTGTTTCAGATGCCTGTCAAAAGACCGGCATCGAGAATCTGTCGATCCTCCCATCCGGTTCAAAAATAGAGACGGCCGAACATTACTTGCCCATGCGGGTGGATCACCTGACCGCCCTGAAACACGCCCTGGAATCTGCCGGAGAACTACCCTACGATTACATTCTGTTTGACTGCCCGCCAGCCCTGGGCACAATTACCCTGAATGCTTTGAGCGCCGCAGACTTGCTCATTATCCCCACCCAGGCTGAATACTTCTCGGCGTATGCCCTGCGCAGCATGATGTCCATTGTCCGGCGCGTGCGCGAAGATAACAACCCCGGCCTTGCATACCGCATCCTGGTGACATTGCTTGACCGGCGCAACCGTACCCATAGAAACATTTATGAGCAATTGCGCGCTACGTTTGGAGAAGGATTGTTCAACACAGTTATTGAAATCGACACCAAATTGCGTGAAAGTCCTATCTCAGGCCTGCCTATCACTGAATACAGACCGGGTAGTCGTGGTTCGCAACAATATCGTGTTTTGGCCCAGGAGTTAATGGAATATGTCAAAGAAACAAGTGAACAGCCGGCTTAAGAATCTATTTGACGGCCTTACACCCGAAGAAACCAAACCCAAAGCGAGCCGAAAAGGCACCAAAAGTCTACCCGTCAGCGGGGAAGCGGCTGCGCCTGTGCGCCAGCAAACAGGACAGGAGTCGAAAACCAGACCCGTCCCGGCGCCCTCAAGCCAGGTCCTCACCGATACAAAGACAAAAGCCGGCGATGGAGCACAATTGACACTTGCCTTCCCCTTTGACGCTCAAAACTGGGCCACCCTGCAAATTATTGATAAAGATGCAGACCGCCAATGGGACGAAGAGGAAAAACTGCTTGTCAAGCAAGTAGCCGACCAACTCTCACTTGCCCTTGAAAATGCGCGCCTTTTCCAGCAAACCCAACGCCAGGCCAATGAACTTGCCATCTTGAACGAAATGGGGCGCGAATTGTCTGCAGAATTGGATATCAACGCTGCCTGTCAAACCATTCATAAATACACAGGTCAGTTGATGAAAGCAGAGGACTTTTTCATTGCACTCTACAATGAAAAAGAGAATCGAGTCGAATTTCCCTATGCAACATCACATGGCGTGCGCTACTCCCCGCCTGCACGGCAACTGGGCAAAGGTCTGACCGATTACATCCTCCGCACGCGCAAACCACTCTTCATTGCCGAAAACGTTACAGACACCGTCAAAGAATTGGGTCTGGAGATCATTCTCGTCGGCAATAACCGGCCTGCTTTGTGTTGGATGGGCGTCCCGTTGGCAATTGGCGAAAGAGTCATCGGGGCAATTGTGCTTCAAAGCACAGAAAAAACCAGGCTCTATGACGAACATCAATTTGACTTGCTGCGCACAATCGCCAGCCAGGCGGCTATCTCACTGGAGAATGCGCGCCTGTTTGAGGCCGAACAGCGCCGCGCGCAAGAGTTAAACACTCTGGTTGAATTAAGTCGCTTAATCAGCCAAAACCTGAATCTGGAAGACGTTTACAGCACGGCCCATCGTATCATCGGCCGCATCTTGCCTGCCGATGCCTTTCTCATCAGCCTCCACGACCCTGGGACAGATGTATTTGTTAATGCCTATGACATTGACAATGGCGTCCGTGTCGAACCCCAACAGCATGATGTCAAAACCGGTTTCACCGGCTATGTCCTCAGCCTTGGTCATTCATACATTGCAAATGATCTTGAAAAAGAGCCTTTGCCCTTCAAGCGCGTTGCCGATGCAGAAAAAAAATACAGATCGCCGCGTTCTGTTATTGCAACCCCGCTCCGCTTCAGCGGTGAAATCATCGGCGTGCTTTCTGCCCAAAGTTATCAGCCCAACGCCTACAGCCAGGACGACTTAAAACTACTGGAATCTTTTGCCGATACGGTAGCCATTGGCATTCAAAACGCCCGCCTTTTTGAACAAACCCGGCTGCGCGCCGAGGAAATGAGCGTCTTGAACGACCTGGGGCGGGCATTGAGTTCACAGTTAGACGCCCAAGACGTGTTGAATGAGACCTACCAAGGCGTTGCCCGGTTGATGGATGCCACAAATTTCTTCATCGGCATCTATGACAAAAGCACACATCGGGTCAATTACCCGGTTAACGTCACCGAATCCGAAGTCGACCGGACAATTGTCTCCCTGAGTGCTGACGAGGGCATGACAGGATACATTTTCAAAACCCGAAAACCCTTGCTGTTGAGAAAAAATGTGGCCCAGTGGCTCAAGGAGAACCACATTACCATCATTGGCGAGGTCCCCAAAAGCTGGCTGGGGGTGCCTCTAATGATCGGCGATGAGTTCCTTGGCCTGATGGCCGTTCAGAACCTAAAAGAAGAAAACGTTTACGACGAACATGACAGCAATCTGTTGATGGCTTTTGCTAACCAGGCCGCCATCGCGCTCCAAAATGCCTTGCTGTTTGAGCAAATGCGCCAGCGGGCCGAACGCGAGCGTCTCACCAGCGAAATCTCTACAATCTTTGCCAGCGTTGACCCCATCCAGGTCTCTGCCGCGATTGACCAGGTACTCGAACGATTAGGGAATTTCTCCGGCGTAGACCGTGCATACGTTTTCCTGATTGACCCGCGCGGTGAATTGATGAGTTGCGCCAACGAATGGTGCTCTCCAAATACTGACCATCAAATAGAGAATCTGCAAAACATTCCCATCAACACGTTTCCTTTTTTGATTGACAAGTTACGCAAAGGACAGACCTTCTACTTTCCAAAAGTGGCCGATATTCCCAAAGAAGGCCGGGCAGAGCGAATAGAGTTTGAACGCGAGAACATTCAATCCATTATCTGCTCACCGCTGATGGAACGCGGCAATCTGATCGGTTTCCTGGGACTTGACGCCGTCCAGGCCCCCAGAACCTGGAACGAAGAGGAACAAAACCTGCTAAAGTTCGCCGGAGAGGCAATTGTAACTGCTCTGGGCCGTCAACAAGCCGTACAGGCACTCAGTAAATCGGAGTCCGAATTGCGAGCGCTTTTCAGCGCCATGACCGACGTCATCATTGTGTACGATAAAGACGGCCGCTATGTGAGAGTTGCGCCAACCAACCCCAACCGGTTATACAAACCACCGGAAGATATGGTCGGGAAAACCATTCAAGAGGTGCTTCCGGCAGAGACGCATGAACCCTTCATGCAGGCCATCCGAAAAACCTTAACCACCGGCGAGACCACCAGTATCGAGTATCCGCTGGAAATCGGTGGAAACGGGTATTGGTTTTACGCTACGGTGACCAAACTAAGCGACGACCAGGTATTCTGGGTTTCGCGAGACATCACGGAACGTAAACGGGCCGAGGAAGCCATACGCCGGCAAAACGAATATCTGGCTACCGCCGCTGAGGTTGGCCGCCTGATCACATCCACCCTCGACCTGAGCCTGCTCTTCAAACGCGCCGTGAATCTCATCCGCGAAAGATTCGGCTTTTACCACGCCGCCATTTTCACGGTTGAGGAAACTGGCTTCAATGCTGTCCTCAAAGAGGCCACCGGCGACGCCGGTGAAGAAATGAAAAGGCGGCAACACAGCATCACCGTCGGTTCAAAGTCCGTTGTCGGCATGGTGACTTCGACCGGCGAAGCCGTGATCATCAACAACACTGCCCTTGACCCTCTCCACCGCCCCAATCCCCTTCTGCCAGAAACGCGGGCAGAGGCCGGAATCCCCCTGCGCGTTGGCAACCGCGTGATTGGCGCGTTGGATATCCAGTCCACCGAGGTAGACGCCTTCACACCCGACAACGCGGCTGTTTTGCAAATCCTGGCAGACCAGATTGCTGTGGCCATTGACAATGCGCGCTCCTACGAACTGGCCCAACAGGCCGTCAAGGAAATGCGGGAAGTGGACCGCCTGAAGAGCCAGTTCCTGGCAAATATGAGTCACGAACTGCGGACACCTCTCAACTCGATCATTGGCTTCTCGCGCGTCATCCTGAAAGGAATCGACGGTCCGATTTCGGAACTCCAACAACAAGACCTGACCGCCATCTACAATTCAGGCCAACATCTGCTTGGGCTGATCAACGATATCCTCGACCTGTCTCGTATTGAGGCCGGTAAGATGGAATTGACCTTCGATGAGGTGAATCTCAACGACACCATCAACAGTGTCCTCTCTACCATCACCGGGCTGATCAAAGACAAACCAATTACGCTGAAGAAAATTGTCCCCGAAGAGTTGCCTCCCGTCCGCGCAGACGCAATGCGCATTCGCCAGGTGCTGCTTAACCTGCTCTCTAACGCGGCAAAATTCACCGAACAAGGAACGATTACCCTGGAGGCCGGTGTAAAAGCCGGGCCATCTGGCCACCCGGAAATCATGATCAGCGTCACCGATTCGGGCCCTGGCATCGCCCCCGAAGATCAGGCCAAATTGTTCCAGCCCTTCTCCCAGGTGGACTCGTCGCCAACCCGCAAAACCGGCGGTTCTGGTCTGGGCCTGTCCATCTCTCAACATCTGGTGCAAATGCACGGTGGTCGGATTGGTCTGCACAGTTCGGTTGGAAAAGGCAGCACATTCTACTTTACAATTCCTGTTTACCGCGGTAAAGACGATGCCGGCGCGTCCAAAGAAAACCGAGTCGTGCTGGCCATTGACGATGACCCTCAGGTTGTCAGCCTGTACGAACGTTATCTTCAACCCCAAGGCTATCAGGTCATTTCGTTGACCGATCCCACCAAGGCTGCCGAACGCGCCCGGCAGTTAAAACCCTTTGCCATCACGCTGGACATTATGATGCCCGGATACGATGGCTGGCAGGTTTTACAAGACCTCAAAGCCAACCCGGAAACGCGCGACATCCCGGTAGTTATCTGCAGCATCATCGAAGACGAGGAAAAAGGGTTCAACCTGGGCGCAGCCGACTATCTGGTCAAGCCTATCCTGGAAGACGATTTGCTGAATGCTCTCAACCGTCTGAACAGCGACGGGAGCATTCGCGAGGTCCTGGTTATTGACGACGACGCAGATGACTTGCGGTTGATCGCCAAGATTCTATCGGAGAACGGACGGTACAAGCCTATCCTGGCCGAAGGAGGCAAACAAGGATGGGAAGCCATTACCACGGCCACACCCCATGCCATTGTCTTGGATCTGTTTATGGAGGACCTGGATGGTTTTGCCATTCTGGAACGCCTGCGCGCCGAAGAGCAATATCGTCAAATTCCGGTAGTGGTCGTCACCGGCGGCGATCTGACACCCACACAACGCGAACAACTAAATGCATTTGGACAGCGGCTGCTGCAAAAAGGACTTCTAAAGGAAGACGAATTGTTATCCGCCCTGGAAAACGCATTGAGACGGATTCAAGGCCCATAAATCCGCCAGCGAGAGATGAAATAAATTTTGGAAGTAAAGTAACTATCCCTGCTAAAGAGAGAGAGAAATATGTCTCCGTCCTTTGCCATCAAATGCCTGGACTGCGGGCATACAACCTCGTACTTTCCCACCTCCACCAGTTGCCCACGCTGCAACAGTCAGTGGCGAGAAGCAGAGTACGACTACGAATCTGCCCTCAAGATTTGGGGAGAGCAAATCTCCTCGCGCCCCTTCGATTTATGGCGCTATCGAGAATTACTGCCGGTGCGCAACCCACAACCCAGCCTGTCACTGGGTGAAGGCGGAACGCCGCTCATCCAGGCTGTTAACCTGGGGATGATGCTTGGCTGTCCGAATATTTACATAAAAGACGAAAGGCAGGGACCTACCACTTCTTTTAAGGACCGTCAGGCGGCTGTCACCATTGCCGCGCTCAAGGAGGCCGGTATTACCGAAATGGTAGCCGCTTCCACAGGGAATGTTGCCATTGCCTACTCTGCCTACGCCGCCCGGGCAGGCATCAAGTTATGGGCCTTTGTAACCAGCCTGGTACCAGCCGTAAAAATGCGTGAAATTGCATTGTATGGCAGTCAGGTGATCAAAGTGACCGGCTCTTACGACCAAACCAAACAGGTCGCAGCCGAATTTGCATCACAACGTGGTCTCTATCAGGATATGGGAGCACGCACAATCACCTCGGTGGAGGCCATGAAAACCATCGCCTACGAGATCAGCGAGCAACTGGCGGCTCTGCTTGGCCCACTCCCGCAATCAGGCAGGCCTCTGACCTGGAAAGCGCCCGACTGGTATGTTCAGGCCATTAGTGGCGGGATGGGCCCCATTGGCATTGCCAAAGGCTTCCGCGAACTCAAACTCATGGGATTGATTGACCGCATCCCGGCCATTGCGCCCATTCAAGCCGAGGGTTGTGCGCCCATGGTAGAAGCATGGAAAAACGGCCTTGAATCGGCAATCCCCATTGCTTCCCCACGCACGCACATTGAAACCCTGGCCACCGGCGACCCTGGGCGGGCCTACAAATTGCTCAAAAAACAGGTGGACGAGTTTGGAGGGACCTTCGAGAGCGTTAGTGACGAAGAAGCCTTTCGCGCCATGCACGTCATCGCGAAAATGGAAGGTATCTCCATGGAACCGGCGGCAGGCGTGGCCTTTGCGGGCCTTTTCAAGTTAATTCGCCAGGGCGTTATCAAACCGACTGATACCGTCGTTGTCAATTGCTCCGGTCACACCATGCCAGCCGAGCAATTCATCCTCGGCGAGAACTGGGCCAGAAGCGTTGTCCTCCCTTCACGCGCCAAAGAAGAAACCCCGCAAGAAGGTCTGCTGGCCGCCCTCAATCAGGTCGCCCCCGACCGCTTCCCGCGCATAGCCATTGTTGATGATAGTCCAGAGGCGCGGCGGCTGATTCGCCGCATCCTGCAATCACAGGGGAATTTTACAATCTACGAGGCAACAGACGGCAAGCAAGCCATTGACGTCATCACCCGCGAATTGCCGGATCTGGTCGTTCTCGACTTAATGATGCCCGAAATTGACGGTTTCGGAGTCATTGAAGCCATGAAGACCAACCAGGAAACGGCCAACATCCCCGTTATTGTCTCTACGGCAAAAGAACTTACCAGCGAAGAAAAAAGCCGTCTGGAAGGGCAAATCCAGACCCTTTTGCAAAAAGGCGACTTCATGAACGATGAATTCCTGGAAGAAGTACGCAGTTTGCTCAAATAACAAAGGTTTACAAGCGGCCTTCAGGTGAGCAACCATATTTACGGTATTTACGGATTGTACATGGCGAGATTCTGCCAGTGAAAATGAAGAAAGGGCAAATCCAAGGGATTCAAGCCGCGCTGGCCTCGGCTTTCTTTTTGGGCCTGGCACCCGTATTTGGACGCCAGGCTATCCTTTTTGGGTTCTCGCCCCTTGCTGTAGTAGCCCTGCGCACATTCCTGGCAAGTTTGCTGCTTTTGTTTGTCCTTTCTCTCCGCGGCCGGAGCCTATTCTATATCTTCCCCTTCGGCCTGCTGGGCTGTGCTTTGGCAGGTGTTATCAACGGAACCGGCTCAATTTTATACTACCTTGCGCTGGAACGGCTGAACGCAAACATCGGCCAAATGCTTTACTCGCTCTACCCACTGTTCGTAGCCATCAGCATGGCCTTCGACCGACAGCCTGTCAGCAAGTTGACGCTCATCCGAATCGGGCTGGCAACCGTCGCCGTTTTGCTGCTGACCAAAACCCAAGATACCAAAGCAGACATTGCAGGCATCGCCATGATGCTGGGAGCATCCCTGCTGTACGCGCTTCACCTGCCAATCAATCAACGTGTGCTCTACGAAATCCCTGCACCCACCGTTACTTTTTACACCCTGCTCTCTATGAGTCTGGTGGTTATCCCTGCCTACCTTCTCTTTGACCGCCGCATCCCCTCTCTGACCTACCCCTGGTGGCCGATTGCGGGCCTCACACTCGTCACCTTCCTGTCGCGCCTCTCGCTCTTCTTGGGCGTCAAGCGGCTTGGAGGCATGCAAACGGCCCTTTTGGGGTTGGCAGAATTGCTGGTTACCATCATCGCCAGTCATTTTTGGCTACGCGAAAATCTCTCACTCTTCCAATGGGCAGGCGTGATCATTTTGAGCGCAACGCTTTTGCTTGTGCGTTTTGAACCCGAGCCGGAGCGCAAAGCCAAAAAAGAAGGCTGGCTCAACTGGATTCAGCCGCCTCAGCCGCCTACCGACATTTGGAGCCCAAACGAATAAAGCCTGGCGCTCTCCACCCCAGATGACGAAGAAGATCTGTAAAAACGCAACAGCCTACCTTCCGGCAGGTGTTGGCACAACGCCAGGGCGCAAAGCCATCATTTCACCATATATAGAATTCCGATCGTTCCCGGTCCACAATGGCTGGAAATCACACTACCGGCGCGGGTAATACGGACATCATCTGGCGCGGCCAGGCGGATAATCTCATCTTTCAGAAATGCGGCGTCCTCTGGGCAGGCCGTGTGTGTCACAAATACACGATGCCCATCTAATTCGTTCAGATGGGCGGCAAAATCATCCAGCATGGCCTGCAGCCCCTTTTGACGTATTCCACGCGCCTTAGATTTGACCCCCAGCGTCCCATCTGGCTGAACTTCAATAATAGGGTGAATTTTCAAGACACTGCCGGCAATCGCCTGGAGGGCGTTGCAGCGTCCGCCTTTATACAGATAATCCATACGATCAATGACAAAGGACGTGCGCACCTTAGGCACACACGCAACGATATCCTGCTCAATTTCAGCGGCCGATCTTCCAGCATCCCGCAACTCGGACGCACGCAAGACCAGCAGGCCGATTCCAGTCGAGAGATTCAGCGAGTCAATCACCCGCACCCGCCCGCTTGTCATCCCCTCGGCAGCCAACATCGCGTTCTGCAAGGTCGCAGACAGGCGGGAAGAAATGCCGATAAAGATACTTTCACCCTGCCGGTCAAAGAACTTCTGAAACTCGCCCAGCGAGGGAGCCGCCGTCTTGGGCAAAACGCCAGTCTGCGCAACCAGGTCAAAAAGTTTATCCTGGTCAATCTCAATTTCATCTAAGTAAGCCTGCCCATCAATCGTAACCGTTAGGGGAATCGCCTCTACGCCAAACTCCTGCCGAATTTCGGCCCCTAAATCGGATGTGCTGTCAGTAAGAATATGAATGGTCACGTTGTCACCTCGGTATTGTGTTTAATCAGAGACGTAAATGTAGTCCTTGATTGCTTCAAACGTCGCCTGCCCAATCCCTGAGACATTCATAATATCTTCAATGGTCTGAAAAGGTCCGTGCTCTTCCCTATATTGAACAATGCGCATGGCCAGAGTCGGACCAATCCCCGGCAGCGTCTCCAGTTCTTCAGCCGTAGCATAGTTGATGTCAATCAGGTAATCGGGCGTTTCGGTATCTGTTGCGTCCTCTTCGGCAATGACCTCATCGCCCGCCCCGCCAGTATTGCCAAAAACATCTGGGACGATCAATTCCTGCCCATCCTCAAGCAAAGCAGCCAGATTGATCTTGCCTGTATCGGCCTCTGCCAAAAAGCCTCCGGCAGCATCAATGGCATCCTTAACCCGGCTGCCCGGCGGCAATTCATAAACCCCCGGCCGCACTACCGCGCCGCTGACCTGAACCGCCAGCGGCACCGCCGTGGGCGCCGGGCGCAAAGTCACTGCCTGACCGCGCGGCGGACTGGCTGCCAGCCACAGGATACCGGAGGCAGCCAGCCCCATCAAGGCGCCAATCAGGACCAACATGATTTTTTCCAGAATTTTTTGCATAAGGCAGCCTCAAACGCTGTGCCCTATTTTACTCCAAGCGCGCCAGAAGCAAGCAGCACAATCAGGGTGGCAATAAACCAGTGAATGAGACACGGGTAGAGAAAAGAACGCGTCCGCCAGGCCACCCAGCCAAAGGCAAAGCCGCCAAAAATGGTTGAGAAAGTCTCAGCCGCCGGTTTGCCGATATGCGCCAGGGCAAAAGGGACGGCTTGCAGCCAAAGCGCATCCGGCCCGTATTTACGCGCGTAGCCAAACAAGAGCCAACCGCGAAAGAGAAACTCCCAGCCCAGCAATTCGAGCAAGTTCCGCCCGGCCAGATTGGGCGCCAGCCAGGCCTGGTAATACCCTTGGGTGCTGGCGTCGCTATAAACCAACAGCCAGATGACAGGCGTCATTAACGCCGCGCCTGCCAGGGTCAGGAAAAGACCCGCCTTCCAGTCGCCAAATCCAAAACCGTACGCTTTCGGATGTTCCCGAAAACCAAAGAGGATGATGCCCAACGGGATCACGAGGTAGAGGGAAAAGCGCTCCAGAGGCTTGTTGAACGAAAAAGGCTGGTAGTAATCCAGCATAATCAACAAGGTGCTGACTACGGTCAGGGTAACGACTTTGCCATCAAAACGCAGGTCTTTTGCCAACAAAGCCTTGAGCATTTGGGCCTCCTCGATAGCCGGTTCTGCCCCGGCATTGAGATTTCGGTTCACCCTACACCCGGGCTGGCTCAGCCGGCCGAGGCAAAAGCCACAGCCGAGCGGAACCAGGCATAGGCTGCCGGCATATCCTCGGCGACAAACTCTACGCGCAGGCCGCGGCGGCGGACGCCGGGGAGCAGGGCGGCGCGGTCGGCCATCGCGGGTTGAAGCCAGTCCACGGCAATTCGAACCGGTCTTTCAACCTGAAACGGCGAGGGCGCATCACCAGACTTCAGGCGTTCCACAGCCCGCCGGGCAGCCTGCCGAATCAGCGCGCCGGTAACAGCAGGCGCCAGGCATTCGGCTGAGGAGAAGCCGCTGGCCTGTTTGACAACCGCTACTTCCAGCGGCCCAAGCAATTCGACCGCTTCTGCACAAACCGTCTGGTCCCCCGAAATCATCAACACGGGTACGCCAAAGTGACCGGCTACGGCCGCGTTGAGGCCATATTCACCGACGAGGCGGTCGTTTAACCACACGTTGGCCACCGTGCGGCTTGACCAGGTATGCGCCAGCACAGCATTTTCTGCACCCGCCCGCGCATGGTAACCGACAAACAAGACGCCATCCATGCCAACAACACCCTGTACCATCGAGAACGGCGAGGGGGAACCGCAATTCAGACGGGCGCGTTCGTCCAGTTCTTCAAGCAGCAAATTTGTTCCGCTCGCATGCCCATCGGCAACGGTCACCGTCTTTGCGCCTGCATCAAAAGCGCCCTGCACCGCGGCATTCACATCCAGCGTCATCAAACGGCGAAAACGGTTATATTCAGCCTGCCCCGGCGTAACCTGTTCCCAGGTTACCACGCCGGTAACCCCCTCCATATCTGATGCTATCAAAATGTTCATACGCCTCCAGGTTTTCAATTTTTGAATCCAATGGGTTTCCCATCAAGGGCAGTGTTGTTCTTGGCCACGAATGACACAAATTTCACGAAACTTGTATTCTGGTCGCCGCCTGCACTCCCGCAGGTTGAAGAAACCCGCTTGCATCCAAATCTGCGCCCATCTGTGCATGTTATTCGCAGACTTGCGTGAAAAATGCTTCCTATGCTATTGCCTGAAGATTTAAATTCTCTGTTTGAACAGCCATGCTATAATCATACCAGCCAAAGAAAAACTTTCAAGGAGGAACATCAAAATGAGCGAAGGTGGTCTGTTCGCACTTACGGAGGAGCACGAAATGATACGCCAGGCGGCGCGCGATTTCGCTCAAAAAGAAATCGCCCCAATCGCTGCCGAGTATGACGAAAGTGGAGAGTTTCCGAGCAAGACCATTCGGAAAATGGGGGAAATGGGCTTCATGGGCATTGAAGTCCCAGAAGAATACGGCGGCGCAGGCATGGATACCCTGTCCTATGTCCTGGCACTGGAAGAGATTTGTAAAGCCGACGCTGCTCATGGCACCATTATGTCGGTCAACAACTCCCTCTTCTGCTATGGCATCCTGCGCTTTGGTACAGAAGATCAGAAACATACCTATCTCAAGGCGGTTGCCAGCGGTCAGGCGATTGGCGCCTACTCCCTGACCGAGCCGATGTCCGGCTCAGACGCGGGGACGATGAGGTCGCGCGCGGTACGGGATGGAGATTTCTACGTCCTGAACGGGCGCAAATCATGGGTCACCAGCGGGCCGGTAGCAGATTATGTGGTTGTCTTTATGCTGACCGATCCGGAGAAGAAACACAAAGGGGTAACCGCTTTTATTGTCGACGCCAAAACGCCCGGTTTCATCCGCGGCAAAAAAGAGCCCAAACTTGGCATTCGCGCTTCTGCCACAAGCGAACTGGTCTTTGAAGACTGCCGCGTGCCTGTCAGTTGTCGTCTCGGCGAAGAAGGCGAGGGTTTCAAAATCGCCATGACCGTTTTAGACGCCGGACGGATTGGCATTGCCACCCAGGCACTGGGTCTATCAGAAGCGGCATACGAGGCGGCGCTGGCATACGCCCGCGAGCGCGAGGCCTTTGGTCATAAAATTGGCGAATTCCAGGGGATTTCCTTTAAACTGGCCGATATGAAGACCCGCATTGAGGCCAGCCGTCTGCTCATTTACAATGCGGCCATGGCCAAGCAGCGCGCCAAGCAGACGGGGGAGCGTTTCAACACCGAAGCGGCAATGGCAAAACTGTTTGCTTCCGAAACGGCCATGTTCGTCACCCATGCTGCCCTGCAAATCCACGGCGGAATTGGCTACAGCAAGGAATTGCCAATTGAACGCTATTTTCGCGATGCCAAAATTACCGAAATCTACGAAGGCACCAGCGAGATTCAGCGCCTGGTCATTGCCCGCAGCGAGTTGGGATTGCACTGAGAACGGCAATAAAGAGCCTGCTAAGCCTATCCCATCTGAAGCCCCCAAATGCCTGCACCAACTGCCCAAACGCCGCGTTCTTCTATTCTCAAAGCCGTCTGGTCGCTGCACGCCAGGATCAAAGCCATGCTTCCCCCAAAATGGTTGGGGATACTGATCGGTTTGTTTCTGCTGGTTTATGGCCAAACGATGGTGGAATCCCTGACCACCCAGGGGAAAGACTGGCTTCGTTTATGGGACTGGGGAAGACGCCACTATATCGGCATCATCAACCTGGAGAACGCCGTTTGGGGAAGTCTGCTGATTCTTGCCGGCGGCCTGATTTGCGCCAGTATCTGCTCACTTAAAAAATGGGAGGGTGCTCAATCAGAGCCCGCCCCTATCCATCAAAAGATAACGGCAGAATCGGGCGGATACGCCCTCCCATTGATTTTCCTGGCCGGCCTGTACGCATTGCTGATCTACCTGCTGGCCAAACATTCCTATTCCCCCCTGCTCGCCATTGGATGGTTATTCATCCTTGCCGCCGCAACATACCTGGCCTGGAGGCGGGACCGTCAGGCAGGCCGCGACCTGAATCCAAACCTCGCCGTTCAGGATACCGCCTGGATTTTACTTTTGCTCTTCATCGGGATTGCCATTGGCGCGTTTTTCTTAGAAGACCTTCCCAATCAATTAATCCCCGACGAAGGCTCGTTTTGGGAAACAGCCAGGGCCATCGCTTTGCGGCAACATAGACCGGCCATTTGGGGGCCGGGTGTGTACACTTTCCCGATTGCCAGTTCTTACTTTCAGGGATGGCTGATGCGTCTCTTTGGGGTCAACCTGTGGGGATGGCGTTTCTCATCCGTCCTCTTCGCGGTGCTATCTGCAGCGCCTCTTTACTTATTGTTGCGCGATTGGTTTGACCGCCGCACAGCCATTACTGCCTGCTTGCTGCTGTTCTCCAACCCTTATTTCCTATCCTTCGCCAGGCTCGGCTACAACAACGCCCAGGCCCTGCTTCCAATCACGCTGGGTCTTTATCTGGCCTCTCTGGCGATTCGAAAATCAAGTCTATTCTATTACTTCCTAAGCGGCCTTGCTTCTGCCCTGGCCGTCTTCACCTATCCTGCTGCCTGGCTGGGCAGTGTTGTTCTTGTTTTGGCGGGCCTGTGGATGGTCGTCCTTCGGCAGAGGAGTTTCAATCGGGCAACGCGCGCCGGTCTGGTCGTCCTGAGCGCCTGGCTGCTGGTCATTTTGCCACAGGTGACCTATACCCTCAGCGGAACGACAGCACACACGTTGACCTTCAAGGTCTTCGAGACCAGTTTCTTCAATGGCTTCTATGCCCGCGCCATTTTCGGTGACGCTCACCCGGAGTTGATTACCACCCTGATCGGGAAAAACGAGGTGGTGCTTTCCTCTTCATTGTGGAAAGAACTGTTATTACGGGGGACCGTCCGCACCCTTATAGCCCTGTTCGACCCGCACCTGATCAGCGAACATTTCATGACCACCGGCCTGGCAGGCAGGTGGATGGGCCTATTTTCTGTCATTGGCTTTTTCCTGGCCTTACGACGCCTGAAAGAGCCGCGCTTCTGGATTCTCACCGCCTGGATGGTTGCGGGAATCCTCTTTTTAGGAATACTGGCTGCTTTCCCGCCGCGCCACACACATCTGGTAGCCATTTTGCCGGTTCTTGCCGCCTTATCGGCAATCGGCCTCTCTTCGGTGGTCAACACGCTGGCAGGCGAGATACATCTACAAGCAGAGAACAAATTGCGCCGGTGGCACGCCATTGGCCTCATCATTCTGGCCGTAGCAGGACTACGTCAATATTTTGTGGTGATGCCAGAAAAGTACCTCCCCGGCTTTGAGGACATCGTCTCATGGAACGCCTGGCGTAATCGTGCTCCGGCTGCCCTCTATTACATTGAGGAAGAACCCGATATCCACAAGGTGGCATATCTTGCAGACCGCAAACTCACCCCGCTTTCGTACCATAACCTGAGCACCGAAGCCTTTTTGGGCGGCGCAGCCGAAATCATCGGCCTGCAGCCGGCCATTGTCTTCTACCCGCAGGATACAGATGGCCAGATTTCCCGCCGACTGCTCGAGGCGAATCCCGGGTTTCATGCGCCCGTTCCATTTACAGATGCCGCAGGCAACATTCTCGGCTACGGCAGCACCAACATTGAGGGATTAAGCCTGCAGCCCGACTACAAATTTACCCGGGGGATCATGACACTCATCCGCACACCGGTTGTTTACCTGCTGATACTGTTGCTGGGCGGACTGGTGTTCGTCGGCTGGAGGAGCCTGGGACGCCATCCCCTGGCGGGTGTTGAATTCGAACTCAAGATACGCGTCGCTTTCCCAAAGACGCCTGACAAAAACGACAGAAAAAAAGCAGAGGAACAGATACAATGAAAGCCATTGTTTTTCATACCCACGGCGGTCCAGAAGTTCTGCAACTCTCTGACATGCCAGAGCCAACCCCGGCCCGCGGCGAGGTTTTGGTGCGTCTGCGCGCCGCGGCGCTCAACCGCGTGGACTTGTTCGTGCGTCAGGGCTGGCCTGGCCTGAAACTGACGCTGCCCCATATCCCAGGCGCAGATGGCGCCGGAGAAATTGTCGCCCTTGGCGAAGAGGTAAGCGGCCTACAAGTCGGCGATGCGGTGGTGATCAACGCCAATCTGGGCTGCGGCGAATGCGACTTCTGCCTCGCCGGGCAAGATAATCTCTGCCGCAACTGGCACCTGCTTGGCGAAACCGTCCCCGGGACGTATGCTGAGTACATCGCCCTGCCCGCCCGGCAGGTATATCGTCTGCCGCCCGATTTCGATTTCCATGTCGCCGCAGCCAGCGCGCTGGTCTTTCAGACAGCCTGGCACTCCCTCATCACCCGCGGCGGATTGCGGCCCGGCGAGACTGTCCTGATCGTCGGCGCCTCGGGCGGGGTAAACACAGCCAGCATTCAAATTGCGAAATTCGCTGGCGCAAAAGTAATCGTTGTTGGCTCTGACGCCAAGAAACTGGCTCTTGCAGAATCGCTGGGAGCAGATATTTTGATTGACCGCTCAAAAGAGGAAGACTGGTCAAAAGCGGTTTTCCTGGCCACCGACCGACGCGGCGTAGACGTGGTGGTGGATAATGTGGGCATCACCTTCCCGCTCAGTTTTCGCGCCGCGCGCAAAGGCGGCCGGATTCTGACGGTTGGCAATACCGGCGGCCCGCGTTTCGAAATTGACAATCGCTTTGTCTTCAGCAAGCATTTAAGCCTGATCGGCTCCACCATGAGCAATTTGAGAGATTTTGCAACCGTGATGGCGTTAATTGTTGCTGGTAAACTTTGCCCGGCGCTTGACCGCTCCTATCCCCTTGCCGAAGCCCGCCAGGCTCACGAACGCCTGGAATCTGGCCAACAAATGGGCAAGATTACACTGCAAATCTGAGAGATAAGGACTCAACACCGCAACATGAAACGCATCCACTGGTTTGAAGCCGCGCTGGTGCTGGCCGTGCTGGCAATCCATATCTACGCAGCACTGTCAGAAGCCCATAACTTCCCCACAAAGTGGTTTACGCGCGACGACGCTTACTTTTACTTTAAAACCGCACAAAACATCAGCGAGGGGCTTGGGTCAACTTTTGACGGCGTTAACCCGACAAACGGTTATCACCCTCTGTGGCTGCTGATCTGCATCCCCATTTTTGCCTTGGCACGATTTGATGTGATTTTACCCTTGCGGCTTCTGGTGATTGTGATGGGAATGCTTTCTGCCGGCTCAGGAGTCGTTCTCTTTCGCCTGCTAAAAAGGGTGCTCTTTGAACCCATCGCCATGCTGGCAGCCGCTTACTGGGTTTTCAATACTTATATCCATGAAACCGTAACCCAATTTGGCCTGGAAACCGGCCTGCTGACGTTTACCGTTCTCCTGCTCCTGCGCCGCGCTCAAATTTTCGAAGACGACTGGCCAAAAAGCAACAAACAGAGCAGTGCCGTGCTTATCCTGGCCGTGCTGGCAACAGCCGTCTTTCTCAGCCGCCTCGACATGATCTTCCTGGCCGGCCTGATGGGCATCTGGATTCTTCTGCGCGGCACGCCGTTGCGCTACTTTGTGATTGCCGACGCCCTCGTAACAGTTACCAGCGTATTGGTGGGATTCGCCTTGCGTTTGGGTTTTCCCCATTATTACACCTATGCGCAGTCCGCTTTGCTGATGGCAGGCGGCCTGCTGGCGCTGCGCTTGCCCCTGCTCTATCTCCTCGGGCTGGGCAATTCTCCGGGCTTGCAGAAGCCGCTTCAGGTCCTGGCCCGAACCGCCCTGGCCGTAGTTGCCAGTTCGGGCCTGACAGGCCTCTTTTTGTCCATCCTGGGCGAACGGCTAAACGGTTTCCCACGCAGCGTCGTCCTGGTAGAAGCCGGCTTGTCTCTGGCGTTACTCGGCGCAATCCGGCTGGGAGCCTTGTGGTTCGGCCAAGGCAAAAAACCTGCAGCCTGCAAATTAGCATGGCCGCGCCTGCTCAAAGAGGCCTCCATTTTCTACGGCATCCTCGGCGGAACGCTGGCTGCTTATATGCTCTTCAACCTGCTCGCCTTCGGGACCGCCACGCCGGTCAGCGGGCAGGTGAAACGCTGGTGGGGCGCGCCCATCAACCAGGTGCGCGGCGGTCCGGCCGGGACGTTTGAAGCCTTCCTGGGCATAGACCGCAACGGGGATTTCAACGCCTGGCCACAGGTTACTTCATTGGCGGAATACCTGGCCCAAAAAATAACCGCCTGGTCCCACCTCCGTCTGCGCCTGCCGCAAGTTTATCTGCCGGTTTTGGCCGTTTTGGCCATCTCAACCCTCGTCATCTTGCTGGCCAAACGCCGCCGTTCCCTGCGAGCCGTGCAGAGACTTGGGCTCTTGCCACTCCTCGGCGGGTGCGTATTCCAGATATTCGGTTACAACGCCACCGGCTATTCTGCCATCAAAGAATGGTACTGGGCCGGGGAGATGCTCTTCACGCTGCTGCTGGCGGCCCTGCTGCTCGACCTGTTGCTGCCGCGCCGGCTAAAAACAGCCCAGGCCAGGCGGCTGAGCATAGCACTCGCCCTGATGATCGGCCTCATCTGGTGCGGGCGCCTGGCTCAAGACGTTTACCACAGCATGCCCTGGCAGCGCGCAAAACCCGCCGGCCCATACGTCGAGGCCCTCGACATTCTGGAGAATCACACCGAGCCCGGCTCGTTAATCGGCGTAACCGGCGGAGGCAGTTTGGGCTATTTCATTCACGACCGCGGCATCGTCAACATGGACGGCCTGATCAACAGCCCGGCATACTTCAAGGCCATGCAGGCGGGTCAGGCCGCCGATTACCTCTATCAAAACGGCGTAGATTACATCTTTGCCAACCCGGATATCCTCTTGCAACTGGCGCCGTTCAAAACGCAATTCAAAGGCCGCCTTGTCCGGCTCGGCATTACCTACGGCGGAAAAGAATTGATGAAAATCCGTCCGCCGCTGCCATAGACGCCACATGCTCAAACGTTCATTCCCCGTAACCTTGCTGGCGTTTTGCGTGTTAAGCCTCACGGTATGGAACGCCATCCGCTTTGGGACTGCGTTGACTCAGTGGACCGCCCTGGCAGAATTTGCCACACCTCCTGGACCGCTCTACATTGCCGCGACGGGTCTCTTCTGGACCCTGGCTGGCGCGGCGTTAACCTTTGGGGTGTGGCTCGGCCGGAAGTGGGCGCGCCCTTTGACGGGTCTGGTAGGAATCGGCTATACCGTCTATTACTGGCTGGACCGTCTGCTGTCCCCGCATGGCCTTTATCGTTCTAACTGGCCCTGGGCGGCTGTCTTTAGCCTGTTTTGGTTAATCTTCATCATAAGCATCATCTCCCTTCCCGAAAACCACACCTCCTTTGAGAAAGAAAGGCAAAATGAGCGAGAATCCCAAAATTCAGAAACTGCGTGAGACAAAGATGAAGTCCCGCCAGGGGGGCGGAGCAGAGCGGATCGAAGCCCAGCATCAGCGCGGCAAATTGACCGCCCGCGAACGGATTGACCTGCTGTTGGACAAAGGCAGTTTTCGCGAAATTGATGCCTTCAAAACGCACCGCTCAACCGAGTTCGGCCTGGATAGCCAGAGATTCCTGGGCGACTCGGTCGTCACCGGCTGGGGAACCATCGAGGGGCGCCTGGTGTACGTTTTCTCACAAGACTTCACCGTCATCGGCGGCAGCCTGGGAGAAGCACATGCCCAGAAAATCTGCAAGGTGATGGACATGGCGCTCAAGAACGGCGCGCCGATTATCGGCTTGAACGACTCGGGTGGGGCGCGCATTCAGGAAGGCGTGGATTCGCTCGGCGGCTATGCCGACATCTTTCTCCGCAACACCCTGGCCAGCGGCGTCATCCCTCAAATCTCGGTCATCATGGGGCCTTGCGCTGGCGGAGCCGTCTATTCCCCCGCGCTGACCGACTTCATCTTCATGGTGCGCAACTCGTCCTACATGTTCGTCACCGGCCCCGATGTGGTCAAGGCCGTCACCCACGAGACCGTCTCCTTTGAAGATTTGGGCGGCGCCAGTGTCCATGCCGAAAAGTCGGGCGTCTGTCATGTCGCGGCCGATAGCGAAGCGGATACGCTTTACCTGGTGCGCAAACTGCTTTCCTACCTGCCGCAAAACAATATGGAAGACCCGCCTTTCGTTAGCACCGGTGACGACCCCTTGCGCATGGAAGAGGCACTCGATCGGATTATCCCCGACGACCCCAGCAAACCTTATGACATCAAGGATGTGATCCATTTGCTGGTAGATGATGGTCAATTCTTTGAAATTCACGAGAACTTCGCCACCAACATTGTCGTTGGTTTTGCCCGGCTGGGCGGTCACTCGGTAGGCATTGTGGCCAACCAACCGGCTGTGCTGGCAGGCGTATTAGACATTGACTCTTCTGAAAAAGGCGCCCGCTTTGTGCGTTTCTGCGATGCCTTCAACATCCCCATCCTCACCCTTGAAGATACGCCCGGCTTCCTGCCCGGCACCGGACAGGAACACGGCGGCATTATCCGTTCGGGGGCAAAGTTGCTCTATGCTTACTGTGAAGCAACCGTGCCAAAAATCACCGTGGTCACGCGTAAAGCCTATGGCGGCGCCTATTGCGTCATGTCCTCCAAACACATCCGCGGCGACATCAACCTGGCCTGGCCAACAGCCGAAATCGCTGTCATGGGGCCGGATGGGGCCGTCAACATCATCTTCCGCAAGGAACTGGAAAAGGCGGAAGACCCGGCCCAACGCAAGGCCGAACTGGTGGCAGAATACCGCGAAAAATTCGCCAATCCCTACATTGCCGCCGAGCGCGGCTACTTAGACGACATCATTGAACCGCGCGAGACCCGCCAACGGCTCATCAACGCACTGGAGATGTTGAGCAACAAGCGAGACTCCAACCCGGCCAAGAAGCACGGGAACATTCCGCTGTAACAGGAGATCCTATGTTCAAGAAAATCCTGGTTGCCAACCGGGGCGAGATTGCCGTCCGCATCCTGCGCGCCTGCCGCGAACTAGGCGTAGAAAGCGTAGCCGTATTCTCTGAGGCCGACCGGCAATCCCTCCACGTCCGCTATGCCGATGAGGCCTATCTGCTCGGCCCGGCGCCGGCGCGCGATTCTTACCTGCGGATTGACCGGCTGATTGACATCGCCAGGGCCTGCGGCGCAGATGCCATTCACCCCGGCTACGGCTTTTTAGCAGAACGCGAGGATTTCGCTCAGGCCTGCGAGGAAGCCAATATCACCTTCATCGGCCCACGGCCATCGGCAATTGCAGCCATGGGCGACAAGGCCGTAGCGCGCGCTACGGTCACCAAAGCCGGAGTGCCGATTGTTCCAGGCACAGAAGGCGAAGGCAGTTTAACCGATGACGAACTGCTTGCCCTCGCGCCTAAAATCGGCTTCCCCCTGCTGATCAAGGCAACAGCGGGCGGCGGCGGAAAGGGCATGCGCCTGGTGACCAGCCTGGAGGAAATGCCCGCCCTGCTCCAGGCGGCCCGCCGCGAGGCCGAAGCCGCGTTTGGCGATGGCAACGTGTACCTGGAAAAACTCATCGAGGGGGCGCGCCACATTGAATTTCAAATCCTGGCCGACCAATACGGCAATGTCATTCACCTGGGCGAGCGTGAATGCTCCCTCCAGCGCCGCCACCAAAAACTGGTTGAAGAATCGCCTTCTCCCATCGTAGACGATGACTTGCGCCGCCGCATGGGCGATGTGGCCGTCAAAGCCGCGCAGGCGGTCAAATATGTCAACGCCGGCACCATTGAATTTTTGTTGGATAAGGACCGCAACTTCTACTTCCTTGAAATGAACACCCGTCTGCAAGTAGAGCACCCGATTACCGAAATGGTCACCGGTATTGATATTGTCATGGAGCAAATTCGTATCGCCCGCGGCCGGCAATTAACCTACACCCAAGATGACATTCGCTTCAACGGCGCGGCCATCGAGTGCCGCATCAACGCCGAAGACCCTTACAACGACTTTATCCCCTCCACCGGCAAGATTGTGCACATCACCACCCCAACCGGCCCCGGCGTCCGCATAGACACGGGCGTTTATCCGGGCTTTGAGGTCACGCCGTATTACGACCCGCTCATCGCCAAATTGATCGTCTGGGGCGAGACCCGTGGTCAGGCCATCTTGCGCATGCGCCGCGCCCTGGAAGAATTTCGCATCATCGGCGTGCGCACCAACATCCCCTTCCACCAAACCCTGATGGACAGCCATCGTTTCATGGGCGGGCAGTACGACACCCGCTTTGTCGAAGAGCGCTTCTCCATGCAAAACGCCGAAAACGACAAAGCCTTTCGACCAGAAATTGCCGCCTTGATCGCCACACTGATTACCCATCGTCAAATTGAGCGCGCTGCCCAAATCGTCCAGCGCAACGAACGCGATACCAGCAACTGGAAGTGGGTCGGCCGCTGGGAGCGGATGCACCGCTAGGAGAGCGCTATGATTAAGTACATTGCCACCGTTGCCGAAAAAGAATACGAGATTGAAATTGTGGACGAGCACCACGTTATCATCGGCAACCGCCTCTACGAAATTGACCTTGCTTCGGTCAGCGAACAGGCGGTTTACTCCCTGCTGGTAGACAACCAATCCTACGAAATCTACACCTACCCCGGCGACAGCGAAAACCTGCAAGTTTTTGTATTAGGGCGCATGTACGACGTGCGGGTCGAAGATGAGCGCGAACGGCGATTGCGCGCCCAGGCCGGCAGTACCGTAGCCGCCGGCGGCGAATACCACCTCAAAGCCCCCATGCCCGGATTGGTGGTCAACATCCCGGTCCAGGAAGGTCAGATGGTCGAAAAGGGGCAAGTGCTGCTCATCCTCGAATCCATGAAAATGCAAAATGAACTCAAATCCCCGCGCGCCGGCAAAGTCAGCCGCATCCGGGTCAAACCAGGCGAAAGCGTAGAGCAAAGAACCACCCTCCTGAGTGTGATTTAAGCCAGCCTGCGATATAATTTTCCTGCAATGGCAAAACAGGAGATCGAGGCAAAATTCTACGTTCAAAGCCCAGAGCAGGTACAAAAACGGCTCGTGAGCGCAGGGGCAATCCTTGTCCGGCCGCGCATCCTCGAAACCAACCTGCGCTTTGACACCCCCCAGGGCCACCTGCAGCGCAACGGCCAGGTCTTGCGCCTGCGCCAGGACAACGCCATCCACCTGACCTACAAAGGCACCTCCCAAGAAACAGACGGCATTTTGAGCCGCGACGAACTGGAATTTGAGGTTGAAAACTTTGAAACCGCCCGCGCCTTTCTCGAAGCGCTGGGCTATATGGTCGTTGCCGTCTACGAAAAATACCGCGCCGCGTATGAGATGAGTGGGTGTCACATCACCCTGGACGAATTGCCTTACGGCACCTTTATCGAAATTGAAGGCCCCGACCCGGATTCTGTCCAACGGCTCACGCGTGACCTTGGGCTGGATCCCGCCAAAGCCATTGTCACCAGTTACCTGGGGTTACATCGGCGGCTATGCGCCAAACATCCCCTGGACCCAACCGTCCTTACCTTTGCTGCCCTGGCCGGCATATCAATCTCAGCCAGTGACCTGGAAATTGAGCCGGCCGACATAATCTAAAAGCCGCCCCAACAAGCCGATAAAGCCCCACGCCCACAGGAGGAAAAGATGAGCACCGATTCCATTCTGCTTGGCCCGCTGGTTGGCGGGTTGACCCATCAAAGCGCCAATCTCTGGGCACGCTGCCAGGGCGAGGCTGTCTTGTATGCCTGGATCGGCCAAAAGCCAGACTTGAGCGACGCCCGGCTGGCAGGCAAATCCCTGCCTTTGGATGGCCGCACCGGTTTTGCCGGGGTAGTACCGCTGAACAATCTTCAACCCGAAACGCGCTATTATTACGCCCTGACCACATCCGAACAAAGCCCTCAACCGGGTGCGTACCCGTCCTTCACCACATTCCCGCCGCCGGCAGAGAAACGTCCCTTCGCCTTTGTGTTCGGCTCTTGCTTCCGGCCAACTGACGAAAACGGCGGCGAAGCCTTTGCTGTTATTGACGAGTGGCGTCAAAAAGAAAACCTCGCCTTCATGTTGATGATTGGCGATCAGATTTACGCCGATGACTGGAAGCATAACGGCATCGGCAAAATTGCCGTTTCAAAAGAAGACTACCGCCGCGTGTATGCCTATACCTGGACGCGCCCGTCCCTGCGTCGCCTATTCCCCAACCTGCCCGTCTTCATGACGCTGGACGACCACGAAGTAGATGACGACTGGCACTGGCTGGACGCCGAACGCCGCTGGGCAATCATCCCCTTTTACAACCGCTGGGAACGCATGTTGCGCGGCTTCAAGCCGCAGGAATGCCATCTCCCCCTCCACCGCGTGCGCGATGCTTTGCAAGTCTACTGGGAACACCAACTGATGCATGCGCCGCCATTAATCGCAGCGCCGCGCCTGAATTACGCCAATCAATACGAACTCAAAGAGGGCGATACCGGTTCTTTGGCCTACACCTTCACTTGTGGCGCAGCAGCCTTTTTCGTCATGGATACGCGCACCATGCGTGTCCATAATCAGACCATCCTTGGTGAAGGACAATGGCAAGCGCTTGAAACCTGGTTAATGGAAGTCAAAGATTACCCTGTCAAATTCCTGGTCACATCTTCCTCTATGTTGTTTGATTTCTTCGGCGATGTGACAGGTGACCGCTGGGCCGGCTTCAAACGCGAGCGCGACCGCTTGCT
>JAIOAQ010000008.1:13554-14763 GCA_019873735.1 Chloroflexota bacterium | reverse complement strand
CCGTCGGCATCTACCATCAGGTCGCCCACCTGGCGATGCATCTCGCGAATCGCCGTCTGTGCAATCTGCGGATAATCTTTGGCCCGCGAGTATTTGTGCGCCATACTCCCGCTGCCATATTTCAGGTCGGGCATATAAATATCAATCACCCCATCCAAAAGGGACAAAGACGATAACGAATCATACCCGCCGCTATTGTAAACCAAGGGTAAACGCAGACCAACAGCCGCAGCCAGCGACACTGCCGCAAGAATTTGAGGCACCACATGGCTCGGCGAAACCAGATTGATATTATGACAGCCCCGCGCTTGCAAATCCAGCATCATGGATGCAATCTCTTCGGTAGAGACTTCCCGCCCCAATTGCCCCTGACTAATTTCATAATTCTGGCAGAACTGACAACGCAGGTTACAGCCTGCAAAGAAAATCGTCCCAGAACCGCGCCAGCCGCTTAGAACATACTCTTCTCCATAGTGCGGGCCATAACTGCTGACGCGCGCGCGTACCCCCGTCCGGCAAACTCCCAAACTGCCGCCCGCCCGGTTGACCTTACAGTCGCGCGGGCATAGATCGCAAGATTCCAGCCGATCGTAGGCTGCCTGCACCCGCTGAGCGAGTTCACCCGGCAGAATAGTCAGATACGCAGGCACAAAAGGGGATGTATAGGAAGCGGGCATTTTTTCTCCCGTGCTCACCTGCCCCTATGATAACAAATCGAGAAGGAAAATAGAACTAGGATATTTGGGGGAAAGATAAAACAAGGTCGGTTTGCCAGCGCAGGCCCTGCACAGGGGCCAATTCGCCGAATAACAAAGGCAGCAATTGCTCAAACGGCTCAACCGAACCTGAAGTGAAAAACTGCACCCTGCCCGTCGGGCCGGCTGGCTGCTTCAATCCCAGCGTCTCCAGCAGACGTTGGGCCTGGCGCGCAACCGCCGGAGCGGGGTCAATCACCCGCACATTTTCCCCCACAATCTCACGGATAAGCGGAATGACAAAGGGATAGTGTGTACAGCCCAATACCACTGTATCAATGCCGCGCTCTAACATGGGCAGCAAGGCATCTTCGAGAATGGCCCGCGTCTGTGGACCTTTCAGATTGCCCTGCTCAATTTGAGCCACCAGGCCGGGACAGGTATGCTGCAGCAACTTGACGCCGCTGGCAAAGCGCTCTACTACCGAAGCATAAAGGGCGCCCTGAAAGGTCGC
>JAIOAQ010000008.1:0-12818 GCA_019873735.1 Chloroflexota bacterium | reverse complement strand
ATTCAATTGCTTCCACCAGCCCATCTGGCGCCCAGGCCAGCGGCACCAGACCCGGGGCCAAGTCTTTCAAACCCTGATGATGCAGGCTGTTCACCATCAAATGCTCTGTTTCCACGATACGAGCCAGGCGGCCATCCGGCTGCAGACGGACAGGATGAACCAGCACCCGGCGCATGTCACCAGGGTAGGCATGATCAAGCGCGCCCGGCAACTGGTCATAAAGGTGAGTAAAAAGCGTGCCGCCAAGGGCCACGTTAATCAACTGGCAGCCGCGGCAAATGCCCAGGAAAGGTTTGCCGTCACCGGCGGCGCGGCGGGCCAGCGCCAATTCGAGGGCATCGCGCGTCGGGTCCACCTCGCAAACCCGGGGGTGGGGTGAACCGTCAAAATGCTCCAGGGCAATATCGCCGCCGCCAGAGAAGAGAATCCCATCCAGGCGCGCGTACACCGTCTCCCATTCGCTTTCTGCCAGGTCAGAAGGGAGGAGAATCGGCAGGCCGCCAGCATCTTGCACTGCGCGGACGTAAGCGCGCAAAAGGTAGACGCTGGGCAGGCCGTCGGGGTTTTTGCCGTAGTTCGTGGTAATGCCGATAACCGGGCGGGGCATAGTTTCAAAAGACAAAGGGCGCAGGTTTCTGCACCCTTTGCCGGTCGGTTAAAACAATGGGATTTAATTAAAGCGCTGTTTGAGGCGGGCGGATTTCCCCGTGCGGCCGCGCATGAAGTACAGTTGCGCCCGACGCACTGTGGAGTGACGCTCAACAACTACTTTGTCAATGCGGGGCGAACGCAACGGAAAGGTACGTTCCACCCCAATGCCATTGCTGGCAATGCGGCGAACAGTAAAGGAGGTCTCATTGCCGCCTTTGCGCAGACGAATGACCGTCCCTTTAAATTCCTGGATACGCTCGCGGTCGCCTTCTTTGATGCGCACATGCACACTGACAACGTCGCCGGGAGACAGCGGCGGGATATTGGGGTTAGGGGCGGCTTCGAGGGCTTTCAAGATATCGCTCATGGCTTTCTTCCTTGCAAAACAAATTTTCTCTCTTTCACGCGAAGGCGGATTATATCACGCAGATAGAAGAGGCGCAAGGCCGATTCAAAAAAATCGTAACTGTCTACCTTCCCGCAGGCTTTGGCGCAATGTTCAAACCAGAAGGCGTTTCCATGATTGCCAGCATCCGCTGCCATCCCTGTTCTAACCTGCGGGAGGGTTAAGAGCAGGCAGTTACAAAAAATCAAACATATCTGCGTATGACCAGCACGGCGTTGTGGCCGCCAAAGCCAAGCGCGTTGCTGATGGCGACTTCCACCTTTTTCTCGCGCGCCTGGTTGGGAACGTAGTCCAGGTCACATTCAGGGTCGGGGGTTCGATAGTTGATCGTGGGCGGCAAGATGCCTTCGCGGACGACTTGCACGCAGAAAATTGCCTCCAGCGCGCCGGTTGCGCCCATCATGTGGCCGGTCATGGATTTGGTGGAAGAGACCGGAATCTTGTACGCCTGCTCGCCAAAAGCGCGTTTGAGCGCCCGTGTTTCGGCGACATCGTTGAGCGCTGTGCCGGTGCCATGCGCGTTGACATAGCCAACCTGTTCGGGCTGCACACCCGCCGCCTTCAGCGCCAGTTGCATCGCGGCCGCGGCGCCGGCTCCTTCTTCTGACGGCGCAGTGATGTGAAAAGCGTCGGCAGTAGCAGCATAGCCGGCCAGTTCGGCCAGGATGACCGCGCCGCGTGCCCGGGCATGGCTCTCGCGTTCCAATACCAAAACGGCGGCGCCTTCACCCATCACCAGGCCATCTCGATCCCTGTCAAAAGGTTGCGGGGTCATGGCATAACTCTCGCGGCGCGACATGGCGCCAATGCGGTCAAAGGCGGCAATGCCCGTTTCGCAAATTGTGGCTTCTGAAGCGCCTGCCAGTACCACGTCTAACACGCCGGCGCGCAGCATCAGCCAGGCCATGCCAATCCCATCGGCGCCAGAAGCACAGGCCGAGGCCACAGAAAGGCTTGGTCCGCGCAGGCCGTAGTCAATCGAGGCCAAACCGGCGGCTCCGTTTGACATCAACATCGGGATCAAGAAGGGACTCACCCGCCGCGCACCTTCGTCTTTCATGATAAAAATCGCCTCTTGCAAAGACTGCATCCCCCCAATGGCCGAAGAAATCACCACGCCAACACGGCCAGCATTTTCTTCGGTCACCGCCAACCCGGATTGTTCGATGGCTTCCTTGACGGCTGCAGCCGCCATTAACTCAAAGCGGTCGCGGCGGCGGACTTCTTTAGGGTCTAAAAATGAATCGGGAGAGAAATTCTTGACCTCGCAGGCGTATTTTATATTCAGATTTGCAGGATCAAAAAGGGTAATTGGCCCAATTCCCGACACGCCAGCAAGTGCATTACGCCATGTTTCGGACACCGACAGACCAAGCGGATTGACCGTCCCCATGCCTGTAATCACGATGCGTTCCTGCATGCTACCTCCTGAAGAATGCAAGTAATGGCGAAACCTTTTTCTTCTGCAAAGCCGGTTCAAACAAGGGGCAACGTTTTTAACCCAGAGCCGGTCAAGACGGCAACCACAGGTTCCGGCAACTCTGTCAGCGTTTGTTCCAAAGCAGACCAGACAAGCGCAGAAGTTGGCTCTACATATAACCCCCGACGAGCCAATTCGTCACGCCCCAAGAGGATGTCGGCCTCGTCCACAAGCACAAAGCGTCCGCCCGTCTCTTGCACGGCGGCAATCACAGCCTCTGCCCGCACCGGCCGGGTCACGCGCACGCCTTCGGCCAGGGTGGGCGCCTCATCTGCAGCCAGGCGGCCTGTTGTAAACAGCGACCAGAGCGGCGCGCAAGCCCGGGCCTGGACGGCAATCACTTTTGGCAGGCTGGCCACCACGCCGGCCCTGCGCAACGATTGAAAGCCCCGCACCAGACCGAGCAACAGTCCACCCTGCCCCACAGGCAAAACGACCGCGCCGGGCGGTTGCTGCAGTTGACGCGTCAGTTCCACCGCCAGCGTGGCATAACCCGGCAAATTGAACGGCAGCCAGGCATGACTGGCATAGGTTGCGCCCTGTTTGGCGGCCAGAGAGACAGCGTGCGCCGCAGCCGAGCGTGGACCGGGGACGAGGACCAGGTCTGCGCCGTAGGCCTCAATCTGCGCCCGTTTCGGGCCGGAAGCCGAGGCGGGTGCGTAGACCCGGGCCTTAATCCCGGCCCGAGCAGCATAGGCGGCAAAAGAAGCCCCTGCATTGCCCGACGAATCTTCCACAGCCATAGAGATACCGCGTCCGGCCAATGCACTCACCAGGGCTGTCGAACCCCGGTCTTTGAAAGAACCACTAGGATTCAGAAATTCGCACTTGAAGGCCACCTGATGGCCACAACACTCGGCCCACACCAATGGGGTATTCCCCTCCCCAAGCGAGATAGAAGGCCAATCTGCCGGCCAGCCAAAAGCGCGCAGATCCGGCCAGATGCCCGGCAAATCTGCATCCACAGGCGAAAAGTTCCAGGTGCCCGTATCGTCAAAAATTCCGCCGCATGCCGGGCAACAATAAGGCAGGCCTACCGAAGGGTAGGCCTGACCACAGCGCAGACAATAAATTTCTGTCAGCATGTCTCTCACCGTTGTTCCCACTCGCGCCGCAGCATCGCATACCAGTATTCGCTGCTATATTTTCCCTTGAACAAAATCGCATCCACAAAATGTGCTTCGCGGCGAAACTTCATCCGCTCCAGAAGATGGTAGGAAGAGACGTTTTCGACATCGCAGCGGGCAACCACGCGGTGTAGATTCAGTTCGCCGAAAAGATAATCTACCAGCCGGCGGACCGACTCGGCGCCATAGCCCTTCCACCAATGAGCCCGCGCCAGCGTGTAACCGATATACGCCTGCTGCGGGTCATCCTGCATAATTTGAAAGGCAACGTCGCCAATCGTCTCATGGCTGGCTTTGAGTTCAATCGCCGCCTGAAACCATTGCCCCGGTGTATTTGGCTCCTTGGTTTTCATTTCTTCAATGAAAGCCACAGCCTGCTCATGCGGGTAAGGAAAGTCCCAACCCTGATACTGGGCCACCGAAAAATCATTGCGGTAGGCCCAAAAAGGTTCCAGGTCTTCATCCTGGAAACGGCGCAACAACAAACGTTCGGTTTCAAGTGGGAAAGGCATACTTCACTCTCCTGGCCTGGGAATGTAATCGCCTTCTACCCAGGCCTCTCCATCAGGACCTACTTCTTTCTTCCAAACCGGAACAATTTCCTTGAGCCGGTCAATGCCATAACGTGCGGCTTCGAAAACGCCTGTATCGCGGTGGGCGGCAGTGCAGGCGATTAAAACCGTAGGCGTACAGGGATACAGCCGGCCAACGCGCTGGACAATGGCAATCCCCTGCACAGACGGCCAGCGCTGACGAATTTCTTCGGCAACCTGCTTCATCTTCGCTTCCGCCATCGGCCGGTAGGCCTCGTATTCCAGGTAGAGGGTCTGATGTGCATCCCCGCGCTCGGTCACACCACGCACCATGCCTGTAAAGAGGGCGGCTGCGCCGCTAGACGGCAGGGTAATCTCGGCCAGCAAGGCATTCAAATCAAGTTCCGATTCGGTGATTGCAAAGACGGTCGGCTGTTCTGCAGTAGACACGGGCATCAACCTCCGCTGACCGGCGGGAAGAAGGCAACTTCAGCGCCATCTGGGATGATTTGTTCATCGGCAACAAATTCATGATTGACCGCCGCCATCATCGAGTTACGGACAATGCCAAGCCGCGGGTAGGTCGCAATCAAATGCTCTTCCAAATCGCGGATCGTGGCTTGGGGCGGGATTTCCACTTCCACAGAGGCTGCGCCTACGTAATCGCGCAGGGTTGCAAACAGCAAAACTTTAACGCGTTTCATTCACACTCCTAAAGTTTATTCATTCACCACATCGCCGCTCTGCCCGCCGTGCTTTTCCACCAGGCGGATGTTCTGAATGCGCATGGTCTTTTCGGCGGCTTTGGCCATGTCATACACGGTGAGGGCGGCAACCGCGACGGCGGTGAGCGCCTCCATCTCAACGCCTGTCCTGCCGACGGTGCGCGCCGTAGATTGAATCTGTACGCCCGGCAATGAGGCATCCAGCGTAAGCGTCACGTCTACCTGGGTGAGCGGCAGCGGATGACATAACGGAATCAGGTCCGAGGTCCGTTTTGAAGCGCTGATGCCTGCTATCTGGGCGACGGTTAAAACGTCGCCTTTCTTAATTTGACCGGCGCGAATCAGTTCAAAAGTCTCAGGTTTCATCACCACTTCGCCGCGCGCCACAGCCACGCGTTCGGTTTCGGGTTTGGCGCCCACGTCCACCATCCGCGCCCGGCCGGTTTCATCGAGATGAGAGAGTCTGGCTGGCATAGTTGAATTATACCGTAGTGATATAATCCACTGGCTATGAGTTTTCCACTTTCGCGCTCCGAGACGTATACCGTCAGTCTGCCCGTTTATGAGGGGCCGCTTGACCTGTTACTGGATTTGATCGAGCGCGCCGAACTGGATATTACCAGCGTGGCGCTGGCACAGGTGACCGATCAATATCTGGCTTATGTGCGCGCCCTGCAAAACGGGGTTTCGCCGGAAGAAATTTCTTCCTTTCTGGTGATTGCAGCCAAATTGATCCAGATCAAGTCTGAAGCGCTTTTGCCGCGTCCGCCGGTGCGCGAGGCGGGCGAAGAAGATCCCGGAGAATCGCTGGCCCGGCAATTGCGGCTTTACAAACGCTTTAAGGAAATCGCCACCTGGCTGGGCGAACGCGAGGCGCAAGGGCTGCGCACGTATCTTCGGGTTGCGCCGCCGCCTAAAGTGGAGGGACGGCTGGACCTGAGCGACATCACGCTGGCCGATTTGCTGGCCGCCGCCGAGGCCATCTTTGCCGCCGAGAAGGACAAGCAGGCGCTGGGAACGGTCATCAGCGCCCCGCGTGTGACCATCCGCGAGAAAATCCAGTATATCCGGCAAATCCTGAGTCAGACTCGACACACCACGTTTCGTCAGATCATTGGCGTCCCCAAAAGCCGCCTGGAGGTCGTGGTCACCTTCCTGGCCTTGCTTGAACTGGTCAAGCGCTATCGGGTGGCAGCCCTGCAAGAAAGCCTGTTCAGCGAAATTCAAATTGAGCCGCTGGGCGATTTGGGGGAAGACGAAGATTTTGAACTGGAATTTGAATGAAAGCCGGCGTTGTGCGCCAAAGGCCTTGAGGACTTTGTTCGATAGAGCATTGCCAAGAGAAGCGCCGCCCCTGCCCCCGCGGCGTCAATCAACACGTCCAAGCCGCTGGGATGACGACCAGGGACAAAGGATTGATGGAATTCGTCACCGGCAGAATACAGCACGGCCAATAACCAGGCCCCAACCCAGGCCAAAGCCGGACGGCGGTTGTTGGGATGCAACGCATAACGGTAAGCAAGCGCCAGCATGCCATAACCGATCGCATGGCCGCCTTTTTTGACCAGGAAATCCCACACGCCAAAATGGGGCATTTCTGCAGAAGGGATGGAAGAAAAGGCAAAAATTGCCGCCATCAGCAAAATGGCAGGCAGCCAGTGCCGTAACAGGTTGAAGATGCTCATCGTTTGTCAAGTATAATCCCAACATCTCCAATCCAAAGCGAGCCAAGATGAAATTCCCGCGTAATTTTAAATTCTCTCACCAGGTTTGGCTGATGCTCTTGCTGTTTGCCGGCGCAGTCGGCGGGACGCTGCTGCGGCTGGCATTGATGCGCCTGGCCCAGACGCCCGGCCACGCCGATTCTGCATTCTATTACACGGTGGCAAAAAACATCGTTGCCGGACGCGGACTGGTGCTGGACTACGTCTTCAATTACCTGGATGGCCTGCCCCCCATTCCTCATTACAGCAGCGACTTCTGGCACCCGCTGGCCTCATATTTGCTGGCAATTCCGATGAAAGTGCTGGGCGTAAGCGTTTTCAACGCCACGTTGAGTTCGCTCGCCGCCGGTATTCTGATTGCTGTCGTTGCCTTCTATGCGGGCCGGGCCTACGGTCAAAGCATAGAATTTGGAATCTTGACCGCGCTCTTGACCTATTTTGCGCCGGCCCAGATTTATATGTCCACAACCACCGACGCCAATATTTTCTTCGGTCTCTTTGGCGTACTGGCATTGTATTTCACAATGCGCGCTTTCGAAAAACCAGGGTATTTCCTGCTGGCAGGCGTCTTTACCGGTTTGAGTCACCTCACACGTCAGGATGGCCTGCTCCTGTTAGCGACCGTGCTGGCCAGCATTCTCATTGCCCGCCTGCCGTTCAAGCACCGGATTCGGCTGGGAGCAGCAGTTGTGTTGATCCATGCGCTTGTCCTTTCCCCCCTGCTGTTCAAAAACTACACCATCTTCGGCGCACCTTTCCCATCCGGGCCATCCCGCACCATGTACCTGACAGCATACGAGGACTTTTATGCCTATGGAAAGACATTTTCTCTCAAGACCTACTATGGGGAACTGGGGCTGAGAGGAATTTACAAAGACAAACTGGATGCCGCTCATGATAACCTGGCACTGACGATCTCCTTTCTAAACCGTGTTGTCGCCATTGCATTGGTCATCAGCCTGCTGGACTGGATCCTCCTACGGCGTGACAGAAAGAAATTACAACAATTGTCTCCAGCCCTGTTCTACAGCCTCATTGTGTATTTCTTCTACGCCCTGATTGCAAGTTATTCGCGCGGTTCCACCATCAAAAGCCTGGGGTCGCTGCTGCCTTTCTTTTACATCATCATTCTGGACTTTGCCTTTGCCCGGCTCAAAAGACGCTGGCTCATTTACCCCCTGCTGGTCGCCGCCTGCATTTACCTCGGATACAGCGGCTACCAAAGAATGGTCACATCCCATACACATTACAACCAGGTCTATGCTCAATTGCGCGCGGTACAACAAGTTATCAGCAGCGACGCAGAGCGCCGCAATGTTCCTCCCGGCCAGATTGTGGTCATGAGCCGAGACCCGTGGGAGTTCTATGAAGCCACCGGCCTGACGGCAGTCATGATCCCCAACAACGACCTGGAAACCATCCTGCAAGTAGCAGGCCATTACCGGGTGCAATACATGATTCTGCCTGCGCCGCGCGCCGACCTGCACAAAATTTATAACCAGAAAGTCGAAGACCCGCGCCTGCAGCATATCAAAACGCTGGATCAAGCAGTAGATCTCAAAATCTTCCGCCTCAACCTGGAAACGCCGACCCCCTGAAAAGGCAACGGAGGCCCATGAATCGCCTTGCCTCATCCACATCCCCTTACCTGCTCCAGCACGCCAATAATCCGGTAGATTGGTACCCATGGGGGCCAGAAGCCCTTGAACGGGCAAAAGCCGAAGACAAACCCATCTTCCTGAGCATCGGTTACATGGCCTGTCACTGGTGCCACGTCATGGCCCACGAATCCTTTGAAGATGCCAAAACCGCCGAGTTAATGAATGCCCACTTCATCAACATCAAAGTAGACCGCGAAGAGCGCCCCGACCTGGATGCCATCTACATGCAGGCCGTCCTGGCGCTCAATGGCTCGGGCGGCTGGCCAATGTCGGTTTTTCTGACGCCCGACCTGCAGCCTTTCTACGGCGGCACCTACTATCCGCCCGAAGCCCGGCACGGCCTGCCGTCCTTCCGCCAGGTGCTGAGCGGATTGGCCAAAGCCTGGCAAACCCAACGCGCCGAGATCATGCAAGTCAGCACACAACTGGCCGAACAGATACGCGCCCGCGCCCGCCTGCATTCCAATCAGCCCTTCCCCACCAACGCGCTTGAAGACGCCGCTCTTGCCCTGCTTCAAAACCACGACTGGGCCAACGGTGGATGGGGCATGCCGCCCAAATTTCCTCAGCCGATGACGATAGAATTTTTACTCCGCGCTTCCCCCCTCATCGGAGAAGAAGGGTCAAAATGCGCCTGCCACTGCCTGAATAGCATGGCGCGCGGCGGCATGTATGACGTAATCGGCGGCGGCTTCCACCGTTACAGCACCGACGCACGCTGGCTTGTCCCACACTTCGAAAAAATGCTCTACGACAACGCCCTGCTGGCCCATACGTATCTGCACGCCTGGCTGGTCAGCCGGGAACCCCGCTATCAACGCATTTGCGCCGAAACGTTGGATTTTGTCGCCCGCGAAATGACCCATCCGCAGGGCGGCTTTTACTCCAGTCTGGATGCCGACTCTGAAGGCCAGGAGGGAAAGTTTTATCTCTGGAGTTTGGACAAAATCCGTCAAATCCTGGGAGACGAAGCAGACCTTTTCGAAGCCGCCTATGACCTCCGGCCAGATGGCAACTGGGAGGACAAAACCATCCTCCAGCGCCGTCTGAGCGACGAAACCCTGGCCGAACGGTTCAAGTCCGACCCGCAAACGGTTGCCGATAAACTGGCAGCCTGCCACACCCGACTGTTAACCGCCCGCGCGCAGCGCATCCGCCCGGCAACCGACGAAAAGATCATCACCTCCTGGAATGGTCTCATGCTGGCTGCCTTTGCCGAAGCCGCGCGCATTGATTGGGCTGACATAGACAAAGGCGCTGGAAAAAGCCGTCAAAACCGCTACCTTGATTTGGCTACGCGCAACGCGCAATTCCTGCTCACCGCCCTGCGGCCAGATGGACATTTGCGCCGCACGTGGTATCAGGGCCAGGCCGGTAGTCCCGCCTTTTTAGAAGATTACGCCGCCCTGATTCTCGGTCTGTTCGAACTTTATCAGACCGACTTCAACCCGCGCTGGTTCGTTGCCGCGCATGAACTCACAGAAGAAATGATTGCCACCTTTAGCGACCCATCCGGCGGATTCTTTGACACCCCTGCCGACAAAGACGATTTGCTGGTACGCCCGAAAGAGATACAGGATAACGCCACCCCTTCAGGCAATGCGCTGGCCGCCGAAGCCTTGCTCAAAATGGCAGCCTTGAGCGAAAACCGGATGTGGCATGACCTGGCCGAAAACGCCCTGGGATTGGTTGCCCAAGCCGCCATACGCTATCCGCTGGCCTTTGCCCGCTGGCTTTCGGCTGCCAGTTTCGCCCGCGGGCCGGTCAAACAAATTGCACTTACGGGCAATATAGATCATCCGGAAATGCAATCCATGCTGAAAGAAATCCGCGCCGCCTACCGACCCAACATTGTCGTGGCCGCCAGCCCCTACCCGCCAATTGCCGGCTCCCCCAGCCTGCTAAACGACCGTCCGCCGCTGAACGGCCGTCCCACCGCTTACGTATGTGAAGATTTCGTCTGTCATGCGCCGGTTTCAACCTTAGAGGATTTGCGAGCCTTGCTCTAATCCGCCAGGGCCCAAAGATTTTCAATTTGTAACCGCCTACCCTTAACCCTCCCGCAGGTTAGAACGGGGCTGCCAGCCAATGCCGGCAATCATGGAGACGTCTTCTGGCCTGGACATTGCGCCAAAACCTGCGGGAGGGTAGCTAGTTACTTCAATTTAAGGAATTGACGAAAGCCCGCCAAAAGGGTATGATAAAAATGCCTCAGGCTGATCGGGCAGTCGCGGCGCGGCGTTGTCTGCGTCGAGGAAAGTCCGCACTCCATAGAGCACGGCGTCGGATAGCACCCGGGGCGGGGAAACCGTCGTGAGACGTTAACCTGCCGGATAAGGGCCACAGAAAAGAAACAGCCCCGTCCGCAAGGACGCGGGTGATGGTGAAAAGGTGGTGTAAGGGACCACCGGCGTCTGCAGTAATGTGGACGGCCAGGTAACCCCCGCCGGGAGCAAGGCCAAGCAGGGACGAAACCATCTGTGGATGGGAGGAGGCTGCTCGCTTCCTTATGTGTCCCTCCAATGGTGAGGGTACCAGTCCCGGGTAGGCCGCTAGAGCGGAGTGGTGACACTCCGCCCAGAGAGATGACTGCCCAGGCACAGGTCCGCCCTGTTGCTGGACAGAATGCGGCTTATAGATCAGCCCGAGGTCAACAAAACAAAAGCAGGCCGCCTTATGTGCGGCCTGCTTTTATGATCAACGCGGCTCATCTAGTCAGGAATTCCCGTCGGCTTCAAGTCTCTGAGATTCAGTTGCAGTGTAACCCGTCCGTTGTACTCATTCGTCTCAAACGTGTACATTAAGTCCACACGCGATGGCAGGCCCTCATATAAGTGACCCAGGCGAAAGCCAATGGCATCAAACGTGATGCGCCCGTCGCTGACGGTCATCTTCAGGTGCTTGCCATCCGCTCCCACCTGCCTGGCCGATTTGACCTGCACGTCGCGGGAGACAAAGACCGGTTCTGGATTGCCGTACCCCGTAGGCTGCAGTCTGGTCAGATGATAAAGCAAATCCGGGTGCATGGCAGAGAGCGGCACCTCAAGATCGGCGTTGAGCGTTGGGCGCAGATCGCGATCTCCCAGTTCGCGCCGGGCGATCTCCAGCAGCCGGGCTTTGAGCCTTTCCAGGTTTTCGGCACGGACGGTGAAACCGGCCGCGGCGGCATGTCCCCCATGCCGCACCAGCAAATCAGCACATTCATCCAACGCATCTGTGATATGAAGTTCGGGGATGGAGCGGCAGGAACAGCGTACCGTCTCTTCCCCCGCCTGCCCCACAATGGCCGGCCGATAATAGACCTCTACCAGCCGGGAGGCGGCCAGGCCAACCACGCCGGGATTAAACTCTGGATGAACCGCAAATAACAGGAGCGCATTGGGATCGCCGGCTCTTGCCAAAGCCTCGGCTTGCTCCTGAATCTGCTGTGTAAGCGCCTGCCTCTCGCGGTTTTGTCGGTCGAGGCTTTGCGCCAAGACGCCGGCTCTCTGGACGTCAGTCGTGGTCAAGAGTTCATAAGCCGCCAGCGCCGAGTCGAGTCTGCCGGCAGCGTTCAGGCGCGGCCCCAGGACAAAGCCAATGTCGGTTGCATCCACGCGGCTAAGATTCAAGCCGGCCACATTGGCCAGAGAGAAAAGTCCCTGCCGCTGCGTCGAACGCATCTGCTCCAGCCCGCGGCGGACAAGGGCGCGGTTTTCTCCTGTGAGCGGCGCCAGGTCTGCTACTGTGCCTAGAGCAACCAGGTCCAGAAGCCCTTCCAGAAAAGGCAAACGTTCTGCTGTGCGAGGCTTGCCGTCTAAGAGCAGGGCCTCGGCCAGTTTGTAGGCCACGCCCACCCCCGCCAGGTCTTTATCGGGATAGGTGTCGCCGGGCCGTTTGGGATTCAGAATAGCAAAGGCCGGCGGCAAGTCTTCAGCGGGATGGTGATGATCGGTGATAATGAGATCCAGCCCAAGGGTCCGCGCGTGAGCCGCTTCGTCGGGCGAGCGGATGCCGCAATCCACACTGATCACCAACTTAATGCCATCTTCTTTCAAACTATCCAACGCTTCCGGATTCAGGCCATAGCCTTCGTCAAAGCGATTGGGGATATACGGCCGAACATCGGCGCCCAGCGCACGCAGAGTCTGCACCAGCAAGGCCGTCGCGGTGACTCCATCCACATCGTAATCGCCATAGATGGCAATAGGCTCATGGCGCGCAATGGCGTGCCGAATGCGCTCAACGCTGACCTGCATGTCGGTCATCTGAAAAGGATGGGTATCAAAGTCGGTATCGGCTTTGAGAAAGGCGGCAGCCTGCGCTTCAGATGCATAGCCGCGATTGAAAAGGATTTGTCGTAAAATTGGGGGGTAGTTCCGCAAATTGCTGTCGGCTTGCGGAGTAAGTGGAGGGGCGATGAGCCAGCGTTTGGTATGCATGGTTGCAAAGTATAATGCCCTTTGTGAAAAATGGCGATGGTGCGTCCTCGCAAAAACACTGAAGTTCAGGTAGAATACGTTCAGGCGCAC
>JAIOAQ010000007.1 GCA_019873735.1 Chloroflexota bacterium | reverse complement strand
ATAGCGCTGGCTGCCGCTGCCGGTTTTCCCTGCTCGGTTTTGGCGTTCTGTTCGATGACATCTTGGACATTCAATCATGTCCCTATTTTAGCCCAATTTTTAGCCACTCCCAAAGTTTGTCCGATTTCGGTTTGGGCCGTTGAAATGGCCCTGCCGGATTTATTTGTGGTTTCTAACGCAAGGGCGCAAATACGCAAAGATTTTTAAGGTCTATTTCTTTTTTACACATAATCCGAAACCGAAAAACAAAGGTTTTGCATTGGAAATTGCATTTTCTTTACGGCTTGGCGGCTTCGCGTTGAGATTTTCTGTTTTTGAAGTGAAGTCCTTAAGATTTCTGGCTGTAGCCGCGTGAGGCTAAAGGCCCAGGCGCTTGGCAATGATAAGCCGCAAACCTTCCTGAACTACCCCCCATTCCTGACCGGCATCAACGATCTTCCATCTCTGAGGCTCGCGCCTGGCCATTTCAAGATAACCGGCGCGCACCCGCCGATGAAAAGCCAGGTCCAGGGCATCCAGCCGGTTCCACTCGCCGCCTTGCGCCCGCCGCCGGGCACTGCGCTGAAGGCCTACTTCCACATCCACGTCCAGTAGAATCGTCAAGTCGGGAGTCAGGCCGCCGGTAGCATAGTGAATCAGCGCCCTGACCTGCGTCAAATCCTGCTGGTGACCATAACCTTGATAGGCCAGGGTTGAATCGGCGTAACGGTCAGAGATCACAATCTCGCCGCCTGCCAGGCGCGGCTTGACCACCTGCTCCACAAACTGTGCCCGCGCGGCCTGGTAGAGCAGGGTTTCTGTGCGGGGATGCATTTCGGTGTTTTGCAAATTGTGCAACACGGCGCGGATTTGTTCGCCAATCGAAGTGCCGCCAGGTTCGCGTGTGGTGAAGACGGCATAGCCCTCTGCGCGCAGCCATTCTGCCAGCGGCTGAAGATGCGAGGTCTTGCCAGAACCTTCAGGGCCTTCAAGGGTGATGAACATGGGCGCCTTCCTCAAACCGACGAAAGCAGGCAATTAGCCTGCCTCCGAATTTTCCCGGCTCACTCTCGGAAAATGCGGACATGCCGCCTGGGTTCTTTTCCATAGGAATGGGAAACCAGGTCGGCCTGACGCGCCATCTCGTGCTGAATACGGCGCACCGCTGCCACAGCCGGCGGCAAATCTACCCAACGCTCGCCGTTGAGCACGGCCTGAATGGCCGCTTGCGTCTGCAAGCGGATATCCTCCAGGTCGCCAGAAGCGGGCTCGCGTCCTGGCAAATTGAACAAATCGCTCAGGAATTGTTCCAGTTGGCTGATGGTATTGGCGCGCAGGACATAAATCGGCACGCCGCGCTGTTCGGCCTCCATCACCGGCTGCTGGCGTGAACGGTAATACGTCCGCAGGGTCACCAGCACCTGCGCCTCAGAAGCATCCTGCACCACCAGCACCGGCAGGCCCAAACGCTTGGCGGCCTGTATTAAGCGGTTACGCGCCACGCCGAATGGATACACGCGCAGAGTCTGCAACGGGCCGCGCGTCACATCGGGAGATGAAGACGCAGGCTCAGGTCCCGGCTCTGAACCGGACTCGCGGATGCCGCGCCGCAATCCCGCCTTGCCGTTCATTTCCATCCGCGAAGGCAATGAAACGGAGGGCGCTTTCTCAATGCGGATCCGCCCGTCGGAATCGCGCATGCGAATTTCCGGCGGGAGCGGATAGCCGCGCAGCAGGGCGTCCACCGAGGCGGCGATGTCCATGTGAACGGCAAAACGGTCGCGGTGCTGAATCTCGACCAAGACGTCAAAGGTGGGCGGGGCGCGTCTTTCCAGGACCGTCTTCTGGGTCCCGCGCCGACGCGCTTCCTCATCTGACAGGGTGACGGCCTCAATGCCGCCCACCAGGTCGGAAAGGGTGGGATTCAACAGCAGGTTGTCCAGCGTGTTGCCATGCGCCGTGCCAATCAGTTGCACGCCGCGCTCGGCAATGGTGCGGGCAGCGGCGGCTTCCAACTCGCGGCCGATTTCGTCAATGACGATTACTTCGGGGTTGTGATTCTCCACCGCCTCGATCATGACCTCATGCTGGAGCATCGGCTCACGCACCTGCATGCGGCGCGCTTTGCCCACCGCCGGGTGCGGCACGTCGCCATCGCCGCCGATTTCGTTGGAGGTATCCACAATGATGACGCGCTTGGACTCGGCCAGGATGCGGGCGGCCTCGCGCAGGACGGTGGTCTTGCCCACGCCGGGGCGGCCCAGGATGAGCACCGATTTGCCCGACTCGATAATGTCTTGAATGATGTCCACCGTGCCATAGACGGCGCGGCCAACGCGCAGGGTCAGGCCAACAATGTGGCCGCGCCGGTTGCGGATGGCCGAGATGCGGTGCAGGGTACGCTCGATGCCGGCGCGGTTGTCGGCGTCAAACTCGCCGACGCGCTCATCCACATAATCAATTTCGGCGCGGGTGACTTCTTTCTCGCTCAGGACAATCTCGCGTTCGACAAAACGCGCGGTGGGCACGCGGCCCAAATCGAGGATGATTTCCAGCAGGTTGTCAGAATCATCGGCCTTTTTTACCGCCGAGGCGACAGGCTGGGGAAGGACTCGAAGCAGGGCTTCAAGATCGTCGGTAATTTTAAGTTGAGACATATTTCACTGCTTTGGTAAAGGGGTTGGACCCCGAAAAGGTTGAAAAACAGGGCTTGAAAAGTGCGCATACTTCCGCCGCCCCAAAAGTGGCGGCATACAAGGTTAGAGGGTCTGGCTGATCATTTCTTTGCACCTGTCTTTCTCAAAGATGCCCCTATTATAAACTGCTCTATGATAAACTACGGGCGAATTATCTCCATCAGGAGGAAGCCATGACTCCGCGTGACACTTATACGGTTGAAATTGCCGGCCTCAAGCGTCATTTGCCCTTGTTCCAGATCAAGCCCGGCCTGCGCATTGCCATCTTGAACATTTTAGGGGATACCGAACTGGTGCAGGCCTGCGCCCGTGAACTTGCCCAAAGAATAAAAGATTTGCAATTTGATCTCTTGCTGACCGCCGAAGCCAAGAGCATCCCGCTGGCACATGCCCTGTCCGTGGAGGTTCAGAAGCCCTATGTCGTCCTGCGCAAGACCTACAAACCGTACATGGGCGCGGCCTTGATCGCCGAGACGCTGTCCATCACCACCGGTCAGCCGCAGAGGCTGATTCTGGACGAGAAGGACCATGAACTGGTGAAGGGCAAGAAGGTGCTTGTAGTGGATGATGTCATCAGCACCGGCTCAACCCTGCAGGGTATGCGCATGATCATGGAAAAAGCCGGCGCGGAGGTGGTCGGCGAGGCCGCCATCATGACCGAGGGCGAACGCGCCAAATGGGAAGGTGTGGTGGCCCTGGGACACCTGCCGCTGTTTACGGATTGACAGGACCTGGAGGCTGCCATGTCCGTTCGGCCGATCCTTGCATCCCTCTGCCTGACCCTGCTGCTGGCGGCCTGCGGCACACTGACACCCGCACCCGCACCTACCCCGCCGGCGACTTCCACGCCCGCGCCGACCGTCACCCCCACCTTTGACCCCGCCCCCCTGCTGCAGGCAAACCCCTACCCCGGCACCGACCTGGGCCTGCAGCCCGAAGCGGCCTACACCCTGCCGGACGAGGTCCAAGCCAAACTACGGGAGATGGGCGCCATCCCGATCCTGGCCAACGGCCGGGCAGGCTCGGTTAAGGATGGCCAGTGCCGGCTAGCCATGCCGGAGCAGTTGGTCAGCGGCGCCCAAGTCAATACCGAGGCGGCCGCAGGCGGCACGGCGCCGTTTACTTTGCCGGACGGCCAGGTGGACCAGTCCGGCATCTGGCAGTTGCCGGTTGCGGACGACTGGCAGTGTGTGGCTTTTGTGGCCGGACTGGGTAACCAACTGGGATTGGAGCCGGGCACGGTCGGGGTCTGGTTTTTTAGCGGTGGCGGCAAAGGCGGGGTGGAGATACTCAATCCGGATAACCCGTTGCGGGTGTTTTTCAAGAGCCCGAACCGGGTTGATGTCCGGCTGGATAAGGACGGCCGGCTGGCCTTCAACACCCTTGGCCCGGACGGCAAGGTGATTGAAGAGCAGGCGGTGGTGTTCCCGGCGCCGATTGATCCGGTCGAGGCGCAGTTAAGGGGAATGAGCGGGGTGGTGGTGCCGGAGGATTTGTTTGTGGACCCCAAAACCGGCCGGGACATGCTGACAATTACCAGCCCGGAGATGGCCCAGTACTGGTACGAAGAAATCCTGAAAGGCCTGTGGCAGGCAAACAAGGCGTATGAAGCCGGTTTGAAAGAGTATCGCGAACCAGACGCCGACACGATTGTTGACACCTACAAGACGCCGGAAGCGTTTGTGGCGGCCTGTAAACGGGGCGATAAAATCAGTAATTTGTGGCTGCCGATGAGGTTGGTGGGGCGCACTGCAGATAGAGGTAGCACGATGAAAATTTTCAACATAACCATGTTTCGGGTTGAGGAAGAGGTGGATTTATCCCAGATCAGTTTGAGTGTTTTGGGCGAGGAGCAGTTTCGGGCCGTCGAGGGCTATGAGCAGGGCGCGTTTTCCACAATCGCTCTCAACGGCACCGCCGCGGCCATGTTTGCAGTCAAAGAGGGAAGGCTGCTGATTAGAATAGGCAGTCTGGAAAAACAGGCGGGCAAGCATTACGCCGCCTTGGGCAACCCGGGAGATTTGGACCAAGCGACCACCGCGCTTTATGCCAACAAGGCCATCGTGGCTTTAAAGCAAAGTCTGATAGGAGTAAAGTTCGGAGCGCTCAGGATTGGCACCAAAGATAACTATACGTGGCGGATGATGGGACGCTCTATTGAAAACTGGGACCCAGAAACTGATTTCGAGACCATCGCGCTTTTTAAATAGATTTGCGGGAGATTTTGTGCTAGCATAGTTTTTGATGAGACTTCTGCTGATAGTGGTTTTGTTGTTTTTCGCAACCGTTGGCAACGCTGGGGCGCAGTGTACTGGCAATACAAAGTGCGGTAAATTGGTAGAGAATTCTGCCGGGAATACAGTCTGTGATTGCAACAATCTAGAGATTATAGCCTGTGAATTTAAGGATGGAGTTTGTACGACTAAACCTTGTGACAAGTGTGACTGCGGCAATAATTGCTCGGAAACTTCTCCCGGTGATGGCGACTGCGGCGCAGCCAAGGCGCCGGGCTGCGACGGCTGGTGCCCTGAGGGCACGGCCTGCCGGGTCAAGGTGAGCGAGCCGTGGAACATCCTTGCGCCCTGGCGTTACTTCCCCTTTGCAACAGACTTTTGTCTGTGACCCCACTGCAAAAACTCACCGCAGAGACACCGAGAGCGCAGAGTTCTACATTGCAGAAACTCACCGCGGAGACGCCAAGAGCGCAGAGTTCTACATTGCAAAAACTCACCGCAGAGACACCGAGAGCGCAGAGTTCTACATTATACGAATTCTCTGTGCACTCTGCGTCTCGGCGGTAATTTTTTTCGCAGCAGGCTTATCTGTGCAACCTGCAACATCTGTGGATAAAAAAGCAGGCCGTTTAGCCGCCCTGCTGATGATGGATGAGTTCCGCCTTGCGCCTGTGAGACAGCGCCTTGAGCGCCCTTTCCCGCTTCAGCGCGCTGGCACGGTCTGCCTGAGGTTCGAGATACACCAGTTTGACGGGCAACCGCGCCCGGGTGTAACGCGAACCTGCGCCGGCATTGTGCTGGCGCAGGCGGCGTTCCGGGTCTGTCGTCCAGCCGGCGTAGTAGGTCCCGTCGTTACATTCCAGGATATAGCAATAAAACGGCACTACTTCTCTCCGGGCTTTTTGCGCACCCCCAGGAACATGTGCTTGAAGTGTTCGCCCAGGCCGGGGATTTCGGGAGATTTGGTATCGGTGGCAGCCCAGTCTCCAGACTGACGCTGCTTCCACCAGACCTGCCGGTTCTTGACAGCCTGCTCAAGGCGCGCGGTGACCTCCGCCGCGTCGCCGGCCTGAATGGCATCCCGCAGGCCGCGCAGGGCCGCCATGTACACATCCAGCATGCGCACCACACTTTCGCGATTGAGCGTGGTCGCCGCGCCCAGCGAAGCCGGGCTGTCGGTCAAATGATCCACCAGGGCGGTCGCGTCGGCGTAAGGGCGGCCGGCCAGTTTGCGGGCTTCGCGCCAGCCGGGCTGGTCCACGGTGGCGGTCAACAGGCTGGCTGCGGCCAGTTGCGGCAGCACGTGTACGGCCGCCATCAGGCCGTCGGCTTCGGCCAGGTCGGCATATAACGCCGCCGCGCCAACCAGCCGGGTCAGGTCCGAGGCCAGACGAATGGCCTCGCCGCTGGTCCTCGCCGGATTGCTGATGACGAACATGCCATGCTGGAAGAGATCGGCGCGGGCGGCATCCAGGCCAGATTTGTCCTCGGCCAGGCATTCGGGGTTGAGCACCGGCGAGAGGCCGACATAGTAACGGCCCGGCGGCAAGAGTTCTTTCGTCCACTCCGCCATCCTGGACTTGGCCGGAGCCGTATCCATCAGTACCGCGCCTTCCTTAATGGAAGGGGCCACCAGTTCCAGCGTCTCGCGCAATTCATCGGCCGGAATGCAGAACAGGATTACATCGGCATCGCGCACAGCGGCAAGCGGGTCGGTCAGGATTTGTGCGACGACGTTCTTTTTCCTGGCTTCCCGCACCACCTCGGCATGACGGTCAAAGCCCACACATTTGATGAGGTCTTTGTGTTCCGAAAGCGCCAGGCCAAACGAGGCGCCAATCTGCCCCAGGCCAAAGATAGTGATTTGAACAGTCATATTTTTCTCCACATCGCGTAGTAGGGGGATTATACATTATCCGGCGCTGCTATGTCCCTTAAATTGCGAGAGCCGGGGACGCCGACCCCGGCCCTCTTCTGAAAGGAGGAGAAGAGAAATCACCTTGTGACTATATCCTACCATGTCTACCCAAATACTACATGACGCCAAACCTACGATTACCCTACGATTGTCCGACAACTTACAACTTTGTAATCCAAAAGCGGCTTTTAGCGGCGATTTAGTAACCGCCTGCCCTCCCGCAGGTTTTGCCAACCCCGTTCCAACCTGCGGGAGGGTTAAGCGTGACAGAGGCGGGATAAAAAAGCCGCCGGCTCTTACGCGGCGGCTCATATCTGGACCTCTAAACTGGTCGGCTTTTTATTGTTCGGCACCACACTCCGGGCAATGCTTCCAGCCGGCCTGGACGGCGAAACCGCACGCCGGGCAGGGATGGGTGACAGGCGGCGCAACGGCCTGCGGCAAAACTGTAGCATTATTTTTGATCGCCAGCCGCACTGCGCCATAGATAATGGCAAACAGAATAGCGGCCGGGACGATCAGGCTCAGCAGCATACCGAATCCCATGAACAGGCTGCCAAAGGGAGAGACATTGCGTCCCACCACCATCATGGGATGACGATTCCAGTCTTGAAAAGCGCGGCCGTTGCTGCGAGGCCCATCCCAGGCAGGCGGCAATACCAGATTGCCGGCGCTTCTGTTGGCCAGCACGGTGCTGCGAATGATGATGGGAGTCGCAATCAGCGCCACAATGATCAGCACGGCCAGAATTCCGAGAATCCATTTCCAGGTTTTGCTCATAACACTACTCCTTTGTTGAACTGCCCCTATCATAGCAGAGATGTTTAAAAGAATTATGCAGAATTTTTGCAGGTTTTGTAAAGATTGGGAAGAAACAGGTAGTCTCCATCTGGCAGGGTGGTGAAAGCAATTTGCCACAAACGGTAACCGCCTACCCTCCCACAGGTTTTGGCGACCCCGTTCTAACCTGCAGGAGGGTTAAGGGCAGGCAATTACCACGAACGACTATAGCCAGCGCAGGCCGCCAGGGTAGTGGTTCTTGATCACCCCTTTGACGCGTTTGCCCCATCCCAGCGGGAAGCCGTCCACGCAAACGACAAGCCAGCCGTCATCACCTTCAGCGGCAAGAGTTTCGCCGCGCAGATAAGCCATCAGGCGCGGGTCGGCGGCGGGCAAATCGAGCCTGCGGGCGAAGGCTTCGGCGGGCAGGGCCAGGGCCAGGGCATGCGAGGGTTCGAAACGGTCGCGGCGCAAATGACCGATATGCCAGCCGGGCTGCAGCAGGCGCAATCCGCGCGTATCGGGTACGCCGGGCGGAAGCAGATAGAGCCGCTCGCCCAAAAGCGTAAAGGCCGCGGCTTGCAACTCAAACGGCCGGCTCAGGTTGGCGTTGAAAAAATCTTGCAGGCATTTTTCGGCCAGGCGCGGCAAGGGTGTCGGACGCGTCGGGCGGTGAGCGGGCAAGTCGCCCGACACGCGGCGCAAGCGGGCGACGAAGTGTCCCTCGCCAGGGCTGCGGTGCGGCCAGAGACGCGCCGAGCAGGCCAGGGCGGAGTCTGAACCGCCGGCGCGCGTGCCGATCGCCGCGGAAAAACCGGGGAGCGGAGGCAGGTCATCGGGGAGAAAATCCTCCCGTTCTTCCAGAAAAGAAGCAATGACGTTTTCGTTTTCTTCGCAGTTGAAAGTGCAGGTGGAGTAGATAAGACGGCCGCCAGGACGTACCAGCCGGGCAGCAAAACGCAAGATCAGGCGCTGACGGGCGGCATAGGCCGGGATCTGGCCTGCGTCCCATTCAAGGCAGACGCTCGGTTCCTTGCGGAACATGCCCTCGCCCGAACAAGGCGCGTCAACGACAACCACGTCAAAAAAGGCGGGCAGGCGGTCGGCCAGGCGTTCAGGGGATTCGTTGCTGATGATGACGTTGCGCGCGCCCCAGCGTTCCAGGTTGGCAGAGAGCGGCGGCAAGCGTTTGGTGCGAATTTCATTGGCCCAAAGCAGACCCTCGCCGGCAAGGAGAGAGGCAAGGTGTGTGGACTTGCCGCCCGGCGACGCCGCCAGGTCAAGCACGCGTTGACCGGGACGTGCGGCAGCCGCTTCGGCAACGGCCATGGCCGACGGTTCTTGCAGGTAGTACAGGCCGGCGGCATGGTAAGGATGTTTGCCGGGGCGTTCTTCGCCATCGTCATTCAGCCGAAAGCCCGCAGCGCACCAGGGGACAGGTTGAAGGGCAAAAGGCGAGAGAAGGGCAAATTTCTCGGGGGTGAGTTTGAGCGTGTTGACGCGTAAACCGACATTGGCAGGCCGGCCATAGCAGGCCTCAAAAGCCGGGTAATCGGCGCCGAGCAGGCTTTGCATGCGCTCAAGAAAGAGGGGCGGCAAGGCAGTCATTGAGGAAATTTAACCACAAATGGCGGCAGATGAACATGGGCGTTTGTGGAAAGTCGCAACCGCCCAGCAGAAGAAACCCTTTCCCACAATGAACGTGGCGAACGCGGCACATGAAACAGGATGTACAGGATAAACAGGATTTTCTGCGCATCTCAATCGTTTATCCTGCCTATCCTGTCCATCCTGTTCAAAAGGGCGGGTCGTTACAAAATGTCAAGAAATTCGTGTTGCTTCGTAACTGCCTACCCTCCCGCAGGTTTTTGCCGGTCCTGTTCTAACCTGCAGGAGGGTTAAGGAGATGCAATTACGTTGCTTCGTGAAATTCGCGGCTGATCTTGGAGGTAATGGTTCATCAACAATCACGGCGAGGCTGCCGAGAAACCGATACAAAACAGAACGCGATTAATTGACGCATAACGTCCTTGCATGTATAATCTTTTCAACACGTCCCATCCTGGATTCTGGGATACTTTTGAGGCCTGGCATGGCACTACGCGGCAATTTACGTGATTTCACAGTTACCCAATTACTCAATCTCATCAACCTGGCCAGCAAAACAGGAACGTTGATTGTTGATGGCCCAAGTGAAACTGCTCACGCATCTTTCAGAGATGGGAAATTAGCATACGCCCGAATTGGCAATGAGGATAACAGCCTTGCCAGCATTCTGCATCGCGCGAACAAATTGAGCGCCGGCCAGTACCAGATTATCCGCCAGCGCGGCGGGCAGATGAACGACAAGGAACTGGGTCTCCTGCTCATCAATGCCGGCTATGTGACCCAAGAAGATATCATCCTCAGTCTGCATCAGTATTTCACGGGTATCATCCAAAAATTATTTACCTGGGTAGAGGGCTTTTTTCGCTTTGAAAACGAAATGCTGCCGCCCGATGACCGCATCAACGTCCGGATGGATCTTGAGAATCTGATCATCGAAGGTTCGCGGCATTTGCGAGAATGGGAACAATTACAGGATGAAATCCCAAGTCTGGATATGGCCCTCAAATTTGCAGACCGGCCGGGCGCCAATCTGCGCAACGTCAATCTGAGCGTTGAAGAATGGCGTGTTGTTTCTTACATCAATCCGAAGAACACCATTCGGCAGATTGCCAATGCAACCAAGATGACCGACCTGGAAATTCGGCGGATTGTTTACGGCCTCATCCAGGCCGGTCTGGTTGAGATTGTGCGCCCTGAGGGAACGACCCTGCCGCCCGCCCGTATGTTCCCGACCGAAGACAGAGAGGAACAGAAATCTCTGGTCAACCGCTTGATAACCCGCATTCGTTCGCTATAATCTAAAGTTAAGGATGAGTTCTTATGCAAACGGTCAAAATGGTGGTCACTGGTCCTTTCAGCGCTGGGAAAACCCAGTTTATTGGCTCTGTGAGCGAAATTGACGTTGTCTCTACAGAACGCAAAATTAGCCAGGGGACAGAGCGAGCCATCAAAGAGTCCACCACAGTTGCAATGGACTTTGGCCGCATCACCGTAGATGAGGACCTGGTCTTATATCTATTTGGCACACCCGGCCAAAAGCGCTTTGACTTCATGTGGGAAATCCTCTCGGAAGGAATGCTTGGCTTCATCGTCATGGTGGACAGCACACGACCGGAAACCTTCCGCGAGGCGCGCAGCATTTTGGAAACCTTCCGGGCCTATGCGCCTACGCCCTATGTGGTTGCTGCCAACAAACAAGACATGCCAGACGCCTGGCCTGTAGAAGACATGCGCCATGCGCTGCGATTGGATTCAAAGGTCAAGTTGCTCCCTTGCGTCGCAACCGACCGGAACTCGGTCAAGACCGTGTTGCTGGAACTGCTATACAGTATTCTCGCAGAAATGGAGTCCGGGGGATAGGGGGCTCCCGCACGTAAACTGCTGTGTCCTCGATTACAACCGACCAGGGTATCGTACACTACGAAGTATATGGACGCGGCCGCCCAGTGATCCTCCTCCATGGATGGCTGGGGTCTTGGGGGTTATGGCAAGAAACAATGGGCTTTCTTGGCCGCCAGTATCGCACGTATGCCATGGATTTTTGGGGCTTTGGCGAATCGGGCAAGAAGCGCGATAGTTATGCCGTGCAGGATTTCGTCAGCCTGGTGGACCAATTTATGGAGCGTTTGGGCATCATCCGCGCCCCGCTGGTAGGACATAGCATGGGCGGCACGGTAAGCCTGTCGGTTGCCATACAATACCCGGAACGGGTCAGCAAAGTAGCCGTGGTCGGCTCACCCATTTATGGTTCCTCACTGGCCCTGCCGCTCAAACTGGCAGGCTATCGTTTTATTGCTTCCATGCTCTTCAATATGATGGGCCTCTTCCGGTTGGGCATGCGGATTGCATCTCCTTTGATTTGCCGCGACCCGCGCTTCCCCGATATGATGGATAGAGACCTCTCGCGCACCACTCTGGAATCCTTCCTGCTCAGCATCGCATCTTTGCGCCGCACCGATCTGCGCGGCAGCCTGGGGACGATCAAGGTTCCCACGCTTGGCATATACGGCGATCGCGACGTCATTGTGGACCCACGCCAATGGCAGCCTTTGCTGGATGGCGTCCCTCATGCCCGCATTGAACGCTTCCCAAATGCAGGGCACTTCCCCATGCTGGAAGAACCGGACGAATTCATGCGCAAATTGAAAGAATTTCTGGATGCAGAGACATCAGAAGCATGAAGCCCCCGACAAATACTGTAGATTTACTCCCCATCCTGGATGCTGTCATCTTGCATTCAATGGAAGAAATTATCGGAGCAGATGAGGCCCGCTCTGTTCTTGCGCTTTCGGGCCTGTCGAACCTGGGGGAGGAGCGCCGATTTTCTGACAGTCCAGGTTTGCTTTCCTTTGAGAAACTCACCCTTTTACAAAACGCGCTGGAACAGGCGTATGGTCCGCAAGCCGGCAGGGGACTGGCTCTGCGCATTGGACGATGCAGTTTTCACCACATCCTGCGTCTGTGCGGTGCCGAACTGCATCTGACAGATACCTCTTTTCGCCTGTTGCCTCTTTCTCAGAAACTTGAGCGCAATCTGGATACGCTGGCAGACTTGTTCGGTCACATTGCAGATCCGTTTATTGTCGAAGTCAAGCAAGGCGAATCGAAATTCGTCTGGCAAATGAGCCGCCGAATGCCTGTAGAAGGAAAACAGGCCGATTCTCCGGCCTGTTCCCTTATCGTTGGCTTGCTGCAAGAGTCGCTTTATTGGGCCAGCGGTGGTAAGATATTTAAAATCGCCGAAACAGGCTGTATGGCCTGGGGCGATTCGCTCTGCACCATTGAGGTTGACCTACACCCAATTGGATAACCATGCTTACAATTGTCTTACCCGCCCCCGAACCGATTAGCCCTTTCAACGAACCGGCGCGCGACTTGCGGATTGGCAATAAACCGCTCTGGCTTTGGCAGCGCAATGTCCTGGCCCCTTACACCACCCAGGAGCGGGAACTGCGTTCCAACGAACCCCTGCCAGTCGAGCGCAAACCGATGCTGGTTTACCGCAACAATCTCTGGTTTGATGAGCCTTACATTCAAGCATTCATGGCTGAAGCCCTGCGCCGCAATCATCCGGTAAGAGCGGCCTTTTCTGCAGATGACCCGGCCTTTCGTGAACATGCTCTGCCGCTTTCGGCATCCTACACACCTGCAGGCAACCTCTACCTGGCCGACTTATGGTACTACCCCAACGGCCCGGAGGTAGATGCTGAACCGCTTGTCATTGACATGCAGGCACGCGAAATGGGCTACTACCATGTGCCGACCTATATGGCTTCAGAAAGCGGCGATTTGGTCTTTCAGGTGCCATTGCGCTCACTGATTGCAATCGATTCATGGGTGCACATCTTCATCGCCGACGTTGTTTTTGGCCTGTTTGCCCGCGGTGCCCGTTTCGAAAAACGCCTGAGCGAGGACCTGGGCTTCAAGATTGGCATCATCGCGCGGTCTATGTATGAAGGCCGTCAACTGCTCTCCAACTCACAACTTGTAAAAGTGGGGAAAAATTGCACCATTTACCCAAGCGCGGTCATCACCGGCCCGACCACCATCGGCGATAACGTCACCGTTGGAGCAGGAGCGGTTATCGAAAACTGCACCATTGGCAACAACGTCAATATCGGGCAGGGCTGTCAACTGATGCTCTCCGTGGTAGGCGATGGCACCTTTCTGCCATTCCGCGCCTCCCTGTTCATGACCACCATCATGGACAACAGCATGGTTGCGCAAAACACCTGCCTGCAGATGTGTGTTGTTGGACGCAATACCTTTATCGGCGCAGGCAATACCTTTACCGACTACAATTTAATTCCAGCGCCGATTCGCGCCCGCGACGGTCACAACCAGATTAGTTATGCCAATCGCCCCGTGCTTGGCGGATGTGTAGGGCACAACTGCCGCATCGGCACCGGCATGATTGTCTTCCCGGCCCGCACGATCGAGTCGGATGTGGTCATGGCTGCTTCGCGCGAAAAACGCATCATTGACAAAGATGTACGCTATGAAGACAGCGATCACCTCAGGCTGAAAAACGGGCACCTGCATCGGCGTCTCTACCCGCGACCCGGCGAAGGAGGCCTGGAATCCTGGTAATCTATGGATGCCTTCGCTTTTATCATCCACCCGATTGACCCCAAGCGGGACGTCAGCCGAAAATTCCCCCTCCTGGGCCGCATCCTTACCGAACGGCAGATTGATTTTTTCTCCACTTTCTTCCCGCCCGTTTACATCTCAGAGGTTGAGGGCATTGTCTCGCAGGCAACCGGCAAGCAAATCAAGGGCTGGCTGTTGGCCTGTCCCTACACCCCACGCCGGATGCTGGAATTGCCGGAGCAGACAGTTTATCGCAAGATTACACAAACCGGACGTCTCGCCGAAAAACTTGGCGCACAGATTTTGGGACTGGGCGCATTCACGTCTGTGGTCGGCGATGCAGGCCTTACGATTGCCCGGCGGCTCGATATTCCGGTCACAACTGGCGACTCATACACTGTAGCAATTGCGGTACAATCTATTTATCGGGCTGCCGAAATGCTGGAAATTTCAATGCCCAATGCGACTGCGGCGGTTGTTGGCGCAAGCGGTGCGATTGGCCGGGTCTGTGCCGAACTTTTGGCGGAGGACGTTGGCCGGCTGTTGTTAATCGGCCGGGATGCGGAAACGCTCGAGGAACTGCGCGGCAGGCTCAAGGTCCGGGCACGAGCCGAACTGGTCACCAGTACCGATATGAGCGTTCTCTCAGAGGCGCAACTGATTCTGACCGTCACCAGCGCCGTGCATCAGGTCATTCAGCCGGAACATCTCCAGCCTGGCAGTGTCGTCTGCGATGTGGCGCGGCCTCGCGATGTTTCTGCAATGCTAGCCGCGTCCAGAAATGATATATTAGTAATTGACGGCGGCATGGTGGACGTCCCCGGCCCTGTTGATTTTCACTTTAACTTCGGTTTTCCGCCCGGCAAGGCCTATGCCTGTATGGCCGAAACGATTGCGCTGGCACTGGAAGGACACTTTGAGGATTATACGCTTGGCAAGGAGATCAGCCGCCAAAAAGTGGATGAAATCACCTCGATTGCAGAAAAACACGGCTTTCGTCTGAGCGGTTTTCGCTCATTTGAAAAAGAGGTAACGTTGGAACAAATTGAAGCGGTGCGAGCGCGCGCCAAGGCTGCACGCCGCTCCAAAACGCGTTGATGCAATTTGCAATTATGGAGGCTCGTATGGGAAAAGCCCGCCTTTTGGTTGTCGAAGATGATGTGGATATCTCCAACATGCTGAAGATTTACTTTTCCAGCCTGGGCTACGATGTGGACGTGGCCGGCCGGGGAGCAGAAGCACTGGAGAAAACGCGACAGGTGATGCCGCACTTGATTGTGTTGGACATCATGCTTCCCGACATTGACGGCTACGAGGTCTGCCGGACGCTGCGTACCAACACGCGCTCCAGCCACATCCCGGTCATTTTCCTGACGCAGAAGGACGAACGCAGTGACAAACTGCAAGGCCTCGAACTCGGCGCGGATGATTACATCACCAAACCGTTCGACATTGAGGAACTGAAACTGCGCGTGCAGGGAGCGATCCGGCGTTCGGAGCGCGAGAGCCTGACTGACCCGCGCTCAGGCCTGCCGGCGGGTCGGCTGATTGAGGAACAATTGCGGCGCATCATCCGCGAAGAGGGCTGGGCTTTAATGGACATACGCGCCAATTATTTTGAGCAATTCAAAGACGTGTATGGGTTTGTGGCGGGGGACGACCTGTTGCGCTTCGCGGCCATGCTCATGAGTGAAGTGGTGGACGAACTGGGCACGCCCAATGACTTTATCGGCCATGCCGGCGGTGACAACTTCATCATCATCACCACTGAAGAAGCCGCCCAGCCAATCAAAGAGCGTTTGAAAGCGCGATTTAAAGAGGAAGTGCAAACCCATTACAACTTTATGGACCGCCAGCAAGGATATATCCTGGCGCCCAGCGGGGATGGTGGGACGGAAAAAGTGCCATTGATGACGCTGGCAATCGGTATCGTCACGCCCAAGGAATTTTCCTTTGCGGACATCCGAGAAATCACCGAAATGGCCGCCGAAGCGCGGAGATTGGATGCGGCTGGCGCTTCAGCCGCGTAGGGTATTGGGAGACCATGTTATCAGGGATGGGCCTGGGCATCGGTCTCCTGTTAGTCGGACTGGCTTTAATACTGCTGGTCGCGACTCTTTTGCGTTTTCTTCCCAATATTCAACCATCAAACACATCTGAAGTTGCTCATCCCGAACCATCCCTGGTAAGTTCCCCAGAGGCTCACCGCGAGGCGATTCTGGTGGTGCGAACCGGCGGCAGGATCGAGTACCTCAACGCGGCCGCGCGCCAGATGTTTGGTCTGCATGAAGACGAGGAACCCGATCTGGAACGTCTGGCACGCCAGGTGCGCCCAAGCGTCGATTTTTTTGACCTGTGCACCTCGGAGGGAAAGCGCAGCCTTTCGGTCAACGGACGCCTTGCAGAGGCGGTTTCGTATGCCGTGCCCGGCCCTTACCCGGCGATGCTTGTCACGTTGCATCGCCCTGAAATCAGCGCAGCACTTTCGGCCAAGACACAGGAAAGCATCCCGACTGCGGCGCTGAAAATCATCACCGACTTTGGTCAGGCGCTTGCCTCCAGTCGTAGCCTCGAAGCCACGCTGCGCACCGTGCTGGAAAATGTCAGCCGGCTGATTCCGGTGGACATGCTTGAAATCAAGGTCTGGGACAAAGAACGTCAAGAGTTGACGGCATATCGCCTGGGCACAAATGGGACAGTAGAACAGACCGACAAGACTCAATTTGGGTCTTATAGCGAAAAACTGGTTGAAACGCGCCGCCCCTTACTCATCCTGGACACGCAAGAGTTCAATGAAATCCAGCCGCCTGCGACCGAGACCATTGCCCTGTTGCGTTCCTATCTGGGCCTGCCGCTCCTGGCAGCCGGTGAATTGATGGGCACGATTGAAGCAGGCCAAACAGCAGCCCTGGCTTTTGGTCAGGCCGATGTAGATCTGTTGCAATTGATTACCGGCCAGGCAGCGGTTGCCATCCAGAATGCTCTGCTGTACGAAAAAGAGCGCAACCGCACAACGGAACTGGCCGGACTTGCCAATCTAGTGCAGGCCATCGGCGTTATCCATGACCCGAAAGATTTATTTGAGCGGCTTGTGCAAAGCGTTGAGACTTTGTTTGCCGTGAACGTGGTCGGCTTTCTGTTGTACACCGATCCGCCGGGCATTCTTGAGGCGCAAACGCCTTTCCGAGGTCTGCCTGATTACATTACAAGTATGTATCAGACCCCGGTGGCCTCGGGCAGTTTGCTGGAAAAAGCCCTGCAAAGCGTAGAACCGATTGTCAGTTCCAATGCGGCGCAGGATGAGACCTGGGCAGAGATCGGCCTGCAGAAATTCGCGCAGGCCGCCAGTCTGCGTGATACGGTCTTGATGCCCCTGCTTTCGTCCGGCCGCTCTCTGGGATTCTTCCAACTGTCCAATCACAAAGATGGACAGACAACGTTCTCGGCCGAAGAGTTACGCCTGGTACGGATTATTGCCAATCAAGCCGCTTCGATCATTGATAACGCATTGCTTGTTCAGCAAGCGCGCCAGCGAGCGCAACGTTCAGACGTCCTGCGCCAGATTGCCAGCATGGCAGGCTCAATGGCAACGCTGGATGAGATTCTGCTTTTCTCCATCCATGAACTTTCCCGTTTGCTTCAGGCAGATGTGGCGGCCGTCTTCTTGGTGGATGAGCAGCAAGGTCTGCTGACCGCCCATCCGTCGTCGCTGGTCAACTTGCCGTCTGACGTACTGGGGTTAATCTACAATCTACACATCCGCACGATCCATTTCCGCGAGACCGTAGCCGGCTCTCTGCACCCAGTGATGCTTGGGCACCTTTCAAGTGAGCCTGAGCGGCTGCCAATGTACAAACCGCTGGCCGAGGAACTGGGAATCGAATCGGTCATGGTTGTGCCGCTCTCTGTTCACGAACGCGGTGTGGGAGAACTGGTATTGGGCAGCCGCAGGCCAGGCTTCTTTAATAGCCACGACCTTCAGGTTGTCTCCATTGCTGCCGGCCTGCTGGCTGCAGCCGTAGAAGAATCCAAACGCATCACTCAGACAGACGAAAGCCTGCAACGGCGCGTGGAGCAGTTGACCACGCTCAATCGCATCAATCGTGAACTGAGCACCACCTTTGATTTGGAGAAACTGCTGCATGCCATTCACGAAGAAAGCATACGCATCACCGACGCCGATTGCAGCACCATTTTATTATTCAAGCCCAATGGCAACGAGACGCCGGCAATAGACTCGTACTATGGCTGCCCGATCGCCGAAGAGTATATTCCCGGCAAACTGGAACTTGAAGCCATTGAACGCGGTGATGCTTTTACCATCTCTACCTTTGAAGACGGCGGATTCGCATCTCCCCATGAAGGGGTGCAATCTGTTTTATTAAGCCCCATTGTCTATCAGGGGCAAACGGTAGGGATGATTCATCTCCACTCTGCCCGTCCGAACCGCTTTGATGAACATGCCCTGGAAATCGTCAAAATGCTTGCCGTGCAAGCGGCCATTGCCATCAGTAATGCCCGGCGCTTCCAGGAGCAAGTCTCAGGTCAGGAGTTGATGCGCCGCCGCGCTGAGACATTGGTTCATGTCGCCGAATCGCTAACGGCCATCGGTCCCGATCAACCGATTGAAACATCACTCCAAATCATTGCAGGCAGCATTCGAGAATCCACGCCTTTTGACGTGGTGCTCATCAGTATTTATGAGCCCGACACCGGTATGTTGCGCCGCGTGGCCGGCGCCGGCCTGCCGGAACATCTGCTGAACGAATTGTTGTCGCGCAAACAACCGTTCAAGAGCCTGCAACAGTTGCTCCGGCCAGAATTTCTCATCAGCCGCTCCTACTACATTCCGGCCGATAAGACCCCTATCATCCCGCCCGATGTGCACTACGTCACCCTGGAGACGAGCCAGAGCAAAACAACGGGACCTGGCTGGAGTCCAGACGATTTTCTGCTTATCCCCCTGGAAGATGCATTGGGAAATCCACTTGGCCTGATTAGCCTGGATGCGCCGCGCGATGGTCTGCGCCCAGACCGGGCCACAATCGAATCGTTAGAGATATTTGCCTCTCAAACGGCCTTAATTATCAGTCACCGCCTGCAGACCAATGCGCTCACCAATCAAATTGAGGCACTTACAGCCGGGTTGCAGCGCCAGCAACGCCTGTTGAGCGTCACTCAGAACGACCTGCCCATTTTCCTGCACAAGGACCTGGAGCAGACCATCTCGATGCACAACCTGGAACGCCGAGCACAGCGCGTGCGCGCCGGCCTGCAAATCACCGAATCGGTCAGCCGTCAACTTGATGCGCCTTCCGCACTGTGGGCACTGGGTCGCGAGATTCTCAAGCAGTTGGGCATGACGGTGGCGCTGGTTGCCGATAATACCGCCGATGGGCCGCGGCTCTTGCACGTTTTGGGCAGCATTCCACGGGCCACCAACCCAGAGGCTTTGTTTGGCCAACGCAACCCGTTGCGGGCCTGCTTGCAATCGGGTGAAACGCTGCTTGTGCCGATTCTGGACGAGAACGACGAATGGCGCGATACAGCCTTGCTGACTTCCTTACGCGCCAAGTCCTTTATCTGCCTGCCTTTGATGGTAGAGGAAAAGCCGCTTGCCTGCGTCCTGGCGGTCAGCACCGAACCCATGCCGCCGCTGACCGATGAAGACCGGCAAGTGTATTTCCAGATTGCACGCCAGGCCTCGGTTGTCTTACAGAACCTGAGTCTGCTAGGAGAGACGCGCCGCCGCCTGCAGGAAGTCAACCTGTTACTGGACTTCAGCCGCCAGTTAAGCGGCCTGGACCCGACCGGCATCGTTCAGGCCCTGCTCACAAGCGCCCTGCGGGTCATTTCCGCCGCTCATGCCGGGGCGGTGCTCCTGTGGGATCCGCCAACCGGACAACTGGTCCACCGCGCAATCGAAAACTATGCCGACAACAAAAGCCTGGAGAAAATCACCTACCGCGCCGGCGAGGCCTTACCCGGAATCACTTTCAACGAGCGGAAGCCGCGCCGCGTGGATGAAGTCAACTTTGCCCGCGATTACAACCTGTCACCCGCCAACCTGTTGCTCTACCGGCAAGCAACCGGCGGGCGTCTGCCTGTCTCCAGCCTGTTGATTCCCATTCAGACCGGCGAACAGTGCCTGGGCGTGCTGGTGCTGGACAACTTCAATACACCGGCCGCCTTCAAGCCGGAGGATGAGACTCTGCTCCTGTCTCTGGCCCAACAAGTTGCCCTCTCGCTCGAAAATGTCCGCCTGGTGCAGGCCACACAGGAGCGCGCCAATCAGTTACAGGCGCTCAACGTCACCGCCGCGGCCATCAGCGCCAGCCTGCAATCCAGCGAACTGATTTCCTCCCTGCTGGAACGTCTGTACCCCGTTATCTCATACGACACGGCCATCCTCTGGCTGCGGGAGGGGAATCGCATGTCTGTGGCGGCGGCGCATGGCTTTCCGGACAATGAGGAACGCATCGGCCTGACGGTAGAAATTGACGACAGCGTCCTGATTCGCGAGATGATTCGCACCGGTCAAGGCATCTCAGTTGGAGATGTGCGCCAGGATGCACGCTTCCCGCTCCTGGACGAAGCACCGCGCCTGTCGTGGTTGGGCATTCCCTTGATCTCTAAGAATGAAGTGGTCGGCGTGCTGGCGCTTGAAAAGCGCGAGGCCAATTTCTACACCGCCGAGCACATCCAGGCCGGCATGACCTTTGCCAGCCAGGCGGCAGTAGCCCTCGAAAATGCCCGCCTCTACGAAGACAGCCTGAAGCGCGCCGCCGAACTGGACCAACGTTCACAGCGCCTGGCTTTGCTCAACCGTTTTTCATCAGAACTAAGCGGCCTGCTTGAAGCCAATGCCATTGTGGATTTGACCGCCAATGAATTGTTGAAAGCCTTGAACGCCTCTCAGGTATGGGTCATCAATTTCCCACGCGACCAGGCCATCCTGCAGAGTGTCATCCCATCGTCTGGGATCGAAACGCCGCTGGTTCTGCCGCCAACGCCCATCTTTGCCCATCTCAAAGCCTCGCTGGGTGTCTTCGTCACCGACGATGTGCATGATGAGGACGACCTCTCTCCGCTAGGGCCTTATTTTGAGCCGCAAACAAGAGCCTTGCTGGCCCTGCCGCTCATTAGCGGCGGCGAGATGCAAACCCTGCTTCTCCTCTCGATGGTTGGCGAATCTCACTTCGGGCCGAACGAAATCGAACTGGCGCGCACGATCAGCAATCAGGCCTCCATTGCCCTCGAAAGCGCCCGCCTTTACCAATCCACCCTGCAGACCGCCGAGCGCCTTGCCACGCTTAATGAAGTCAGTTATCAAATCAGTTCGAATCTCGACCTGGAAGAAATCTACGCCTCCATTCACAAAGCCACCGAGCGGCTCATGCCGGTGGATTCTTTCGTCATCAGCCTGCTCAACGAAGAAGCCCAGCACATTGACGTCGTTTACATGTCGGACCTCGGCAAGCGGATAACCACAGATCCCGTGCCGCTCGATCAGGGTCTGAGCGGAACTGTAATCCGCACCGGCAAGCCCCTGCTGATTCACACCGGCGAGACGGCAGACGCCTTGGGCGCGCTGACGGCCAACGACAGCGGGGTTGAAGAAAAAGAGACCGAATCCATCATCGCCGTCCCGATGTTCCTGGGCAACAAGCCGGTTGGCATGCTTTCGGCACAGTGCTACAAACAACACGTTTATACCGAAGATGACCAGCAAATCCTCAGCACTTTTGCCAACCAGGCGATTGTCGCCATCCAAAATGCACGTCTCTTTGCCGAAACCCAGCGCCTGGCGCAGGAACTGGAACAGCGCGTCATTGAACGCACCGCCCAACTCCAACGCGAACAACGCAATACCGAGACTTTGCTGCGCATCCTGACGGAGGTCTCAGCCAGCCTGGATCTGGACCGCGCCCTGAATCGCACGCTGGCCCTGCTCAACGAAGCCATCGGCGCAGAGCAAGGCACGATCATGCTCCTCAACCCCGAAGACAACCTGCTCCATTACCGCGCCGGTTATGGCTATGTGGCCAAAGCCGACCCTGCCCAACGCGGCTTTACGCTTAAAGTGGGCGAAGGGCTGGCAGGCTGGGTGGTTAAGAATCGCCAGGCAGTTCTGATTGAAGACCTGGAAAGCGACCCGCGCTGGGTGAAGACGCCTGGCGGCGAGCCCGGTCACAGAAGTGCAATTGTGGCCCCTCTGGTAGTTGGCGAGGATGTAATTGGCGCCTTGCTGGTCTTCCACCGGCAGGTCAACTTCTTCAGCCCGGAACTGTTGAACCTGGTACAGGCCATTGCCGGCCAGGTAGGCGTAGCCATCAACAATGCCAACCTTTACGAGTTGATCCGTGATCAGGCGGAGCGGCTGGGAAGCATGCTGCGTAAAGAACAGGAAGATGCAAGCCGCTCACAGGCCATCCTTGAGGCGGTTGCAGACGGCGTCCTGGTCACCGACACTCGCAACATGATTAGTTTCATCAACGCTTCTGCCGAGCGCATTTTGAACCTTAACGCCAGCCAGGTTGTTTCCCAACCGTTGGAAAAATTTGTCGGCCTGTTTGGAAAGGCGGCCAGCGCCTGGATGCAAACCATTCACGACTGGTCCGACTCGCCTGCCTCCTATGTGCCAGGCGAAACATACGCCGAGCAACTGGCCCTCGAAAACGGGCGCATTGTGCTGGTTCACCTCTCGCCTGTTATTTTGCACAAAGACTTCCTGGGAACGGTTTCCATCTTCCGCGATATCACCCGCGAAGTGGAGGTGGACCGGCTGAAATCTGAGTTCGTGGCCACCGTCAGCCATGAACTGCGCACGCCCATGACCTCCATCAAAGGCTACGTGGACATTTTGTTGATGGGTGCAGCCGGAGCCTTGAATGAAAATCAGACCCACTTCCTTGAAATTGTCAAGAGCAATACCGAACGGCTGAACATCCTGGTTAACGATTTGCTTGATATTTCGCGCATTGAAGCCGGGCGTGTCACGCTCTCACTCCAGCCACTTGATTTGCGTGAAATCGCAGAAGAGGTTGTTGCTGACATCCTGCGCCGTTCCCAAGAAGAGAACCGGCCTATGGCAATCTCGCTGGACGTTCCACGCGGCCTGCCCTTCGTATATGGTGACCTTGAGCGCGTCCGCCAGATTCTGACCAACCTGGTAGACAATGCCTATCACTATACCCCCGAAAATGGCACCATTACGATTCGCATGGCCGAGGTGGACAAGGAAGTACAGGTAGATGTGATTGACAACGGTCAGGGTGTCCCCCTGGATGAACAGGAGCGCATCTTTGAGCGCTTTTACCGTGGTGAAAACCCGCTTGTCCTGGCCACGCCGGGCACCGGCTTGGGCCTTGCAATCGTTCGCCAACTGGTAGAGATGCACCATGGACGCATCTGGATGAAAAGCACCGGCATTCCCGGAGAAGGTTCGACATTCTCCTTCACACTCCCAGTGTATCAGGCGACTTAAAGGATTGAGGTAAAAGGATGACAAAAATTTTAATTGCAGAAGACGAACCTGATATTCGTGAATTGGTAGCCTTTACCCTGCGCTTTGGCGGCTATGAAGTCGTCACAGCCACCAATGGCGAAGAGGCTGTAAATTTGGCGCGTCAGGAAAATCCAGACCTGATCTTGCTTGACGTGCGTATGCCGCGTATGACCGGCTACGATGCCTGCCGTGAAATCAAGGCCGATCCTAACCTCAAAATGACACCGGTTGTCTTTCTCTCGGCCAAAGGCCAGGAAAGTGAAATCCAGGCCGGCATCGAATCCGGCGCAGAAGAATACCTGCTCAAACCGTTTGCCCCCGATCAACTGACCCGGCGCGTGCAGGCGATCCTGGCGAAATTTGGAAAATAACAGTCTTCTATGAGCGCAATCCTGCTGGGCGATTCGATCGTACATTACGAGGTGCTGGGACGCGGCCGTCCCATCATCTTTCTGCACGGCTGGATTGGCTCGTGGCGGTACTGGATTTCGGCCATGCAAACCGCCTCAATCAATTTTCGCGCCTATGCTATTGATCTGTGGGGATTCGGCGATACGCCTCACAACGCCGACAAGTACAACCTCGCCCAACAGGCTGAACTCATCAAACAGTTCATGGAACAAATGGGTATTATGAAAGTGGCCCTGGTAGGACACGGCCTGGGCGCTTTGGTAGCCATGACATTCGCCCTGGAGGCTCCTGAACGGGTGGACCGTATCCTGGCCTCCAATTGTCCGCTGGACGCCAACGGCCTGCATTCCCGCCTGCGGAGCGAGGCGCTGGATGGCCTGCTGGATTGGCTGACCGCCCGCACACCCGAATCCGATTCGGCGCTGGCCGATGCCGCCAAAGCCGATCCCCAGGCCATCGCGGTATCAATCAATAACCTGGAAAACTCAGACCTCTATAACGCTTTCCGCCGCTTGCGCATTCCCTGCCTGTTCGTCAACGGGCAGAATGACCCGGCCGTCTTACTGCCATCGCCAGAACAACTTGCCGCTATGCCGTTGACCATGCACCAGATCACGCTTGAAGCCTGCGGCCATTTCCCCATGATTGAAGACAGCGCCAAGTTCAACCGCCTGCTAACCGATTTTCTGGCGCTGGACTCTGGCATCACCCCCAGGGAATTACAACTAAAAGAAGAGTGGAAGCGCCGCGTGCGCTGAACGTGCAAAGCCGCCAAAGCGCGGCTTGACATTTCCTCCACCGCGGCGTATACTCGCCCGTAACAAAACAACGGGGAGCCTGTGGGACAGGCTGAGAGGAGCGTACCACGCTCGACCCGCAAAACCTGATCCGGATAATGCCGGCGGAGGGACCATACCGCACCTGATTTCATCCTCCCCCGGCGGAGGATTTTTCTTTTCTGCCGCCGCTAAAAGGAGAAAAATATGCCCAAGCGCGCCGTCATCCTGGCCAACGGCACCCTGCCCAATCCTCTGTTTGTCCGCCGCCTGATCGACAGCGACGACTTTCTCATTGCCGCCGACGGAGGGGCTCGCTATGCCCTTGCCCTCGGCCTTCGGCCGCATGTCGTCGTCGGCGACCTGGATTCCCTGCCTGCCAAAATCCAGACCGACTTGCAGGAAACAGGCACACGCATCCTGCGTTACCCACGCGACAAAAACGAGACCGACCTTGAACTGGCGCTCTCCTTCGCCCTTGAGCAGAGATGCAGTCACATCCTCGTCCTGGCCGCCCTGGGCGGGCGCCTCGATCAGACGATTGGCAACCTGGCCCTGCTCACAGCCCCTCGCCTGCAGGGGCTAAAGGTCCGGTTTGACGATGGGGTGGAGGAAGCCTTCTTTGTACGGAAGCAGGCCCAGGTTCAGGGGAGAGCCGGAGAAACCGTCTCCCTTATCCCCTGGGGAGGGGATGTGAGCGGCATTTTCACCCGCGGTCTGCGCTGGCCGTTAAACGGCGAGAGCCTCTCTGCCCATCAGACGCGAGGGATCAGCAACGAAATGCTCGGCAAAACGGCATCCATCCGCATAGGCTCTGGTCTGTTACTGGTCGTTCACCGCCGGCTGTCCGCCAACCCTACCCAGGAGGTTCTATGAAACGCTTCTTTATCTCTATCCTCGTCGCGCTTCTGCTTTCGGCTTGCGCCCCCCAGGGCCCGGCCACCCTGACGGTGATGACGCACGACTCCTTTGCCGTCAGCGAGGAGGTGGTGGCAGCCTTTGAGCAGGCCAATAACGTTAAAGTTGCCTTCCTGCCGAGCGGCGACAGCGGCGCAGCACTCAATAAAGCGATTCTGAGCAAAGACGCCCCGCTGGCCGATGTCTTCTACGGCGTGGACAATACCTTTCTATCGCGTGCTTTAGAGGCCGGCATCTTTGAGCCTTACGCCTCTCCCCTGCTCAAGATCATTCCCGAAAATTTCAAACTCGACCCGCAAAACCGCGCCCTGCCGGTGGACTACGGGGATGTCTGTCTCAATTACGACCGCGCCTGGTTTGAGGCTCACGCGCTGCCCGTGCCGGCCTCACTTCAGGATTTGCTCAAGCCGGAATACAAGGGCTTGCTGGTGGTTGAGAACCCGGCCACTTCTTCCCCCGGTCTGGCCTTTTTGTTGGCGACGGTAGCCGAATTCGGCGATCCGGGCTATCTGGACTTTTGGGCGAAACTGCGCCAAAACGGCGTGACGGTAGTGGATGGGTGGGAGACGGCCTATTACACCAATTTCTCGGCCTCATCTGGACGCGGCCCGCAACCGCTGGTGGTTTCTTACGCTTCCAGCCCGGCGGCGGAAGTCATCTTCGCCGACCCGCCCGTGCAGCAGCCTCCTACCGGCTCCGTTCTCGGACCCGGAACCTGCTTCCGTCAAATCGAGTTTGTCGGCATCCTGAAAGGGACGCGCCAGCGCGCCCTGGCCGAAAAATTTGTAGATTTCATGCTGGATACCCGCTTTCAGGAAGACGTCCCTCTGCAGATGTTTGTCTATCCTGTCAACCCGCGCGCCAGCCTGCCGGATGAGTTTGTGCGCTGGGCTGCGACGGCCGAGAATCCTGCCGGCCTGGACCCGGCCCTGATTGCCGCCAACCGCGAAAAATGGATCGCCGCCTGGACGGAGACGGTGCTGCGCTGATGTCTAAAGTCGAGGCGCAAAAGACGGATGTTATCTCAGATGCCGGGCTTTCGGGCAGGTCTATCCGCCTGAGAGCCCGGCGCAGCCGGCATTTTCGCGGCCTGTTATGGCTGCCGGCTCTTTCTTTCCTTGCCCTGTTCTTCTTTTACCCGCTGGCCCGCATTTTGGGCCTAAGCCTCGAAATCCCGGCGCTCTCAGATGCCCAGGCCTTGCGCGTCATGGCGCGGGCTTTAACCTTTACCCTCTATCAGGCTACACTCTCTACATTACTGACCCTGGCGCTGGGCTTGCCAGCGGCCTTTCTCTTTGCCCGCTTCACATTCAAGGGCAAGGCTTTCCTGCGCACGCTAACGGCCATCCCTTTTATGCTGCCGACGGTGGTGGTGGCCTCTGGTTTCAATGCCTGGCTTGGACCGCGCGGCTGGCTGAACATGCTCCTGATGGCAATTTTTAGATTGAGCGCCCCGCCGATCACGTTGGTAGGGACGCTGGGTGCCATTCTGGCAGCCCATGTTTTCTATAACACAACGATTGTGATTCGCGTGGTTGGTAATGCCCTCTCGCTGCTCAATCCACGCCTGGAACAGGCGGCGCGCACGCTGGGCGCCAACAGACAGCAGGTATTCTGGCAACTTACGCTGCCTCTCTTGCGGCCGTATCTCCTAGCGGCCGGTTTGTTGGTTTTCCTGTTCGATTTCACCAGTTTTGGGGTGATCCTGATTTTAGGCGGGCCTCAGTTTGCGACCCTGGAAGTGGAAATTTACCTTCAGGCCATGCATTATTTCAATTTGCCTCTGGCGGCCTGGCTTTCGCTGGTTCAATTGCTTTGCACGCTGATTTTCTCTGCGCTGTATAGCCATCTCATCCGCCGTACCCTGGTCGCGGCTGCACCGCGGCCGGTTGAAACGACCTCACCCCGCTCATGGCGTGCCAGATTGTTTACCATCCTCATGGCCTGTCTGTTATTTGCTTTTTATTTGCTGCCGCTGGCCTCTCTGCCCCTTCGCTCTCTAACCCGCCTGGAGGCCGAGCGGGGTCAGCGGGGCGAGGTGCAATACGGACTGACAACCAGGTATTACACGGAACTGTTTTTCAACCGGCGCGGTTCAGTCTTCTACATTCCGCCCGTACAGGCATTGGGCAATTCGCTGGGATATGCCGCCCTGACCGTCATCTTATCGCTGGCGCTGGGCATACCGGCGGCCCTGGCTTTGACCCGCCCTGGCAGGTTAGAATACTTGCTCGATCCGCTGCTGATGCTGCCTTTAGGCGCTTCGGCGGTTACACTTGGGCTGGGTTTTATCCTGGCTTTCAACGCACCGCCTTTTAGCAGTGAGTTTTCCCTGCTCACGTCTCCCCTCCTGGTCCCGCTGGCGCACACCATCATCGCCTTGCCGTTTGTGGTACGCAGCCTGCAGCCCGCGCTGGCGTCTATTCCGGTGAGTTTGCGGCAAGCGGCAGCAACACTGGGAGCGTCGCCAGTCCGCGTCTGGCGCGAAGTGGATTGGCCTATCATCCGCCGGGCTACGCTCTCGGCGGGGGTGTTTGCTTTTACTGTCTCGATGGGAGAGTTTGGGGCCGCAAGCCTGGTCGCCCGCCCGGAATACCCCACGCTGCCGCTGGCAATCTACCGTTTCCTCTCGCAGCCAGGCGGGCTGAACTATGGCCAGGCAATGGCCATGTCCACGATTTTGATGCTGGTCACCGGTCTGGGAATCCTGTTGATCGAAAAGTTGCGCCTGCCGGGTACAACGGAGTTTTGACAGGGCATCAAGCAGGAACAAAAGTTTACAGGTGAGATGATATGTTGGAAGTTCGCGATATCCACAAGTCCTATGAAGGTCAGGTTCTGCTCAACGGCATCTCTTTTGCCGTCCAGGCAGGTGAGACCGTTTGCCTGCTGGGCGCCTCCGGCAGCGGCAAGTCCACCCTGTTACGGATCATTGCCGGCCTTGAAGAAGCAGAAAGCGGACAGGTGCTATGGGACGGCGCCGATATTTCTTTCGTGCCAACCCATGCACGCAATTTTGGCCTGGTCTTTCAGGATTATGCGCTCTTCCCCCATTACACTGTGGCAGAAAACATTGCCTTTGGCCTGCGGATGCAAAAGTTGCCCCGCGCCGAAATCCGCTCCCGCGTGGAGGAATTGCTGGCAACCGTTAACCTGGTTGGCTTTGGGCCGCGCCGCGTGAGCGAACTCTCGGGGGGAGAGCAGCAACGCGTGGCACTGGCGCGCGCGCTGGCTCCGCAGCCGCGCTTGTTAATGTTTGACGAACCGCTCGGCGCTCTGGACCGAACCCTGAAGGACAATCTGCTGGAAGAACTGCGCCGCATTCTGCACACCCGCCATATTCCGGCGATTTATGTCACCCACGACCAGGAGGAGGCCTTCGCGATTGCCGACCGCGTTCTCTTGCTGCATGCCGGGCAAATTGAACAGGAAGGTACGCCGGCCGAAGTCTATGCTCGCCCGGTATCCGTCTGGGCGGCGCGCTTTCTGGGAGCAGGGAATATCCTGGATGCCAAAGTGGTCCGCAAAAAAGCCAAAGGCTGGGAAATGCAAACGGTGTTGGGAAATGTCGAGGTGACATGCGGGCATACGCATCGGGAAGGAGATAGAGTCAATTTAATGGTCAGCCGGCGCGGGGTCAGGTTGGAACCGAGCGGGAATCTACGCGGGGTGGTTACAGATGTCCTTTTCCAACAAAATGGCTATAAGGTCAATCTGGAAGACGGTTCTTTTTTCTATCTGGAAAAGGCGCCACAAATAGGGCAGGAAATCTATCTGCACTTGCCGCCATCGGGAGTACAATGCCTGGCGTGAAGCAGATTACGGTCATCAAACGCGACCTTAAAGGCGCTGAAACCTGGCGTTACACCGGCAGGCAGTTATCCTACGATGGAAGTTTGCTGATTCTGGAAGCGTATTTCGACCGCAGCGATATGCCCTTTCAGGGTACGCTGCTCAAGCGCGGCGACCGCTTTGTAGAGAGATATTACATGACGCGTTGGTATAACGTGTTTGAAATCTACGACCGCGATGACCGCCGGCTAAAAGGCTGGTACTGCAACATCTGCCGTCCAGCGGTGATAGAAGGCGAGGGGGTCATTTCGTATGTGGATCTGGCGCTTGATCTTTGGGTCACTCCAGACGGACAGCAGGCCGTGCTGGATGAAGATGAATTCACCGCCCTGAATCTGGATGCCGCGGCTCAAACTCAGGCGCGCGCTGCCCTGGCCGAGTTGCAGGCGGCGTTTGCAAAAACAAACAGGCCGCCTGCATGAAGTGATTCCGTTTCTGGTTCCCCCGCCGCGCAACCGGCGGGGGTATGACTTTTGTATAAGTCCTTTTTGACTGCGGCCTGCTGACTCGGGGCTGGGATTAGTAGCCGGCAGCGCTAAGCGTCTGGACGACCTGGTCGCCAAAAGCCCAGGCCAGTCCCAAAACACCCAGGCAACAGCAACACAGCACAACCAGAACAACCACCACAATCAAGACGGTGTTGGTCTTTTTCTTCGGCGCTTCCGGTCCAATGGGGTCAACGGGCACTGCGAAGTTTTGATTCATGCTCTTCTCCTAGTAACCGCTCGTCAGGAATGGGATGGTCAACCCTATCCCCATCAGGGGCAGGATAACGGCGACGCAAACGATACAAAGGCCGAGGGCAAGATTGCTGTAACCCAAAATCAGGCCGGCGGTGGCCATGCCGTCACCGCCGAGCGCGCCCATGCTTTTCTTAATTTCGCTCTTTGCCATGTGGCCGGTGATGATAGCAACAATGGCGCCAAGCCCCGGCACAAAGGTCCAGCCAAGGATGCCGGACACCAGGCTGATGATGGCCGTCGTGCTGTTTTGGGAGGCAGGCGGATATGGAGGGGGATAATTTGACATCGGTTTCTCCTTAGGAAATATTTTACACTTTTTTGTTTGCATTGGCTCGCTGCCACAGACGTAAAATGATCCAGGCGGCGAGGACACACAGCACGATAGCAACCAGAACAGGGACAACAATGGACAGGAACGAGACGACGGTGGAGGTGACATCCTCGGCTATGCTGACCGGTACGTTTCCCGCGCCGCCGGTGGTGGCCGTCACTACCGGACGGACAACCGCGGCTTTAGCCGTATGGACGCTTCCGGCCACCAGCAAGCCAATAGCCATAGCAAGCACCGGGTGAATATCGGTAATGACATTCGCGCTGGCTGCAAAGGCAATTGCGCCTGCAGCCGGCCGGACCACAGTCTGGATGATGTCATTGATATGATTAACTGCCGGGACCTTATCGGCCAGCATTTCAATGATGAGCAAAACGCCAAGCAGGATCAGAATCCACGGGTTAGCAAGCAAATCCCAGGGAGAAGAAAGTTTGATCCAGTCGGTATAATGAGCAACAACGCCCACTACCAACAAGGGGATGTAAGCGTTCAGTCCGGCGCTGGCCGAAAGCCCAAAGGCGGTGAAGATACCTAAAACTTCCATATTCCTAACATCTCCTCAAACTTACGCAAGATATGGCGGCAGGTTGCAAAGACTCGTCAGAGTGTCCTTAACGGAAAGGCGCCCCACGTGCCGGTCAGAGATAGGCGCGCCAGGTCAATGCCTAGAATCATCAACAAAGCAATGGTCAAGCCGGCTAACAGTGGCAGCCAGGCACAGCGCAGGTTCTCGCAGGCATTTTCTTGCCGCATCATCATGACCCATAACATGCTGAAGACCATGGTCAACAACATGATCACGCCTGCCGTGCTGATAAACGCAATTGGGTACAGAATGAACGGCTGCTCACTCAAGATAGCCAGGTCTAAGAGAAACATGATGCCAACCAACGCCCCCAGTTGGCGCCAACCGGCCAGCGCCGGGCGCGGGTCAGGCTCTTTCCAGACGGTCTGATTGAAAACCGGAAAAATCGCCGCCGCCATCCCCAGTCCCATGCCGCTGCCGGTTAGCAGCCTTAGCCAGTGCTGAGGTACGTAGAGGGTGGGAATTTGTGCCAATCGGCCCGGCATGACTTCCTTGACCAGGGTGAAATACGAGTTGGTACCATCGAGAACAAAAGCAAGGGCAAAGATGCCCAGGACAACAATCACCTTACGGGCCGGGAAACCGGCGCGGCGTCTGGCAAGAACCGTCTGGAAGATAATGCCTACTGCCGCAGCCGTGAATGTCCCCGAACAGCGCACGCACAAAGGCAATTGCCGTTCGCCAATGTGAAAGGAACGGGCGTCAATGCGGTGGCAGACGGCATAGCCAATTGCGTCGGCTTTACCAAGCAGCCCAGGCGGGGCAATTATCAGCCAGGCAAGGATGACCAAAATAGCAGCCGGAGGAATCAGCCATTTGGTCAAACGGTTAACGCGATTCTTCGAGGGGGAGTGTTGCATTGAGGTATTATATGGGGATTGTCATGGAAGCGCAAGGAAATACATTGGTACGTGCCAAATATTGAACGCGGCAAACGTAGAGCTATGAAACAGGATGTACAGGATAAACAGGATTTTTGGCGCACCTCAATCGCCTATCCTGTGTCTCTTAAAGTTGCTCCTTGTGCCTTTGAAACTGCGCGGCGTTGCGTTGAGATGATTCGGTTGCGGCTGGAGATCGCGCCATGAATCAATCAAGCATAAGCATCCCTGGAATAATAATCACAGGCCTCTGTGTCTTCTTACAGAGGCCTGTGATTTTCGATAAGCGCGTCCTATTTGCTGACATGGGCCAGGCGCGGATCAAGCGCATCGCGCAGACCATCACCCAGCAAGTTGAAAGACAGAACGGTGAACATAATGGCAAAGCCAGGGTAGAAAACCAGGTGCGGCGCAGTAAAGACCTGATTGCGTTCGGCGCCAAGCATAGAGCCCCATTCCGGCGTCGGCGGCTGGGCGCCCAAGCCAAGGAATGACAGGGCGGCCGCGTCAATAATGGCGCCGGCAATACCCAGTGTGCCGCGCACAATCAGCGGCGTCAGTGCATTGGGCAAAATGCGGTTGAAGAGAATGCGAAAGTTGTCGCCTCCTAAGGCGCGGGTCGCCGAGACGTAATCCATCTCCCGCACCGAGAGGACACTGGCGCGGACAACACGCGCATAGGCCGGTATGGAGACAATACCAATTGCCAGCAAAGCATTGATTAACCCCGGCCCAAGGACCGAGACAATAGCAATGGCTAACAGTAGTTCAGGGAAAGCCAAAAGCACATCCATCACACGCATGATGACATTGTCCACCCAGCCGCCAAAGTAGCCGGCAACCGCGCCCAGAACGGTACCAATCACAATGGCAAATGTGACGGTGGAGAAACCGATCATCAGGCTCAGGCGGGCACCATAGAGCAGGCGGCTGAACTGGTCGCGCACATTGCCATCCACCCCCATAATGTGCTGAGGTTGATCGGCCGGGCAACCCAAAAGATGGATGCACGGTGCCTGGCGCATCTTGACCGGTTCTTTGCCAATCAATACCTCCAAGGGGTCATAGGGGGCGATGATTTCAGCCGTCAGGGCAACAAAGACCAGGATTCCAAGCATGACCAGCCCAACCAGCGCCGATTTCCGACGGAAGAAACGCCGCCAGGTTGTCTGCCACAAACTGACAGATTTTAAGGAAAGCCCTTCAGCATCTAATTTGGCAACTTGATTCGAGGTAGTCTTGTCCATGCGGCTTCTACTCCAACCGGATGCGGGGGTCAAGATAGGCGTATGAAATGTCAACGATCAAGTTCAGGAAGACAAAGACAATAGCAATGACCACTGTGAAGGCCTGAACAATGCCATAATCTCGGGCCGTGATCGAATCATACATCATGCGCCCAATGCCGGAGAGACCAAAGATCGTCTCGGTCAGAACCGCCCCGCCCATCAAACCGCCCAGCGATAAGCCAATGACGGTTACCAGCGGCAAAAGGGCATTACGGAAAGCGTGTTTGGTGACCACTTTGAAGTAGGGCAAGCCCTTGGCGCGCGCCGTGCGAACATAATCCTGTCCCAATACCTCCAGCATGCTGGAACGTGCCATGCGGGCAATGATGGCCATCGGGATGGTACTGAGCGCCAGCGATGGCAGGATGAGATGTTTGATGGCGTCGCCGAGCAACTTCCAATTGGCAGAGAGAATAGCGTTCAGGACATTCATGCGGGTAATAAAGTCTACAAGGTTCCGCCCAAACCCTGTCTCCGGCACCTGAACACCCCAGACGGTGGTAAACGGCACGGCTACAATCCCGGCTGTCAGACGGCCTGAGGGCGGCAACCAGAAGGGGGTATCTTTCAGCAGCAAGGCAAAGACGTAAGCCAGCATCAAACCCAACCAGAAGACCGGCATAGAAACGCCAATGTTCGCCCAGACCATCGTCAGCACATCAATCCATGAGTTATGGCGTATGGCCGAGATCACGCCAAGCGGAATGCCCACGATGACCGAAAGGAAAAGCGCGCTCAGGCCCAATTCAATCGTGGTCGGGAGGCGTTCGATGATCAACTCCGCAACTGGCTTAGAAAAGCGGAAAGAGACGCCAAAATCACCGCGCGCAACTTCGCCAACATAAATGACAAATTGATGCAGGATGGGCTTATCCAGGCCGTGTTCATGAATGAAGATTTCACAGGCCTGATGAGTCGCTTTTTCACCCAAGATGGCCCGGCAGGGATCGCCGGGAATCAAACGCGCCAGCGCAAAGGTGGCAAATAAGATGCCAAATAAAACAGGCAAACTGGAAAAAATGCGTCGGAGGATGTATGTGGTCATTGTGCTATATGTTGCGTTTCCCCCGGCAGGAGGAAAACCCTGCCGGGGGAGGTATGTCCGTTATTTGTGAACTTTACTGGGGCGGAGCATTCAGGAAGTTGCCAAACAGGCTGTTGAAATAGGTGAACGCGCCTGTGTTCCCCTTGTGCAGCGGGTGAGCATAATCCCATTGCAACGCCCAGGAGACGATCACGTCGTTGGCATCCAGCGTTGAGCCGTCATGGAACTTGATGCCCTTGCGCAGGTGGAACGTCCACTCGGTCAAATCTTCGTTGGCCTCGTAGGACTCGGCCAGACCGGGGTTGACCGCCGTGCCGCCAATTTCAAACGACAGCAAGGATTCGGTGACCTGTTCGCAGGCGCGCAGGGACTCGCCGTCCGTCTCATCCGCGCAGTAGAGCGAAATCGGCTCGGCATTCTGCATCCAGACCAGCGTGTCCTGGCCGGGGATTTCGACCACGGCGAAGTATTCGTTGCCCAGCGGGCTGGCGTGTGCGCCCGTAGCAGCCGCCTTAAAGGCCACAGCCGAACCGCCATGCGCAACCGGAATCATGGGAACCAGTTCGCGAATAGCGTTGTTGGCCGCTTCGTAGTACGGCTTGCGGACATCATCGCCCACCAGCGAGGCCGCTTTCTTCAGCGGTTCGGTAATCTCAGGGTGCTTCTCACCAAATTGCTTGGACGAGGTCGCGCCGAAGTGATAATCCAGGAAGTTGGTCTGGTCCGGATAGTCGGCGCCCCAACCCAGCAGGTGCAAACCGGACAGTTGACCGGAGTCGGCCGCATCCAGGAAGGCGCCCGATTCCATGACCACGATCTTGGCATCAATGTTCAGGTTGGCCTTCAACTGAGCCTGAATGTCCTGAGCCACCACGCCCGGCTGCGGCAGGTAACCGCGCACCACATCGCGATAGGCAATTTCAGTCTCGAAGCCATTCGGGTAACCGGCCTCAGCCAGCAACTCCTTGCCCTTAACCGGGTCAAACGCATACCACTCTTCGCCCACGCAGCCGTTGGGGATGGCGCAGGGGGTGAAGTGCGAGGCCACCACAGAGCCTTCTGGATAGAAGTTATCCACAATGCGCTGGCGGTCAATGCTCATGGCAATCGCCTGCCGCACTTTGACATTGTCAAAGGGCGGATAGGTGTTGTTCATGCCAATATAGAAGATGTTGAGCGCCTCGCGGTTGAGCAACTGCAGATTCGGGTCGTTCTTGATGGTAGCAAAGTCATCGGGACCGGGGTTGTCAATGCCGTCCACGGTGCCAGACTGGAGTTCCAGCAGACGCTGGGCCGATTCGCTGCTCCAGCGGAAGACCAAAGTCGGCGTCTTAGCCTTTTCGCCCCAATAGTCTTCATTGCGGGTGAAGACCAGTTGGTTGCCGCGTTCCCAGGCCTCAACCTTGTACGGGCCGGTGCCAATCGGCTTTTCAAGCGGAGCCCCGCCGGTGGATTCCAGATACTCCCTCGGCTGAACGGCAAACGGCGTAAAGGCTGCCTTCGAGGGGAAGGCCGGGTCCGGGTAGCAGAGCGTGAACTTCACGGTGTACTCGTCCACGGCTTCCATCTTGAGGAACTCGCCGCCGTAGTCGCAGTTGGGGGCTTCCACCACCAGGCCTTCATAGGCCGGGGCCGCAGGGGCCTCGGTAGCAGCGGGCTCTGCCGGGGCAGCAGGTTCTTCGGTTGCCTTGGGGCCGCAGGCAGAAAGCACCATGCTGGCCAACAAGACCAACGAAAAAACGATGAACAGGTTACGTTTCACGGTTTCTCCTCCTAGAGAAATTTTTGAATTGAAAGATTTAGCGTACAGGGGGAAAAATAAAGGGATGATTTTGAGCGTCAGCCTCCTTTCCTGATGACTCAAAATTAGCGTTGCCTGATTATACAGCAAAATTTTACCAGAGAGGCCTTGGAAAGCCAAATTGGTTTAAATTCACCTGAGTCGGATTCTCCGGCCATAAACCGGCAACTTTCACGCCACAAAATTCGCAGCGTCCATCCCCTGTAATGTGGTACGCAGAGAGGGTATAGCCTCTGCGCCGCACGACCGGGCGGTTGCATGATGGACAAAACGTATCCTCATATTCGCCCACGCGGCCCGGCAGATTCCCGGCATAGACAAAGTGCAAACCCGCCTCGCGGCCAATATCTGCTGCGCGCTGGAGCATGCGCGCATCTGTATGGTCGCGGTCCAGCATTTTGTAGTCGCTGTGGAAAGCCGTCACATGCCAGGGAATATCAGGGGAGATACCTGCCAGAAAACGCGCCGCCTCCCAAAGTTCGGCATTTGAATCGTTGAAACCGGGAATAACCAGCGTCACCACTTCCAGCCACAGCCCCAGTTCGTAAGCCTTTTGGATGGTATCCAATACATTTTTTAAAACACCGCCCAAACGCCTGTAGTTACTGTCTTGCATGGACTTCAAGTCCACCTTATAGGCATCCAGATAAGGGCGCAGATAGGCCAACACTTCAGGAGTAGCATTGCCGTTAGAAACATAGGCGCACTTCAAGGCAGCCGCTTTGGCCTGTTGGAAAATTGCCACAGCCCATTCGCTGGTAATCAGCGGCTCGTTGTAAGAGGAGACCACTACCTGCGCGCCCACTTGCCGGGCCACATCCACCATTTGCTCCGGCTGGATACGCCGCACAAGGCCCACAGCCTCGTCCGAAGCCGGGTCACGCATGGCCTGAGAGGAGAACCAGTTCTGACAGAAACTGCAATGGAAGTCGCAGCCCAGCATTCCAAAGGTCAGGGCTGTGGCACCGGGCAAGAAATGAGCAAACGGCTTTTTCTCAATCGGGTCGGCCTGCAGTGCAGCCACATACCCCCACGGCACGCGCAACTCTCCGGCCTGATTGAAGCGCACCTGACAAATACCGCGCCGTCCGGGGCGAATCAGGCAACGATGGGCGCAGGCAAAGCAACGTACTGCCCCGTCTGCCTCCCTGGTGTACAACTCCCCAGTTTTTGTCAAACGGTCGAGTACATTACCAATTGTGCTCATTCCGCTCTATAATATACCTCATGCTCAGCCTTGTAATCCAGGCCGGCGGAAGATCGGCGCGCATGGGACAGGATAAGGCTTTGATGCCATTCCTGGGACAGCCTCTCATCCAGCGCGTGGCAGATCGGCTGCGGCCGATCGCGGATGAGATTCTGGTAACCACCAACCGGCCGGAAGCCTACGCGTTTCTCGGCCTGCGGCTCACGCCAGACCTTTGGCCGGGCCGCGGCGCCCTGGGCGGACTCTACACTGCAATCGCTTCGGCCCGCGGCGAGTACGTCGCGGTTGTGGCCTGTGACATGCCCTTCGCCAGTCCAACGCTCATCGAAAACGCCGCCAGCCTGATGCTTCGCGAAGAAGCGGATGTGGTCATCCCCAAAACCGACGAGGGATACGAGCCGTTCCATGCTGTCTATCGGCGCGCCGCCTGTCTTCCGGCCATTCTTTCTGCCATCGAGGCCGGAGAATGGAAGGTCATCGCCTGGTTCCCGTCCGTCAAGGTGCGCGTCCTGACCCCAGACGAAGTAGCCACGGCCGACCCCTCAGGGCTGGCTTTTTGGAACGTCAATACGCCCGAGGAGTTCGCCAAAGCCGAACGCCTGGCGCAACAATTTGACCTTTGAGCCGGCAATCAACGGACGACCAACACCGGGCAGGGAGCATGCTGGATAATCTTCTGGCTTTGGCTGCCAAGCAGCAATCCAACCAGTTGCCCCAAGCCGCGCGAGCCGACGACAATCAAATCTGTTTTGCGCGTGTTGGCCACCTCAATGATTACTTCGGCAGCCGATCCCTCCAACATCTCGGTCTTGACCTCAGTCGGAGTTGGACCGACTTCCTTCAAAGCAGCCTGGATAATTTCCTCGGCGTGCTTCTGGCGGGCGGCGATGGTATCTAACAAATTCGGCTCGCCCAGATAAGACGGCACAGGGTCGTAGGCGGCGACGATGCGCAAATCAGCCTGCATGGCACGCGCCAGTTCTCCGGCCACCTTCGCGGCCTTGAGAGCATGGGCTGAGCCATCTACACCCAAAAGGATGTTCTTGAACATCATCCACCTCCTCTGCTTGTGAGACCTCTTGCACGGTAACACCGCAACGACAGTGGCATTGCTCTTTATTATTATACAAATTTCCATCGGCAAAGAATCTTAAGATTTACGCAACCGCAGCATTTGCGGCAGGTTGTTTTTTGCCACAGATTGGCACAGATATCATAACTGCCTACCCTCCCGCAGGTTTTGGCACAATGTCCAAGCCGGAAGACGTCTCCAAAATCACCAGCATCGCCGGTCAGCCCCGTTCTAACCTGCGGGAGGGTTAAGGCTGGGCAATTACCAGATTGCACAAACTTTGAAGCCCAATCTGTGCAATCTGCGCAATCTGTGGATGCCTTTTGCACCAGCGCCACAACCCATGGTTGAAAAAATGCCCGGCACAGGCTACAATGAAACCGAGGTCACAAAGACAATGACAGAAACACCCGCTTCATCCTCCCCGCGCTGGGGCATGGGGACGAAACTGGTCGTCGGCTTCAGCCTTGTGGCGCTGACGGCAGCCTTCCTGGTAAAGTTCCACTACCTGCTTGGCCCGTTCATCCTTGCTTTCACCCTGGCGTATTTGCTGCACCCCATCGCCGACTTCCTGCACCGCAAGCTGAACATCCGCTGGAATGGCGCTGTAGGGCTGGTTTATGCCCTGCTGATTTTGATCCTGCTCGGTCTGCTCACCGCCGGCGGCGTGGGCCTGATTCAACAAGCGCAAAGCCTGATTGACCTGGTCAACCGCGGCCTGACCGAATTGCCGCTCCTCCTGGAGCAACTCTCTCATCAGGTGTACCAGATCGGCCCCTTTGAACTCGACTTCAACACAATCCGCATGGACACCCTGGGAGACCAGGTGCTTGCCAATGCCCAAAACCTGCTGGGCCGGCTTGGCAGCCTGATCGGCACCCTGGCAGGCCGGGCAGCAGAGGCCTTTGGCTGGACGTTTTTCATCCTGATCACCTCCTACTTCGTCCTGGTCGAAAGCGGCGGCCTGCGCGAACGCATCATTGAAATTGACCTGCCAGGCTACGCCGATGACATCCGCCAACTGGGGAAACAATTAGGACGCATCTGGAACGCCTTCCTGCGGGGTCAGATCATCATCGTCAGCCTGGCAATGTTGGTCTACTTCATCGTGCTCAGCCTGTTGGGTGTACGCTACGCACTCGGCCTGGCGCTGCTGGCCGGCATCGCCCGCTTTGTCCCCTACATCGGCCCGGCCATCAACTGGATTGTGCTCTTCCTGGTCACCTATTTTCAAAACTACAAACTCTTTGGCATGCAGCCGCTGACCTACAGCCTGGTCGTTCTCATCATCGCCCTGCTGATTGACCAGATTTTCGACGCCTACGTTTCCCCGCGCGTCATGTCCCACACGCTTAAAGTTCACCCCGCGGCTGTACTGGTTGCAGCCCTGGTTGCAGCCAGCCTGATCGGCTTTATCGGCATCATCATCGCTGCCCCCATCCTGGCAACATTCACCCTGATTGGACGCTACGTCTTGCGGAAGATGTTTGACCTGGACCCCTGGCCCCCCGAAGAACCCCCCTCGGTTCCCGCCAGACCCCCAGCCTGGTCCCGTTTCAAAGACATATTCACCCGTCTGTGGCAGAAACTCCGCCGTCCCAAACCATAACCAGGGATGGTGGTTGTAATTTCCCGCCCACACCTTATAATATTATCAAACGTAATTGCCTACCCTTAACCCTCCCGCAGGTTAGAACGGGGCTGACCAGCAATGCTGGTGATTTTGGAGACGTCTTCTGGCTTGGACATTGCGCCAAAACCTGCGGGAGGGCAGGCAGTTACTATCAAACAAGGAGAAACCCATGTCTAAAAGCGACCTCGAACCCAAGACGCAAACCCTCGCCGAAACAGAGAACTACCTGGTATGGAGCGCCGAGGAACCCGACGGCGAAACCACCTATCACATGGAATTGAACAACGTCACCCTGCACTTTTTTGAAGAAGAGTGGCAGGAATTTTTGGAGTTGGTGCATATCCTGAAATAAGCCTTGCATATGGCCTGGAAAAATGCCATCACCGATGTACCTGGCATCGAGGTGGGACATGCCCAAGACGGCCAGGCGCTGACCGGCTGCACCGTCGTTCTCTGCCGCAGAGGAGCGGTTGGCGGTGTGGATCAGCGCGGCGGCGCGCCCGGTACGCGCGAGACCGATTTGCTCAACCCTCTCAACCTGGTGGAAAAGGTACATGCCGTCTTACTGACCGGCGGTTCGGCCTTCGGGCTGGATGCGGCCGCCGGCGTCATGCGTTATCTGGAAGAACAGAAGATCGGCTTCAACACCGGCGTAGCCCGCGTGCCTATTGTTCCGGCTGCCGTATTGTTCGATTTGGGGTTGGGACGGCCAGATGTGCGCCCAGATGCAGACATGGGTTACCAGGCCTGCCTGAACGCCTCATCTCAGCCGCCGGCGCAGGGCAATGTCGGCGTGGGGACAGGCGCATCGGTCGGTAAGATCTTTGGCATGCAGCGCGCCATGAAAGCCGGAATCGGCACCGCCAGTTTGCAAATCGGAGGCGGCCTGGTAGTCGGCGCACTGGCAGCAGTCAATGCCTTTGGCGATGTGATTGACCCTTCCAGCGGACAAATTTTGGCCGGAGCGCGTCCACTTCAGGCCGGACCCTTGCGGCTGGGAGAGACGGGCGCATTTGCCAACACATTGAGCGTCATGCAGACATTCGTCGGGCGCACCATCCTGACCCTTGCAGAACGAAGCAACACAGTTATCGGCGTTGTAGCCGTAAACGCCCAATTGACAAAAGCCGAAACCAACAAAGTGGCACAAATGGCGCAAGATGGCCTGGCGCGTACCATCCGCCCGGCGCATACCATGCTGGACGGCGATACCATTTTTGCGCTGGCTACCGGCGGCCGCCGGGCAGATGTCAGTCTGATCGGAACTTTTGCAGCCGAAGCATTTGCTCAGGCCGTGATCCAGGCTGTCCGTTATGCCGCCCCGGCGGGCGGACTGCCCGGATTGGGCCAGTAACCTGCTTCGTTACTCTTTTCGCAAGACGTGAACAATGTAGACCTTTGCCGCCCAGCGCGCCGGCAAGAAACTCCCCAAAACACTGACAAAGAGCGTAAACGGTAAAAGCGCCAACAGGGCGGCCTTCCCCACAGAAACAGAGATCTGGCCAAAGCCGGTAAAATCGGCCATCAGATTCAACAAATTCCTCGTCAAAACCAGTCCTGCCGGCACCCCCGCTGCAATGGATAACATCCCCAAAAAGGATGCGCTGGTGATGAACATGAAGATGACCTGCCAGGGAGTCATACCCACCGTTTTCAGGATGCCCACCACCCGCAGTTTTTCCTGAGCCGAGAGGAGGGACATGATCAGGATGTTCACCATCGCAATGCCAATCAAGATGCCGGCCAACGCAAAAATGGCCACCTGCAAATAGATGACCGTGCTGGGGATCACATCCTCCATCAACGTAAAGTTCAAATCTGATTCGCGGCGCGGGGAAAGAAAAGCGCGGATAGCCTGCGGATCGGCCGAGGGTGATAGTTTCAAGTAGTACGTGCTGGGATCGGTGTGTTTCAGCAGCGGGCGCACACTGGAGAGACTCACCATCAAGCGTTGACCGGCATCTGCCGGTTCAGGATATTCGCCCACAATCACCCAGGTCGCCTGAGGACCATCGTCCTTATCCAAAACCAGCGTTAACGAATCGCCCACCTTTAGCCCCAGCCAGTCAAGCAAGCCTTTGCCGGCCAGGGCTTCGCTGCTCCCCGGCTGAAAGAAACGTCCTTCAAGAATGTGAAAAGGGAAGGCTTCCATATCGCCTTCTACAGCGCGCAGTTTGAGCAAACGTCCATCCAGCGTTTGGGCTTCGACCAAGTACTCGCCGTAAAAAGCCTCCACGCCCGGCGCCTGCGCAATCAGCCGCCGCGCCCGGTCGTCACTGCTTTGCTCGCGCGTGACAATCGCATCATAGACCAGACCCAGCAAAGCAGGGTTTTGGCGGTAAACCCGAATCGTGCCGGAAAGCGCCAAGCCAAAGACAACCCCCATAACGCCCAGCGTCAGGTTGATGCCCGCCAGGATAGAACGCAGCGGCTTGACAAACACATCGTTCACGCCCAGCACCAGCGGCATAGGCGCGCCGGCCCTTTCCAATACGCGCGCCAGCCAGAAGGATTTTTTCAGCAGAGTCTCGCCGCCAACGGCAATCGCCTGAATTGTGTTGACGCGCGCGCCGCGGGCCGAGGCCGTCATTGCAGCCAGCATGGTTATGCCGGGCACAGCCACAAAGACAATCAACATGGTCCACGGGTTGAAAGGCGGCCGGTAGGCGGTATTGAGCGAGGCCGTAACCGTCTTCAGCGGCAACGGCGCCAATCCCAGCCCCAGCAGGAAGCCCAATATTGTGCCAAGCAAACTTAAGAGAGCATACTGGCCAACATACACCCCCAATACCTGTTGGCCGGTAAAACCGACCGCCTTGAGAATGCCAATCTGCTTGATTTGCGCCAATACGGTGGAACTGACAATGCTGACCACAATCAAGACAGTAGCCAGAATAGCAAAAAAACTGAATGCAGAAAGGAAAATAAAGGCCATTTGAGCGTCAAAGATGGCCGAACTGCGCACATCGCGCCAATCGGTATGGCTGGCAATAAACGTAACCGTGCGCATTGCTTCAATTTGCTCCAGCACAGTCTGCACGGCTTCCGGGTCTGCCAGGCGCAAGCCCAACGACCATTCCCAGGTTGATTTGTCCGGAAAGAGACTGGCAAGCAAATCCTCGCTCAAGTAAGCATAAGGCGGCAGGCTGCTGCGATAATTATCGTACATGGGGTCGTAAACCACCCCCACAATGGGCAGGGTGACACGGCGGCCATCGGCGCGCAGGATTTCCAACTGATCGCCCGGCCCCAAATGGTAAATATCGCGCAAATCACGACTGATGAGTACCTCATCCTCTCCAGGGTTAAGGAGACGGCCAGACAGCAGGCGCAGGCGATTGACGCGCGGCGGCTCAGGCGGTATGACCCGCAGGCTGACCGGCACACGCTGCTGGTTGAAACGCACCGAGGTGGTGTAACTGAACTGCCGGCCAGTGCTCTCTGTTACCTGGGGCAGAGATTCGATCTGACGGATATCCATCGCGCGCACCCGGCCGGGCTTAAAGTGCAGCCACAAATGCGCGCCGTTCAATTCAGCATGAGATTTATCGTAGGGGGCTTCAAGGTTGAAAAGCGTGATGAGCGCCAATGTGAGCAGGGCGGCTGCGGCCGCAATGGTGCCAAGAATCAACAGCGAGACCAGACGGCGGTGCAGCAAATCGGCCCAGATCTTTTGCCAAATAGCATGCATGGAAACCCTACCGCAAGTCTGCCAGGCGCTGGGCAATGGCCTTCTCGTCGCCGCCCGGCATTTGATCCACCAGCAGGCCGTCGCGGATAAAGAAGATGTAATCGGCCTGGGCCGCGGCTGAGGCGGCATGGGTGACCATCAAGATGGTCTGTCCCTGCTGGTTGAACTGACGCAGAATGTTCAGCACCTCCTCGCCGCTGGCGCTGTCCAGGTTGCCGGTAGGTTCATCTGCCAACAGCAGGGCAGGTTGATTAATAAGGGCGCGCGCAATGGCCACTCGCTGCTGCTGCCCCCCAGAAAGTTCCCAGGGATATTTGTTGGCCTGGTCGGCAATGCCAAGCCGTTCGAGCAGAAAGGAACATCGCCGGTGAATGTCACGCCGGCTCTGCCCGCCCTTCAGCAGGGCCGGCAATTCCACATTGGCGCGCACATTCAGGTTCTCAATCAGGTTGAAGAACTGGAAGACAAACCCGACCTGTGCACGCCGAAAGAGCGCCAGTTCACGCTCCGACATGGCCTGGAGCATGGTCCCGCCCACTCGGACAGAACCAGCCGTCGGCTGGTCCAGACCGCCGGTGATATGCAGGAGGGTGGACTTGCCGGAGCCGGATTGTCCCATAATGGCCGCGAAGTCGCCTTCTTCTACATCCAGCGAAATGCCGCGCAGGGCTTCAAAGCGGACACTGCCGGTTTGATACGTCTTTCTCAAGTCGCGAATTTCAACTAAGGTGGTCATGCCAGCATATAAGGAACGCGCTTAAAAGCATAGGAGAAACCGCAAAAACGCAGGAAACGCTCAAAAAGCGGGCCGAGAACAGTTTGTCCAAGCACCGTCTTGACTCCCTGGCGCTGGGCCTCGGTCAGCACTTCAACTGCCATTGCCAGAATGGGCAAGCCGCGGCGGTATTCCGGCAAGACGCCCGCGCTGCCAATAGTGACATAATCCTGCCAGCGCATCAAACTGAGGGTGGCAATGGCCTTGCCGCCGCTGAAGGCCAGGAAGTGGGTGATGCCCGGCAGGCCAATGGACGGCGCCAGGAGATCGGCCAGCACATCGGCATACTCTGAAGGCATTTCATACGCGGCGGTCATCACCTCGGCAAAAAGTGGCGCCTCGGCGCGAGTGATTTGACGCACCTGGACCTTTGCTTCAACTTTTGGCGCCTTGCGTTGTTGCAGATTTTCCATCACCATCCAGGTCTCGTCGGGCTCCTGCCGGCGAAAGCCGCGCGCCAACAGGCGCTGATGCAGGTCGGCGGGCTGACATGCCGGGGAGAGCATAATCACCGGCGGCATACCGCGCGCCTCGAAGTAGGCAACGATTTCATCAATCAACCCTTCGGCCTTGCGCGGGTCGGTGCGTAACAGGCAGGCGTGATTGGCTTCGGGCAGCGGGTACACCTTGCTGCTGGTCAGGATAACATCATCCTGAAGGATGACCTCCGCGCCGGGGGTAACCGCAGCCACCGGTTCCATGGTCAGATAATTGATGCGTTCCAACATTGCCACGCGTTCCAAGTCACTCATGATAGCACCTCCGGCCAAATCATCTCCTATCCAGCCGCTTTTGTCTTTTCTGAAAGGGACTTCAATGGATAACGCTGGAAGATGAAGAAAGCCGCCAGGAGCAGCACACCGCCAACCAGCCCGGTCAGGCGAACGCCAAGCGGCCCATGCGCATCCAGGCGGCTGCGGCCCAGCAAAAGCAAGAGCGGTAAAACAGCCCCCGCCAGGCCGTTGACCACCTGGTCAAGCAGGCTCCAGGCCGAATAGTAAGCCCCCTCGCGCCGCTGGCCGGTCAGTTTCTCATCATAGTCGGTGATTTCAGCCGCAAAGGTCTGCGGCAGCATCACCACGCCTGAAAGCGCCGCCGCCTGCATAGTCATCCAGGCTACGCCCTGGACGATCAGCGGCACAGGCAGCCACGGCCCAATCAACATCAGCAGCGGCAGGACGCAAGCCGAAGCCAGCAGCGAAGCAGCAAAGACACGCCATTTGCCAAAGCGCCCGGCCAGCCAGTTAACCAGCGGGTAGCAGGCCAGCGAGGCCAACACAGCCGGCAGATAAAAATAGGGCGTATCGGCTACCGTCAGGCCGCAGACTTCGGTCACAATAAACGGCACGATGAGAATCAAGAAAGTCGTCGCCGTCCAGAAACAGATCCCCGTCAGGGTCAGCACTTGAAACGGGCGGTTGGAGAGGGTGATGCGAATGCTCTGCCAAAAGCCAAAACGTTCCCCGCCCATCTGCCGCTCTGACGGCTCGCGCAAGAACAATAAAGGGGCATACAACAGCGGCAGGAGGAAAACGGCGTAGATCAACGCGGCCGGCGCATAGCCCCAGCGGTCAATCACAAAACCCGCCAGGCCGGCAAGAATGACGCCCAACAGTTGAAAACTGGCACTCCAGGCCGTCATGCGGATGCGATGACGGTCCGTCCGCGCCAGTTCGGGCAGGAGCGAACCCAATGGAATGGTCACCAAACTTTGGGCCACATTGAACAAGACCAGCACAAGCCCCAGATAAACCAGGTTGAGCGGCGACTCATGGCGCAAAGGCGGCGTCCACAAAAAGACAAAGAGGAGCAAATAGGGCAAGCCAGAGAACAGGATATAAGGCCGCCGGCGTCCCAGGCGGCTGTTCGTGCGGTCAGACCAGTACCCGATAGGCGGGGTGAGCACAGCATTGAGCAGGCGCGCAAGCAGCACGGCCGTCCCGTAAAGCGCGGCAGGGACCAGCGCCGTCCCCTGGCCTTCAGGCGGCAGGTAAAAGTACAACAGCCAGCCATCTACAACCGACCAGACAATGGTGGTCACCAGGCCAATGACGCTATAGGCAATATCTATGCGGACAGGGGGGAGGGATTGCGCCTCGTTCTCAGACATTTGCTTCCACCCGTCTCAGGCCCGACCCGCAGCCTGCTTGCCGTTTCCCGGAGAGGACGCGGCCGCCCGGTTAAACAGCCGGTGCAGCAACAGGGCATAGAAGACCAGCAGGACAAACAATATCATCGGCAGATAGGCGCTTGGGTCGGTCAGGATATAAGCCCCGGCCAGAGAACGCTCCCCCCACAGGAGATAACTTATAAACCGCCAGGCATCCAGCAAAGCGTAGGGGATAAAGGTCAGGCAGGCCAGCCATCGCGCCGGGCGGCTTTCGATCACGGCCAGGAGATAGGCGAAAACAGCCAGGCCCAGCGTCACCTCCCAGATGATATCCAGGAACAGAAAAGCCGCCGTGTAAAGGACAAAGGCCATTTCCAGTTTGTGCAGGCCGCCGGTCTCTTTTTGCGCCGGGCGGAACAGGTGCCAGGCTGCCAGCCCGGCTAACGGCAGCAGGATGAGGAACTTCAGGCCAAGGGCTATCTGTCGGGTCTGTGGCAAGATGCCCGCCAAATACAAAACAGTCTGCATGATGGAGTGATTGTAACCCAGCATCGAAAGTTCCGGCCCGCGCCAGGGGAAATTGGCACTCATGCTGGCCAGAAAGCGAAAGTAGTCAGCATATTGCTGCAGGCCGTATTCCGGTCCGGCCAAGAGGATGGTCATCCCTGTCACACCCAGGTAACCCGCCAGCGTCAGTCCCAGCGTCTTCCAGAAAAACTTGCGCGGGCCAAGCAGCAGCGGGACGCCCAATGCAAAGGCCCAGAAGGGCTTTACCTGAAGCAGGAGGATGCTCAGGATGGCCGACCAGGCCAGGTCCTCGCGCAGAACCGCCTCGGTCAGCCAGGAAGCCAGCAAGGCAACCAGGATGTAGATGTTCAGGTAACTCAGGTCACTCCAGAACGGTTCAAAGACAAGCCAAAGCGGCAGCGTGCGGGTTAACATCTCTTCGCCGCGCGGCAGGTTGAGCCGCCGAAAGATACGCTTCCAGGTCAGGTAAAGGGCAAGGTAGGCGGCAATATGCACCAGCACATCGCCGATGAGAATAATCGTGGGGTGAACATGCAGGAGGGGCGTGAGCGCCAGGGCATACGAAGGGGCATATTGGTAAAATTCCACCCGATTCAGCCGGCCTTCAAGGTAAAGGTCCTGGCGCAGGGCAAAACGTTCGGCGGCTTCGAGATAGTCTTTCAAATCATTGGGAACAAAAACGCCATGGAAACTGCCCATCTCCAGCGGCCGGACGATAAACAGGTAATAGATCTGCCCCCCCAGGCGGAGAAGCAGGAAAACCAGCGCCAGGCCCAGGAGCCAGCGATACCAGGCAGAACGTGACCAGAGTTCTCGAACAGATGAAGGCATGGTTATCCGATTGAGAGTGGGCGGTAAATGTGTCTGTTTGATTTTACAATACCTGTATGGCCTATGGCTTACATTTTTGTAATGCGGGTAAAAATGGTTTTGGGCTTTTCAATCTGGTTGTACAATTAATATGTTATCTGCCTGTTTCTTTCTTACGGAATTTCGATGGATTTGCACACTTTTCTGGCCCTGCCCACCGACGAAGTTGCTGCGCTTGTCCGCGCCGGCGGCTCTAAGGTAGTGGTCTTTCCCATCAACGGCACCCGCCGCTGGTTCATGCTGGAATTTGGGGACAGGCAATGGGAAGACCCCATTCATGCCTACATGGATATTACCGGCAAGCAGCACATTGCGCTTTACAAGTTGTTCTTTGACCACGGTATAGAGACGCTGATTACGCCGGTGATCGGCCCAGAAATCCTGGCCACGCGTGAGGCCTACATGCAAAAGATCGGCGCGGAGGGACTGGCGCGCCTGGCCACACACCCTGATTTCTTGAATTTCTACGCAGCCTATGGCGTGCGCGCCCGTTTCTATGGCGAATACCGCAAGTATCTGACAGGTACGCCGTATGAGTCACTGGCCGATATTTTCGATAAATTAGGGGAAGCCACCCGCCAGAACAATCGTTTCCGGCTCTTTTTCGGAGCCTTTGCCGATAACCTAAACGCCACGCAATGGGCAGCCGAGCAGGCGGTGCAGTATTTTCAGGAACACGGCACAGCCCCCACTCGCGAACAGATTGTCAGCATGTACTATGGCGAGTATGTGGAAAAGGCTGATATCTTCATCGGCTTCGACCGTTTTACAGTGTTCGATTATCCGTTTTTGAATTCGGGGGAAGAGGATTTATACTTTACCGTGGCACCGTCGCTGTATATGGACGCGACGCAATTGCGAATGATCTTGTACGACCATTTGTATGCGAGGAAAATCAAAGAGCCGGAGTATAGTACTCTGTCACAAAAAAACATTCATCGACTCAAAAGATATTATCAACTAAGTCGAAATATTATTTTAGGAACGGGTTTGCTTCAAGGTCAGATCTGGTTGCCATCTCACGTACCCTTACCAGAAGCATAATCAAAGAGAGAGTATATGATTGATCCAATACACCTATTAAAGAGAACAGGCTCCAGTACGCTAGGAAAAACCGCATATGACACCTCGTGGGTCGCTCGGTTAAACGACATTGACTCAGAGATGGCTAATGGTGCATTAAGTTGGATTTGTTCAAACCAATTACCAGACGGATCATGGGGATCACATGTTCCTCTCTATTACCACGACCGTATCGTTTGCACGCTTGGTGCAATGATTGCTCTAACGCATAGAGGCCGGCGAGGCCAAGATCGAATACAGGTTGAAAAAGGTTTAGCCGCTCTTGATAGACTCACCTTGGGAGCTACTCAAGGACTTCGTCTGGATCCTAATGGGGCAACCGTAGGCTTTGAAATGATAGTTCCTACTTTGGTAGCACACGCCGAGAAAATAGGAATCATAAAACAACAAGGCGACCGTATCTTGGGTAGATTAAAACATCAGCGTCAAGCAAAAATGGCTAAGCTTAATGGCGTCAGAATTTCGCGTTTTATAACCGCGGCACATTCGGCTGAAATGATGGGGACAGATCAACTACATTTGCTAGATAAGGAAAATATTCAAGAATTAAATGGTTCTGTTGGAAATAGTCCTGCAGCCACAGCGTATTATTTGCTTTATGTTGATCAAAACAATACAAAGGCGTTTGAATACTTGAAAAATACTTGTGATGGTGGAGGAGCACCTACAATCACGCCTATTGAAATCTTCGAACGTATATGGGTATTATGGAATATAACCTTAGCTGGTTTGCACCAAGACAATAAGGTTCTTGAACAATGCCAAACTCATATTGACTATATTGAGAGGAATTGGCAAAAAGGAAAAGGAATTGGTTTTTCTCAAACCTACTCGATACCTGATGGTGATGATACCTGTGTTGGCTTTGATCTGTTAATCTCTTTTGGTCGTAAAGCAGATATAGATGCTGTATTGGCTTATGAAGAAAAAGAATGGTTTCGATGTTTTCCGTTAGAAGTCTTACCTTCATTGGACGTTAACATCCACGCCCTAGGTGCTTTGAGAAAGGCTGGCTTTGACAAAACCCATCCAGCAGTACAAAAGGTTCTGCGTTTGTTGCATACAAATAGACAATCGGGGAGCTTTTGGTTTGACAAATGGCACCTTTCCCCATACTATACTACGGCGCATGCCATTATTCATTGCCAAGAATATGATTTGGATCTATGCCGTCCAGCAGTAGAGTGGATGGTCAAATCACAAAAAGCCGATGGCTCTTGGGGTTTTTGCGGTTTTTCTACTGCTGAGGAGACCGCCTATTGTCTTCAAGCTCTTTCTATATGGAAACGGGCTGGAAATAGAGTCCCCATCGGGCGGTTACAATTAGCCAGGGATTGGTTGCTCCGACACCTTGATCCACCATATCCTCCACTCTGGTTAGATAAATCGCTCTACTCTCCCGAAGTAGTAGTGCAAGCAGCAATTATTAGCGCTTTAGAGCTCTCTAAGGAAGTCCAATGAATATGTGCCATCGCTTTCGCCCATTCCTAAATAAACTGCTAGATGTCCCAGTAACCGACCCTGATGATTCCCGCCGCCGAAAACTACTGAACGTAATCCTAGCAGGTTTGTTTGTAATTCTAGTGGCCGCGTTCCTTGCCACAATCGGTCAAATCGCATCAGGAGATGCTACCCAAGAAAATATTTCTCTTAGTTGGAAATTGCTTGCTGTAATTGCTGGCACCTATGTCACTTATTACATTAACCGCAATATATCTGGCTTTATAGCTAGCACAGTTTTCTTGTTTTTTCTGTTGGTAGTCATCTCAATTAGCGATACACCCAAAGAACTTATAGACGGGCGTAGTCTATTGTATTTTACAATCCCTGTAGCTATGGCTAGTATGTTAATACGGCCTTATTTCAGTTTTGTTTTTGCACTTCTCAGCACAATTAACTTGTTTATTTTAGGGTATATCAGTGGTCTTGCACCAAATATTTTAGCAATGTTCGGCTACTTTCTCCTGGCCCTGGTCTCCTGGCTTTCGTCCCGCAGCCTGGAGCAGGCATTGCAAGAACTTCGCGTCCTCAACCGCGACCTTGATCACCGCGTGGAAGTGCGCACCCGAGAACTCTCTGAGGCCCTGACGCGCGAGTTAATCGAGGCCGGCAAGACGCAGGCCATCCTGCAAGGCATTGCTGACGGCGTATTGGTCTTTGACCAGACGAACAAAATCATCGTCGCCAACCCCTCTATGGGCAGCCTTACCGGAATCCGGCCCAATAAATTGATCGGCCTGGACATCCCGACCTTCTGCCAGGAGGAAGGAATCGTCCCTGCAGACCGCCCACGCCTGCAGGCGCTGCTGGAGAAACCATCCCCCAACGCCCAGGCAGTGCGCGTGCGCTGGAACAAAAAGACCCTCTCGGTGAATGCCGCCCCCGTGGTCAGCGGGCTGGGCGAGACCTTTGGCTCGGTAGCCGTCTTCCGCGACTTCACCCGCGAGGCCGAAATTGAACAGATGAAGAACAATTTTGTAGCCATGGTCTCGCACGAGTTGCGCACGCCGCTCAACGCCGTCCTGGCCTACGCCGAGATGCTGCGCGACGCCATCTTCGGCCCGTTGAACACAAAACAATTCGACGCCGCCAATCGCATTTACGTCAACTCCCAGCGTCTGCTCAACATCATCAGCGATCTGCTCGATCAGGCTCAAATTGAAGCCGGAAGACTCAAGATTCAACTGGCAGAAACCCCTACGATCGAATTGTTAGAAAACCTTCGCAGCACAATGGAGAAACCCGCTCAAGACAAAGGTCTCCAATTGATAACCGAGATCGCCCCCAACGTGCCCCAAACCATCACCTGCGATTCTCACCGCATCCAGCAAATCCTGGTCAACCTGGTCAATAATGCGATAAAATTCACGCCACAGGGCCACGTTGCTGTGCACATCTTCCTGGCCGATGCTCATACCTGGGCACTCGCCGTCAGTGATACCGGGCCAGGCATCCCCCCAGATGACCAGGCCTACGTCTTTGAGCCTTTCTGGCAGGTAGAAAGCATCACCACCCGCGAACATGGCGGTATTGGGCTTGGACTCTCCATTGTCAAACGCCTGGCCATGCTCATGGGCGGCGATATCAAACTGGAAAGCACAGTCGGCAAAGGCAGCACGTTCACCGTCACCCTGCCGTTACAACCCGTTCTACAAAAAGAGGAAAGCAAATGACCGACAAACCGCTTGCCATAATTATTGAAGACGACCAGGACTTGTGCGAAATCTTCACCCAGGCACTCCAGGCCGCCAACTTTGCCACCGAAACCATTCGCGATGGCAAAACAGCCTTCCAGCGGATAGCGGAAGAGCCGGTCCCCCACACCATCATCCTGGATCTGCACCTCCCCCATGTAGATGGGACGCAGATACTCAAACAAATCAAAAGCGATGCCCGGACGAGCAACGTGCGTGTGGTCATCACCACTGCCGATACCGTCTCAGCCGAACTCCTGCGGGATGAGGCCGACTTTGTGCTTGTCAAACCCATCAGTTTTGCCCAACTGCGCGACCTGGCCGCGCGCCTGCATCCATCGCGCAAAACCGGTCCGCTTGGACCTTTGCGCACCGGCTAGTGCCGCTCAGCGGATCTTAACCACCGTCACCCCCTCGCCGCCTTCCTGAGGCCTGCCATCCTCAAACGCCAGCACATGCGGGTGATTACGCAGTGCTTCGCGCACGACCTGGCGTAACTTCCCCGTCCCCTTACCGTGAATGATGCGCGCAAACAACAGCCCGGCCAGATACGCCTGTTCCAGGTAACGGTCAAGCAAAACAAGCGCCTCGTCGGCCATCTTACCGCGCAGATCGAGTTCTAAGCCGGGGGACGGCCGCGCCTGAAAGAGCGAAGGCGAGACGCTTTCTCTGACAGCCGATTTAGAAACCGTTCCCGATTCAGGTTCTTCGGACTTGCGCCTCAAATCGGACAGATCAACCCGGATGCGCAGATTCCCAACCTGCACCTCCGCTTCAGACTCCCCCAGGCTTGTCACCACCCCCTCGGCATTTAACCTGCCGATCACAACCCGCTCACCGGGTTGAAAGGCACTCTTTCGGACTTGCTGCCGAACACCCGACTTTTTAGGGGCGATAGGGGCCTGAATTTTTTCTTCCAGCACTTCGGCTTTCTCTTCTATTTCCCTGAGCGCCTCCAGCGGCTGGCGGGCCTTCTTCAGTTGCGCCCGCAGGCTCTCAATATTCCGCTTAAGCACTTCCACTTCCAACTCGGCCTCTGCCCGGGCACGCGCAATGACTTGCCGCCGTTCTTCCTCGATTGCATCCAGCCGCTTTTCCAGTTCGCGGTTGAGGTCCTCGGCTTTGCGTCGCGCCTTTTCGGCCGCCTCGCGCTCCCGGCTGACACGATTGCGCTCTTTGCGGATGTCGTCTAGCAGTTTACCGGCGCGCAATTCGTCGGGGTGGATCTCGCTCCTCGCCGCAGCAATCACGTCGTCGGGTAGGCCGAGCCGAGCCGCAATTTCCAGGGCATTAGAGCGGCCGGGCAGGCCAATGGTCAGTTTATACGTCGGCCGCAGAGTCTGAACGTCAAATTCCAGCGAGGCGTTGACAACGCCAGGGGTGCTGTGGGCAAAAGTCTTTAATTCGGGGTAATGGGTGGCTACCAGCGTGGTAATCCCCGCCTCTAGAAAGCGATTGAGAATGGCACGCGCCAGCGCCGCGCCTTCCTGTGGGTCGGTGCCGGCGCCCAATTCATCCAGGATGACCAGCGAGCGCGGGGTAGCCTGCTTCAAGATACGCACGATATTGGTCATATGCCCGCTGAAGGTGCTCAGCGACTGCTCAATGGATTGTTCGTCGCCAATATCTGCCCAGACATCTTCAAAACAGGCCAACTCTGAGCCGCTTTGTGCCGGGATGTGCAACCCGCTTTGCGCCATCAACACCATCAATCCCACCGTCTTGAGGGTGACCGTCTTGCCGCCGGTGTTCGGGCCAGTGATAACCATGGCGCGGATGCCGGGAGCCAGGTCAATGCTGATGGGAACGACAGAGGCCGGGTCAAGCAGGGGATGACGGGCGTTCAAGAGGCGGCAAATGATGTTCGGCCGGTGCTTTCCGCCATCTGGTTTTTCTCCCATCGGATGCAGGATGGGTTCGGAAGCGCGAATGGCTTCTGCATATTTGGCTTTGGCAAAGGCCAGGTCTAAGTCGGCCAGGGCCTGGACGCCGGTAATCAGCGCTTCGGCCTGCATGCCTACCTGAGCCGAAAGTTCGGCCAGGACGCGGTGTTCTTCGTCGCGTTCGGCCAGTTGTAATTCACGGTAAGCGTTGTTCAGTTCCACCACCGCCAGCGGTTCCACAAAGAGGGTGGCGCCGGTAGAAGATTGATCGTGGACAATGGCTTTGATCCGGCCTTTGAATTCAGCGCGCAGAGGGATGACATACCGTCCATCGCGCTGGGTGATAATGGCTTCTTGCAGCATGGCCGCGCTCTGGCTGTCGGTAATGTACCTTTGCAGGCGACTCATCAAGCGCTCATGCGCCACCCGCACCTGAGCGCGCAGGGAAGCCAGTTTTGGCGAGGCCGAATCGAGCACTTCCCCTTTCTCTGAGATGGTGCGCGAGATGGCATCCACCAGTCCTTGCGGCATGACCAGGGACAAGGCAATCTCGGCCAGGCGCGGGCAATCGGCGGCGCGCCTCTCCAGCAGTTTCTTCAATTCACGGCTGGCAATCAGCGTGCTTTTGATGTCAAGAAAATCGGTCGGTTCAAGCACGCCGCCGCGCCGGGCCAGGTCCACCCGGGGGCGGATATCGTGCGCGCCGCCGATGGTAGCGTCGCTGGTATCAAGCAGCAGGCGCGCTTCTCTCGTCTCGGCCAGCCAGGCGCGCGCCAGGTCGAGCGAACCGGTCGGCTGCAGCGCCAATGCCAGTTCTCTAGAAGCCGAGAAATCGCAATGAACTGCCAGCCGTTCCAGGACTTTGGGATATTCCAGAATGGTGAGGGTTTTTGCATCCATACAAAGGGTATTTAACCATAGATATAAGGGAATTGGCTAGCCTGTCACAGAAGATGCAACTGCCTATCCTTTTGAACAGGATGGACAGGAGAGTCAGGGTAAGATAAAAAAACTCCCCTGCGGCAAAACAGGGGAGTTTCGGTAATCAGGGGATGGAATTACACCCAGCCGCGCAACTGCATGGCCTTGACCACGCGGTCAATGGCAACCATGTAAGCGGCGTCGCGCATGTAGACTTTCTGCTTGAGCGCCATATCAAGCACGGCGTGGAAAGCGGCCGTCATCTTGGCATCCAGTTTGGCCAGCACTTCTTCCTTCGACCAGTAGAAGTTCATGTCGTTCTGAACCTGTTCGAAGTAGGAGCAGGTCACGCCGCCAGCGTTGCACAGGAAGTCGGGGATATCGAAGATGTTATTGGCCTTGAAGTATTCATCGGCTTCGGGGGTGCAGGGGCCATTGGCGCCTTCGGCCACAATCTTGACGCGCTTGGACATCTTCTTGACGGTTTCGGCATTGACGGTACCGGAGAGAGCGCCCGGCATGAGGACATCGGCTTCTTTGGTGATCCAGGCGTCGCCGTCCTCAACCTTGTAACCGGCAGCCTCGGCCTTGGCCTTGTCAATGGTGCCGTATTGGTCGGTGATGGTCATCAGGAAGCGCGGGTCAATGCCGCCTTCCTTGCTGTAGGTGTAGGCGCACTTGTCGTTGCGATCCCAGCAGGAGACGCAGGCAACCGTACCGCCCAGGATTTCGACAAAACCGATCGCAGCGTACTGGGTCACATTGCCGAAGCCCTGCATGGCAGCCACACATTTCTTGGGGTCCATGCCAAGGTGCTTCATGGCCTCGCGCACCGTGTAGATGACGCCATAGCCGGTGGCCTCGGTGCGGCCTTCAGAACCGCCGCCGCCCAGGGGCTTGCCGGTGAATACACCCGGCGTGTACTCGCCAACCAGTTTGGAGTACTCGTCCATCATCCAGCCCATCATCTGCGGCGTTGTGCCGACATCCGGAGCCGGGACGTCCTGACGCGGGCCGATGTTCTTCCACATCGCCTGCACCCAGCCGCGGCACAGACGTTCCTTCTCACCCGTCGAAAGCGTGGCCGGATCAACGACGACGCCGCCCTTTCCACCGCCCAGGGGGATATCGGCAACGGCGCACTTCCAGGTCATCCAGGTGGCCAGGGCGCGCACCATGTCAAAGGTCTCAGACTGGTGGAAACGGATACCGCCCTTGTTGGGGCCGCGGGCATCATTGTGCTGGACACGGAAACCCTCAAACACCTTGATGGTTCCATCGTCCATGCGCACCGGAATACGGAAGTGATATTCACGCATCGGCCAGCGCAGGATTTCAGCAATCTGCGGGTCAAGATTGAGCATCTTTGCCACATGATCAAACTGCTTCTGCGCCATTTCAAATTCGTTGAATTTTTCAGCCATTTTTATCTCCTCACAACAAGATAGAGTACAAAAATATAAGCGGACACCTCGGTTCGGCGCCCGCCCTATTCCATAATTATGTCGCAAAATTCAACCATCTAAATCAACGCCTGCTTGTGAAGTTTTGCACATGTAATTTACCCGTTATTTGCCTCTTCGTCAAGATGAAAGTCGTCACTTAAATTTTCTGACAGACGGCGCAGGTTCAAACCTTCAACTGACGTTCCAATTCGCGGCGCACCACCTGCGGATTGGCTTTCCCTGCAGCCCGGCGCATCACCTGTCCAAACAGCCAATTCATCACCGTTTCTTTTCCGGACCGGTAAGCGGCCACCTCGGCCGGGCATTCTTCCAGCACCTGACGTACCAGCGCGGCAATCAGGGCGGAATCCGAAACCTGACGCAGGCCGCGCCGCTGCACAATCTCCTCGGCCGATTGGCCGCCTGCAAACATTTCGGCCAGTACTTCCTTGCCGGTAGCGGCGTTGATCTCGTCCTCGGCTACCAGTTTTACCAGCCCGGCCAGGTTGGCAGGAGGGATTCGTCCCAGGCCGCTCAAGCCGCCCGACTGGTTCAGGAGCGCAAACATATCTCCCGTCAGCCAGTTGACCAGCATCTTTGGCGAAACAGAGGCCGGCAGCGCCTGCACCGCGGCCTCAAAGTAAAGCGCGACCTCTTTTTCCGCCGTCAGCAAGGCCGCATCGTAAGCACTCAGACCATACTGCTGCATAAAACGGCTGGACTTCTGGCGCGGCAATTCGGGCAAGGCAGCGCGGACCTGCTCCACCCATTCATCCGCGATGACCAGGGGCGGCAAGTCTGGTTCGGGGAAGTAACGGTAATCATGGGCATCTTCCTTGCTTCGCTGAGAATACGTGGCCTGACGCGCCTCATCCCAACCAAGAGTCTCCTGCTCAATCACGCCGCCGGCGGCCAGGATTCTGCTCTGGCGCTCGATTTCAAAAGAGACCGCCCGCTCCAGGGCGCGAAAACTGTTCAGGTTTTTGATCTCAACCCGCGTGCCAAGTTCCCGGCTGCCTTTAGGCCGCACCGAAACATTGGCCTCAAAACGAATAACGCCTTTTTCCATGTCCCCGGAATTGACTTCAAGATAACGCAAGATCGCGCGCAGGGCCTCGCCATAAGCCCGAGCCGCCTCCACAGAGCGGAGGTCGGGCTCGGAGACGATTTCGAGCAGGGGCACGCCGGCCCGATTCAGGTCCAGCAAGGAACCGCCTTCGACATGGGTCAGTTTGCCGGTATCTTCTTCCAGGTGAACGCGGCGGATACGAATACGTTCTTCCCCCTCTGAAGTTTGGATAAGCAAATGGCCATGTTCGGCCAGGGGCAGTTCATACTGCGAAATTTGATAACCTTTGGGCAAATCGGGGTAGAAGTAGTTTTTGCGGGCAAAAATGCTGATGCGGTTGACCTCACATTCCAGCGCCAGCGCCACGCGTAAGCCATATGCAACGGCCTTCTGGTTGAGGACCGGCAATGCGCCCGGCATGCCCGCGCACACCGGGCAGACGGTCGTATTCGGTGCCGCCTGGGTAGAATCTACCACCGGGCAGGCGCAAAACATTTTTGATTCGGTTTGCAGTTCGGCGTGTACTTCCAGGCCGATGACAGGTTCAAATTCCACGTGATACTGCCTCCAAAAACTGAGGATGGGGTGCGCCCATCCTCAGTTCTGTTCACTCTCCGCCGCTTTCGGCGCCCTCGTCATCTTGTGGCCCAAATTCCAGTTCGGCCTTTTCGGCATCGAAATACACCCAGAGCAGCAAAACATCTCCCTCTTCTGTTTTGACGCTGCGAGCAGCCAGGATGGGAGCCTTTTGCTCCAGGCCAATTTCATCACGATAATGCAAATGAATGCCGGTGCCTGTATGCCAGGCGCGATAGCAGCGCTCTACCAACTGAGGGCCGTTAAAAGTCCGCAGACGCGTTAGAGCCGGCACAAAAATGCTTGGGCTTTCATTCAAGCCAAGCGCCCAGCCATCTTCAATGGCCTCAAAAACAGGCGGTGGGCCTTCAATGATGGTAATGCGATTATCCATAAACCTCTCAGCAGAATCTCAACAAAATAATGTGGGGTTATTCAAATCATACCACACAACCGCTGAACATTTCCCTTCAATCACCCAACAAATAGGCCATAATCCACTGGGCAGTAGCACGCAGCGCCTCAAGGTGGGTGCGTTCGTAGTTGTGTGAGGCATCCACGCCAGGGCCAATGAGCGCCACGGCGGCATCCCCGCCCTGCCGCCAGTACGCCTGCGCGTCTGAACTGTAATAGGGATAGATATCCACTTTGTAAGGAATGCCGTTCTCTTCGGCCAGGCTGCGCAGCCGGTTGGAGAGGTGATGGTCGTAGGGACCGCTGGAGTCTTTGACACACAGGGTGGCATGGTATTCATCCGATTCCTGCCCATCTCCAACGGCGGCCATGTCCACTGCCAGGACCTCATGCACCTCGGCCGGAATACCGGCGGCTCCGTGCCCGACTTCCTCGTGGTTAGAAAGCAGGATATAGGTGGTCTGCCTGGGCTTGAGGCCGTTTTCGCTCATGGCTTTGACAGCCGCCAGAATGGCCGCGACGCCGGCCTTGTCGTCAAGGTGACGTGAACGCACAAAGCCATTCTCCACTGTCACGCGCGGGTCAAAGGCCACAAAATCGCCCACTTCCAGCCCCAGGTCGCGCACCTCATCGGCAAAGAATACCTTTGCATCCAGCCGCACTTCCAGTGTATCGCCATCGCGTTCGCTTTTGCCGGTCTCTTGACCGTACACATGGGAGGAGGCTTTGGTCAGCAGAATCGAACCGCGTACCGGTTTGCCCTGGCGGGGGAAGACCGTACAGCCCTCGCCCTCGATAGAGTTCCAGGCATAGGAACCGATCTGGGTTAATTTCAGGCGGCCATCGGCCTTGATTTCCTTGACCATCGCACCGAGGGTATCCACATGGGCAGTAATGGCGCGTGGCGCATCCTGACGTTCGCCCGTCCAAACCGCCAACAGGGCGCCCTTACGGGTGCGCTTCAGCACAAGGCCGGAAAAAGCCGCCAGCCTTTGTTCACACAGGGCAATGGCGGCGTCGGTGAAACCGGTAGGAGATGGGGTATTGAGCAACTCAACCAAAAAATTGAGCAGGTAGGCTTCATCAAGGGGGGGAAGGGTCATTTTCTTCAGCCTCAAAATTTGTTATGGCCGTTCGCCAGGCCTCCGGCAAAGGGATGCTATGCCCGGCAAGGTAATTATACGCCACCAGCACTGTCGTGCCAACAGCCAAAAGGCGGCCGTCTTCGCAGTCAAGCAGCGCGCATTCCATTTCCATGCTCTTGTTGCCGAGCCGCGTTGTCCGCACGCCAATCTGGACACGCTGGCCAAAATGGGTGGGGGCTTTAAACGTCACGCGCACCTCGGCCAGGATAACGCCAATTTCAAGGAAAGATTGATCCGGACGAAACAGACCAAGATGAATGAGGTAAGCCAAACGCGCCTGTTCAAAGTAAGTCAGGTATTTGGCGTTATTGACATGCCCCTGGGGGTCAAGGTCTGCATAGCGTATTTCGATGGGATGGAAAAAACGATAGACAGACATACGGTCAATTCAACTCCCTAATGTTGCAAGATACAAAAGACCCCGGCACAATATGAGACGGGAATAAAGGAAGCAGAAAAACCGGCTCTTCGCAATGCGGCCAGGGATTGGTCAGCCAGCCAGTATTCTTCCTCTTCCCAGGCATCACCCAACCTTTGACGCGTCTCTTCCAGCGCTTGCCGTGTGGGAAAGGCAATATCGGCAATCACCAGCCGACCGTCCGAGACGAGCCGCCTTGTCAGGTTTTGCAGAATGCGGATTTTCTCTTGCAGGTCAAAATGATGGAAGACGTAGGCCGAGACAATGCGGTCAAATTTCACGTCAAAGCCTTCTGGCCATTCCTCCTGGCGCAAATCATGCAAAGCAAAGCGGGCCTGCGGCAATTTGCTGCGCGCTTGCTCAAGCATAAGGGACGAAAAGTCGGTACACCACAAGCGGCAGCCCAGGGCGGCAAATTTCAGCGCCAGATTGCCTGTGCCGGTGCCAACATCAAGCACGCGCATCGCGGGAGCAGACTCGGTAAGTTTCACCACCGTATCCAAAGCCTGCAGGTAACCCGCAAAGGGGAAGTCGCCCGACTGCACATCCTGGTCATAGGAGACCGCCCAGCGGTCGAAGTCAGAAGCAGGGTAGAGTTCATGTGTCATAGGTGCTCACCGATAACGCCGTTCTGTTGCCGCGGCGGGCGCTGTGTCACAAGCGGACAGACCGCTCGCTTCAGGCCAAATCCTTCACCAGGTACAATTCGCCGCGTTGGAAGCCGCGCTCCAGGTAGTAACGGCGCGTCCCTACCGCGGCAATGACCGCCATGCGGCGGAAACCGCGCCTCCGGGCAATCCGGTCAGCCTCGGCTAACAGGCGGGTTCCCAGTCCGCTGTGCTGGGCTGCGCCGTTTTGCTCGGCTCCCACCGGCAAAGACTGGCCATAGACATGCACTTCTCGGATGATGGCCGCCCCTTCCAAGTCACTCAGTCCGGTGGAGGGCGATTCTGGGCCGGGCAAGGAAAGGCGGATGAAACCGGCCAATTTGTCATCGGGCGTGTCAAAAGAGATGAAATGCTCTTCGGCGCCTCCCGCCTGGTAAACCATGTCCTTCAGCAGCAAAGCAGATGAGTCCACCGACCGCTTGCGCACTTCGCGGCAGCGAATGCACTGGCAGGCAGCGCCGCGCCGGCGGATCTCGGCCAGCACATCCTGCCGCAGGGAGGTGCGGCGATTCCCCTCCACAACGTGGGTGGAGGGAATATCACGCACAACGCGGTTCACGCGGCAATAACGCGGGATCGTCGGTTTCAATTCGGCAAGCAGGTCAATCAACTCGGCTGTGGTATAGGGGGCATATTCACCAAGCCGCCAACGTTCAAACAACTCTGTATTGGCCAGCAATTGTGTTGGGTAGATTTTGATTTCATCCGGACACAAGTCATCCCACAGGCGGGCAAAGTCCTGCCGGTCCGACTCAAGTGTGGCGCCCAGCAGGTTGGGCATCCAGTGCAAGACGATTTTGAAGCCCGCCGCCCGCAAGAGCGCAACTGCCTGCCGAAGTTGCGCCACAGTGTGCCCGCGCTTGTTCAGCATCAGGATTCTGTCATCCAGGCTTTGCGCGCCCATCTGCACTTTGGTCACGCCCAACTCGCGCAGCCAGCGAATCTCTGCCGGGGTGATTTCATCTGGCCGGGTCTCGACGACCAGGCCAACGTTCCGGTGCAGAGCCGTTTCATTGGCAAAATGCAAAGCGGGCAAGGTGTCTTCGGTTGTCTCGCTGTCTGCGTCGGCAGGCAGTCCATTCAGTGCCTCAAAACAGCGGCGCACAAACCAGCGTTGATAATCGCGGCGGTAGGCGCTAAAAGTCCCCCCCAGAATGAGAAGTTCAATCTTATCGGTTGGGTGTCCTAAAGCCGATAGGGCCTGAATGCGCGACTCCACCTGAGCATAGGGATCAAAGTCATGCTCCAGCCCGCGCATGGCGCCGGGTTCGTCGGGCAGGTAAGATTTCGGCATACGCACATCATCGGGGCAAAAAATGCACTGTCCGGGGCATGGATAGGGTTTCGTCAGCACGGTGACGGTTGTCACGCCCGAAAGCGTGCGTATCGGCTTCAGGCGCAAGCGTTCCAGCAGGGACGGGTCTGGCGGCTCACCGGCGGCCACGCGCTCATGATAGGCCGCCACCAGCGCCGATTTCCCCAGCAGACCGCCATCGGGCAGGGGATGAGCGCGCAAAGCCGCCATGACCTCCACCCCATCCCGGATTTCATCCAACACCTGGCGGGCAAGGGCGAGTTTTTCAAGAGTCAGGGCTTTTCGGGTGCGCCACTGGCGCTGTCGCTCGGTTTCCATAGCGTATAATGTGACAGATGAAACCTGTTGTTGCCAACCGCTTGATTGAACTCAACCGTCAATTCTACCAGACGTTTGGGGCAGACTTCTCAGCCACACGCGGGCGCATCCAGGCGGGTGTGCGGCGGATTTTGGGCCAATTGAGCGGCAGCGAATCGCTGCTGGATTTAGGCTGCGGAAACGGCAACCTGGAACGCGAACTGGCCCGTCTGGGTCACCGCGGGCCGGTTCTGGGCCTGGACTTTAGCCCGCCTCTGCTCGAGGCGGCAAGGTCTGGCCCGAGGCGTTTTCCCCTTCGCTTCGCCCAGGCCGACCTGACTCAAAACTGGGGAGAGGTAGCCGCCAGCAACGTTGGCTGCCTGCCTTTGCCGGACGGGCTTTTCGATACAGCCGCCGCGTTTGCCGTGCTTCACCACCTGCCGGGCGAAGACTTACGCCTGGCTTTCTGCCGCGAGGTGGCCCGTTGGCTGCGCCCCGGCGGACGCTTTTTCCTGTCCAACTGGCAATTTCTCAACAGCGAGAGACTACGCGCCCGCATTCATCCCTGGAGTCTGATCGGTCTCTCGGAGGAAGAAGTTGACCCCGGCGACTATCTGCTCGATTGGCGGGCTGGCGGGCTGGGGCTACGGTATGTTCACTATTTCGAGGCGGCAGAACTTTCGGCGCTCGCCAACGCCAGCGGGTTCAGCGTGATTGAAACGTTCTACTCCGACGGGCAGAACGGCAAATTGGGGTTATATCAGGTCTGGAAAAAGGCCGAAGGGTAAAAAAAACGGTCATTGCCTGCCCTTAAACCCTCCCGCAGGTTAGAACCGCCTGAAACCTGCGGGAGGGCAGGTGGTTACCAAAAAACGTCCTATTTTCCAACGTTGTTGGCATCCATAATGTACCACCACCAGTTGTTGTGAATGCCGTTTTGGCGTCCGGCCACATGGGGAATGTGCTTGAACCACCAGCGATGGTGCAGGCGAATATCCCCGTTGCCCCACTCGCTGGCATTCACCATCCGGCCTGGCCCGCTCAGATCGGGGAAGGCATACCAGTTATCGCAAAAAGAAAGGACCTTGCGCGGGTTGTTCCAATCGTAATCCCGTTCACTGTTTGGCGCAAAGTGGATTGTGCCGACTTCGGCTTTGCCGGGCGCTATCTTATCGTAGCGCACAAAACGCAGCCAGAGATTGGTCTCACCCGAAAGGGACTCAAACGTCTTGGCGAGGATCGATTCGGCGCGATGGCCAAACGATTCCATCATCTCGCCAACGCCACGTTCATAGTTGAAACCCATGATCACAAAGCGACGCGGGCAGGTCTGGGTGTTTTTCAAGATGGGAGCATTGCACCAGAAAGCGCCCTTCCCGCCCATGGTAGATTCGTACAGGCCGGCATACGGAAAGCCAAAAATCCAGACCTCGTCAATTTCCCCGCGGCCAACACGCTGGAGGATATTATGCCGGGAAAGGATTTTCTGATAGTCAATGTCGGTCGGTTTGTGCGGCGGCGTGACGCCGCGCAGCACATCCAGGTAAGCGGCGGGCGTATAACGAAAGCCATCTATCAGTTCTGGAAACTCGTTGACCTCCACGCGCTGCACAATTTGAATCCGTGCCATGCCGCCGCTGACCTCTGTCAACTCAGAGGCAAAAGCCGTCTCCAGGTCTTCAGGACGGTTCCAGTTCATACGTTGAGAGAGTTTCTCGCCGCTGGCTGCATCCAGAATGGGATCGTAAATGAGAGCCAAAACCTTCAGCGTAACAATTTGCGCCGGTTCATCTGGGCTGTCGGCTGGCGGTGCAGGCGGAGAAACGGGCGTCTCTGTCTTCCCCCGGCCCAACAGCCGGTTGAAGAAATCTTGTAATGCGCTCATCAAGCCTCCAGACATGTTCTCATCTCCAATCTGCCTTAAGGCTAAGGCGTAATGCAGGTTCTGACCGGCAACATCCAAAAAAGGTCGGCTGCCTTTGACACGCTTCTACGCTGCACGAACGCGCTGCGATGCCGGCTCCTTTAAGGTACGTTGTTGGCAAAATAGACACGGTTGCCAAAAGCCAGGAACAAGACATGACCGGCGTTCATGGTCATGGCGCTGGGCATGCCGGCCGGCTGACCGACAGAATCGGCCAGCGGGTAAAACTGGCTTTGCAATTCCACCTGACGCGGGCTAAAGCGATACACAACCGCCTCAGCGGCATCCAAAACCAGGAGTGCCGAATCGGGTGGGGCCGAGATAAGGATTTGCCGCAATTGTTTGGTCTGAAAGGAATGGCTGTTTGCGGCGGCGGGGTGCGTATCCACCAACGGGCGGGGATCTATACAGCGGGTGGGGGTGGTATCCAGCCGGCCGTAGGTACAGGTCGTCAGGTGGCTGTCTGCGTGCAGGATATACAGGTCATCGCCATTGACTGCCAGGTCAACCGCCTTGGTAAGCAAAGGAATCTGTTCATCGAAGTAGAAAAACGGCCTCTTCTTGAAGACACCGTCTTCTTCGGCGTAAACCCAAACTGCGTTTGCGCCGCTATCCAGCACGTACAACAACCCCCCGTCCAGCGTCGCGGCTGTAACAGCGGTCCAGTTGGTATCTGGCGGAGGCAGGGCAACCACTTTCGGTTTCTGACCGGGCCCGCAGTAAATAAGATTGCCCAACGCATCCAGGCCGAGCAAAGTAGCATTGGTGGAATTGCCACGCGGCAGGATCAGAATATCCACCAAATCGCCGATCTGGTAACCGGCATAGACCCCTTTGCGACACTCAAACTCGTTATCGCGTTGATAGCCGCTGCCGGCCAGGAAGAGGCGCAATACCTGACCAGATGTCTCGTCCAGCAAATAGAGGTCGGTCTCATTTGCCGCCAGACGCGTAATGTACACATCCTTGCCCAGGTTGGTGGAGATGAGCGGCTGATAATCCAGGCGGAAAATGCCAAGCAGTTCATCCAGGTGAGCGCGCGCTTCCTGACGCAGGGCCTGGCTTTCCGGCGTTTTGCGGCGCGCTTCAAGCAAATCAAGCAGGGCCAGGGTATGCTCCCAGGCTTCGCGCTGACGGACGGGGTCACGTTCGCTCAGGGCGCGTTCGGCTTCGGCCCGCGCCTGCTCAAAATACTGCTGACTCTCCAGCGGGCTGCCGCGGCTGAAATAGACCAGGCTTGCAATCGTGACCACAATTATAGGGACAACAATGGCAACAAAGGCCATCCACCAGCCCGGCATTTGAACGGGTTGACGCGGGTCATTGCCCGGCAGGAGCAGGGGCAATAGTTTCTGAAATCCCCGCCCAATGGCTGCCGTCATACGCCGCCAGCCGTCCATCAGGTTGAGCGCAGTGCGGGCAGCGCGGCGGGTTTGTTCCGGCGAGAGCCGCGGCGCACGGAGCGCAATTTTAGGCGCCTTTTCTGCTTCTTGCTCCGGCCAGGCAGATTCAGAGTCGTCTGTGCGCAAGGGCGCAGGCAAGACATCTGCCAGCGGAGCGGGCGCTTCGGGCTGGGGAGGAATCGCATAGGCCGAGGGCAAAGGCCGAGGCGTGCTTTCTGCTGGGGGTAACGGGGGCCTGCCCGAGGTCGGAGTTTGAACCGCCGCAGACGGCCCTTCTTCAGACGCGGCCACCGTCTCGCGTTCACGTTTGAATATCGTAAAGCGGCCGTGTCCGGTTTCTGTGTACATCAGGACGGCATTCACATCCAGGCTGGATAGGGCCAGCAAGCGGCGCTGCAAGGCTTCGGGTGTTTCGGGGCCGCGCTCAGAACCTAAAGTTGCCTCCCAGCCGGGCGCTATCTGGCTGCACAACAGCACCTTCTGGCCGGGCTGCAATTCGCCCTGAGCAAAGTAGACCGACAGCGCCTGACTGAGGCCCAGGCCGCGACCCGAAAGGGCCGGGTCATGGATGTGACGGGTGCCTTCCTGCCCCAACAAAAAGGCATGCGTCGGACCGCTCAAAAGCAGTGTCAACTGATTGTCGCGCACGGCTCCCAGTATCAGCCAGCCGATGACAAACTGGCCGCGGCCGGTGGTACGCAGGTTGCGCTCTAAGAGCATCTCGTTCAAAGCCTGCGCCGCGGCGCGCATGGCATAGGTCAACGAACCAGGGGTTTGATAGAAACGCGCCGCCGCCTGGCTGGTAGCCTGCAGGTAATCGGCAGTAGTAAATGGAGTATTGCCGCTCAAGGTCAGGTACACCATCAAGCGGTCCTGTTCGCGTCCACGTGCCACACGACGCGGCGGCGTCATGGCCAGCAGGCCGGGCAAAGAAAACATCTCCTGCCCATCCTGACGGCAAAGCGGGATAAGATGCAAATCGAGTGCGGTAGGCATAACGGCTTTCCTTGATTATACGGTAAAATTCAACGAGAGCATGTGGTGACTTCACTGCAAAAACAGAAAATCTCAACGCGAAGGCGCCAGGGCGCGAAGAAAATGCAATTTCCAATGCAAGATCTTCGTTTTTCGGTTTCAGATTATGCGTAAAAAAGAAATAGACCTTAAAAAATCTTGGCGGCTTTGCGCCCTTGCGTTAGAAACGCCCTTTTTGTAGTAGAGTCATGTGGTGATTTCGGCAAAAAGAACCGCCTACAGGATGGTGGAAAGGCTATTGTTACCTGCAGATGAAACGTCCCGAAGGCTTTCGGGACGTTTCGGGTCAGGCGGCAATTTGGAGCAAGAGGTAATCGTTGCTCCTGATATGTGAAGAGGAAAAATGGAATTTAGATGGATAGAAGACTCACAAGAGTTCAAAGCCATGGCAGAGAGTTGGAATGCTCTGCTGGCGGAAAGCATTACCAATGTTCCCTTTTTGCGTCACGAATATCTGCACACGTGGTGGCAAACACGCGGCGGCGGCGAATGGAAACAAGCCCGGCTGGCTCTGGTCTGCGCCGAGGACAACGGCCGCTTATCCGGCATCGCACCTTTCTTTTTGACGCAACACGAGAATCGCGTTGCCTTGATGTTTCTCGGCAGCATTGAAATTTCAGATTTTCTGGATTTAATCGTCCGACCGGCAGACCTGCCGCCTTTCGTGGCCGGTCTGCTGGACTTTCTCTCCGGTTCCGACCTAGCTCGAGGCTGGGAGGCCCTGGATTTATACAACCTGCCCGAACATTCCCCTGCCATCCCGGCCCTGCGGGCCGAAGCCAAGCGCAGCGGCTGGACGGCCGAAACACAAATCCTTCAACCCGCGCCTTATATTCCCCTGCCCGGTAATTTTGAGACCTATCTTGCAGGCATAGACAAAAAGCAGCGCCACGAAATCCGTCGCAAGATGCGGCGCGCCGCAGAAAGCGGACGTAACGTGGGCTGGCACATTGTTCAAGATGAGCAAACATTGGAGGCCGAGATTGAGGCCTTTCTCGGATTGATGGCTCATGACCCTGAGAAAGCAGCCTTCCTGACAGACGTGATGCGCTCACAAATGCGCGCCGCGGTGCATGCCGCCTTTCAGCATGGCTGGCTGCAACTGGCCTTTCTCGAAATTGACGGCCAGAAGGCCTGCGGCTACTTGAACTTTGATTATGCCAATAAAATCTGGGTTTACAATTCGGGTATCAATCCCGCCTTTATGGAATTCTCACCCGGCTGGGTTTTGCTGGGGCACTTGCTTGAGTGGGCCAATCAGAATCAACGCGCCGAGTTCGACTTTATGCGCGGCAATGAGGATTACAAATACAAATTCGGCGCGCTTGACCGGCAGGTAATCAGGCTGAAAATCTGCAAGTGAAGCCTGCTCTCATATGCTTTTTTGCTCAACAAACGCCCGCGTTTTGTCACTCGTTCACAAAGGATAAGTTGCAGTATGATACACTCAAGATGAGTTTATAGCCGACACGTGTTGCTGAGACACCGTCCAGCGTCAAATGGACTGCCAAATTCCAGAGGAAGGAGAACCTATGCGAGACCTGACGAATGAAATCCTTGAACTTATCCGGCGCACGTCATCCGATTTGCCGGCGGATGTAGAAGAACGCCTGCGCGCCGCCATTGAAAAGGAGGCCCCCGGCTCTGCTGCCCGCGGCGCCCTGGAAACCATCCTGAAGAACGTGGAACTCTCGCGCGAAAATTCCAGCCCGATCTGCCAGGATACCGGCACGCCCATCTTCTACGTCAAACATCCCGAAGGCTGGAGCACCCGCAAACTGCGTGAACAAATCCGCACCGCTCTGGCCGAGGCAACCCGGAAGTCCTACATGCGGCCCAACGCTGTAGATGCCATCTACGACAAGAACAGCGGCAACAATCTGGGCGGCGACGATTTCCCTTACATTCACTTTGAGGAAGTGGAAGGCGATGAACTGACCATTGAGTTAATGCTCAAGGGCGGCGGCTGCGAAAACGTGGGCATCCAGTATTCTCTGCCCAATGCGGCCCTGGGCGCCGGGCGCGACCTGGCAGGCGTCCGCAAAGTGGTGTTAGACGCCGTCCACAAAGCCCAGGGACAGGGCTGCGCCCCGGGCATTTTGGGCGTGGCCATTGGCGGCGACCGCGGCAGCGGCTATGTCAAATCAAAAGAAGTGCTGTTCGAAAAACTGGGTACCCGCAACCCCGACCCCAAGTTGGCCGAACTGGAAGAACGCCTCACCCAGGAAGCAAATCAAATGGGCATTGGCCCGATGGGCTTTGGCGGGCAAACGACCGTCATTGACACCAAAATCACCGGCCTGCACCGCTTGCCGGCTTCTTACTTTGTCACCGTCTCGTATATGTGCTGGGCTTACCGCCGGCGCAAGATGACGGTCAAAAGCAACGGTGAGGTCGTTTACGACTAGGCCTTGTCTGTGAAGGAGAAAATCATGCGTGAAGTTACTATTCCCATCAGTGACGATGTCATCCGCAGCCTTAAGGTCGGTGAGCCGGTTGCATTAACAGGGGTCATGATTACCGGCAGGGACGCCGTCCACAAATGGATGATTGAGACGTTCATCAAGAAAACCCGTCAGCCGCAGGGCGATGACCTGGAGGTCTATGAAGCCATTCGCCCGATCCTGCAGGGAGGCGTTATCTATCACTGCGGGCCGGTTGTCTCCGGGCTGGATACGAAGCAATACAAATTTGTGGCCGCCGGGCCGACCACTTCCATCCGCGAAGAACCTTATCAGGCGGATGTGATGCAGCATTTCAACGCCAAAGGCGTCATTGGCAAAGGCGGAATGGGCCCCAAGACGCTGAAGGGCTGCCAGGAAGTGCCTTTTGTTTATTTCCATGCCATTGGCGGCGCAGCCACGTACATTGCTCAGTCGGTTGAAAAGGTGTTGGGCGTTTACAAATACGACTTTGGGGTGCCAGAAGCCATGTGGGTCATCCAGGTCAAGAACTTCCCGGTGGTTGTCACGATGGATGCTCATGGCAACAGCCAGCATGCGCTGGTAGAAGAGGACTCAAAAAAGGTGCTGGAATCCCTGCTCTCTCAGCCCTATTGATTGACCCAACGGGATAGATATTCAACCCTCCCCCAGGTTAGAACGGAACCGGCAACCAATGCCGGCAATCACGAAGACATTTTGTGGTTTGGACATGGCGCCAAAACCTGCGGGAGGGCGGCAGTTACAGACATTTTCGGTAAAAGAAGCCGGCGACATAAATTGCCGGCCTCTTTGCTTTTCTACGCCTTTGCGCCAGCGTCAGGCAGGGCTTAAGGTTGACCCGAAACAAGAGGGGAACGGAGGTCAAAAATCAGGTAGCCATCTCCCTGCAAGTAGAGGCTGTAACTTTCAAACAGGCGTTCCTTCAGCATTGGCTGGCGCTCCAAATCTTCCAGGTCGGTCACCAGAAAGAAGCGTTTGTTTTTCGTCAGGGCTTTGAAGCGGCGCTCAAAGTCACGCTCGCCGTTGCGCAAGTCGGCGTGATAATACAAATCGCCGGAATTCGGCCAATAGGCTGCCGAGCGCCAACCCCAATAAATCAGGCGCGTGCCGTAGTCTTGGGTCAGGGCGACGGTATTCTCGCCGCCCAGCAGGCGGCTGATTTCAGCCCAGTATTCGGCCTGAGGGCGATAATCTACGGCTTTCATTTCACCGCGAAGATTCCACAGGTGCACTCCCAGCCCCAGAGTTAGCAGAAAAACTGCCACGCCCTGCAGGATACGGGGCTTGAGAGTCACCTCGGCCAATCGGCTCAAGGTCCACTCGGCAGGGGCTGCCAGAGAAAGCGCCACAATGGGAATCAACGGCAGGCTATAATAATCGTGGCTGGCAATATGGTAGTTGAAATAGAGGCCGTAAAGCCCGTAGGTCACCCATAAGCCGAGAAGAAAAGCGCGCGCGGGCTTCTTTTCTACAAAGAAAAGGCCCAACAGTCCCGACACAAACGTCAGGCCGCCGGTGACCATCTCAATCTGACGGAACCAGCGCCAATAATTCAACGGGTCAAATAACAGGCTGGAAACGAAACGGCCGCTGAAATACTGCCCTAAAAAGCCGGCCACAAATACCCCGTAATAGAGATAGGTGACGCCCGGCAGTGCCCCAACCAAAGCCAGCCCCCAGACTTTGGGATTGGAAACCATCTGACGCAGATTCCAGCGGCTCAAAACGACCCCCAGCGTGCCCCCGATAACAAAAAAGACCGCCACAAATTTGACGAGGATGGCCAGGCCGCCAAGCAGTCCGGCCAGAAATGTCCACCTCCAGGTGAGACGGGCGACCCAGCGATGAACGGCCCACCAATAGGCCACAACCAGCGCGGTCATCAGTGGATCGGGCTGAAAACTGCGGCTGGCAAAAACCGCGTAGGGCAAAAACAGATAGAAGAGCAGCGCGGCCACAGCGCCATCGGTGAAGGTCAGTTCACGCGCCAGGAGAAACAAGAACAGGCCGCCCACAACCCAGAAAAAGGAAGCATAGACCCGCGCCACCCAGACCTTTTCGCCGGTAAGGCGATAGGTGAGGGCTGTCAGCCGCTCCATAATCTCTGGCTCAATGGCCGACTTCTTCTTCCACTGTTGCACGGCAAAGGTGCGTTCTCTTGGCGGCGCATTGTCCAGCGTTTCATAATACATCCCGCGCGCTTTAATGGCCGAGAACAACTGGCGCGTGGCATGAAAATCCAGCGGCAAGTCGGTCAGGTCATACAGGCGGATGGCCAGCCCCAGCCCAAGCAAGAGAATCAGCAGCAAGCCCAAGCCCCATTTCGAAGCCGGGAAAAAAGAGGGACGACGAGATGGCAGAGACGTCATCATAGGCGGAGATTATACATCATGCCGGTCGGGCAGGGTTGCTTCAGGGGTGGGTCTGGCCCATTAAACGGAAGCCGGCCCGGGGGTCGTCTGAACCGTGCGGCCGGCGTAAAAAACAGAGTCTCCCGCACGTCAGCATGCGGGAGACAGGAAGGAGGAGATCCCCAATTACCCTTTGAGAGAGCCGGCCAGCAGCCCTCGCAAGAAGTAACGTCCAAGGAAGATATAAATCAACAGCGGAGGCAGGGCGGCCAGTAACGAGCCGGCCATCTGAACATTCCAGGCAATGATCTGACTGCCGGCCATGTTGTTGAGGGCCACCGTAATCGGCCATTGTTTGTTGCCGGTCAGGACAACTGCAAAGAGAAAGTCGTTCCAGGCAGAGGTGAATTGCCAGATCAGGACAACGACGAAACTGGGAGCAGAAAGAGGCAGGAGAATGTAACGATAAATCTTGAGCATGTCGGCGCCGTCAATTTTGGCGGCTTCAAGCAGTTCCTGAGGCAAACTGGCATAGTAGTTGCGAAAAGTAAGTGTGGTGATGGGAATGCCGTAGATGATGTGCGCCAGCGCCAGCCCCGGCAGGCCCTTAATCCCCACCGCGTTCATGAATTGGACCAGCGGGATGAGGATGCTTTGATAGGGGATAAACATGCCAAACAGGATGAAGGGGAAAATGGCATCTGCGCCGCGGAATTTCCATTTGGCAAGGATGAAGCCGTTGAGCGACCCCAGGGCAGAGGAAAGCAAGGCCGCCGGAATGACCATGGCAAAACTGTTCCAGAGAGAAGGCGCCAGTTTGCTGTAAGCCTCAATGTAGTTGTCAAAGTGAATGCCGCTGGGCAGATTCCACATCGTCTTCAGGTCCACTTCGGCAAAACTCTTGAAGCCGGTGACAAGCATGACATACAGCGGAATGAGATAGAAGATTGCCATGGCAATCAGCGGCAGATACAACCAGTACTTACCCAGACGACTCGTTTTCTTCATTGCTCTGTCTCCGTGTGCAGGGTGTACCAGATGTAGGGGATGATCAGGACGGCTACGCTGATCAACAACAGGATACTGATGGCTGCGCCGCGCCCATAGAATAAGCCGTCAAAGGTGGTCTGCCACATGTAAATAGCGGGGACATCCAGGGGCAACTGCTTGCCGGCAACGGCCACAATCAGATCAAAGACTTTGAGCGACATGTGCCCAAGAATAATGAGCGCGCTCAACGTGACAGGCGCCAGCAAGGGGATCATGATGTGGCGGTAAATTTGGAACTCATTGGCGCCGTCAATTTGGGCCGCCTCGCGCAACTCAATAGGAATTGCGCGCAAACCGGCCAGATAGAGCGCCATGGTGTAGCCCGACATTTGCCAGATGGCCGCCAGCGCGATGGCCGCCATTCCCCACTTGGGGGTGGTATGCCAGGCGTTTTGCAAAAAATCAAGATGAAGGTAAGAAAATAGCAAATTCAAACCGCTGGTTCGCGAGCCGGTGGCTGGGTTCATCAGCCAGCGCCAGACGACGCCGGTCACGATGTAGGAGATAGCCATGGGGAACAGGAAGAGGCTGCGAAAGAAGCCTTCGCCTTTTAAACCCTGGTCAAGCATGACGGCCAAGAAAAAGCCCAGTAAAACGGTACCGATGACAAAGACGCCGGTGAAAATGACCGTGTTGCGCACATCCACCGCAAAGCGGGGATCGTAAAACAGGTTGATATAGTTTGCGAGGCCGTTCCAGGAATAATCTGGGTTCAGACCTTTCCATTTGCTCAAAGAAACCCGCACCGACCAGCCGATAAAGCCATAAATAAAAATCAAAACGGCCAGGATCGATGGTGTAATCAGTACAATCGACAGGAAGCGATCTTTATCTTTTAGCAATTTGGACATAACGGCCTCTTTTGATCAACAGATATTGAGGAGACTCCGCCTGAGCGGAGCCTCCTCAATTTTATTATGATTTTACTTGCAGGGGCCGGAGGCTTTGCAGGCCGCAACCAAGGCGGACTGGAAGGCATCCACATCGCCATTCTGGATGAACAGGCCGAGGGCGGTGTCGATCTCGGACTTCCAGGAGTCGTTGGCTACAACACCGTGGGTCAGCGAGCCGACCACAATGTTGCTGGCCCAGTCATCCATGGCAGACTGCAGATAAACACCAAAGAGGGCCTTGTCGCAGTCGGTGCGGGCGCAGATCGAACCCTTGACAGGGTTGAAGGCTTCCTGACCTTCCTTAGAGCCGGCAATCTTCAACCAGGCAACAGCCGCTTCGGGGTCTGGAGCGCCAACTGCCAGGACGAACGAGTCGGACAGGAATTGGAAGACGCCCACGCTACCCGGCACAGGTGCCCAGCCATAATCGGTCTCGGGGGTCTTGCCCAGTTCGCGGAAGTAGCCTTCTGCCCAGTCACCCATTACGTTGAAGGCGGCATCGCCGTTGACAACCAACTGCGCGGCATCCTGCCAGGACAGAGAAGCGGAGTCGCTGTTGGCGTAGGTCAAAATCTTGGCATAGTTGTCCAACGCGACCTTGACTTCGGGGCTGCCCCAGTCGGTAGTGCCGGTCCAGAGACCATTGTAAGCATCGGGGCCGAGCGTGCCCAGCAGGACGGTCTCAAGCAGGTGCATCTTGGTCCATTGCTCGCCCAGAGCCAGCGGTTGGACGCCGGCGCCCTTGAGAGTCTCCATAGCAGCCAGCCACTCATCGATGGTGGTGGGAACGGCAATGTTGTTGTCGGCCAAAATCTTGGGGTTGTACCACAAGACATTGGCGCGGTGAATGTTGACCGGCACGGAATAGATATTGCCGTTATCCGAAATGAGCGGGATGAGCGTCTCCGGCATGACTTCCAGCCAGCCCTCAGACTCGTACAGGTCATTCAGAGGCTGAATCTGATTGCCGGCCACATAGGTGCCGATCAGTTCCTGACCGGCATGTCCCTGCCAGGAATCCGGCGGGTCGCCAGCCTGCAGACGGGAGGCCAACACGGCGCGAGCATTGGTGCCAGCGCCGCCGGCAACGGCAGCGTTGATAAATTCAATGTCGGGGTATTTGGCTTTGAAGACCTTGATCATGGCCTCCAGGCCGGCCGCTTCGCCGCCGCCGGTCCACCATGAGAAGACCTCCACCTGCTTACCGCCAGCGGCCGGTTGTGCAGGGGCTTCGGTTGCCGCGGGCTGAGCCGGCGCTTCAGTTGCAGCCGGTTGAGCCGGTTCTTCGGCTTTTGGGCCGCAGGCCGTTAGGGCAATCGCCACAATGGCCAGCAGGCTAAACAGAATCCAACTAAGTTTTTTCATTTCTTTTCTCCTTCTTTCATCAGGAATGGTAAAGGATGGGATTGGGTACGCAAAAACATTTTTGGAAGTATCAGGGTCATCCACCTCCTTGCTCAGCCGAATAACAGAGGTTACACTTCAGTTTAATCAAGATAAATGCAAGACTCAACTATTTTGTGGACATCAGTCGGACATCAAACGGACATGAAGCGTGACACCTTTACCAGCCTTTTCAAAGACCTGATTTCTCATCTCTACGACCATACCGTAATAGAGACCCTGCCATTAGCACAACATTTCCCGCTTCCTCAAAATACTTCCATGAGTCGGGCAGAGTTCATCCAAAAAATCGTTCAGGATGAGATCGAACGGCTGCGTCCGGCGGGAAAAGAACCGCTGTATCAGTCGCCAGAATGGCGCCCTTACCTAATCCTCTATAGGCGTTACATTCTGGGCGAAAGCCCAAAAGAGATTGCCGGCGCGCTGTATATTGGCGAGCGGCAATTCCGGCGCGACCACAGCCGGGCTTTGCAGGCTCTGAGTATTCGCATGTGGGAACGTTACTTCTGCCAGCCCGAAACCGAAGGCGCAGAATCCCCGCCCCAAACAGTTTCCCAACCGGTTGACGAAGAGGATTTTGCCCTGCGCCCCGAAGCCCTGGATTTGAAAGAGGTGTTACTGGGAGTTCAGAAAATCATGTCCCAGCGCCTGCAAAGTGAACACATTCATCTGAACATTGCTTTGCCCAAAGAGCGTGTCTCTGTGCAGGCCGACCGGATACTCCTGCGCCAAATCCTTTTGAGCCTGCTCAATTATGGCCTGCATCTCTGCATCGGGGAGAGATTGAGCATCGGCCTGGAACAACAACCAGATCAAAGTCTGATCACCATTTGTTTTGACGTGGATGAACAATGGGAAACGATTCTGGAAGACGAAAAGGATTTATTGGACTTTGTGCACGCCTGGAGCCGCCGGATGGATGTGAAGTTAGAGGAATGCTACCCGCCGCACAATCGTTCGGGAGAAGTGTCGCTGCGCCTGTCCTTACCCCTGGCAAGGCGTCGCGCTGTTCTGGTGGTGGATGATCAACCGGCTACGCTGAAAATGTTTGAACGTTACCTCAGTCACACCGATCTTGAAGTGATTGGGCTGACCGACCCAGCCAGCGTCCTGGAGATGGTACGTCAGATCAGGCCGGCGCTGATCACGCTGGACGTGATGATGCCGCGGCTGGACGGGTGGGAGGTGCTCCAGTCTCTGCAATTGGACAGCATCGCCCGTCACATCCCCGTCCTGGTCTGCTCGGCATGGGATGAGCCGGAGTTGGCCTATTCATTAGGAGCAGCCGCCTTTTTAAAAAAACCGGTCCTCCAGAAAGCATTGCTGGATGTCCTCTATCAACTGAATTTGATCCAGGAGTAGCCTATGTTTCGGCTGCGGGATACAACTCAAGACGACTCGGAATTCACCGAATTGATGCGCGCCACGGCCCGCAATTTGGTGTACACCGTCGGCTGGCTTTATCTTGGCTGGCATATTATCGCCACCTTGGGATTTCCCCAAATATTCAATCCCAGTTTATGGATTATCTCTGTTTCCATGCTGGGGCTGGTGCTGCTCAGCCTGCACTTACTGGAACATCGTTACATTCTCTCGCAGTTCATCTGGCTCACCGGTCTTGGCACGATCATTACAGGCGCTTTTTTTCTATATCACCGGCCAGAAGTGCTCTTTCTGCTGATGATCTTGCCGCTGATGGCCATCGTCACTCTCGGCCTTAGCGGGTTAATTCTTACCGACCTGGCGCTGATCGTTGCTGCCAGTTTGCTTTCCCGCTTCTTTGACCTTCCGGCCGGTTATGGCCTGGCGCTGGCAATAGGCGGCCTGTTCGTAAGCGTCTTCGGCTGGGGACTCTCCAGCAACCTGGTTGAGGCGCTTGATTCGGCCTCTTATCATTACTACGAAGCCCGCCGCCTGCTGGAAGAGACGCGTTCTCACCGCGCCGAAATCAGCCGCATGCTAAAGGAAATGAACCACGCCAATTATCAGTTAGAGCGCCTGAATGAAATGCTTTCTTTTGCCCGCGCCCAAGCCGAAGAAGCGCGCGAAGCCCGCAACCGCTTCATGTTAGCCGTCAGCCATGAATTGCGCAGCCCGCTCAATTTCATTATCGGTTTCAGCGACTTGATGGTCAATGCTCCGGCCACTTATGCCCCGCTGGAAGCCTGGCCGCGCGGGCTGCATGATGACATCCAGGAAATCTACAACTCAAGCAAACATCTCCTGCGGCTCATCAATGATATCCTGGACATGGGAAAAATAGACGCCCGTCAGATGGCCCTGTTTCGAGAAAAGGCCCACCTGGAGCAAATTATCGCCGACGTGCACGCCATGATTGCAAACGCCTTTGCCGAAAAGGGGCTGTGGATTAAACTGGAGATCCCACCCGATTTGCCGGCCATCTTTGTGGATACGACCCGAGTCCGACAGGTATTGCTCAACCTGTTCAACAACGCACTGCGTTTCACCGATCAGGGCGGCGTGACCGTAAAAGTCGAAAAACTGGCAGATGCCTTGCAAGTCAGTGTGATTGACACCGGAACGGGGATTGCGCCGGAAGATTTGCCCAAAGTCTTTACGGAATTCCGGCAAGTGGGTGAAGAAAACTGGCGCAGGCGTTCGGGAACCGGCCTGGGGTTGTACATCAGCCAACGTTTTGTCGAATTGCATGGCGGCAAAATGGGCGTTGAGAGTCAACTCGGTGAAGGCACGCGCTTCTACTTCACCCTGCCGTTGACCAGCCCACCCGACGAGTCCCTTCCCCTGACCACAAGCAATCACCGCCAAAAGCGGGAAAACAAATTCATCCTGTTTGCCACTCCAGAGCCGGAACAAGTCCAGACCATCCGCCAGATTCTGGATGAATATGTGGTGAAGGATGTGCCCGATACCGAAGCGCTTGTACAACAGGCAGCCGAACTTTACCCGCGAGCAGTTCTGCTTTCCACCCAGGCCGGCAACCTTCGTCCCCAACAACTGCCCTATGAGTTGCCGGTGATCCGCATTCACCTGCCGCACGTCAGCGCCCGCCTGGGTTCTATTCACACCTATCTGCTCAAACCGATCCCTCCACAGCGCCTGCTAGAAGCCATCGAATCGCTTGGGAACGATGTACACTCCCTGCTGGTGGTAGACGATGACCCGGCCATGGTGCAATTTACGACCAAGGTCATCCTGTCCAGACAGGAACCGGATTCTGAGCAAAGGTATCAACTGTATAGCGCCCTGAGCGGAGGTGATGCCCTCGCCATCCTGAAACAACACCAGATAGACGCCATCCTGCTGGATTTGGAATTGCCCGATATCAACGGCTGGGACTGGCTGGCACAGATCCGTCAGGAAGAAAGCCTTTCACGCCTGCCGGTCATCATCATCTCGGCACAAGAACGCCCAGAAGACAGCCTGCCGCCCGGCGAGAATGTGTTCGAATTGGGGCTGGGACGTCCCTTGAGCATGAGCGAAATGGAAGAACTCTTAAAAACCACCCTCAAGACCGTCCTGCCGCGCTACTCTCAGGAAGGTGAAGAGAAGTAGAACGCGACAGATGCCTGCCAGGATTTGCGACTGCCTAACACCCTGCAGGTTTTGGCACAACGCCCAAACTAGAAAATGTCTATTTGATCGCTGGTGTTGCTTGCCAGCCTCATCTAACCTGCGGGAGGTTTCATAAAATAAGCGATGGCCGCCAAGTTAGGCAGCCATCGCTTATTTTCCAAATCATTGCCGCTAACTTTCCAGCGGACCGATTTCCTTCTCCACCTCTTCCAAAATCTCGCCCGATTTCACCAGCGCCTTCATCGTGTTATGGTCGGGGAAGAGCGGGCGATCCACATCAAGGTGCTTCACGTGGCGGCGGATCACCTCGCGGGCCTTCTGCGTGCCGCGCCCGGGCGTGAACTGGCGAAAGTCGAGCGCCTGCGCGGCGGCCATAAACTCAATCCCCAGCACGCCATAGGCATTGTCCAAAATCTGGCCGTTCTTGATGGCCGTGTTCATCCCCATCGAGACAAAGTCTTCCTGGTCGGCGGCGGCCGGGATGGACTGAATGCTGGCCGGGGCAGAGAGAATCCGCTGCTCAACAATCAGGTGATCGGCGGTGTACTGGCTGAGCATCAGGCCAGAATAGAAGCCGGGGTCGTGCGCCAAAAAGTCGGGCAGGCCCTGTGAAAGCGCCGGGTTCGTCAGCCGGTTCAGCCGCCGCTCCGACAGGACGCAGACCATCGTAATTGCCGCGCCAGCCATGTCCATTGGCAGCGAGACGGGCGAGCCCTGGAAGTTGGCCCCGGTCAGGGTCAGTTTTTCCTCCGGCACCCAGATGGGGTTATCGCCCACGCCGTTCAGTTCGATCTCGACCTGCGAGCGGGCGTAAGCCACCGCGTCCCGCGCCGCCCCGATGACCTGCGGCGTGGAGCGCATCGAGTAAGCGTCCTGCACCTTCGTCTTCATCTTGCCCGTTGTCAGGTCCGAGCCTTCGATGACCTTACGCAGGTTGGCGGCGCTGATCATCGCCCCGCGGAAGCCGCGCAGTTCATGCAGTTTGGGATGGTAGGGTTTCAGATTGCCAAGCAGCGCCTCAATGGTCATCGCGGCGGCGATCTCGGCCTGCTTGAGGAAGCGCTCCATTTCGTAGATGTGGATGGCCGACATGGCCGTCAGCAGGTTCGAGCCGTTGATGGCCGCCAGGCCGTCGCGCGCCTGCAGGCCGGGAATCTCGATCCCAGCGCGGCGCATCGCTTCGTGACCGGGAAGCCGCTCGCCGTTATAGAAGGCCTCCCCCTCGCCCATCAGCAGGAGCATGGCCTGCGCCATCGGCGCCAGGTCTCCGCACGCCCCCACCGAGCCCTTCTGGCAGACGACCGGCGTGACACCCTTGTTGAGCATTTCCACCAGAGTGAGGGTGATTTCCGGTCGGCAGCCGGAGTTGCCGTGGGCGTGAACATTGATGCGTCCGGCCAGCGCGCCGCGCACATACTCAATCGGGGCCGGTTCGCCAATGCCGGCGGCGTGGTTGTAAATGAGATACTTCTGAAATTCCTTCACCTGCTCGTCGCTCAGCACCTTCTCCGAGAACTCGCCGATGCCGGTGTTGGTGCCGTACATAATCTCTTTGGCAGCCAGTTTCTCCTCCAGCATGGCGCGGCAGGCGCGGATGCGCTCCAGGGCAGCAGGAGCCAGTTCCACCCGCTCATTGAAGCGGGCAATCGCAACCAGTTTTTCGATGGTCAGAGAAGAACCGTCGAGGGTAATAGTCATGGATTTCTCCTGAATATGGTAGAGTAGGGATCAAGCCCCAAAAAGCCCCCGTGAAGTTTCTTCACGGGGGCAACATAGATAGGGTTCAACAGGCCGGAATCAGCCAGCCAAAGAAAGTACACCAGCGGTAGGTGGCATCTACCCACCATAGAAAGGCCGCACACATACAAATCAAGAGCAACACACCCACACCGATGAGGATGGGAACCGGGTTGGTCTTTTTGGGCGCCGCAATCGGAACAGGGCCTGCCGGCACTTGACCGGCCACAGGCATAGGCGGAGGCGGCACAACAGGCGCCGCTTGCCGGGGCGCAACAGCCGCGCGTGGGGACGCAACCGTAGCCGCCGGGTCAAATGTCACCGTCTCAAAAACGAGGGAGATTTGCTCGCCAAATGAAATGACATCCCCCGGCCGGAGGACATACGGCCCACCCAGTCGCTGGCCATTTACAAAAGTGCCATTGGTCGAACCCAAATCCTCCAGCACATACTTGCCGCCCTGGAGAGACAGGCGGGCGTGACGACGTGAAATCTCGGCATCGTTGATATGAATCGAGTTCCCCGGGTCGCGTCCCAGGGTAAGCAACTCGCCCTCTAACGGGTAAACCGTGCCGCTTAGCGGGCCAGAACGCATGACAAGTTGAAATTGGACAGACATATGCACTCTCCCGAGAAAATGACATCAAAAGGTCATTGCCTGGCGGGTAAACATGCCAACCTCCTTTATGCCAGATTTCGGCATGTTTTTACCCGCAAGATGCAAAAAGACAGGCAATTTCACCGAAAGATAACCTAGTTTACAACCTTTGCATAGCAAAGTCAATCATGCTTTTGGCCGAGTTTACCAAAAACGCGCCGGTAGAGCGCCGACTGAAGCAAGCCATCCGGATCACAACGTTTCTTAAGCGCCCTGAAACGTTCAACAGCCTCAACGCCCAAAAAGCGCAAGGCCGTCTCCGGCGTCGTCTCGCTGTTCTTGGCAAAGTAGAAACGGCCGCCGGCATCCAGCACAATGCGGTCAAAGTCCTCCAGCATCTGACGCAGGCGAAGGCGCCGGGCATCGGTCACCTTGAAATCCAGAGCCAGAGAAAAACCGTCCACTGCATGGCTGAGGAGGAAGCGATCCGGGCGGTGACGTTTGGTCACGCCAAGGTAGGAGGGCAGGCCGCGCCGTTTGGCCAGGGCCAGCATCTCGCTCCAGGCATCCAGCGCCGTCTCTTTGGGCAAGAAGGATTGGTACTGGATAAGGCCGCCCCGTCCGTAGGAACGCTCCCACAGCGGCACATAATCCAGCAGGAAATGAAAAGCCGCATGCGACTGACGAAAAGAATGCCGCCGCAAACTGGCCAGGTACTTGCCGGTATTAATCCCCCAAACGCCCAGATTGTTCATGAAAGGCGTCATGAAATAATGCAAAAGGCTTTTGGGCATGACCCCAAATAAACGGCTGGGCAATGTTTGGTAAGCCACCTGCAAAGTCTTGGCCGGGTTGGGATCCTCGCCCTGATGCAGATAGTCGGCAGCATGAATCTGACCATGCCCAACGGTAATCGTGTCCAGCCAGCCTACAATATAATCATGTTGGGGAGCGCCATCCTGCAAACTGGCAATCTGCTCAGAGAGCGTATGCGTCGGCCAGGCATGCACCTCCAGCAAGCCGGAGTACACCCGCTTCAGTTGCAGCGTAATCGAAGTAAACACGCCCAGCATACCGAAGCCGCCAATCATGGCATAAAACAGGTCGGCGTTCTTATCAGGCGAACAGGTAATTTCGGCGCCGGTTGGCAAAAGCGCCCGAAATTCCAGCACATGCTCGCCAATGACGCCCATCTTATAGTTATTCTTGCCATGAATATTGGCTGCCAGACAGCCGCCCAAAGTGGTAGTCATCGTGCCTGAAACCACCGGAGGCCACCAGCCATCGGGCAGAACGCGCTGCCACAACTGCTGAAGGGTGACACCCGGTTCGGCTCGGACGACGCCCGAGGCCGGATCCCATTCCAGGATGTGGTCCAGCCCCGTCAGGTCCAGCACGATTTGCCCGCCGTTAAGCGCCGCATCGTTATAACTGCGTCCGGCGCCGCGCAGCGTCACGCCGAGTCCGCTTTTCTTAGACAGTCGAAAAACCGAGGCGATTTCTTCCACGCTTCGCGGGCGAAGTAGGTACGAGGGCGCACTCAGCGAGTGGCCAAAATTTTCAAGCGGGGTAAACGTGTTTTCAAGAGATAATGCAGTCATCATTTTTTTTGAGCCTAAAAGGAAAGCCGCCGGAAGATAAAAGAGGGAATGTGGCGGATGATCAGCATGACCAAGCCCCAGCGCCCCAGGGTGTAGATGGTTTGCTTACGGCGGCGCAGGGCTTTGTAGATGTCATCGGCTGCTCTTTCAGGAGAAACCACCCAAAACGTGCGCGGCGAATGTTTGAGCATCTCGGTATCCATGAAACCGGGTTTGACAGTCAAGACATGCACGCCAAAGCGTGTCAGACGGTTACGTAAGGCCTCAAGGTAAGTGGAGAGAGCCGCCTTGGAGGCGTTGTAGCCAGGGTTACCCACCCGGCCGCGGTCTCCGGCTACCGAGGAGACGCCAACAATTTGCCCGCCCCGCGCCGATTGGAAAAGGGGAGCAACCTCATTGAACCAGGCCAGTGCCCCCAAAGTATTGACTTCCATCATTTTCAAGTCTTTTTCAAATTCGTAGGTGGTGGGGGTAGTGGGCAAAAGCACCCCGGCAATGTACATGAACAAATCCAGCCCACCTAAATCGGCAACAATCCGCCGCAAAAGCGCCGGCACTTCCTCGTAGTGAGTAGCATCATGAACATAAGGCTGGGCCAGCGGCTCACCGTATTGAGCGTTAATTTCGGCACAAAGCCGTTCCAGGGTTTCAGCATCACGATCAAGCAAAGCCAGGCAGTAACCTTCTCGCGCCAGGCGGCGCGCCATGGCCGCACCCAAGCCGTGCGCCGACCCGACCAGGATAGCCCGTCGGTATGGACGTAAGGGCGTAGCAGGGGGAAAAGACATTCTTTGTGTGGGCATAAACCTACCTCGTTTGTGATTTCATTCTAACACACAAAGAATCTCGACGCAAAGACGGCCGGGCCGTTTGGCCGCCTGTGTCGGGGAAAGGCGTCTTCAAAATCATCCCGCAGGTGCCAAGACCTGCGGGATGGTGGGCAGTGACAATTCTGCCTGAGAATCTTTGCGCCCTTGCGTAAAAGGCGCATCTGCTTCTCACCCCAAGATTACCCAATCGCATCCTTCAACTTTCTCGCCAGTCTGCCAAAATGCGGGCTGTAACGCATGTCATCTGTGCGCGGACGGGGCAGGTCTACCTTCAGGTCCAGGCAAATATGGCCGGGGCGCTGCGTCAAGACCAGCACGCGGTCGGCTAAAAAGAGCGCCTCGCTGATAGAGTGGGTTACCATCAACACGGTCTTGCGGCGTTTTTGCCAGATGCTGGAAAGTTCTGTCCACATACGTTCACGCGTCAAGGCATCCAGCGAACCAAAAGGCTCATCCAGCAAAAGAAGATTCGGGTCGTGGACCAGGGCGCGCGCCAGGGCCACCCGCTGAGCCATCCCGCCGGAGAGGTCACGCGGCCAGGCGTTTTCAAAGCCCTGCAGGTTGACCAGTTCGATCATCTCCTGAGCACGCCGCCGGGCCTGGTCTGGCAGAACGCCTTGCAGTTCAAGCGGCAACATGATGTTTTCCAGCACATTGCGCCAGGGCATCAGATTGGCCTGTTGGAAGACCATCCCAATGCGCAAGTGGTTGGAGCCTGCAAAAGTGAACTTCCCGGCAGTAGGCGGCAGCAAGCCGGCCAGGATACGCAAAAGGGTGCTCTTGCCGCTGCCCGATGGTCCCAGCAGACAAACGAATTCCTGCGGCTGTATTGAGAAGGTGACATCCTGCAAGGCGTGCAGATCGCCGTTTTCATCCGAGAAGACGGCGCTCAGGGTCTCGACGAGCAGGATTGGGGTCGGAGGAGAAGCGGGCATCAGTCAGGACAAAAATCAGGGGATGAAGTCGTTCGTAAAAGCCTGCTGAACGTCCAGCGGCTTGTTCAACAGACCCATGTCCAGCAAGACAGTCTGCATGTTTTCCCATGCTTCGACATCGGTGTAACCCAAACGTTCGGCTTTCCAGAGTTCGATGGAGGTAGCCAGCACCTGTTTTTGGACGTTTGCATCGGCCTGAGCCAGGGTATCCACATATTTATGACAGATTTGGTAGGCTTCGTCGGGGTTTTCCATAGTGACTTGAATGCCCTTTAGCAGGGCGCCTGCCATCCGGCGCACGAGTTGCGGATTCTCTTTGAGCGTCTTTTCGTTGGTGATCAAACCGTTGGACGCCAAATGCACATAATCGGCAACGCGCAGTTCGGTCAGGTCGTACCCCTGGGCGCGCAATTGGACAGGTTCGTTGGCAGTGTAAACAGAAACTGCCTGGTCACGGTCGGTAGCCAGTGCTTCAACCTGGGTGTAGCCAATCGAGTCGAGGGTGACATCGGCTTCGGTCAGCCCGCCCTCGTGCAAGAGGGCGCGGAGGGCAATGTAATTGGCCCCATACAAACCGGGCAGGCCGATGGTCTTGCCGCGCAGGTCGGCGGGAGAGCGAATCCCCTGTTCCGCTTTGGCGACGACCGAAACCGGATATTGCTGATACCAGGCAGCAACATAGACGACCGGCAAGCCCTTGGCGCGCGCCAGCAGAACCTGTTCGCCGGAGACAATGGCAAACTGCAATTCGTCCGCGCCTACCAGAGCAACCGCATCGGTCTCAAACGAATAATCGAACTCCACTTCAATGCCGGCTTCGCGGAAGTATCCCTTTTCCACGGCAACGTATAACGGGGCAAACTGGACATTGGGGATGTATCCTAACGGCAGACGAATATGACGCAGGTTTCCAGAAGGCTTCACTCCGCAAGCACTGACGACAATGGAAACAAGCAAAAGAAGGAAAAGAAAGTATTTTCGATTCATGGGTGAGGAGTCTCCTGCCATTTCAAGAATTTTGCTTCCAAGACGGCCACCACTCCATAGAGGGTGATGGCCAGCGTAATCAGTGTAAAGACGGCCACAAAGACCAGGGCGGTATCATACTGACCGCGAGCGGCGTTGATCAGAAAGCCCAGTCCCTGCTTTGAACCAACGAGTTCACCCACAACTGCGCCGATGACGGCCAGCGTTGCTCCAATACGCAGGCCGCCCAGAAAGATTGGAAGCGCAGCCGGGATTTCCAGGTAGCGCAAAATCTGCAGGCGTGTAGCGCGCAGGGAACGCATCAGGTCATGCAGTGAACGCGGCACAGCCCGCACGCCAACTACCGTGTTAATCAGCACAGGGAAAAAGACAATCAATGAGCAAATCAATACTTTAGAAAACATGCCCGGCCCAAACCAAATAACGATCAGCGGGGCAATGGCGACAATTGGAATGGCCTGTGTGGCGACCAGATAAGGGGCAATCAGGCGCTCAAAGCGGCGCGACTTGGCAATTAAGTAGCCGATAACGATGGCAAACAACGTCCCTACCAGCAAGCCGAGCACGATTTCTAAAAGGGTAGCAGCCGTATGGCGCAGCAAGGTGCCGTCGCTTAAGGATTTGACAAAGCGCGCTGCAACTTCTGCCGGGGCGGGCAGGATAAAAGCGGGCAGCCCTGCCAGGTGCGCAGTCCCTTCCCAGGCAAGAAGCGCCAATCCCAACGAGATCAGCACCGTCCAGTGGCTGCGCCGGCGCTCAGGCGGACGCGAGGAGAGAGCAAATCTGCGAAACGGATTCAAGTCCATTTTGATCCACGAAAAAAGCCCCGTTTGATGAAACGGGGCAGAGAGAGACATGTTCAGAATCTGTCAGACAAAGCCCCGAAAACGCGCGCGTTTTCGGGGCAAATCGTCAACAACAGACCCTGCCGGGTCTCATTTCACCTTCTTCTATCCGGACTGTAACCGTCGGCCTCGGAGTTGCACCGGGTCATGCGCCAAACAGGCGCTCGCGGGCTATACCGCCGATCGGGAATTTCACCCTGCCCCGAAGGTTGTTATTCGATTGTCACAGATTATAACGAACCCTTAAGGATATGTCAAAAAACGCTAGGCCTTGACGATCGCGGTATCGGCCACCGGGCAAACAGCCTGGCATTGCGGGGAGTCATGATAGCCTTCGCACTCCACGCAGGTATCGGGATTGATGACGTAGATGTCGCCTTCTGTGATGGAGTTGGTGGGGCATTCGGGCAGGCAGGCGCCGCAGGCAATGCAATCTTCTGTAATTTTGAGAGCCATGGTATTTCTCCTATTCAGAATGAATTAGACAAGGTTTGTACGCTTAAGTTAATGTATCTGATGGCAGGTGTCAAATGACAAATGTCTATGATTCAAGTGATTTTGTCATCCTCTGTTATAATGACGTCTCTCACTTCATTCGTCCGGCTTTGCCGGGGGCAACCAAATGCACGGGGTTTTCCTCCCCTTATTTTACTGCCATTTATGACACGTTTCAAATCCCCTCCCTTTGTAATCCTGGCTTTCAGCCTCCTGGCATATGCGCCTTTGCTGGCTTTTACCGGTTTTTACTGGGATGACTGGGGGTTTGCCTGGACGGCGCGCTTTCTTGGCCCGATGGAGTTCATCGAATCCTTCCGGCCATTTCGCCCTTTCCTTGGCCCCATCTTCGTCCTCACCACCAGCCTGCTTCCATCCAATCCGCTCGTCTGGCAAGTCTTTGGTTTTTTCATCCGCTTTGCAAGCGGGCTGGCTGCCTGGTGGATGGTTAAAACCATTTGGCCCGGCCTTAAGCGGCAGGCATTGACGCTCAGTCTGCTGTTCCTGCTCTTTCCGGCCTACACCCAGCAATGGTCGGCTTTCACCCATACCAATCAGGAACTTATCCCGCTCATTTTCTACCTGCTCTCTTTTGGCCTTACGGCGCGGGCTTTGCAAAGCAAGGCCTTCTGGCCAAACACCCTGGCCGCGCTGTTAAGCGGGGCATTGGGCCTCGTGACCACCGAATATTTCATCGGCTTTGAGATCTTCCGGCTGGGAATAATCTGGTACCTGCAACAAGGCCTGCCGCCGCAAAAGCGCATCGGGCAGACGTTAAGACATTTCATCCCCTACCTGTTGCTCTGGCTGGGAAATGCCGCCTGGCTGGCTTACTATTACACCTACGGCCCGTACAATTCCTACGGCGTCAGCGTTTTGGACGGTCTGCGCGCAGAACCGGCGGCTTTTATCGCGGCAACTGCCGCCGACATGGGCCGCACCCTGCTGATTGCCGGTCTGCAGGCCTGGAGCCAGACACTGCGCATCTTCGCCCAGTCGCCTCTCCAGCCGCTCAGTTGGCTGATCTGGGGACTGTCCATTGCCGCGCTCATGCTGACGGTTTTCTGCCGCGCAGAAATGTCAGGTGGCGAAAACCGGCGCTGGGCGCTTTGGGCCGTCATCTTTGGCATACTGGGCATTTTTGCCGGACGCCTTCCTTCCTGGGCCGCGGGACTGCCCCTCAAACTGACCTTCTCATGGGACCGCTTTTTCCTGTCGATGATGCTCGGCTCCTCCCTGCTCCTGGCCGGTCTGCTCGAACTCCTGCCGCTTGGCCGCCGCCGCTGGCTGGTGCTGAGCCTTGTCCTGGCACTGGCTGTCGGACAGCAAAACCTGCACGCCAACGCCTATCGCCGCGACTGGGTACGCCAACGCGATTTGTACTGGCAGATGGTCTGGCGCATGCCGGCGCTTGAGCCCGGCACGGCTCTGTTAACGCACGAATTTCCGAACTTCGATTACGATACCGACCTGACCTTCACTTTCCCGGTCAACTGGATCTATGCGCCGGACTACGATGGCGGGAACCTGCCCTATGTGCTGCTTTATTCGGCTGTACGCCTGGGAGGGCCGAATCTGCCTGCCCTGGAGGCAGATCTGCCCCTGAAAATTGGCCTGCGCACCGTGACGTTTCACGGCTCCACCTCGGACCTGGTCGTGCTCTACTTCCCTGAGAGAGGCTGCCTGCGGGTGTTGGATCCCGCCTACGACGGCCCAGAGACCTTACCGCGCGTCCACCCGGACTTGCTGACCGCGCTCCCGCTCTCAGACTTGAGCCGTATCCATAACGGAAACAGGCCAGCCGTCCCGGAAAGAGCCGTTTTCGGGCCGGAGCCAGAACATGACTGGTGTTATTACTACGCCAGGGCCGAGTTTGCCCGTCAGACGGGGAATTGGTCTGAAGTGGCCTCTTTGGGACAGGCGGCCATTGACCTCGGCCTGGAGGCCAGAGATGTTTACGAATGGCTGCCCTTTATCGAAGCCTTCGCCCGCACAGGCGATTGGGAAACAGCCCGGCAAATTTCATCCCAGACTCTGTCCGCCTCGGCACAAACGCGCAAAGGAATATGCGCCATATGGCAGCGCGTGCCAGATGGCAGGGCGCATGTCCCTCCGGAACTGAATTGCCCCTAGACGCGATTGCCTACCCTTAACCCTCCCGCAGGTTAGAACGGGTCCGGCAAGCAATGCCGGCAATCATGGAAACGTCTTCTGGGGTGGACATTGCGCCAAAACCTGCGGGAGGGTAGGTGCTTGCCCTTAAAATTAGGAAAATCGCGTGTCTTGACGCCCTATCGGCGTTGTGCTACCATCAAAAAGAAAATGGCTTTTTGTCCAATATATCGAGGAGATTCGTTCACATGAAACGCACGTTATTTTGTCTCTCTGCTTTCTTGCTCGTAATCGTGCTCTCTGGCTGCCGCATGCCTTACTCGGCGGCCCCCGAAGCAACCCCCACTGAAATCATTATTGAGAATCTTTTCCCTGAGCCCATGTCTGCAACAGAGGACCCGATGGTAATGGTTGGCAGTTTGGCCACCGCCTCGGCCATTTCCATGATGCAAACTGCAGGGACAGAATTTGCGACTCAAGCGGTGGATGAAATCTCAACGCCCACACCCGGCGCTCTTGCCGTGACAGTTGTCACAGAGGAAAACCCGGTTGTACCCACCTCCACCCTACCGGTGCTGGTTACTATTGCGCCTCCACAGCCTACTGTGCCACCACTGGTTGTCGCCACACCCATACCGGGCAATGTGCCATACACCTATACGTTACAGGCGGGTGAATTCCCTTACTGTATTGCCCGGCGCTTCAATGTCAACCCAGATGAATTGTTGACAATCAACAATCTGGCCGACGGTACGCTGTACATGCCCGGCCTGACCTTGAAAATTCCGCAAAGCGGTAATCCCTTCCCGGCGAATCGGGCCTTGCGTCCTCACCCAGCCACTTACACGACCACATCCAGCGGCGAGACGTTTTACAGCATCGCCTGCCTGTATGGCGATGTGGATCCGGCTGCGATTGCAGCGGCCAACGGCATGTCGCTGGGAAGCACCCTGCAAATCGGCACGACGATTCAAATCCCGTAAGTTCATTTTGGTCCAGTTGATCCAAGCGGAGGCGGTCCCTCCGCTTGGCGTTTTTTGAGGAGCAGCAATGGCTTTCGAATGCCTTCGCAGTGAAATCATCTATCGCGGCCGCGCCTTCACCATCCGCCGCGATGAGGTACGTCTACCCGACGGACGGACGACCAACCTGGATATCGTCGAACATCACGGCTCGGTCGTGATTGTGCCGGTTGACCCCGCTGGGAACCTGATCTTTGTCCGGCAATACCGCCACGCGGCGGGGTTGAGTTTGCTGGAATTGCCGGCGGGGGTTATTGAGCCAGGAGAATCGCCGCTGGAATGCGCCCGGCGCGAGATCCGAGAGGAAACGGGATATGCCGCCGGGAAATTGGAACAAGTCGGTCAATTCTATCTGGCGCCCGGTTACTCCACCGAGTACATGGTTGTCTTTGTGGCCGAGGATTTACGCCTAGACCCGCTCACTGCCGATGCAGACGAGTTCTTGCAAGTTGAACGCATGTCGCTGGCCGACGCCCTGACGTGGGCCGCCGGCGGCAAAATGCCCGATGCCAAGTCGCTGGCGGCATTGTATCTGGCGCGTCCATATCTGGAAAGCCTGACAAAGTGACTTTTTGCGTAATTGCTCACCCTTAACCCTCCCGCAGGTTAGAACAGGGGCGGCAGCCAATGCCAGCACTCGCGAAGACGTCTTGTGGCTTGAACATTGCGCCAAAACCTGCGGGAGGGTTGTTTTTTGACTTTGAGAAAGCCATCGCTTTACACCGGCATCGTCTCTGTGCAGGCTGCCTCCCCACGTTAAAATGGCTTTTTTTCAGCCGACTCTGTCGTATTTCCGATAGTGACAACTCGCGAGTTTTTACATGTTATAAATTACTACACATTTGACAAAGGGGGAATACACTTATAGTTTGGTAGTTTTTGCCAATTCAGAGGATGACTCTGTTGTCACAATGACTTGAAGGAGATCAGATGAAAAGAAAAATGATTACCATTGACGGCAACGAGGCGACTGCTTCGGTTGCCCATCGCACGAATGAGATTTGCGCGATTTACCCGATTACTCCCTCCTCCAACATGGGCGAGTGGGCCGACGACTGGTCGGCTGCGGGGAAGAAAAACATCTGGGGCACCGTTCCCCTCGTGGTTGAGATGCAGTCCGAAGGCGGCGCGGCCGGCGCGGTGCATGGCGCCCTGCAAACCGGCGCACTGACTACCACCTTCACCGCCGCGCAGGGTCTGCTGCTCATGATTCCGAATATGTACAAGATCGCCGGCGAACTGACCAGCACCGTCTTCCACGTCTCGGCCCGCACGGTTGCCACCCATGCCCTCTCCATCTTCGGCGACCATTCCGACGTGATGGCCTGCCGCCAGACCGGCTGGGCGATGCTCGCCTCCGGCTCGGTGCAGGAAGCCCACGACTTCGCCGCCATTGCCCAGGCCGCCACGCTGGAAGCGCGCGTGCCGTTCCTGCACTTCTTCGACGGCTTCCGCACCTCGCATCAGGTGGAGAAAATCGAGGAGTTGAGCGATGACGACCTGCGCGCCATGATTGACGACGAACTCGTGCGCGCTCACCGCGCCCGCGCCCTCAGCCCCGATCGGCCGATCATCCGCGGCACGGCGCAGAACCCCGACGTGTTCTTCCAGGCGCGCGAGACCGTCAACCCGTTCTATCTCAAAGTCCCGGCCATCACCCAGAAGGTAATGGACAAATTCGCCAAACTGACCGGCCGCCAGTATCACCTCTTCGATTACATCGGCGCCCCCGACGCCGAGCGGGTGGTCATTCTAATGGCCTCCGGCGGCGAAACGGCCGAGGCTACCGTCCGCTACCTGGTGGAAAAAGGCGAAAAAGTGGGCGTGATTCGCGTCCGCCTCTATCGCCCCTTCTCGGTCGAACACCTGCTGGCCGCCCTGCCCCAAACGGTCAAG
>JAIOAQ010000006.1 GCA_019873735.1 Chloroflexota bacterium | reverse complement strand
AAAATTACAGATGGCGTGTTGACCTTACGTCTTCCCAAGGCCGAAGCCGCCTTGCCGAAGAAGATTAAAGTCAACGTCAAATAAACTGGTTCCTCCTCTCTGGATAGTGTGCGGCGCACCAATTGGTGCGCCGCACACTTTTTCGTCATTTCAACATCGGCATCTTGAGTCCATGCCGTCTGGCGGCTTCGATGGCCTGTTCATACCCGGCATCGGCGTGGCGGACGATGCCCATGCCCGGGTCGGTGGTCAGGACGCGCTCCAGCCGCCGCGCCGCTTCGGGCGTGCCGTCGGCCACGATGACCTGACCGGCGTGCTGGCTGTAGCCGATGCCCACCCCGCCGCCGTGATGGAACGAGACCCAGGTCGCCCCGCCGACGGCGTTGATCAGGGCGTTGAGAATCGCCCAGTCGGAGATGGCGTCGGAGCCGTCCTTCATCGCCTCCGTCTCCCGGTTCGGGCTGGCGACCGAGCCGCAGTCGAGGTGGTCGCGGCCGATGACGATTGGGGCTTTCAGCGTCCCGTTTGCCACCATCTCGTTGAATTTCAGCCCGGCTTTGGCGCGTTCGCCGTAGCCCAGCCAGCAGATGCGCGCCGGCAGCCCCTGGAAAGGCACCTTCTGGCGCGCCATCGTCAGCCAGCGGCGCAGATGCTCGTCTTCGGGGAAGAGTTCCATCACCGCTTCGTCGGTCTTGTAGATGTCTTCAGGGTCGCCGGAGAGCGCCACCCAGCGGAACGGCCCTTTGCCCTCACAAAACAGCGGGCGGATATAGGCCGGGACGAAGCCGGGGAACTCGAAGGCGTCGGTCACGCCGTAGTTGTAGGCCTGCTGGCGGATGTTGTTGCCGTAGTCGAAGACTTCCGCTCCCTGGCGCTGGAACTCGAGCATGGCGCGCACGTGCTGGGCCATCGAGGCCAGGGCGCGCTTCTTGTACTCTTCTGGGTTGGACTTGCGCAATTCGTCCGCGGCAACGACCGAGAGGCCGGTCGGCACGTACATGAGCGCCTCGTGGGCGGACGTTTGGTCGGTGACCACATCGGGGATGACGCCGCGCATGGCCAGTTCCTGGTACACGTCGGCGGCGTTGCCGATCAGGCCGATGGATTGCGGCTGCTCCCTGTCGCGATACTCCTCGACCAGGGTCATCGCCTCTTCGAGGTTATCCACCACCCGGTCCACGTAGCCGATGTCGAGGCGGCGTTTGGCGCGCGCCGGGTCCACTTCCACGATCAGGCCGACGCCCTCGTTCATGGTGATGGCCAGCGGCTGGGCGCCGCCCATCCCGCCCAGGCCGGCGGTGAGGACGAATTTGCCCTTCAGCGAGCCCCAGCCGCGCAGTTTGGCGAGCGCGCCGAAGGTCTCGTAGGTGCCTTGCAGGATGCCCTGCGTGCCGATGTAAATCCACGAACCGGCGGTCATCTGGCCGTACATGATGAGACCCTTGGCGGCGAGTTGGTCGAAATGCTCCCAGGTGGCCCAGTGTGGGACAAGGTTGGAGTTGGCGATCAGGACGCGCGGCGCGTCGGGGTGGGACTTGAAGACGGCCACCGGCTTGCCGGATTGCACCAGCAGGGTCTCGTCCGGCTCGAGGTCACGCAGCGAGGCGAGGATGGCGTCGAACGATTCCCAGTCCCGGGCGGCCTGTCCGCGCCCGCCGTAGACGACCAAATCCTGCGGGCGCTCGGCCACTTCCGGGTCGAGGTTGTTCTGGATCATGCGGTAGGCGGCTTCGATGAGCCAGTTCTTGCAGGTCAGTTGACTGCCGCGCGGGGCGCGGACGGTGCGAGGTGTGGACATGCGTCCCTCCTTCTCAACAAGATTTAGAAATAAAGCCTTCCCGGCTATTATACGCCGGGAAGGGGGCTTGTTTTACGTAAATTTGGAGTAATTACCCTGAATCATCCTGCAACGTAGAACACGGCTGGCAAGCGATCCAGGCGGTCATTGAGAAAACCTGTGGGGGGATGGGCAGTGATCATTTGGCCAGGGGGCATTATGCCTTGTTGCCGTTGAGAATTTCGGCAAAGTTTGTCCCCTTCAAGCGCCTGACCAGTTCATCCTGAGCATCGCACCAGACCGGCTTGAGCGGGCAGCCGTCTTCGAATTTACAGGCGCCTTCATCTCCTACGCACTCGTTTAACTGGATGGGGCCGTCAATTGCCTCGATGACTTCCAGCAGGGTGATATCTTTCGGTTCACGCGCCAGGGCAACGCCGCCGCGTGCGCCGCGTGAAGTGTGTAACAGGCCGGCAATGGATAGTTGAGAGATAATCTTTGCGAGAAAGGATGGCGGAATCTTCTGTTCTTCAGCCACGTGATTGGTTGCTGCGCGCTGACCGGTTCCAAGTTTTGCAAGGTAGAGAACAGCCCGAACAGCATAATCTGCTTGGCGGGTAATTTGCATGGCAGCCTCTTTGTCAAAATAGGTAAGAATTATCTTTTTAGTGTTCTTATTTTAGTTTAGGTACATTTCCCCTTGCAAGTGATGGGTGTCACAACCCAAATATGACCTTTTACTCCGAATTTTGATATGCCATGGAAATACCCGCCCTCCCGCAGGTTTTGGCGCAATGTCCAAACCACAAGGTGTCTTCGCAAGTGCTGGCATTGGCTGCCAGCACTGTCCTGACCTGCGGGAGGGTTAAGGGTAGGCAATTACTTTTTTAGAGAACGAAATTTATCCTTATCTTGTCAGCACCAGGTTACCGGCTCCCATCTCTACGATTATGGTCAGGAGCGGCCCCGACCCTTTTTGGCGGTATACCTTTCCGTCCTTTTCCCAGCCGGGCGCGGTGACGTTGAGCAGACCGCCCTCCACGCTCACTTGCGCCGCAACGCCCTCCGGAATGAGCAAGGTGACATTGCTTACGCCAGAATCGATGGTGACCATCGCATCGTGTTTTAGTTCACCTGAGAAGTCGAGCGTGTAATTGCCGGCGCCGCTATTGAAAACCATGGCGCGGAAATTGGCATTGGCCAGCCCCTCCATCGAAACATCTGAGGCGCCGGTATCGTAGCGGAAGAGATCCATCTCGGTTTTGTTCGGGGACGAGAATTTGAGTTTTACATCTGAGGCGCCGTCCTTAATCGTCAGGTCGGTCAGCGCCAGGCCGCCAAACTCATACTCGCCGTCATACGCTCCGGCTTCGATCGTAAGCGCCAATGGTTGGGGGCCGATTTGCAGGTCCCACTCATTTTTCATTTTGTCCAGATTGGGGATGCCGTTGAGGTTGTATTTGCCGGTTTGCATGGTCACGTTGGCGCCCTCAGTGTGGATTTCCGGCTTCAGGTCGGGGATATTATAGGTGACGGAACCAGAGACGAGGTCCGGCCCAGAAGCGGGGCTGAGTTTCAGGTCGCCGGCGCCGAACTTGAACGTCAGGCTGAGCGGATCTTGTGTGTCGGGGAGATCAATTTTGATGCTCTCGTGTACTTCTTCCCCCACGCGTCCCTGAACCGGCACTTGAACGCGCAGGCCGCAGCCGCTGGTTAGCAGCGCAAGCATCAAAACAAGAATTGAAAGACGTCTGAACATAAAAAAACCTCCTGCAGGTTATGCAAGAGGATATACGCAGCATGCGTCAAGGTGGTTGCAATCAGACGACTTTACGTCCTTTATGCGGTTCTTTCGGGACGCCGAGGGCGGATTCCAGCGCCTGATAGAGGGAACGGGCCTCGACGATTTCAATCTCCGTCGGCCAGGGTTCGCCCTTGCGCAGGCGCTTGGGGACAATCGCTACCTTGAAGCCCAACTTGGCCGCTTCGCGCAGGCGGATGGGCATCTGGCCGGGCAGGCGCAGTTCGCCTGCCAGCCCGATTTCGCCAATTAACACTGCGTCGGCCCGCAGGGGGACATCCCGCATGGAGGAAGCAATGGCTGCCGCTACTGCCAGGTCGGCGGCGGGTTCTTCAATTTTCAAGCCTCCCACCACGTTGACAAAGACATCCGCTTCGGCCAGCCGCAGGCCAAGACGGCGGGTCAGAACGGCGCAGAGCATCAACAGGCGGTTATAGTCCACGCCGTTGGGCGTACGCCGGGCATTGCCAAATTGCGCCGGGCTGGTGAGACCCTGTATTTCCACCAATAGTGGACGTGTGCCTTCCATTGTGACCGCCACCGCCGAGCCGGGGACGTTGATCATCCGCTCGGCCAGAAATGCTTCGGACGGGTTGCTCACCTCCACCAGGCCGCGCTCCACCATCTCAAAGACGCCCACCTCTGCCGTCGCGCCAAAGCGGTTTTTGACCGAACGCAAGAGACGGTAGGTCTGAAACCGGTCGCCCTCCAGATAAAGCACCGTGTCCACGATATGTTCCAGGACGCGCGGCCCGGCTATGGTCCCCTCTTTGGTCACGTGTCCGATGATGAAAACAGCAGGGCCAGAAGACTTTGCCAGTTCGCGCAGACGGTTGGCGGCTTCGCGCACCTGTGAGACAGAGCCGGCTGCCGAATCCATCTCCGGCAGATAGACTGTCTGGATTGAGTCAACAATCAACAGGTCCGGTTTGAGCGAGGCGACGTGTTCGAAGATGCTCTCCAGGCTGGTTTCGGTTACCAGGAAAAGGTCATGCGGCAGTTCGGTCTCTGTTCCGGCCAGGCGCAAGGCGCGCATTTTTACCTGCCGTTCCGATTCCTCGCCGGAGACGTATAACACTTTGAGCCGCCGGCTCATTGTCATGGCCATTTGCATCATCAGCGTGGACTTGCCAATGCCGGGGTCGCCGCCGACCAGGACAATCGAACCGGGGACAATGCCGCCGCCCAGGACGCGCGCAAATTCGCCAATCGGGAGCGGAATGCGTTCCTCGGCCGCCGCGCTGACTTCACCAATGCGCCTCGGCGCCGAGCGCCCGCTCAGGCCGCGGCCGGCCGCGGCCGGCCGCGCAGGCCCGGCCTCTTCGACAATTTCTTCAACCAGCGTATTGTATTCGCCGCATTGCGGGCAGCGTCCCATATAGGCGGCTGAAACGCGTCCACACTGTTGACAGACGTAACGGGTATGAGATTTCGACATGGTCTCCTCGGCTCAAAGTATACAACAGATTTGCGCCCGGCTAAATGACAGCAGCCAGATTTTGCGGTAATATCAAAGAAAGCGAAGGAGCGATGTTTATGAAGGCCATGCTTCTCACCCGTCTTGTGGACCTGCAAACGGTTCAGACTCCCCTTGAGTTGGTCAGCCTGCCCGAGCCGACTCCTGGCGAGGGCGAAATCTTGCTGCGCGTCGCGGCCTGCGGCGTGTGCCACACTGAATTGGATGAGATCGAAGGCCGTACTCCTCCGCCGCGCTTGCCGGTTATTCCAGGTCATCAAGTGGTGGGGAACGTAGCCGCTTGCGGGCGGAATGCCCGCCGCTTCCGCGAAGGCGACCGCGTGGGTGTGGCCTGGATTTTCTCGGCCTGCGGCAAGTGTACTCACTGTCTGGCAGGCAACGAAAACCTGTGTACCGAATTCCGCGCCACCGGCCGGGATGCACATGGCGGTTATGCCGAATACATGACCGTCCCTGAAGGCTTTGCCTATCCTATCCCCGCTGTCTTTCGCGATGTAGAAGCCGCGCCTTTGCTGTGCGCCGGCGCCATCGGCTATCGGTCGTTGCGCCTGACAGGTCTGCGCGATGGCCAGCCGCTGGGTCTGACTGGCTTTGGGGCTTCGGCGCATCTTGTGCTGAAAATGGTACGTCACCGCTATCCCAACACGCCGGTTTATGTCTTTGCGCGCAGCACAGCCGAGCGGGCTTTTGCGCGTGAATTGGGAGCCGCCTGGGCCGGGGATACAGATGAACAGCCGCCCGAAAAACTGGCTGCCATCATTGATACAACGCCGGTTTGGAAGCCGATTGTCGCCGCGCTGCAACACCTGGCGCCTGGCGGCCGGTTGGTCATCAATGCCATTCGCAAAGAGAACAGCGACCAGAATGCCCTGCTCGACCTGGATTATCCCCGGCACTTGTGGATGGAAAAGGAAATCAAGAGCGTGGCCAATGTCACCCGCCGTGATGTGCAAGAATTTCTCGACCTGGCAGCCGAGATCCCCATCCGCCCGGAGACAGAAACCTTTGCCTTGGAAGATGCCAATCGGGCGCTGATGGAACTCAAACAGCGAAAAATTCGCGGGGCCAAAGTGCTGCTGGTTTCCTCGCCGGGCGGTTAGGAAAACAGGTGGCGGCATGAGAACCACCCTTTTTGCCGGTTGCATTTCCCTGCTTTTTAACATATCATAGTAGCAGAAACGCGCTTGTGATTGATCTTGCAAAGGAGAGACCCTATGCCTCGTAAAGTCTTTGCCTACACCCTGGCAATCATCTTTGTTCTTTTGAGTCTGCTGGTAGCGCCGGCTGTTGTCCAGGCAGGCGGTTCTTGCGGCGGCACCTACATTGTCCAGTGGGGCGACACGCTTACTGCCATTGCCCAGCGCTGCGGCGTCAGCATGGAAGCCATCCTGGCGGCCAATCCTGGCGTCACCCCCTACCTGTATGCCGGGCAGACGCTGGTCATCCCCGGCCCACAAGCCACCCCTGTGGTCACATACATGGCCTATGTGGTTCAACCGGGGGACACGTTTGCGGCCATTGCTGCCCGTTTTGGGGTTAGCATCTCTGCCCTGATGACCGCCAACCCCAATATTCAAAATATAAATGTCTTGTATGCCGGCCAAATCATCTATATCCCCACCACAACGACAGCGGGCTCTGTGGGGGCTGTGATTGTGCCGACGCCCACCCGCTATGTCCCCGTGCCGCTTTCCTATGGCTCGGCGCCGGCGCGGACGCCAAAGGCCACAATCAGCCTGGTCAATCATGCCAAAACGGATGTGTATGTCTCCCTTCAAGGTACGCTGCAAAGCGGCGAGATGGTCATCCGCGAATACCCGGTGGGCCGATGGCTGAATGTAAGCGTGCCGGCCGGTTGGTACGTTTATGTGGCCTGGGTGGGCAACCAGAAATTCGTCGGGCAGTTCAAGGTTAGCGGAGAAAAGAATTACACCATTTCGTTCTACAGCAACAAAGTCGTTGTGGAGTAGGGCAAGATTTGTACGCCAAAAAAGCAGCGATGGCGGGCCGTTTGCACCCTGCCTGTTTTTGCCCTATAATGTCTTAAAGAAACATTTCACCGTCTACCCAAGGAGTAACTTATGCGTCGCATATTTGGATTCTTAATCGGTGTCTTTGTGGGGGCGTTGGTTGGTTCGACGATTGCCCTGCTTCTGGCTCCCGAATCGGGCGAAGCCCTGCGCGCCCACCTGCGCGAGCGCGGGATCCAATTCGCAGCGGAGGTACGTCAGGCAGCAGATGTTCGCCGGATTGAACTCAAGCAGCGCCTGGATACCCTGCGGGCGCCACGAGATTGAACTTCCTGACAGCAAACAGCGCGGAGTCTGTCCGCGCTGTTTGGCTTTAAGATTCAGCCCTGAACCAATTGGGCATAAAATTCCCCCGCCAGCCGCATGCATTGATCATACTCGGCGCGTGCAGCAATCAAATCTGCATTATGACGCGCCGCCGCCTCCCGCAGGTGAGATTGTTCCAATGCTTCGATGACAGCCTCTGCCAGCGCCTGCGGCTCCGACGGGTCTGTGAGTTGCCCATTGACCCCCGGCGTGATCCACTCCCGAATCGATTCCAGGTCACCGGCTACCGGGTAGCAGCCACAGGCCATTCCCTCCAGCAGGGTGTTGGGCGTGCCGTCGTGTATGCTGGGTGAGACCAGCACCTGACAGCGGCGGAACAAATCGGCCATCTGCTTCTGTGATTGGGCCGGCAGAAGTTCAACCGCCTCGGTCACGCCTAATTTTTCCAGCCAGGATTGCGCCTGGGCCTCGCCGGCCATGTTTGGACAGAGAAAGCGCGCCTGCGGCACCTTTCTGAGTACAAGCGGGATGGACTGGAAAAACGTATCATTACGCACATAATTGCGAAACCCGCGCGGGTTGATCACCAGCGGCAGGGTGGGAGGGTGCGTCGGCGGGTAGAACACGTCCCTGCGAATGCCGCCATTGCCCGGCAGGACAATCCCGGCTTTGGAAGCGTCGAAACCCCAGCGCGTTGCCAGCCGCAAATCACGTTGACAGTCGGCATGCAAAGCATCTGTCTGCTGCATGGCCCGGCGGGTAAAAGACCCCATCAGCGGCGTAGATGGAGCATGGAGCGTGAAATCGTTGCCCCAGACGGAAATCAACAATGGCGCATTTGGCCCTGCCAGGGCGGCCAGCATCCCTTCGTAGGGAATGCGCATAGCATGCACCAGATCCGGGCGGACGGCATCCAGAATCCTCTTCAGCCGCCGCGCCGCTCCCGGCAGGGTTAACGGGCCAGCCCAATGCCGGATTCGGAGCCGCAGGTTCAAAGCAGCAGCGCCCCAAAAGGAAACGCCCCTGGTTGGTTTGGTTGCAGCCGTTTTCAGGCTCGAAAAAGCAACCGGCACGAAATACACGCCCGCCAGCGCCACATCGGGCTGACAGGGAAAGGTGGAGACCAGGTACACCTCGTCACCCCGCTCTACCCAGTAACGCAGCCAGTTGAGGGCAATTGGTGAACGGCCATCGGCCACAAAGAGCAAACGCATACAGGCAATATACCAACTTTCTGCTCCCCTGCCAAGTTCCTGTTTGCTTATCTGGTGAAGAGAAAACTGCGCCTATCTGCGAAGTTTTGGAAAGAAAGCGTAATTGCCTGCCCGTAACCCTGCCGCAGGTTAGAACAGGGCTGATAATCAATGCCGGTAATCACGAAGACATCTTGCGGGTTGGAAATTGCACCACAACCTGCGGGATGGTAGGCAGTGACAAGAAAACATGGAGAAGAGTGTACGGCGGGATATACGTTAGATCAGACGGTGGTGATATACTTGGGTCGTGATGTGAAGCAGGTCGTCTGCAAATGCCAAAGATGCGGTACATAGCCGGAATCGCATAGACTGCAGAAAGGCGCGACGCTCTGAGTCAATGTGGGGCTATGCATAGGAGTCCGAAAGCCAATTTTTGAAAAGCATTCGAGTGTGTAGGTGGATATCTGATAAATGTCTGATATGCCACGACACGCCGACACTTGTACTTGAGCACGTCCGCGGAATGCTTTTTCATTGGGGGGATGTTTTTGCCATTGGCTGAGCCATACCGTCTCTTTGTCATTGTTTTTATCTCTCCCGCAGGTTAGAACGGGGCGGCAACCGATGCAGGCAATTACAGAAAACCTGCGGGAGGGTAGGCGGTTAGGTTTCGATATCTTTTTTTGACGGAGGAGGCTCGCCATGCAAAATATTGTAAAAAACTTTCTTGTGCTGCTCATGTGCCTTATTCTTGCAGCATGCAAGGGAACGCCAGAGACGCCCCCGCTTGAAGTTCAGAAGATCCAGTTGGGCGATCTGCAACTCAATATCGTCCAGGATCCTCAGCAGGTGCGTATGCCTGCCATCAGCCAGGGCACTGTGCCGCCGCGGGGACCGGGGGAGGTGGCGGGAAAGCACTATGCCTACACCATCTATACAGAGAAGACCTCGGTTGACCTTTCACAACTTCCGCAAGTTCAGAATGCCGCCTCTTTGCAAGAAGTCAGCAATTTGCTCAAAGGCATCCATCTCAGCAGTTACGTCGTTCTTTATCTGACCAATACCGAAGGCGGCCTGCCCGAAGAAGACGGCACCTTTAGCACGTTTTCCACCACCGCGGCAAATGTCTACGTCCTGGTAGACCAACAGGAAATGGCTTCATCCGCCAAGTTGGCGAGAATGACGAACAAAGTATTCGAGTTCTCCTATGTTGAAGTCATTGGTGACGTGGCCGTGGACTTTGTTGAGGAAAGTCTCTACGACGCCATATCCTGGATGAGGGTGGAAAAATTGCAGACCGACTTGCTTAGGGATGGAGGAACCTGCGAGCCGGGCATCCATTGGTCGTGTGCCACATTTCACATCGTGGATGAAAATGGAAAAGGGATTCCCGGCGCTACAGTGAGATTAGAACTTGGCTCAATGGTGACCGACCGTTGGACAGACGAAGCAGGATACGTGACCATCCCCTTAAATTCGGCGCGCAACAAACCATCCAGTGGAGACTTGCGCAAATTTCATGAGTTTACCTTTCGCGCTTTTGCGGAAGGGTATGGAACCTGGGATGGCAAACTGTGCAAAATCTTCAGCGCCCCTTATGAAGCCAACACCTACACTGTGGTCCTGCCCAGGAGCGGGGATGTGTACTGCTCGGCGATGACCGAAAGCGAGTCGCAGCAGGAAAACCCCGCGCCGCAAATTTCCCGCATCGTGCCTCCCGGCTTTTACATGAAAGGCAAGGAATACATCGAAAAGTGGGAATGGAAAACGCTGCGCGCCAGTTGTGTGATCGAATCAGAATACACGCTGAAAGAAATGGTGGATGAGCGCACTGCCATCCTGAACTATGCTGAAAGCGTGTACGAAACCCGCGCCGGAGACTGCTCGGCCGTGGTGAGCGCCCCAGAGCAGATTAAGGTGGACGTAATCACAGGCGCGCGGGTGGATTCGCCTGAACCTTCGCTCCGCTTTGCGGGAGCAGAATCTCGGCCAGAGGGGGCCTCGCCGTCGCTCTTTGATAACGTTTCGGTATGGCAGAAAACCAGCCACCAGGAAATTCCCTGGGAGAACAACCAGGTTTATTACTACGATCTTGAGCACTATCTCGACCAGTTCACCGGCATTCGCATCTACCGCGTGACGAATGGCTGGCGCACGGTTCAAGGCGCCAAAGACGAGGGCTACTGCCGCTGGCAGCAGACTTTGTCGGTAGAGACAAACGCCCCGATTGGCGGGAACCCTGCCGGCTATAGCGGCGATTACCCGCTTGGCAAATCTGGCTGTGCCGGTTTGGAAGCCGCTCAGGAAGTGCCGGCAGGCGATCCTTGTATCGTGGTTCGGAATTTCTACGACTGGATGAATGCCGAAAATCTGGATTTGTTCTTCCAGAATTTCCTCACCGAGGGCTGGTCGCAATCGGCCTTCCAGGCAGAATATGACTGGCAGAAAAATTATTTCAACGAATACGATGTCCGTTACACGGTTAATTCCTGCAATGTAACCTGGAAGGCATTTGCCCCGCCCTTCAGTGCCATCCTGACCAGCAAGGTTCACTCGGTAAGCGATTACCGCGGCAATCACAGCGAGAGCGACCTGGATGTTACGATGTATGCTGTCTATCGCAACGGAGACTGGTACGCGGTGCGCGGCTTTTCTGTGGAAGACAGCACGGCTGTCACCGTCCCGTTCATCAATTCCACCAATGGCGTGGTCGAGGTGTATTGGATTGACTACGAGAAAAACGAGAGGAAATGGTTTGAACTTCAACCCGGCGAAAAACGCGATATCGGCACGGCTGTGACGCACGTCTGGATGGTCTACGATCAGGCCAGCGGAGAGCGGTTGGCCTTTGTGGTCATCTTCCCGAATCAGCAGCCGATTGTCATTTCCAAGCCGTAGGTTTGGAGAGGCGCCTCAAAAACTGCCCTGAGGGATGATTCAGGGCAGTGACGAAAACCGCCAGTTTCAGGCGTGACTCTACTGCAAAAAGGGCGTTTCTAACGCAAGGACGCAAAGTCGCCAAGATTTTTAAGCTTTTATGCATAGTCCAATACCGAAAAACGAAGATTTTGCATTGGAAATTGCATTTTCTTTGCGTCCTGGCGCCTTTGCGTTGAGATTTCCTGTTTTTGCAGTGAAGTCAGGCGTAATCGCTGTGATTTTGGGTACAATTTAGACCCTATGACCGTTCTCTCTACACCGACCGAATTTTCTCTTCCGCGCCGCTACCAATCGGATCGCACAACAGCCATTCGCTGGATACTTTCTCATGCTGTCCGTCAGTGGTGGCTGATTCTCTTGCTCATTATTGGCGCCATCGGCAACGCGGTCTTTGCTGCCTACGTACCCATGCTGACCGGCGAGGCTTTCAACGCCATGCTCCAGCCGCGGCCAGATACCCGCGTGCTTCTGCCGCTGGCCCTGTGGATGGGCGGCTCGCAGATTTTGCGCGCCATTCTCCAACTGGGGCGCAACTTTGGCGCCGAACTGCTGGCTCAACGCTTTGAGCGTACTGTGCGCGACGAATTGTACGTCTCCCTGCTGGGAAAGAGCATGACATTTCACAGCCTTCAGCCGGTGGGCGACACGATGGCGCGCGCCACCAACGACGTGCGTGAAATCAACTACATGTTCAGCCCCGGCTTGAACCTGGTGATTGGTTCGCTCATCTTTATGGTGGTGCCGGTCTGGTTTGCGCCGCGTTACCATCCCAGCCTGGTGCTGGCCCCGCTCTTGTTTGCCGGGCTGTATTTTTTTGCAACGCGCTATTATCTGCGCCGGCTGCGTCCCATTACCGATCAGGTGCGTTCTGCATTTGGGAGAATGAACACGCATCTTTCTGAGGCCTTAGACGGCATTGAGACCATGAAAGGCGCCGCCCAGGAAGACGCCGAGGTGGAACGCTTCAAGGTGAATGCCCGTCAGGTACGCGAGGCAAATGTCCGCCAGGGAGATTTGGAAGCGCGCTTTATCCCAATGCTGCTCTTTGCGGCCATTCTGGCTCTCGGCCTGCTACATGCCATGCTCCTCTATCTGCAGGGATTGCTTGACACCGGCGGCGTGGTGGCCTACTTTGGCCTGCTGTTGATGCTGGAATTCCCCACCTGGACTTCGATCTTTGCCTACTCGCAGATTTCGCTTGGACTGGCCGGCGCACGCCGCATCCTCGACCTGATGAACCGCGAGACCAGGCTGGACCAGAACGCCGCCGGCTACGCCGGAACAATGCGGGGAGAAATCGAATTCAAGGACGTGAGTTTTTCATACGCTCACCTCCCTACGGGGGATAAGCCAGAGGGAACGGCCGAACCTGTCCTTGAGCATATCTCCTTTAAGGTCAAACCCGGCCAAACGGTTGCCATTGTCGGGCAGACCGGCGCCGGCAAGACCTCGCTGGTTAAATTGGTCAACCGCACCTATGACGTCACTTCCGGCCAGGTGCTGGTAGATGGCGTTGACGTGCGCGAGTGGAATCTGGCTGCCCTGCGTCAGCAGATTTCCATCATTGAGCAGGATATCTTCCTGTTCTCGCGTACCATCCGGGAAAATATCGCCTTTGGGAAGCCAGAAGCCAGCCACGAAGAGATTGAGGCCGCCGCTGCAGCCGCCCAGGCCGATGAATTTATTTGCACGCTTGAAAACGGCTATGATACGGTTATCGGCGAGCGCGGCGTCACCCTCTCCGGCGGACAGCGTCAGCGTCTGGCCATTGCCCGCGCCTTCCTGACGGATCCCCGCATTTTGATTCTGGACGATTCGACCAGCGCCATTGACAGCGCCACCGAAGATAAGATTCAGCGTGCCATTGCTGCAGCCGCCAAAGGACGCACCACGCTCATCATTACTCACCGCTTATCGCAAATCCGTTGGGCCGACCTCATCATCGTCCTGCGCCAGGGTCAACTGGCCGCGATCGGCACCCACGATGAACTGATGCGCACCTCAGATGCGTATGCCAGGATTTTTAGAGAATAGGAAACTATGGGTTTTTACGCCAGCCTGAACACCGAAAAATATGACCGCCAGTACAGCGACCGCCAACTGGTGCGGCGCATCCTTTCACATTTTGCTCCTCAAAAAGGCCGCATGACCGTAGTTGTGTTGGTGACGGTCCTGATGGCCGTCATTGGCGCAGTTCAGCCCATCCTGGTCAGCCGTGGGGTAGACCTGTTGGCCGGGAAGCCGGCTGTTTCGCTCGTCCTGCTACTCACCGGCGCAGTCTTCCTCGCTGGTGCGCTTTCCTGGGGACTCAACTGGATCCGCCGTGCCCTGACCGTCCGCGCGGTGAACGATGTGGTGTTAGACCTGCGCACGCGCGCGTTTCGCGCTGCCGCCGAACATGACCTTTCGTTCTATGACCAGTTTTCCTCCGGGCGCATAGCCTCGCGTATCAACTCGGATACCAACGACCTGGCCCAACTGGTGGTCATCGTCAGTGACGTTGGCGCGCAACTCTTTCAGGCCATCCTGCTGGGTGTTGTCATTGTCCGCACCGAATGGCGCCTGGCATTGATCCTGTTTGCCTGCCTGCCGATTGTCTTTGGCACGGCGCTTGGCTTCCGTCAAATGGCGCGGCGTGTCACCAAGCGCGGCATGCAGGCCATGGCCGATGTCAATGCAGCCATCAAGGAAACCATTTCGGGCATCGCCATTGCCAAGAACTTTCGCCAGGAGCAGAGCATTTTTGAGACCTTTGACGCTGCCAACCAGACCTCCTATCGGGTCAACGTGCGCCGCGGCCTGGTCCTGACCCTCATCTGGCCCACGTTGAATGCCCTGAGCGGCATCTTCACGGCTGTGTTGGTTTATTTCGGCGGCCTGAGCGCCGCGGCCGGCGGGGTAACGGTCGGCGCCTGGTATTTGTTCATCCTCAGTCTGGGACGCTTCTTCGACCCGGTGATGAATCTCTCGGCCTTTTGGGCCAACATCCAGTCGGGGCTTTCGGCCTCGGAACGAGTCTTTGCTTTGATGGACGCCGAACCCAATGTCCGTCAGATAGAGAACCGGTATGTGCCGCGGCTGAGGGGCGAGATCCGCTTTGAGAATCTCTCTTTCCGTTACGTGGATGGCGAACCGGTTCTTTCGGACTTCAGCCTGCTCATCCACCCTGGCGAGAACCTGGCTGTGGTAGGACACACCGGCGCGGGCAAGACCTCCATTGCCAAACTCATTGCCCGCTTCTATGAGTTCCAGTCTGGCCGCTTGCTGATCGACGGCATGGATATTCGCACTTTCGATTTGCAGCAATACCGGCGGCAACTGGGCATCGTTTCACAGGTGCCATTCCTGTTCTCTGGCACGGTGATGGACAATATCCGCTACGCCTGCCCTGATGTAAGCCGGGCAGAGATCCTTTCTATGGCCCGCCGAATTGGCGACGGCGAGTGGCTGGAAACCCTGCCCAATGGCTTAGAGACAGTAGTGGGCGAACGTGGCGCCATGCTTTCGATGGGACAGCGTCAGTTGGTGGCCTTGCTGCGCGTTTTGGTGCAAAGGCCTGCCATCTTTATCCTGGACGAAGCCACCGCCAGTATTGACCCGTTCACCGAGTGGCAAATCCAGCAGGCGCTCAGTCTGGTGTTGGCCGGCTCTACCAGCATTCTCATTGCCCACCGCCTCTCTACGGTTAGGGCCGCCGATCGCATCATTGTGCTGGAGAAAGGCCGCATCATTGAACAAGGCTCGCATGATGACCTGCTGGCTCAGGGCGGCCACTATGCCGGCCTGTACAACACGTATTTCCGGCATCAGTCTCTGGCCTATGTGGAGCAGGCAGGCCAGTGGATTCAAGGGGACTGAGACAGGGTTGGTAGGCTATGTTTGTTTTTGGCTGAGTGGGCCTCAATAATCCTCCCGATAATCTTCACAATTTCTCGATATCTCTCTGTTATCTTTCCGCCAGATTAATTGGCGGCTCAAACTGTTTGCTGTTGTGTGGGGCGGCCTCGCCGTTGAGCGAGTGAATCCGTGAGAAGATTGGCCACGAATTTCATGAAGCCGCACCAATTTTCCTGGCATTTTCGGGCAGCGTTTGTGGCAAATTGCTTGCGCCCGCCCTGCAGAGCGAGACCACTCCTTTGGCCGCCCAAAGAATATGATCTGGAGGAAGGATATGAGATTTGTTTCTTACCTTAAGCAGCATTACAAGGCAACCCTGATTGTTGCGCTGGTGCTTGTGGCCGCTGCCGTTGTCTTGTTTACCCGCCTGAACGTCAACGCCCAGGAAATCTCTGTTTACGAAACCGAACCTGCGGCTTTAGGCGAATTGACTGCAATTGTTGGCGCCAGCGGCAGTGTGCGCGCCAGTCAGAGCGCCTCTCTGGTTTGGAAGACAAGCGGTACGGTTGCCCAGGTCAATTATCAGATTCGCGATCGGGTCAAAGCCGGCGATGTCCTCGCCACCTTAGATGCAGCCAGCCTGCCGCAGAGTGTCATCCTGGCGCAGGCCGATTTGGTCTCTGCCAAAAAAGCCCTGGAGGACCTGCTCAGTTCAGATACCGACCTGGCACAGGCGGCCATTAACCTGCGGCAGGCACAGGAAGATTACGATGACGCCAAAGAATACCGCGAGAGCCTGAACGAACGCGTCACTTATGAGGTGGTCAAAATTGTTGTTCAGCAGACCCCACTTGGGCCGCGCAAAGTCCCGCGCATCACCACCGTTAAGTATTACCCGGATGAGGATGAAAAAGCCATTGCAGATGAGAAACTGGCGCTGGCCCGAGCCAAACTTGAAGATGCCCAGCGCACTTATGACCGCCTCAAGGACGGCCCTAATCCGGACGATGTCGCCGCAGCGCAGGCACGCGTGAACGCCGCTCAGGCTACTCTTGATCAGGCAAAAATTATTGCCCCATTTGATGGCGTCATTACCGAAGCCGAACCACAGGTAGGCGATATTGTCTCTGCAGGGCAAAGCGCTTTCCGTGTGGATGACCTTACGCGTCTCTTGCTGGATGTGGAGGTCTCTGAAGTGGATATCAACCAGGTAGCGGTTGGGCAGCCTGCTACGGTGACGTTTGATGCCGTCCCCGGCAAGACCTATCATGGCCGGGTATCCGAAGTGGGTGTGGTCGGAACAAGTACGAGCGGGGCCGTCAACTTTAACGTCACCGTGGTCATCACCGACGCCGATGAACAGGTGCGCCCCGGCATGACGGCAGCCGTTGAAATTGAAGTCATCCACTTGACCGATACGCTGCTGGTCCCAAATCGGGCCGTGCGCGTGGTCAATGGCGAGCGCGTGGTTTACATACTGAGAGATAACCAGCCGGTTGCAGTCAAGATTCGACTGGGGGCCTCTTCTGACTCTTACAGCCAGGTATTCAGTGATGACCTGAAGGTTGGTGACCTGATTATTTTGAACCCGCCCGCGGCCTCAGTGCAGCCTGGCCCGGGCAATGGCGGTATGCGCATGTTCCGCCCGTAGGAGATGCATATGTCAACTCCTGTGATCGTAGCCAGAGATTTGACCAAGGTTTACAAAATGGGCGAGATTGAGGTGCGCGCCCTTTCAGGCGTCTCGCTGGAGATTCAGAGGGGAGAGGCGGTTGCCATCATGGGACCCTCCGGATCGGGGAAATCCACCTTGATGAACATCTTGGGCTGTCTCGACCATCCCAGCGACGGCGAATATATCCTGGATGGCGAGCCGGTTTCCCGCTTGCGGGATGACCAGTTGGCCGCCGTGCGCAATCGCAAAGTTGGCTTCATCTTCCAGTCGTTCAACCTGCTGCCGCGCGCTACTGCCCTGGCCAATGTAGAACTTCCGCTGCGCTATGCCGGCCTGACCTCCGGCCGAAAAGAGCAGGCGCGCCGGGTGCTTGAAACGGTTGGTCTGGCAGACCGCATCCATCACAAGCCAACGGAACTTTCTGGCGGGCAGCAACAGCGTGTGGCTATTGCACGGGCGCTGGTCAACAATCCTGCCATTATCATGGCCGATGAGCCCACCGGCAATCTCGATTCCAGGGTAGGCCAGGAAATTATGGATCTGCTGCTGACGCTCAACCGCGAGCGCGGCACGACGCTGATCATTGTGACGCATGACCCTAACGTGGGCGCACAGTGTGAACGGGTGATCCGCATCCGCGACGGACAGGTGGAGGCTGTACAATGAGTCTGCTGCAAATCTTTGGAGAAGCCCTGGACAGCCTGGCGGCCAACAAGGTGCGCTCGGCGCTGACCATTTTGGGCATTGTGATTGGGGTGGCGGCTGTTGTCGCCATGCTGGCTATCGGGCAAGGCGCCCAGGATTCGATTACCGGTTCGATTAATGGGATTGGCACCAACATCTTGTTTGTCTTTCCCGGCAATCAAGAAGCCGATGTGCGCCATCCGCGCCCTTTGACGATGAAAGATGCCAACGCGCTGGCCGATTCTCTGGCCGCGCCGTCCATTCAGGCTGTTGCTCCGGTCGTCAACGCCCAGGCTCAGGTCGCAGGCGGAGGCGAAAAACGGGACGTGTCTGTCAATGGTGTCGTCCCTGCCCATCAACAGGTACGCAACGAAACGCTGACGGAAGGTGAATTTATCGGTGAGACCCATCTCAATGGCCGCGCCTCTGTAGCCATCATCGGCCCGGATACCGCTCAGGCGCTCTTCGGCCGGACAACCGGCCTGGTCGGGGAGACAATCCGCCTCAACGGGCAGCCATTCCGAATTATTGGTGTGCTGGCTTCTAAAGGCGGCGGTTCAATGGGCAACCAGGATGACCGCGTCCTGGTGCCGCTGACGACTGCTCAGAGCCGTCTGGTGCCTGAGCGGGACGGGAATGTAGATACGATTTTTGTTCAGGCGGTGAGTGCCGAGGCCATCCCCCAGGCCTCTGAAGAAATTGCCCAGATTCTGCGCACGCGCCACCGGACGGAGATTGGCGAAGACGATTTCACAATTTTTTCGCAGCAGGATTTCCTTAGCATGGCAACCACGATTACCGGTGTATTGACGGTCTTTTTGGGCGGCATAGCAGGAATCTCCCTGCTGGTGGGTGGAATCGGCATTATGAACATCATGCTGGTCTCGGTAACGGAGCGGACGCGCGAGATTGGCTTGCGTAAGGCGCTGGGAGCGCGCCGCCGCGATATCCTGGTCCAGTTTCTCACCGAGTCATCGCTGCTTAGCCTGCTGGGCGGTTTGCTGGGCATTGCTCTCGGCTGGGTCATCTCGCTGGTCGTCGGGCGGATTGCCGCTGCCAGCAGCACGCCGCTCAACCCGCAGGTTGGCCTGAATGCCATTTTGCTTTCCACCCTGTTTTCAACCGCGGTAGGGCTGTTCTTTGGGATTTACCCTGCCAACCGCGCCGCGGGCCTTGAGCCGGTCGAAGCCTTGCGGTACGAATAGGCCTGCGTCCATGCTGATTTTCTGGCGATTGTCCAGAAGCCGCAACCGGCTCCTGCAACTCGCCGGCTACTCTTAACCCTCCCGCAGGTTTTGGCGCAATTTCCAAACCGGAAAACACTTCCTTGATTGCCGGCACCGATTGACAGTCCCGTCCTAACCTGCGGGAGGTAGGTAGTTACCCGATTGAACAATTTCTGGTACACCGACTTATAATTATCGTAAGATGCCCAAAAAGATTCTTGTCATTGATGACGAACCCAAGATTGTAGAAATTTGCTGTGATTACCTGCGCTCAGCCGGTTTTGATGTCATTGCTGCCGGTGATGGCGCAGAGGGCTTGCGCCTGGTACGCCGCGAAAAACCCGATCTGGTTGTGCTGGACCTGATGCTGCCCGGCATGGACGGCCTGGATGTCTGCCGGGCATTGCGTAAGGAAAGCAATGTGCCGGTCATTATGCTTACCGCCCGCGTGGAAGAGACCGATAAACTGATCGGCCTGGAACTGGGCGCTGATGATTACATCACCAAGCCCTTTAGCCCGCGTGAACTGGTAGCGCGTGTGCGCGTTGTTTTGCGCCGCGTCAGCGGTGACCCGTCTGGCGATGTGATTCGCGTTGGCAATGTGACGCTTGACCGTACCCGCTACGAGGTCAGTTTGCCGGATCGTGCCGTCTCTCTTACGCCTACCGAATTTGAAATTCTGGCTACATTGATGAGCCAACCCGGCCGCATTTTCTCGCGCGCCCAATTGCTCAATGCCGTCCATGGCGTGGCTTTTGAGAGTTATGAACGCGCCATCGACTCCCATATCCGCAACCTGCGCCGTAAACTGGAGCCGGATGAAGGCGGGCCGCGCTATATCATCACCGTGCATGGGATTGGTTACAAGTTTGAAGCCCTACAGGAACCTTAAACTATGACCCGTTCTTCTGTCGCGGTTATTCGCAAGCGTCTGTTTACGTTGCTCATGCGCGCCTTTGCTACCGTTGTCCTGTTGACGGCAGCCTTCATCCTGGCGTTGACATTTGGCTACCTGGCCTATGGGCGCACAAACAATGCCCTTTATCGTCTGCCGGCTATTTCCATCCTTGAAAGTTACTACCTGGGACATGGGAACTGGGATGGGGTTGAAAGCGCCTTCCGCCTGATGGACCGCCATCCCGCTCCCGACTTTATCGTCCGCTGGGACGAGACCATTTTGCTGGACCCACAGAACCGTATTCTTGCAGAGTATGGGAACCGCCAAAGCCCGCGGGTGGGCAGCCTTTTTGAGCCAAACCCGAGAAACATTCTGGTTCCTTTGCATAACGGCCCGACGCAGATCGGCACGCTGGTGCTTTTGCCGCGGGCCGCGCCGCGCAAAATCATGTTAATTGGCAGCCTGCTCTATCCAATTAGCCTCATTTCTATCTTCCTTGCCTTACTTACCGTCCTGATTGGCTTGTTGCTCTCACGCCGTTTTGTCAACCCTCTGGCGGAGGTCATTGCTGCTGCCCATGCTGTTTCTGAAGGCAAACTCGATACCCGCGTTCGCGTGGAAGGTCCCGACGACTTACGCGACCTGAGCGACAGTTTCAATCATATGGCCGCTGCGCTTGAACGCCAGGAACGTGAACGCCGTGATTTTCTGGCCGATGTGGCGCATGAGTTGCGTACCCCGCTTACCATCTTGCGCGGGCGGCTGGAGGGCATCTTAGATGGCGTCTACCCGGCAGATGCCAGCCAAATCACGCCGGCTCTGGAAGAAACCTACCTGTTGGAACGATTGGTGGAGGACCTGCGCCTGTTGTCGCTGGCCGAATCGGGTCAACTGCACATCGAGCGGGTGCCGCTTCGTCTTGGAGACCTGGCCCGCCGCGCGGTGGACCTGTTCTCTGCGCAGGCAGACGAGAAAAATATCCGCTTAGAGGTCCAAGACCTGGCTGCCGATACATTGGTGCTGGCAGATGCCCAACGCACCGGGCAGGTGATTGCCAACCTGCTGAGCAATGCGCTGCGATATGCGCCTCAGGCAGGACAGGTGAGCCTGCTCATTGAGCCGGGTGTCGGCGAGGTGAGCCTGAGCGTGAGCGACAATGGCCCCGGTGTCCCAGAAGCGGACTTGCCAAAGATCTTCCAGCGTTTCTGGCGCGGCGAAAAGTCCAGGTCGCGCGCCTCCGGCGGCGCCGGACTGGGCCTGGCCATTGCCCGTCAATTGGTGGAGGCCCAAGGCGGTCGTATTGAGGCTTGTAATTTGCCGCAGGGCGGCTTGAAGATAACCGTCTCTTTGCCCACTGCGAAGCAAAGTTGATAAAAAAAGCACTGCGCAAGCAGTGCTTTTGGGCCTGTACCCCTGCGCAGACTCGAACTGCGCTCTACGGCTCCGGAGGCCGTCGCTCTGTCCACTGAGCTACAGGGGCAGGGTGGCCTTATTTTACCAGAGAGGCCGCCGCTCTGGTAGTCTTCTGCCGGGTTTCAGGCTCGTGCTTGAGGGGACAATCGTTTCAGTTCAAGGCGATAGCCATTGATAATTTCGCGGTTGCCCTCTTCGTCGCCCAATGTCAGAAACTGTTGTTTTTTGTGCGCCAGTTCTCCGCAGACCTGATAGAAACGTTTTGTTGGCCCGTAATTTCCGCTGAAGAGGGCATTCATGCGGGCCAGCATTTGCGCCCAGCCCGAAGAGGCCGTGCGGTATTGGGCCGGCGTTATCAGTCCAAGAGATACTTCCTCACGCAAGTGGGCTTTGAGTAATTTCTGCTCGCGCCAGGTAGCCCACAAAATCAATGCAAAGACAAAAGCGACGCCTATCCAGTCGAGGATCAGCCCGATAAAGCAGGTGGCCTCTCCCAGCAGAGGGACGCTGGCCAGAAAATTGTGAAATCCATGCGTAAACATGGCCAGACCCCAGCCCGCCAGCGGCGCAAGGATTTTGACAAACCAGGAGCGGTTGGTGCGCGCCAGAGCCAGGCCAATGCCGGTAAAGGAGGTGTACACCGGGTGCTGCCAGCCTACCAAAATGACGCGGATAAAGGTCAGCGTCAGCAGCCCGCTCCAGCCTCCGCTTTGATAGCCGCGCAGGATGTAAATGGTGTTTTCGGTGGCGGCAAAGCCCAGGGCTGAGATGCCGGCGTAGAGGATGCCATCCAGGACAGAGTCGAACTCTTTGCGGAAAACAATGAAGACCAGCAGGACGGCCAAACCTTTCAGGCCTTCTTCTATGAGGGGCGCGCTCAGGGAGGCGGTAGTCACCTCACTCAGGAATTCATCGCCCGTCATCACAAAGACGCTAATGCCGAACAGAGTGTTGAGAATATATGCTCCGCCGGCAGCGACCACGATTCCCCACAGGAAGACCCCTCCAAGCAGAAGCAGGGGTTCCTTTTCGTAACGGTCCAGCCAATAGAGAATATAGGCAAACAGGAACATCGGCACAAAGCCGAAGAAGAAACCGGTTAGCAGGGCAAGCATGGGCGCCTCCAAAAAATGTGTTGTAACAACTTATCGGCGGATCATCTCACTATCTGATATTTTGTGAGGACGGGACAATATGGGCCGTTGACTTATTGTAGCCCATCTGCGCCAAAAAGCAAACGGGTTCGTTCAATGCGCGTCTCTTCCAGCGGAATGCCCAATACATCTAAGACCTCTTCTGGCCGGCCTGTGGCGCTTTGACGGGCAGAAAGGCGCATAAGCAGGCGCGCGGCTTGTTTGTCTTCTGGCGGGAGAAGGGTGAGCGATTCGATTAACGGTCGCAAGTCATAGACTTTGCCGCGCCGCTGACGGGGCAGGGATGCGGCCTCCATAACGGCGGCAAGCCGCCGGTTCAGATCGGACCCGGCGGGCGGATTCAACAAAGTGACCTCGTACTCTGCCGAGGTGACCAATGTCTGCAGCGCGGGAGCGCGTTCATCCACTTCTTCCAGCGCCAGCACCTGAATGCCTTGCGGCAAAGCCGCCTGGATTTCTGCCATCTGCACGGCATACGTTTCGCCCAGCCACAAATCGATAATCTCGCAGCGCGAGGAAAAGCCCAGCGGCAGAGCGGCCGCGATTTGAATTTTGGGCTGGGGGTGGAATCCTTGTGAATAAGCCAGCGGCAGGCCGGCACGGCGGGCGGCGCGTTCCCACAACTTATGCAAATCGAGGTGACCGGTATAACGCAGCGCGCCCTGCTTGGCGAAGGTGATGCGGATTCTCATCTGTCTTTTTTTCTCTGCCAGTGTCCCATTGCCCAGGCGCCCAACAGGCAAAAGGCGGGAGAGACTGCCAGCCCCGGCAGGCCAAAGATGACCGGGTTGTAGCGGCCATCTGCGCCGGCGCTCAGGCGTAATCCGAGGAAAATCAACGTGGCCAGAATCCCTGCTGCAAGGGCTGTGCCGGGGCCGTGATAGGGACGCAGCAGGCGCGCCAGCAGGCCAACCACAAAGGCGTCAAAGGCCAGCACAGGCAGAGCCAGCCAGTCGCGCCCGGCGAAGGTCACGTTTGCAAGGATGCGGCCCAGCAAGGTGGTGAAGAGCAAGGTGCTGATGAAGATGAGAATGCCGGCCGGCAGGCCAACGAAGAAATCGGAGAAAGTGACTTTGAGTTTCATCAGGGAGGCTCACCCTTTTGCTTGTGATTTGACCTCAGGGCATTTCCAGTAATCGCCCGGATTGGCGCGGCGCGCGGCGGCAAAAGTGGGCAAGATGCCGCAGGCGTAACACTGCTGGCGGCAGTCCATGCGGATTTCGCCCTCCAGCGAGCGGCGGAAATCCTCAAATAGATATTTCTTGCGTACCGCATCGCTGATGTGATCCCAGGGGAAAACTTCATCCAGCCGGCGCGGGCGGTGGGTGTAAAAAGCCAGTTCCAGGCCGTTTTGTGCCAGGGCCTCCAGCCAGGCCTGCCAGCGAAAGCCTTCGTCCCAGGCATCGAATTTGGTGCCGTTTTGCCAGGCGGTGAAGATGACTTCAGACAGCCGCCGGTCGCCGCGCGTCAACAGGGCTTCGAGCAGAGTGTCTTCTGGCGGCGTCCAGGAAAGTTTGATGTTTTTATCGCGCAATTCATTTTGCAGCAGGCGTTGTTTGGCCTCGATTTGCTCAACCGTATCGCAGGCCACCCACTGAAAGGGAGTGTGCGGTTTGGGTACAAAGGTGCTGACGCCGGCATGCAGTTTGGCCTTCCAGCCGATGACTTTGCGCCCCTCGGCAATCACCCGTTTGCACAGGCTGGCAATGGCGCGTACATCTTCAAGCGTCTCGCTGGGGTGTCCGATCATGAAGTACAGTTTGATATTGGTCCAGCCGCGGGCATAGATCTCGCGCGTCACATGGATCAAGTCTTCATCGGCCAGCGGCTTGTTAATGATGCGCCGCATGCGTTCGGTGGCGGCCTCTGGCGCCAGGGTAAAGCCCGCCGAACGGTGTTGTTTCAATTTTTCCATCAACGCAATCGAGACGGTGTCAATGCGCAGAGAGGGCAAAGAGATGCTGAGTTTACGTCCCTTGAAACGCTGGCTGATGCCTTCTACTAGTTCCATAATGCCGCTGTAATCTGATGACGAAAGGGACTGAAGCGCCAGTTCTTCGAAGCCGGTGGAACGGACGGCTTGCTCGGCCGCCTGCAACACTTCCTCCACGCTTCTTTCGCGGACCGGACGCGTGATCATCCCGGCCTGGCAGAATCTACACCCGCGCGTACAGCCGCGCATCACTTCGACGGTAACACGGTTGTGGACGGTTTCGATGTTCGGCACAATGAAGTTGGTCGGCGCGGGCGGCAACTTTGCCACCATGCGTTTGATGACCGTCTCTGGCACATCTGGCCGGTTGGGGGTCACAGCGGCGATGGTGCCGTCCTCCTGGTAGGTCACATCGTAGAAGCGAGGCACGTATACGCCAGGGATTTTTGCCAGGGCAAGCAAGGCGTTTTCCCGGTTTTGAAATTTAGATGTTGAAAGGCCGGGAGGTTGGATTTGTGACTTTAAGCAGTCGAGGATGGCGTGGATGACTTCCTCGCCCTCGCCGATGACGAACGCGTCGATGAAGGCATGCATGGGCTCTGGGTTGAAGCAGGCATGTCCGCCGGCGATGATCAGGGGGTGCGCGTCTCCCCGCTCGGCCGAACGGAGGGGGATGCCGGCCACGTCGAGGATGTTCAGGACGTTGGTGTAGAGCGTCTCATAGGGGAGAGAAAAGCCAATCAGGTCGAAGCAGGCCAGGGGGTGTTTTGACTCGAGCGTGTAAAGCGGAATCCCGTGCTGGCGCATGATGTCTTCCATATCCAGCCAGGGGGCATAGGCGCGTTCGGCCAGGGCATCGTCGCGGCGGTTGATTTCATCGTAAATGATCTTCAACCCAACATTGGAAATGCCGATGTCATAGATATCTGGAAAGATCAGCGCCGCGTGAAGCGGCACGGCATGCCAGTCTTTGTGGATGCTGTTGTATTCGCCGCCCACATAGCGGCCGGGCTTTTGTACTTTTAGCAGCACCCGTTCCAGACGGTCTCCAATTTGCTCGGGAGTCAACATGGGCGAATTATAACAGACAGAAACAGTCCAAAAACTAGCCTAAATGGGGCAATGAATTTCTCTGGATTATGGTTAGAATTTTAAGAAAACCATGAAAGGAAGAGAGCCATGAGAAAATTAATTGTGCTTCTGCTCGCCCTTGTACTGACCGCTTGCGGCGTGGCACCAACGCCGGCGCCTACCCCGCTGCCGCCCCCCACCGCTGCTCCGCCCGAAGTGGTGGTCGTCACGGTGGTTGTCCCGGCAACGCCGATGCCTCAGCCGACTCAAGAGCCGCCTACGCCTGCGCCGCAAGTCATTGTTGTAACGGCTACGCCTGAGGCGCCTCAGCCGGCAGCCCCCGCGGCTCCGGCGGGTGGACCGATTGCCCTGCCTGATGACCTCGGCGGCGGCTTCTTCAAGAATATCACCATCAGCGGCGATACAATCAAGTTGCGCTGCGAGCCGTCTTCGATCACTTTTACGGCGACGGCCTTAAATCCCTACATCGTTTCTGTCGAGCTCTGGTATCGCATGGAAGATCAGCAGGGTACCTGGGTTACCGAGTGGAAAAACCGCGGCGCCATGCAGACCGACAACAACGGCAATTTCACGCTGACCTTCCAGGTGATGGATATTCACCCCGACCTGCGCTACTATGAAAAGGCCTGGATGGACTTTCAACTGGTAGGGCTCAATAAGCAAAATGAACCTGTCGGGCGCAGCCAGAAAATCGTCAAGCAAATCACCTATTTCAAAGAGTGCAAATAGTCTCAGTTTGAGCCTTTGATTGTTTGAAGCAGGCCGGGCATGGAAAGTGACCGGCCTGCTTTGGCATTACCTTTTTCGCCAAATTCGTTTTCATTGCAAATTGCTTGCACTCACACGATTGAGAAAGACCACCCAAATTGGGAATTGCTGGATGACCTTGCCGCATTCCCTATCCAGGAAAATCGGCTTCTGGGAAACCTCCGCGGCGGCCAGCAAGGACAAGCGCCGCAGCCAGCAAAACCAGCCCGGCCGCGTCAAAGACCATAAAGCGCAGGATAGAAGTGCGCAAAACGCCATGCGCCGCCGGGAGTGTAAGATAGATATAACTTTCCCCTGCCACGCCGATAGCCTGCATGACCAGCGCCTGCCAGAGCGAAAGCCTGTGCCGCCGCGGATGCCAGAGCGCAACCAGATAAGGCACATTCCACATCACAAACAGGACGGCCATGCCCCGGATCGCCGTCTCGCCCGGCAGGCCGCTTAACTCAAATCCGGGAGCAAAGCGGTTCGGGGTGAGAAAGAAAGCCGTTGCAGCCTGCAAATTCCAGACTACAACAATGGCGATTGAAAGCCGGGCAAGCCAGAGACGGAAATTCATCCTTCCGCCTCGAAAAGATGATTCACCAGCGGAATCACATTCACCACCGGCTGTTCATATGGATGCACCGCACGGATGGCTTTCAGCGCAGCCTCCACCCGTTCACGCCGGCAGTTGACTTCCACCTTGCACTCTGCCCCCTGCTCCACCTGACCTACCTTGCCCTGGAAAGGGTCAGCGCCTTCCAGCGGGCGCCAGTAGCCGCGCACATCCATCACCGAACAACAGTGATCATAATTGCCAATCTCTCCCGCCCCGGCTGCGGCCAGCGCCTCTCGCAAAGCATCCACATATTCGGCGGGGATGAAAATCTCAATTTTGACTTGGCGGAACTCGTTCATTTTTGCGTCAGTTGCTCCAGCATATTCAATAAATGTTCACCAATGGCGGCGCGGCTGAAATTTTTTTCCAGGTAACCGCGCCCGGCCAGCCCCATCAAACGGCTGCGCACCGGATCGGCTGCCAGCAGGCGGATCGCCTCCGCCAGCGCGGCCGGGTCGCCAGGCCGGGCAAACAAACCGCATCCGGCCGCCTCCACCACCTCGCGAATGACGCCATCAATGGCCAGGGCCACCGGCCGGCCGGCCGCCATATAATCAAAGACTTTATTGGGATACGTAGTCTTATATTCTTCCAGCGGCTTCAGGATAGCAATGCAGGCATCTGCTCCGGCCAAGGCAGCCGGCATACCGCTTTTTGGCACAGGCGGCAGAAAAGTGACATTCTTCAGGCCCATCTCGGCAGCCTGTGCCTGCAAAGCCGGCTTCTCCTTCCCATCGCCCAACAAGACAACCTGCACCTGCGGGGCAGTGTGGGCCAGCAGCCGGGCCGCCTCCAGGACAACGCCCAAATCGTTCGACATCCCATGCGCCCCGGCATAGAGCGCGACAAACTTATCTGCAAGACCATGCTCAGCCCGGAACGTCTCCCCGCTGTCGGCAGGATCGAACATCTGTGGATCGGCGCCGTTGGGGACAAGTTCAACGCTTCTTGCTCCGCGACCCGTTACATGCGCGGCGAACCCCGGGCTGTTGACCATCACCCGGTCCGCCGCGCGGTACAGGCGGCGCTCCAGCCACTCTGAGAGGCGGATAATGAGCGGGTTGGTCAGCACCCCCACAGCAACGGCAAATTGCGGCCACAGATCGCGCACCTCAAACAGGAACTTTGCCCCTTTGAGCCGTGCCAGGAACCAGGCCGTCACGCCCTGAAAAATAGGCGGCGAAGTGCCCCAAACCACATCCACCCGCCGGACACTCAGTCCCAGCCAAAAAGAGGAGAACATGAAACTGAAAAAAGCCAGGGTGCGATGCAAAAAAGACTTGTGATGGGCGCGATAAACCGGCGCCCGTAACACCTTCAACCCGTCTCCTACAGAGAGAGGAGAAGACGAGGTGACCGAGCCGGTGATATAACTGACCGGGCTGGCAATCACCGTCACCCGATGGCCGCGCTCCGCCAGCAGGCGGGCAAACTCATAATGCCGCGTGCCGCCCGGCTCTTCAAAGGAAGCAAATGCCTGATGAATGATCAGAATGTGCATCTCACGCCCCAGCAGGCGGCCAGGCAGACGTAACCGCCTCAAAGAATTCGCAGGTTTGGGCCGCCCGGATTCTCATGCCGAAAACTTGAACTCGCTCAAAAAGGTGATGCTTTCTCTGGCCCAACACGCCAGCGCCAACGATAATGCCGGCGACTTGTGAGCATACGTAAAAGAGACCCAGCCTTCATACGGCAGCGCCTTACCCTGACCATATACCACCTCACCGGCGCGGACAATCGTCAGGCGGCAGGCAGAGGCAGAAAGGCGATTGTCAGGAATCAGGCGCAGGGTCACGCCGCCATGCGGCGATTTCAGACGGAGGATGAAAACCGCTCCGCCGCCATCGGCTGCCGCATGATCCAAACGCCATTCCCAATCGGGCAGCAACCAGTGCAATCGAAAGGTATGTTCTGCTTTATCTGAAATCTTCAGTTTATCGGCCACCAGCCAGTGTTCGTCTGTATAGACGGTGACAGTGCGTTCATGCCGCAGGCGGCGCGTTTTGTAATGGGCGCGCATCCGCTGTAAGATGCGCTCATCTGTCTCCAAAATGGTCTTCACATAAGCGGGGAACCAGTCCAGGGTCATAAAACGGCCGGCGCGGGTCATTTGTTCGCGCTCATCCACCGTGACGGTATTGTGAACGTGGCTGGCAGTCAGGGGGTTGTCCCAGGGCGGCGGCGCATTGTAGGAATACGTGCCGGCATCCTGGGCAATGTTCAGGCCGCGCCACCACAGGTCGAGGTGCAATTGGTCCATGTGGCCAAGGCGCGACTTGAAGGTGGTGGTGCGCAAATAGGCCCAGGATTGTCTGCCGCGCAAATTATCCGCCAGGTAGTCTCCCGGCTCAAGGGTCTCCCCAACCGCAGGCAGCCCCAGCCAGAGGGCCATCTCGTCCCATGGGCCTGAAGGGAGTCCGCTCTTGAGGAAAGCACGCGCTGCCGCCTGCACGGTGGGGCGATAATCCGCAAAGTCCGCAACGGCCAGGGGCAGGATCAAAGCCCCATCGTTGGCACCCAGGTTCGGGGTCCGGCCTGAAACGGGATCGAGCAGAGAAAAAAGCCAGGCCGAGGCGCGTCCCAGCGATTCGACCGTCGTCCGCGGCCAGGCATCCTGTTTGATGGCATTCACCCACAAGGCACAATGCAGCATCAGGCGATGGTAATTGGTGCTATGCTGGATGTATTCGCCATAGGAGCCAATCTGGTGCTGGAAGGCCCAATTGAGCCAGCGCCAGCCCAGGGCGCGCCAGCGCGCTGCTTGCGGATGTTCCGGCAAAAGGAGGCCGGCCGTGTAAAGCGCGGCCGACTCGCTGATCAGGTGATTGTTATCCTGGGCGCGGGCATATACCAGAGTCAGGGCAATGCGTACAGCATGCTGGACGATGGACTGCGCCAGGCGGGCCATCCGGTCGGCGGTTGAGGCGGGCGAGGCGGCAAAGACGTGTGCCGCCCAGGCCAAAGCCATCAGACGCAAGGCGGCTTCTTGCCCATTCATCCAATGCGGGCCAAGGTAAGGGGGGTTGGCTTCGAGGAATGTTTCAGCAAAATGCCAAAAGGCGCGGGCATAGTTCTCGTTGCCGCTGAGATAGTAAGCACGCCCCAAAATGAAGGCCCAGCCAAAACGGGCCGGTTCCCACAGGAATTTCGGGTCTGTCACCGAAAAATCGGCGGGTTGAAAACTGCAAGCGGGCAAGGGCGCCTGACCGCTTTCGTATGCCGTCCAATGTTGGAGCGGCCCGGCAAAGGCAAGTTGCAGAGGGACAGGCTGGCCGCCAAAGAGACGGACGTTTCCTGCTACGATTTCATCGGCCTGGCGAAAAAGTTCGGCCAGGGGATGAGCGCCCAGCAAGGCAACAAGAGTCTCGCGCGGGGGGAGATGAAAGATGAAACGGAGAGGGGGTGCGTCTTGGCTTGCAAGGCGCAACAGGCGCGTGCCGGTCCGCCGGTAATGGCCGCTTTTCAGCCCCAGCCTGTAGAGGGCATACAATACCAGCGGACGCGGGCCAATTTGGAAGAGGAGTTTGCAAGCAGCGCGCAGAGAAGACATGGGCATCAAACCCGGAAGGCTATTATAGCGTAATCGTACCAAGCAGGCCGTTCTCTGTCAGGCCGGTCAGTTGCACATCATCAATGCGGTTCCAGCGCGGCTCTGAAGCAGTGGCCGTGACCCGAATGTAATTTCCACTCAGTCCCTCCATTTGCCAGCCCGATTGGCCCACAGCAGAAGCGGACTCCCATAACACGGCCAGCCTGCTGCCCAGGAAATTGCGGCGATAGGCCTGAGCAGCCGCTTCAAAAGTCTGACGCAGGATTGCATTTCGCTCTTTACGCACCTCCGGCCTGACCTGGCCGCGCATCCGCGCTGCCGCCGTGCCGGGACGGGGCGAGTAGGTAAAGGCATGTCCACCCGCAAAGGCCATACGGCGGATGAACGCCAGGCTTTCGGCAAATTCGGCTTCTGTCTCGCCGGGGAAGCCGGCAATGACATCTGTGGTGATGGCCACGCCTGGAATGTGCCGGCGGGCAGAGTCCAGCAGCGCGGCAAAGGCTTCGGGCGTCGTCTTGCGCGCCATCCGCCGCAGCACCGAAGCGCTTCCAGATTGCAGCGGCAGGTGAAGGTGCGGCATGAGCCGCCTGTCTTCCCACAGGGCAAAGAAGTTTTCGTCCAGGTCCCACGGTTCGAGGGAGGAAAGGCGCAAACGCGGCACGTCAGTCTGCTTCAAAATGGACTCGATGAGATGGTGCAGGGGCAAACCCAGGTCTTTCCCCCAGGCGCCAAGATGCACGCCGGTGAGGACGATTTCCTGCACGCCGCCATCCAGCGCGTAACGAATGTCAGCCAGCACCTCTGTCAGCGGACGCGAACGCGCCGCGCCGCGCGCCAGCGTGGTAATACAAAACGTGCAGGCGTTATCGCAGCCGTCCTGAACCTTGATGAAGGCGCGCGTCCGCTGGCGCAGACCCGGCAGCGGCTGACGGGCAAGCGGTTCAAGATCAAAAGACGAGGTGTTGAGCAGTGTGGAGACGAGTGAGTCTTTTTCGGTGTTCAGGATCACACGCGAGACCCCCGGCAAAGCCGCTGCAGCCTGGGGTTCCAGCGTGGCCCAACAGCCGGTGGCGACAATTTCACCCGCGCCTAGCCGCCCTGCGCGCCGCAAGGCAGCGCGCGAATCGGCTGCTGCCTGCGCCGTGACCGTGCATGTGTTCACCACCGCCAGATCGGCCTCGGCGGCGCTGGCAACAATCTCATGCCCGGCAGCGCGAAACTGACGGGCCAGGTTCTCAATCTCCGCCTGATTCAGACGGCAGCCGACAGTATCGAGAAAAATTTTCACGGTTGAAGCACAATAAAATTATCGAAAATCACATCCACGCCCGTCTGCTCAAAGGAGCCGGCCACGAGGCCCACATCGCCGACAGTATGGTCGCCATCATGCACCAACGCCACCGGCAAATAATTGACATAGAATGTCAGGGTATCCCCAATACAATCGGCGCGCAGATGATTAATCGCCCAGCCGGTTTGTATGGCCGAGGAATACTGCATCTGCTCCTGACCGATCAGCGCCGGCGTGCCCCCCGTCACCTTGCCAATAGCATAATACCCGTCTGCGCTGATGATGAAAAAGTAATAGTCCTCTGGGCTACGATAACGGCAAATCAGACCCATGCGGTTCTCTTCTGGACCGCCAAAACGGGCTGCATCCACCTCAAGACGCGCCGAGGCAAAATCCAAGCCCGGCGTGGACCAGATCTGTGTCTCTGGCGCGCGGACCACAAAGCGAAACGTGCCTTTGTAGGCGCCGGCCAGGCCGACATCGCCAAGCGTCACCTGCCAGCGGCCGGCGGCGTTGGAAAAATCATCCTGAAACAGCACCGAACCTGAAGGCGGCGCATTCCAGCGTTCTGTGGGTAGTTGACAGCCGGTTAATCCCAGCGCCAGACCCACCAGCAGGGCAATGCAGGAGAGAGTCTTAGGCATAGGCTTGTGATTTTAACCCAAAGCAGAGGTTGCGTCAGGGGAAATACTGGCGCAGCAACATTTGCGCCTGTTCTTCCAGCGGCGAGCCGGCCGCCAGTTCGGCGCTGCGCTGTAAGGCCTGACGAGCCAGCGCCATCTGGCCGCTCTGCAGATAAACCAACCCCAAATGCAAATGCGCCTCGGCCAGATTCGGGTCGGCCTTAAGCGCCTGCTGGAAATACTTCTCGGCCAGCGGCCGATTACCAAGAGCAAGATAAATTTGCCCCATCACATCCAGGGCGCTGGCATCTTCAGGGGCCAGTTCGAGCGCGCGGCGGGCAGCCGGCAGGCCAATCTCGCTGATCTGATACTCATAAATAGCGCAGAAGGCAGCCAGCCTGCGCCAGTATTGCGCCTCGCGCGGCGCAATCTGTGTTGCCCGTTGATGCGCCTCCAGCGCCAGCGGCAAATTGCCATCCTGGGTATAGGCCTCGGCCAGCGCTGCCTGCCAGGCGGCGTTCTCCGGCTCCAGGGCGGCCGCCAGCCCAAAATGCCGGACGGCCTCTGCTGTCAGTCCCTGCCGCTGATAGTACAATCCCAGGAAGGCCTGCACAAGCGCTGAATCTGGATTCAGATCTTCGGCCTGTTTGAGCGCGGCGGTTCCATCTTGACCGAGATGCTGGTCGGCCTCTCCCAGGCAGGCCCACGCCTCGGCATACGCCGGACGAAGCCGCACGGCCTGAACAAAAGCCTGCCGGGCGAGATCCCATTCATTGACGGCTGCCAGTCCCTGCCCGGTCACCGTCAGACGATAGGCAGGGTCGTCGGATAACAAGGCCAGCGTAAGCGCCCGGCGCACAGGCTGCACCTTCGTCTCGAGCGTCGGATCGAGGCGGGCCGCCTCCATCATTTCCTTCAGGGCTGCTTCGGGCTGCGAGGCAGCAAGCAACAAACCCAGCCGGTAGTGTGCCTGTGCCTCCTGCGGGCGGACAGATAAGAGGCGCTGCAGTGCCTCTTGTTCATCGCTGTAACGGCCCGAGGCGTGATACGCCTCAACGAGACGGCCGAGCAATTCAGGGTTCGGCCCCGAAGCGGCAAAGGCTGCCTCCCAAACCGTCAACGCGGCCTGCATCTGACCGGTCTGCCAGAGAGCCTGTCCCAGGGCAATTTGTCCGGGGAGGGTAAGCGCCCCGCGCTGGCGGGCCTCGTCAAACAAACGGATGGCCTCATCGGCCTTGCCCGCCGCAAGAGCGGCCAGGCCGGCCTCCTGCCAGAGGGCAGGCTGCCAGGGCAAATGCAGGGCAGCCTGTTCATACAGGCGGGCAGAGCGGGCAGGATCATTTTGCTGTTCGGCCAGGTGGGCATCCTTCTCGGCGGATATGCCAAGCCACACGGGAGGCAGGCCGATAAGGGACAGCAAAAGGAGCAAAATCAGAACGTTGCGCAGGTGGGGAGAAAGGGGCATGACTTTGATATAATTTTATCAGCAACTTTGTTTGGTTGTAGGGCGGTTCACGCCGTGCTATAATCGCATTGCAAACATGGGTACATATTTTTGGGAAACTTTCAATTTCTTGACCGTTCCACCGGGTAACCTGGTTTACCACCTGGTGCTGGTATTTTCCATTGGCGGCGCGCTTCAAGGCGCCTTCATGCACTGGCGCATCAGCGAGTTTCCTCAGGCGCGGCGGACGGTGGTCGGCCTGTCCATTCTGCTGTTGCTGCAAATCGGGCTTTTCCTGGTCAGCGGGTTGATCTGGCAGGGGGTGGTGGACTCTAACGTCCTCCTGCCGATTCTGGACCGGACGGTAATGCTGGTCAGTAGCATATGGCTCATCTGGTTATGGGCCTTTCCAGAGCCAAGCCGCCCATCTGACGCGGCATCAATTCTGCTGACGCTCTTTACCGTGGCCGGTGCAGCCCTGAACATTGTCGAACGGCAAGGCAGCCCAACGGCCCCATTTAATGGCAGCCCGGCAGATGTCATCTGGCAGGTCTTCTCGCTGGGGGTGCTGGCGATCGGGCTGGTTATTTTGCTTGTGCGCCGCCCGAATGGCTGGGGCAACGGCTTTGCCTTTCTATGCCTGGGATTCATCGGCCACCTTTTGCACGTTTTGTTTAACGGCGCGCAGGGCGATTATGCCGGCACCAGCCGTCTGACTTACCTGATGGCCTATCCGCTTTTGCTAACCCTGCCGCAGCGCTTTCCGGTGCAGACGCGTACGGTAACCGTCCGGCAGGTTAATGCCGAAATGCCCGAAAGGCGACGTTACAGCACAGACCCAAAGACCTTTCATTCGCTGCTCTCTCTGGCAGGAGAAGTCAATACCGATAAAGTCAGCCAGGCCATCACCCGCGCTGTGGCCCAGACCATGCTGGCCGACCTGTGCTTCCTCCTTTTTCTGACAGATGACCGCAGTCAGATTATCATTCCCAGCGGCTACGACCTGATTCGAGAAGAGAAACTGGATGGCGCCAGCATTCTGCCGAATACGATCCCAATGGTGGCCAGCGCCCTCCAGCGCGGACGTGCTCTGCGCCTGCCGGCCAGCAGCACTTCTGGCGATGTGCGTGGATTGAGCGACTTGCTGGGCCTGAGCAATCCGGGGCACCTGTTGTTTGTGCCCATTTTGACAGCAGAGCGGCAATCGCTGGGTGGACTGTTGCTTTTGTCGCCGTACTCAAACCGCCTGTGGAGTGCAGAAGACCAATCCTTTTTGGCCAATATCTCCGGTGCATTGGCTCCCATTATTCAGCGCAGTCAGCAACTTGCCACGCTGGAAGATAAAAGCCTGCAAGCCGCCCAGGAGATTGAAGAAGAACGGGCCAAAGCAGCAGAACTGCAGAAGAAAAATCAGGAACTGGCGCGTCAACTTGAAGAGGCCCTCAAGCAGGTAGAAAAATATCAGGAGACTGCCGAGAATCTGGCGGCAATGACAACGCTGCAAAACGAGGCGCAAAGAATCATTGCTCAATTGCAGGCCGAAAACGAAGAACTGCGCAAAGCGGCTCAAGGTTTGCCGGCCACGAAAGCGCCGGATGCCTCCTACATTGAACGCGAACTCCGCCTGACGCTTGAAGAGGTTGCCCGGCTGCAAAATCAACTGGCAGAAGCCAATATAAAAATCCTGGAACTGGAAAAACAAAAAGGCTCTCCACGCGCCAGCGAGCAGGCGGAAATCATCGCTTCGATTTCGCAAGAATTGCGTCAGCCGATGTCCTCCATCATCGGTTACACCGATCTATTGCTGGGCGAATCGGTTGGCATCTTGGGCGCCTTGCAACGCAAGTTTGTGGAGCGCATCAAAGCCTCTACCGAACGCATCCGCAGTCTGATAGATGACCTGATTCAGATCACCACCATTGAATCGGGCTTATCCGAACTGAAACCTGAAGCCGTGGACTTGAATCTGGTAATTGACAATGCGGTGGCTTACACCAGCAGTCAGATCCGCGAGAAGAACATCACCATGCACCTTGACCTGCCGAAGTCCATTGCGCCGATCCAGGCTGACCGCGAGGCGCTTCAACAAATCCTCATTCACCTCTTACAAAACGCCGGCGCGGCTACCCCAATGGAAGGTACAATCACCCTGCGCGTGCAAACACGTAATGACGGCGGGCAAGAATACGTCATGATTCAAGTCTCGGATACCGGCGGCGGCATTCCGGCCGAAGATTTACCCCGCGTTTTCTCACGGCTCTACCGGGCAGATAATGTTCTTATCCAGGGCATCGGGGATACCGGTGTTGGCCTATCCATCGCGAAAACCCTGACAGAGGCTCAACACGGACGCATTTGGGTCGAAAGTGAACCGGGCGTCGGCGCGACGTTTAGTGTGCTGCTTCCCGTCTCCAGACCGGCCGCGTCAGTCTCCGCTCAAGAGGCCTGAGTATGCAGTCTGTGCGCCAGGTGTCTGCTGGCCTGTTAATGGCACTGGCCTCCGGCGTCATCATTCTGGGAGGGTTTCTTCTGGCCTTTACCGAGGGGGGAATGGCCCCTGTATTCCAGGTTTCTCCAACGGCTGTGCCGGCTCATCCGGTCTTTCCATCACCCATCGTGCCGACTCCGATTGTCTCGCTTGCTCCAACCGAGGCGCCTGCTCCGACGCCATCACCGTCGCCCACGTACACGATTATTCCCCCATCCACTTGCCCCCCGCCCCCTGGCTGGATGCCCTATACCATTTACCCAGGCGATAGCCTGGAAAGCCTGGCGCAGCGTTTCCATACCACAGTTGAGGCCTTGCGTCAGGGAAATTGTCTCTACGCGCCAAGCCTGATTGCGGGGTATGTGTTATATGTGCCGCCGGTCCCCGTCAGCCCCACAGTCTGTGTTCCGCCTGCCGGCTGGGTAAAATACATCGTCCAGCCGGGGGATAACCTTTACCGCATAGGCCTTTCTTACGGAATGAAGGCAGCCGATTTGCAGCGGGCGAATTGCCTCCCTTCTCCTAACCTGATTATTGCCGGCAGCACCATCTATGTTCCCAACATTCCCACGTTGACCCCCATCTTCACGCCGACGCCGATGATTCCCCCCACGTTACCGGCCACTTTCACCCTGGCGGCTCCCACCGAAACGCCGCTGACGATTATCCTGCTCCCCACCAGTACGGCCACAGCCACCGAGATTCCGCCTGCAACAGAAACGCCGCCTCCCACCGCCACAGCCACCGCAACTGCAACTCCATGAATCTGCAGCCAGCATCGGGCAAGCCGCATTGTCCTCTTGTCTCCACCATCTTCTGTGCACTCATCTGCCTGCTGTGCCTGACAGCCTGTCAATCTTCGGCCTCGGCTGCTCCCATCCCCTCCCCGCAACGACCTTATATCCTCATTACGGCGCCAGCCGACGCGACGCCTACGCCGACGCCTTTTCAGCCCTTCTCGGCGGCGAATCCCCTCAACCAGCCGTCCCCATTTCCTACCCCAACATATCTTCCCACCCCTGCCCCTACTCTGCCTGTATCTGCTCCGCTTCCAGCGCCTCTGCCAGTTTTGGTAACGCCTCCTGTGGGAGAATACCCCACGCCGCAAATCATCCCCAACTCAATAGAAATTCCACCGCCCAGCGGTTTGCTTCCTCAGCCGCCCAATCAGGTCAACATCCTTTTGCTCGGTTCTGACCAGCGTCCGTATAGTTCAATTTACCGCACAGATACCATTATTCTGGCCACTATTAATCAGGATGCGGGCAGCATCCACCTGACTGCCATCCCAAGAGACCTGTATGTTTACATCCCCGGTTGGACCATGCAACGCATCAACACAGCCATGGCGCATGGCGGCTTCGAACAACTGGCGCTTACATTTGAGTATAACCTGGGCGTGCGACCAGACTACTATGTCATGGTCAACTTCCAGGATTTCATTGACATTGTCAACAGCCTGGGCGGCATTGACGTGCAGGCAGCGCAACCGCTCTATGACACACGCACCGGCTATGGCTGGTTTTACGTCCCTGCCGGTCTCATCCACATGGATGGGGAAATGGCCCTATGGTATGTCCGCTCGCGGCACACATCCAACGACATCGACCGCCTGCGCCGGGCAGAAGAAGTCATGCTGGCCATTGGCAACCGTTTGATGGAATTCGATGCCCTCTCCCGCATTCCCGATTTCTATAATCTCTATAAAGACCGCGTCAGCACCAATGTCAGCCTGCAAGATGCCCTCACGCTGGCTCCGGCAGCCCAGCAGGCTGCCCAGAACAACCGGGTTACCTCCTTTGTATTGGGATATGGTCCGCTTTATGATTGGGTTGAACCTTTCACCGGGGCTATGGTTTTATTGCCGAATCGGGAACAAGTGCTGGCTTTGATGAGCCAGGCAGTGGGCAGTCCCTAAAAGCAGGGAGGCTTTTATTGACAGGCAGCGGATTGTTAGTTAAACTATACGCAAGAACCGGCCTGATCGGAGGCCGGTAAAGGAGTTGAGATGACCACTCAATCTGAAACCCCTGCCCACCTGACGGCACAACTTCCCCTGACGCCGGCGCTCAAAGCCTGGGAGATTTACCTGACCGATCAGGGCAATTCCCGGCACACGGTTAAAGCGTTCCTTTCTGACTTGCGCCTGCTGGCCGCGTACCTGCCGCCCGACCGAACCCTGGGAGCCATTACCACCAATGACCTGAACCTTTTTATTCACTGGTTGGAAAAGGAACGCGGCGTCCCCTGCAGTCCGAAGTCGCTTTCGCGGCGCATTACCTCCATCAAGGCCTTTTTCCGCTGGCTGCAACGCGGCGGTGTCTTGCTGGTAGACCCGGCCGAAAAAGTGGCACAGCGGTCAGTGACCAGCCCCCTGCCAACTGTTCTAACCGATGCAGAAAAGCAAGCCGTGCTGGAAGCAGCCGAAAAACACCGGCATCACACCAAACCGGACGCGCGCCCTTACGCCTTGCTATATTTATTGCTGACCACCGGCATTAAAAAAAGCGAATGCCTGGGAATCCATCTCAATCACATTGACCTGGACGCCCCCAACGGCCCCATCGTTTTCATTCGCTATGCCAGCCCTACCAACCGTTACAAGGAACGAAAGATTGGATTAGCGCCAGAGTGGATTCCGGTTTACAAAGAATACCTGGAGCAATACAAGCCCGCCGACAAACTCTTCCCATGGTCGCCGCGCCGCCTGGAATACTTGCTTGAAGATATCGGACGGGAGGCAGGCCTGAATAAGCACCTTTCTTTCGATATGTGCCGCTGGACTTGCGCACTGAATGATTACTGCTCCGGCATGGAATCCGAAAAAATCCGCCAGAAACTGGGAATCTCCAAAATCCAATGGCGGGAAATCGGCCAAAAATTACGTCAGTTGGCAGGAAAAACGGATTAAGAAAAAGTTTGAAAACCTGGCAGGCCGTCTTTAGGATTTGCCACGAATGAAACGAATTTCGCGAAAAATGGTAACCGCCTACCCTCCCGCAGGTTTTGGCGTAATTTCCAAGCCGCAAGGCACCGTCATGATTACCCGTATCGATTGCTGGCCCTGTTCTAACCTGCGGGAGGGTTTTAAAAATCTTGGCGGCTTTGCGCCCTTGCGTTAGAAACGCCCTTTTTGCAGCAGAGGCATGTTTCTATTCTTCCTTGCTGCAGGTGAGGGACAAATACAAAACGTTGCGCGTCTGTTGCCGCAGACGACAAACATGGGCCGGGCGAAAGCCAGGCACCCAGACAATCGTTTCCCCGCTGCAAACCAGTGGCCAGGCTGAACGGGCGCGGCGGGGAATTTTCTGATTAATAAAAAAGTCTGATAACTTGACCGTATGCCCGGCCATGCCAAGCGGTTGAAAACGATCACCCGGGCGCGGGAAACGCACCGTCAGCGGAACTTTCAAAGCATCGGCATCCAGCCAGGCCTGGTAAGGGTTGGCATTGCCCTGCGCCTGCTCCCAGGCCAGGGCAGGATTCGGCCAGCGTTCCGCCTTCAATGTCCAGCCGGGGGCAATTTCCCAGGTGCCAGGCCAGACCAGACTCATAGGCGGCGCACTGCGTTTAAGTTGCGGCCAACCGCCGCCGGGCAGATTGGCTTCCCAGGTAGCAACGTACAACCGATCGCCTTCGGCCAGCAGACGGATACCGGCCACAAGGTCAATCTGACGACTTCCGGCATTCTGCTCGACAAAAGCCGTTGCGCGTTCCATCGCGGCAAAATCTACATTCTGCAAACCGGGGCGGATCTGTTTCAGCGCCCGACGCAAAAGGTTTCTACGGTATCCCGCCGAAGTCCCGCGCAGAGCCTGCGCGTCGAGAATCACATAGCCATTGCCTTCTCCGAGGCAAACGGTTGCCCAGGCCTTATCCAGCATCTCTGTCAAGATTTCGTAATCGCCATTGAGAAGATACGCCATGCGGCAGAGCGCTTCGCGAATGCGCGGATTGTACGTTTCGAGAGCCGGCAGGAGAATGTGACGCAGACGGTTACGCAGGTAAGCCGGAGACTCGTTGCTCGCGTCCCAGCGTGGATAAATGCCGCGGGCTGCACAATGGGCAACAATGTCTTCCCGCCAGGCATCCAGCAAGGGACGAACCAGGGGAATCTGATCATCAAAGTCGGGCAAAATGACGTGGTAAGACATGCCCCGCAAACCGTTCAGCCCCGTGCCCCGCAGAAAGTGCATCAGCACCGTTTCTGCCTGATCATCGGCAGTATGTCCAACCGCTACAGCCTGTGCGCCGTTCTGCCGCGCCACCCGAAAAAGAAAGCGGTAACGCAGAAGACGAGCCGCATCCTCAAGCGAGAGGCCATGTTCATCCGCATAAAGGCCCACCTCGGCCGAGTCAACTTCACAGGGTAATTTCCAGCGGTCAGATAGTTTGCGCACAAACGCCTCGTCTTCATCGGCTTCAGGGCGGAGTTTATGATTGAAGTGCGCCACAATGACCGGATAGCCGCTGCTGCGCAGCAGATCCAGAAGGCAAAGGCTATCTGGTCCGCCCGAAACGCCTACAACGATAGGCTGACCCGGCTTTAGGCCGCAAAGCAAACACAGGCGCTCTGACAAATTCACCGACAGCATAAGAGAATCTTTCATCAATCGGCCAAACAGCCTGCCAGACGGCTACTCCAGAACCAGGTTGTCAATCAGGCGCGTCTTCCCGATGAAAACGGCCATAGAGAGCAGGGCCTTGCTGCTCACCTGCTCCAATTCCTCAAGGCTATCGTAATCTGCACAGGAAACATACTGCAACCGTGCCAGAGGCTCAGACTCGATCACCTCGCTCATCAGTCGGCGCAAGACAGCGGCGTCACGCTCTCCGGCTTCATAGGCGCTTTGGGCTGTCTTCAAGGCGCGGTAAAGCACAACCGCCGCCTGACGTTCCTGGGGATTCAAGTAGGTGTTGCGGCTGGACATGGCCAAGCCGTCTGGCTCGCGTACCGTGGGACAAACCACAATCTCAATCGGGAAATTCAAATCGCGAGTCATGCGCCGAATGACGGCTGCCTGCTGGGCGTCCTTCTGGCCGAAATAGGCCTTTTGAGGCTGGACGGCGTTGAACAACTTGGTGACCACCGTCGTTACCCCGCGAAAATGTCCAGGGCGGACAGCGCCCTCCAGAGGACGGGTGAGGCCCTCTACTTCGACCCACGTCTGATAGCCCGGCGGGTACATCTCTTCCGGTGTGGGCGTCCAGAGCAAATTTGCGCCTGCCTCGTCCAGCAGGCGGATATCGCGCTCCAGGTCACGCGGGTATTTGTCCAGGTCTTCGTTGGGCCCGAACTGCGTTGGGTTGACAAAAATGCTGACCACCACAGAGGCGCATTCTTCGCGGGCGCGGCGCACAAGCGCCAGGTGTCCGGCGTGCAAAAAACCCATGGTGGGGACAAAGCCCACCGGTCCATCCAGCAGCGGGCGGGCAGAACGCAGTTCTTCAATCGAGGTCACAATCATCATCGGGTCAGACATGCTATCTCCTTTCCGGCAAGAAATCAAGGACAGCGCGGCACGGGACGGGGGTCGGATGGAATGCCAAACGCTTCTGTGACAGGATAGCCTGCCCATTCCAGCGGCAGGGGAATGTTGAGAATCCAGGCCGCCGTCGCGGCCGTATCCACAATGCTGACCGGTTCATTTATGACCATTGGCCTGATCCCCACCCCCGAAAGAATCCACGGGATGGTGATGATCTCCGGGTCGTCCTCCAGGTGATTTGTTCCTGCCCCGGCATGGTCGGCGGTGACAATCATCAGCGTATCATCGCGCAGCCCTGCCGTCTCAAGAGCAATGATTAACGTGGAGAGGGCCTGATCGGCCCGGCGGGCGGCCTCCAGATATTTTGGGGAGGACCAGTCATAATCATGACCGGCGACATCTACATCGTCCAAATGGACGAACATCAAGTCAAAGCCTTTGGCAATTTCGGCCACGGCCACCTTGGCCGCCGTATCGTCGCTGCTGGCAACAGAGCGAAAGACATCCAGATTTTTCGAATCGGTCACCTGGCGCAATTTGTCTTTGCTGACGACCATCACTGTTTTGAGCCCAAGTTCATGCGCCAGATCGAAAATGTCCACGCCTTGGGCCACGCCTTTAGACGGTGTATAGGTATCCCAGGTGACGCCATGCTGAGAAGGACACAAGCCGGTCAACATAGAAGCATGGGCGGGCAGGGTGTACGGTGGGAGAACGGTTTGCGCCTGAAGGGTGTAGGCGCCCCCCTGCATGATTCCGTCCAGAACCGGCATGGGGGCATTGGCAATGGCATCTGGCCGCAGGCCGTCTATGCTGACGATGAGAACACGGGTTGCTACCGGCCGGATGGTGGCCGTAGGCGTCAGCGTTGCTGTAGGAGGTAACGGCTGGAACGGTGTTAATGTCGGGGTTGCCGCCAAAAATGTCAATGGGACAGGCGTCTCGGTAAAAAGCGGTGAGGCTGGCAGCGGCGCCGTCTCAACCGGAAGGCAGGAGGCGCAGAACAGCGTCATCAAAAGAAGCAAGAAGATGAAAGTGGCTTGTTTTTGCATTCGCTTGATGTTCCACAAACAGCATTACAAGAGATGGCAAATTCCATAATGGAACATTGGGTTGTCTTGAGGCGCTAATGATAACGTATTTTGGAATGGCTGTACCTATCCTTGTTCATCCTACCCCTGTGGGTTGGTCTCCAGCATACGGGCGATCACTTCTTTGGCCAGTTTGGCGGCTACCCAGGCCGTGAGGCCGGAGACATCCTGAGTCGGATTGTATTCAACGATATCTGCGCCAACAATTGGGCCGGGCAGGGATTGGATGAGGGTGATCACTTCGCGCACGCTTAAGCCGCCCGGTTCGCGATGCGAAACGCCAGGAGCAAAAGCAGGATCGAGGCCGTCCAGGTCAATCGAGATGTAAAGGGGGCCTTCCAGCCGCGGCCGGATTCCCGCTGCCCAGGAACGCATGTCAATCGTTTCAACGCCGAAGCGCTCGGCCTGAGTCTTCTGGTGACCGTTCATCCCGCGAATGCCCACCTGTACCAGGCGGTCAATCAGTTTTTCTTCCAAAATGCGGGCAAACGGACAGGCGTGCGAGAAACGTTTACCGTCGAACTCGGCGTACAGGTCGGGGTGAGCATCAATATGCAGGAGATTCAGGCGGGGATGGAGCGGCTCCAGGGCGCGCAAGACGGGATACGTCACAGCGTGGTCGCCGCCCAGGGCGAGGGGCAGGCCGCGGTCCCGCGCGAGCCGAGAAATGCCATCTTCAATCAGGAGGAGGGCGTCGTCGTTCTCCGGCAGGGTCAGGTCGCCGGCATCAGACAGGTTGCCGGGCAGGCTGATATCTATCAGGGATTCTGTCCAGGAGTTGGAGGCGGGCGAAAAAAGCGCCTGACGGATCAAAGGCGGAGCGGCGGCCGCCCCGCGCAGGTAGGACGAATTCGAATCCCAGGGAAGGCCGATCAGGGTAGGCGTGCGTTTTGACATGGGCAATACCACCTGGATGAAATAAAAAATCAGATGGCTGGCACCTTTCCATCTGATTTTGTGTCTACATCTGAGGGCGGTTAATCAGCAAAGGCTACCAGCCACGCCGGCGACCGCCGCCCCGGTTATCATTGCCACCACGGCCGCCATAGCCGCCGCGGCGGGAATCGCGCCCCCCGCCAGAATAACGTTCCTCACGCGGGCGGGCCTGATTCACGGTGAGCGGACGGCCTTCAATTTCTTTGCCGTTGAACATAGAAATGGCGGTTTGCATTTCTTCCGCGGTTTCCATTTCCACAAAGCCAAAGCCTTTTGAACGTCCGCTGTCACGGTCTTTGATAACTACTGCCGATTTGACATTTCCGGCACCGGCAAATAAAGCCTGCAGGTCGGTCTCGCCAAAACTGTAGGGCAGGTTTCCAACATAGAGTTTCGTTTCCATCTTTTCTCCTGAAGATTAGGCCGCGTTTTTATGCGGCGCAACTTTGAGCACTCTGTTTCCCAAACAGAGCCAAAAGAACGCATGATTCAGGGGTAATCGGATACAGGTGCCAGGAGGGGGGAAACCCAACGCTCTGTTTGCCGGCCCGCCAGTGTTCATGCAGTTACCCTAGAATTGTATCACATTCCGCTTTGGCAGAGACGGTTTGATCAATCTGCTGTTGCATGCCGCGCCCGGCGGCGAGTCAAGAGCCGGCGGATGCGCCCGTGTTTTTCGCGAGTCAGCGGGTAGAACCAGGCCATCAAAATGGCACTCAGGAGCAAAACCGCGCCCAATGGGCCGATCAAGACTCGGATAGCGGTCAGGGTTTGCGGGGATTGGGTAAAGAAGGTAGCACCTTCGGGCGGGGCTTGATAACCGTACCATCCCAGCACCTGCAGGGCAATAAAAATGGCGAGCGCACCGGTCAGTTTGCGGATGAAGTTCTTGACGCCGTAATAGATCCCTTCCTGTCGGCGGCCGGTGCGCAATTCATCCCACTCGATGACGTCTGGGAAAATTGAGTCGGGCAGGATGTGAGCAGTGGAAACCGAAATACCGGCCATCACCGAGAGAATCAGGATATAGGTTATCTGCCCCGGTTGAATGGTGAAAATGAGCAATTGGACAATGGCCCAAAAAGCCATGCCGATCATATAGGCAATATTCTTATTCAAACGGGTGGAAAGCCAAACCCAAAAAGGCAGGACAAGTACAGACGTGACCAGCAAAAAGGCAAAGACAGCCGATTCGAGCGGCAGGCCAAGGGCTTTTTGGAGCAGGTTGCCGCCGGCTACCCAGTAGGCGACAAAAAACGGCAAGACCAATCCAATCAGGTCAAAGGTGATCCAATTGAGCATGTAAATGGCGGTCGCATAACGAAACGGCACGTTTTTCCACGCGGCTTTCAGTGTCGCCAGCAGAGGGGATGGCTTTTCAGATTCTTCTTGCAAGCGAGGCCGCTCGCGCACGACGAAGAAAATGAGCAGCAAGGGAACGACTGCCAATGCGCCAAATAGTGCCGAGACAATGAAATAGCCCTGTTGTTGGGTGGCCCCAGAGGCCAGGCTGGCATCCACAATCGCAGGCGCCGAGACGGCTGCGGTCAGCGAGGCAAGCAGGTTGAAAAACATGCGGTAACCGGTTAAGGAGGTGCGCCCGTCATAGTCGCGGCTGACATCGGGCGTCAAAGCATAGAGCGGGACACTGATCAACGTCTGAAGTGTGTCGCTAATCATGTACACCAAAGAGATCGTCACCGCCAACGCAATCTGACTTTTGAAGGGCGGCGCCCACCAGAGCAACATAAACGCCAGGCCATACGGAATAGCAAACCAGAGCAGGAAAGGCCGACGACGCCCCCAGCGGGTGCGGACGCGGTCGCTGAGTATGCCAATCAGAGGGTCGTTAATGGCATCCCATATAATGCCTAAGAAGGCGGCGATGGAAGCCAGGCGGGGTTCAAGGCCCACCACGTCGGTCAGGAAAATGGCGTAGAAAATTTGCCGCAAAGTGCCAAAAGTAGCAATGCTCCAATCGCCAGAACCAAAAACGAGTTTCGTCCAGATAGAGATGTCTTCTTTCTGAGGGGTATCATGATGCATAGGGCAATTCTCCGCCAGGTAAGATAGAAATGACAACTTTCGGGCAGACGACTCGGGCATTGTAGCATAAATTCAGATACAATAGCGGACATGGATTTGGCCGACAAACTCAAAGCCCTGGGTGTCAAGTTAGGCACGGCCGACATTGCGCCGCCCGTGCCCAAAACAGAAAGCGGATTTCCTATTGAGACTGTGGTGGATGGCCGCTGGGTGGAGACCGGCCGGGGCGAAGCCTTCGTTTCCTGCCAGACCTTTGAGCCGGATTATCAGCACGGCAAGGTTCCTATTGGTTTGGAAGCGCCCCTCAACGGTGTAGCCCGCTGGCTGGGAGAGGCGCGTCTGCAAGATATACCCGTCTCTGCCCTGGCCTTTTTGGATACCGAAACATCCGGTTTGGCAGGCGGCACGGGAACGTATGCTTTTCTGGTAGGCGCGGGACGCTTCCTCAACCATGACGAAAGAGGGCAAACGTTTCAACTGCGGCAATTCTTCATGCGCGAGCCGACAGAGGAAGCGGCGATGCTGGAGGCGCTGCTGGAGTTTCTGGCACCCTGTCAAGCTCTGGTAACATTCAATGGCAAAGCCTTTGATGCCCCCCTGCTGGCCACACGCTACACGTTGCACAGCATTCCCATTCCCTTCCAAGGATTCATCCATATTGACCTTCTGCCCCTGGCACGCCGTCTGTGGCGGGACCGGCTGCCGTCACGCGCCTTGAAGTATCTGGAAGAAACCCTGCTCATGGCGCCGCGCAGCAGCGAGGAGGTGCCCGGCTATGAGATTCCATGGTTGTATTTTGACTATCTGCGCACAGGGGACGCGCGCCCGCTCAAAGGAGTCTTTTACCATAATGCTATGGACGTAGTGGCCATGTCTGCTTTGCTGCGGCTGATGAACGGCCTGCTGACAGATCCGCTTGGCTCTGAGATTGAACACGGGCTGGATGTGATAGCGCTGGCCAAACTGCTTGAGGACCTGGGTCAATGGGAAGAGGCCGCCCGTCTCTTTGAGCGCGGCCTCGAGCGTGAACTACCGGAGGCAGACTTCTGGCAAGCCGTGCGCCGCCTTTCTCTGTTGCAGCGCCGCCGGGGCAACCTGGAGCAGGCAATTTCCCTGTGGAAGCAGGCCGCGGCAGAAGGGCACATTTACGCGCACGTGGAACTCGCCAAATACTTCGAACACCGCTGTAAAGATTTCTCGTCTGCCTTGCAGTGGACGGAGAACGCGCTTTTGCGGCTTCAAAACGCCGACTTGCCTGCCTATATGCACCTGCACTGGCAAGAAGATTTGAAAAAACGCAAAGAGAGACTGCTAAAGAAAGTGAAATAAGCCCCTGCAGAAATCAAGCCTGACAGGCTCGAAAGCGCCGAACAAGTCTCTCCACCTCGTCCACAGGCAGGGCATGGACGATTGTCCCTTGATAGCCCCTGACCGTAACGGCAGCCAGAAGCGAATTGTAAATGGCCTCTTCGGTCGCTTCGATGGCGGCAAGAAAAAGTGGAGACATCTGCTCATTTGAAACTTCGGGGTAGGCCCAAACCTGCTGGCGTCTTTCGGCTGTGCGGCGGACAGATTCGGCTGTGGAAAACGCAATGACATAATCGCCCGAACCATTGCTCATGGCTGCACCGGTACGTGCCAGACCTGCCAGGCCGCGGCGCGCCAGGCGGGTCAGATTCCGATCCGAAAGCGGGGCGTCGGTAGCCAGGATAATGACAATGGAGCCATCGGCCGGGGAAGAGGCAAGCGCCTCTTTCAGATAGTACCGTCCCAGCAATTTGCCTACGGGAATACCGTCCATCTGCAAAATGCCGCCGTAATTGCTCTGCACCAGCGCTCCAACGGTCCAGCCGCCAAATGACTCGGGTAAGCGGCGCGAACTGGAGCCGATGCCGCCCTTCCAGCCAAAGCAGACCGTCCCCATCCCTGCGCCAACTGCCCCCTGCGCGATCGGAGCGGAAACGGCCGATTCCAATGCCAGCCAAAAATGCTCTGCCGTCAGGGCCTGCTTGCGGATATTGTTCAGCAAGCCGTCGTTGGTCTCGCCGACCACCGGGTTGACCGAGCGGACCTTTTCGTTCCCGGAGCGGGTCAGAGTCCACTCAATCAACGCTTCGGCAGCACGGGGCACGGCCAGGGTGTTGGTCAATAGAATCGGCGTCTCCAGTTCGCCAAGTTCAAGCAACTGTGTCACGCCGGTCAATTTGCCGTAGCCATTGCCAACCGCCAGGCCAGCCGGGACTTTATCCTGGTAAAGGTTGCCGCCATGAGGCAAGACGGCGGTTACGCCGGTGCGAATATCATCCCCCTCCATCAGCGTACAATGCCCAACCCGAACGCCCGCCACATCGGTGATGGCGTTCAAATTGCCGGGCGGCAAAATGCCGGGCGTCAGTCCAAGGTCACGCGCGAGTCGTTGTTCTGTCATGACCTTATTTTACAATAGACGGTTGGCGCAAGGGGAGTCACGGCCAGTTTTGACCTTGTCGTTGTCATTTAAAAGCGTTAAACTTGGTTGGTTCAATGAAACAAAGTGATTGTATGATACAGATGACTGAAGAAAGCGAAAGAAGTTGCTCGGCCGAAGCCCAGCCTCCCAGTACGGGAGCAAAGCGGCTTTTTGATGGCTTTTATCTTAATTTCAATCAGCAGGAGGTGTCCACGCCGCCTCCCTGATTAATTCTTGATAGACAAAGGAGTACAAGCCCATGCTCACCATCTTCAAAACCATTGAGGGCGGACTCGAACGCCTGGAACAACCGGTGAATGGCTGTTGGATCCATGTGGTTGACCCAACGCCTGAAGAGATCAAACAACTGGAGGCATGGGAGATCGAAGCCGACTTAATTCAGTACTCCCTTGACCTGGATGAAATGGCGCACACGGAACGCGATGAGAATTACACCTTCATCCTCTCGCGTGTTCCCTATTTTCAAGGCGCCGATCACGACGTGCTTTACACCACCCTGCCGCTTGGCATTATTCTCAAAAACAACCTGGTTGTCACCATTTGCCGCCGTGACAATGACGTCCTGCGCGCCTTGTGCAACGGCAAGTATCGCGGCCTGAAGACCGGCAAGCGTCACCGCTTTGTGCTTTACATCTTGCTGGAGACGGCCTTGCGTTACCTCTACTATCTGCGCGCCATCAACCGCGCCGTGGAGGATGTGGAAGATCGCCTGCAGGCCTCCACCCGCAACAAAGAAGTCCTGGAACTGCTCAAGTATCAAAAAAGCCTGACCTACTTTGCCACCGCCCTGCGCTCCAACGAGGTCATGATGGAACGCCTGCAGCGTAACCGTCTCTTCAATCAGTACGAAGAAGATCAGGACCTGCTTGAAGACGTACTGACCGAAAACCAGCAAGCCATTCAAATGGTCAGTATTACCACCGACATTCTGGCGAGTATGATGGATGCCTTTGCCTCCATTATTTCGAACAACTTGAACGTTGTCATGAAGGCCCTGGCAGCGCTTACCATCGTTGTCAACATCCCCACCATTGTGGCATCCTTTTTGGGAATGAACGTAGAAATTCCTGGCGCGGAGTCACACCCCATGGCTTTTTGGGTGATTGTGGCCATCTCAATGGTATTGGCTGGCCTGGCCGCCTATATTTTTGTGAAGCGCGATTGGTTCTAAATGGAGGCCGAACTTCTGCTGAACGCCTGCGCCGAACTGGGCGAAGGCCCGGCCTGGGATGCCTCGACCCGCAGGCTTTATTGGGTGGATATCCTGGCCGGCCGCGTTCATGCCTTGCGTGTGGACACCGGTCAGGACGATTGTTTTGACGTGGGCGAACCGGTTGGATGCCTGGCTCCGCGCCGCAGCGGCGGCCTGGTCCTGGCCCTGCGTTTCGGCTTCGCGACCCTGAGCCTGCCTGCCGGTATGCTGAGACGTTTGGCCGCCCCTGAGGCGGGTTTGCCTCACAATCGTTTCAACGATGGGAAATGTGACCCTGCCGGCCGCTTCCTGGCCGGTTCAATGGATTTGAACGAAAACAAACAGCCCACCGGCGCCCTCTATTCGCTCTCGCCAAACGGGGAGGTCAGACGCCTGCGCGACGGCGTCACCATCTCCAACGGCCTGACCTGGAGCCCCGATTATAAAACCTTCTATTACATTGACACCCCCACCCGCCACGTACTGGCCTACGATTATGATCTGGAAAGCGGAAGCATTGCCCGCCCGCGCCCCGTTATTGCTGTTCCTGCGGCGATGGGTTTGCCCGATGGGATGACCTCCGACCTGGAAGGCAACCTGTGGATTGCCCTGTGGGATGGCGCGGCTGTCTCGGTCTGGGAACCGGCGCGGGGACGTCTGATACGGACGATTCCCATCCCGGCGCAAAGACCCACCGCCTGCGTTTTCGGCGGCGAAAAAATGGATGTGTTGTATGTCACCAGCGCCCGCACCGATTTGAGCCAGGAACAATTGTCACAATATCCCCTCTCTGGCGGCCTTTTTAAGGTGCAGACCCAAACACAAGGCCTGCCAACGTTTCAGTTTGCGGGATAATCAAACAGGTCACGCTTGAAACATGACCTGTTTTGTTCTAACCGCTTTCGCCTGAGGCAGGCCGCTTGCGTTGAAGTTTTTCCTCTTCAAGCAGGCGGATGCCGTTCTGTGCCTGGGTTAGCAAACGCTGCATTTCACTTTCCAATTGCATCAGCGTATGGATAACGTAATCGTCGGCATCCTGACGGGTGGCCTCTGCGTCGGCACGTGCCTGGGCCAGAATCTGCTCGGCGCGGCTCTGTGCCTGCTGGACAAGCGTATCCTTGGAAATCAGTTCTTCGGCTTTTTCGCGTGCCAGGGCAATTGTGCGGTTGGCCTCTTCCTGCGCCTGTGCCAGAATGCGGTCGCGTTGGCTCAGCAATTGCTGGGCTTTTTTTACCTCTTCTGGGATGGCAATGCGCATTTGGTCAATCAGATCCAGCATGCGGTCTTCGTTCACCATCACCGTATGTGTCAGCGGAAATGTTTTGCTCTCGTTGAATAGTTCTTCCAGGCGGTCAATCAGATGCAGGATGTCCATTGGTGCCTCCACAACAGGCCACGAAAACACATGCTTAATTCTAGCATAAACGCACGCTCAAGTTTAACGCAAAAAGGTGTCTGGAGACGGTCAATCTCGCAGTGCGTTTGGCGGTGTATGCTGTTCGCTCATTTCACTCAATTTCTTTTGCAGCGCCTCGGCTACGTGTGCCGGTACCATGCTGGTAATATCCCCGCCCAGAGACGCAATTTCGCGCACTGTGCTGGACGAGAGGAAGGTATGCTCTTCGTGGGTGATGAAGGCAATGCTTTCGATATCGGGCGCCAGGCGCTGGTTGGCAAGGGCCATACGGAACTCGAACTCGAAGTCCGAAAAGACGCGGAGGCCGCGCACGATCACCTGGGCATTGATTTGGTGGCAAAATGCCACCGTCATGCCAGAGTAGCCTACCACGCGGATGGTAGGGTTATTTTCGAAGGTTTTCAGCACCAGTGCAATGCGCTCTTCGGGTGAGAAAAAAAGCGTTTTGAGCGGTTTATCATAGACGGCTACGACGACTTCATCAAAAAGACGAGCGGCGCGTTCGGCAATGTCGATGTGGCCGTAGTGAATGGGGTCAAACGTTCCCGGAAAAACAGCGCGAATCATTAACTCACATCCCCTTTCCCGCCGCCCCAGAATCGCTCCAGCGCCTCTGCCAGCAGACGGTGTTCTTCTTTTTGTAGTGTGGGATCCTTTTCAAACAACTTTTGGGCGTGCGTGCGTGCTTTCTCAATCAGCGCCACGTCGGTCAGGCTGGCCATGCGCAGGCCGCTGGCATAACCCGATTGGCGCGTGCCCAGGAATTCGCCGGGGCCGCGTTGCTGCAGGTCGCGTTCGGCCAGCACGAAGCCGTCATTGCTTTCGGCCATGGCTTGCAGACGTTCGTTTTCGACCGCGTCTTCGTGATCGGGGATGAGCAGACAATACGATTGATCTGCCCCGCGGCCAACCCGTCCGCGCAGTTGGTGGAGTTGTGCCAGACCAAACCGGTTGGCGCCATCTACGAGCATGACGGTAGCGTTGGGGATATCTACGCCCACCTCTACCACTGTGGTCGAAATCAGGATGTCGTATTTCCTGTCTCGAAATTCGGCCATCACGCGTTCTTTTTCATCGGGCCGCATGCGTCCATGCAAAAGCCCCAGCCGCAAATCAGGAAAGATCTCTGCTTGCAGGCGGGCGTGTTCGTCCACCGCCGCGCGCAGTTCGTCCATCTTTTCGCTTTCCTCAATGAGGGGATATACGATGAAGGCCTGCTTGCCGGACTGAATCTGGCTGCGGATAAGCGAATATGCGCGTTCGCGTTCCTGCGGGCGCAAGACAAAGGTGTGAACCGGCTGACGGCCGGAGGGCATTTCGTCCATGATTGAAATGTCCAGGTCGCCGTAGATGGTCAATGCCAATGAGCGCGGGATGGGAGTGGCGGTCATCACCAGTAAGTGCGGATTGCGGCCCTTGGCGCGCAACAAGGCGCGTTGTTCCACCCCAAAACGGTGCTGTTCATCAATGACCGCCAGTTGTAAATTCGCAAAGGTGACCGGCTCTTCCAGCAGGGCGTGGGTGCCCACCAGCACTTTGATTTCACCAGAGGCCAGTTTCTCGTAAATCTCGGCCCGCTCGCCGTTGGGCGTATCGCCTGTGAGCAGGCGGATGGCTTCGGCAGGCAGAGCGCCCTGGCCAAGCGTCAGCAAGTAACTGAAATTGCGGTAGTGCTGTTCGGCCAGAATGCCGGTTGGGGCCATGATGGCTGCCTGTGCGCCCAGGCGGGTGACCATCCCCGCCGCCAGCGCGGCAACCACCGTCTTCCCAGAGCCAACGTCGCCCTGCAAAAGCCGGTTCATCGGCCGCCCAGAGCCTACGTCCACGACGATGTCGGAAATGGCACGCTGCTGGGCGTTGGTGAGCGTAAAGGGCAGGGCGCGGACGCGTTCTTCCAGCCATTCGTCGGGCACGTCGAAGATCGTGGCCGTTGCCGCCTGCCAGTCGCGCTTTTGACGCAGGACGCCCATCTGCAAGAAGAAGACTTCGTCAAAGGCCAGACGTTCGCGCGCCGCCCGTAATTGTTCATGCGAATCGGGGAAATGCGCTTGCAAAATGGCCGTGCTCAGATCAACCAGGCCGGCTTCCCGGCGCAGGTCCTCGGGCAGGTGATCTGTCAGCCGCGGCGCCCAGTAGGTGACCACCTGATTCACCATGCCACGCAGCCATTTCTGGGTGACTTTGGCGGTTAGCGAGTAGATCGGCACAATGCGGTTGGTGTGCAGGTGTTCGGCCTCCACATTCTCATAGGCCGGGTTGTTCATCACCAGACGCCCCAGGTATTGCTCCACCTTGCCGGAAACCGAGATGATGTCGCCAACTTTCAAACGGTTGGCCATCCAGGGCTGATTGAACCAGGTCAGCCGCAGGGCTGCCGTGCTGTCGCTCAAGATCACTTCTACGACCTGAGCCGCGCCGCCGCGAATCGGCCGGCTCTGTATGGACTGGATTGCACCGATGACGGTCACCTGCTCGCCATAGCGCAGTTCCTTGATAGGTCTGAGTTGACTGTAATCTTCGTAGCGCCGCGGGAAGTAGTACAGCAGGTCGCCCAGGGTGTATAGGCCCAGGGCGGCCAACGTCTGCGCATTGCGCGGGCCGACGCCGTTTAGGACGGTCAGTTTGGCCTGCAAGGCAACAGGCGTCTGACTGGTTTGTGCGCCGGGGACAGAGGCGGATCGGGCGGGGCGCCCGGCTGCCTGCGGGGGGGGAACGGGTCGCTGCTCAGCCGGGGCCTGCTCCCGTTTAACAGAATCGGGCCGCGGCCTGGGAGGAACCGTCCGCCGCGCCGCAGCGGGTTTGTCCTTTTTTTCTTGAATTTCTGGATAAGCATCCTGAATGCGCTTCCACAGTCCACGCAGCGATTCAGCGCGCGAGGCAGGGGTCAGCCCGGCATACGAACGCAGGCGTTCAATCACCGCCTGGATGATGGCCTCATCTAATCCCTCGGCGCGGGCCTCGCTCTCCCAGTAATCCAGCATTTTTGCCAGCCCGCCGATGACGGCGCTATTTGTGTAACCGTTCTCGTGTTCCAGTCGAAAGAATTTGCGTAATTTTTCGAGAGAAGATTGCATGGAAGATATTTTATCATGTCAGAGGCAGGTTAGGATTTTACGCTATAATCCCTTTCTAACCGGCCGAGGAAGGCAAAAGAGACCTGAGGGCCGAAAAACACATTCCTGGACATACACGTGGATAAACTTTTGCAAATTTTCTGGCTATTCCTGAAAATCAATTTGTTGAGCACTTCGGGCCCGGCTTCGGTCGGGTTGCTTTACCATGAGGCGGTGGGAAAGTTTTTGAGCGACAGTCAGTTTGTACAGGCGGTTGGTTTTTCGTCGGTTTTGCCGGGGAGTGACGCTTTACAACTGGCCATGTATGTCGGTTATGCCGCGGCGGGAATCCCCGGCGGTTTGGTGGCCTTGTTTGGTTCCGTTTTGCCGCCTACGGTGTTGATTCTTGGCGTGGTGATGATTCTCCATCGCTTGCGCCGCGAGGCCTGGGTAAGCAGTTTTGTCGAGGGCCTGGCGCCTGCCATTTCGGTTTTGATGCTTTTTACGGCCTGGAAAATCTTTGAGCGCGGCGGCGAGACCGGCTGGCTGGGGTTTGTCATCGGCGCTGTCAGTTTGGCGGCGATGATTCTTAAGGCGCCGGCGCGCATTGTGGTCATGCTGGCCGGTTTGGCGGGAGTGTTGTTGCTGCAATGAAGCATTCTCGTTTTTATATCTGGATGCGCCTTTTGTGGATGTTCCTGAAGGTGAATTTGCTTTCCCCTTCGGGGCCGGCCTCGATTGGCCTGCTGTATGATGAGGCGGTAGGGAAGATCATGACCGAAAGCCAGTTTGTTGAGGCTGTCGGTTTCTCAAATGTGCTTCCCGGCAGCGAGGCGCTCAAACTGGCAATGTTTGTCGGTTATTCGGCAGGCGGCATACCAGGTATTTTGGCTGCGCTTTTGGGCGCCATTCTGCCGCCAACGGTGATGATGCTGGCTGTGGCCGCTGTCTTACAACAGTTTCAGCATGAGGACTGGCTGAAAAGATTTGTTTCTGGCATGAGCCCGGCAGTTTCGGGCTTGATGGTCATGGTATCCTGGCAATTGTTTCGGGCCAGCAACCCGAAGAAAATTCACTGGCGCGCGATCTTAATTGGCGTCTTGAGTGCCGTTGCTTTATTTTTGGATGTGCCCTCCCCGCTGGTGTTGCTGGGAGCGGGCATCCTGGGAGTGGTGCTTTTCCGATGAGCAAACGTCTTTTGATTGTTACAAATGGGTACGAAGGGACCTGGCCTGCCATTCGTTACGGGGCCTGGGTTGCAAAGACGCTGGCTTTGCCGGTCACCTTGCTGGGCGTGCAGGAGGCGACCGACGAACAGCATCCGCTTGAATATCTGTACGGCGATGCCATTCAGTTTTTGAAGGATGCGCAACTGGATTACCGGCTGGAGGTCACCGAAGGGCAGGCCGAGTCTGTGCTGCGGGAACGCGCAGCCAAAGGCGATGTGCAGATGCTGGTGGTGGGACCTTTTGGACGGCCGCCTCTTCGCCGCTGGATGGTAGGGCGCTCGTTCCGCCATATTATGGCGGAAGTAAACCTGCCCATTCTTTATGTGCCTGTGGAACGTCTGCCGTTGCGGAAAGTCCTGGTTTGCCTGGGCGGGCTGGAGTATGCGTTAACGGCTGAGCATTTGGGCGTTGACCTGGCGGTTAAGAACGCGGCGCGTTTCGTCCTTCTTCATGTGGTTCAGCCCATTGACCTGGATTATCCGGAGACGCGAAAAGTGCTGGCCAACCTGGAAAATCTGGTTGAGACCGATACCCTGCCAGGGCGCAGCCTGAGGCGAGCCTTGCAGGATGCACAGGCCGCCGGTCTGCAGTGTGAGGTGCGGGTGCGCACCGGCAACCCGGTGCAGGAGATTTTAGCAGAAGCCAGAGAAGGGGACTACGATTTGCTGTGCATGGGCTCGGCCTACAGTGCGCATAGTCTGCGCCATCTCTATACCCCAAACGTGACGGCTGAAGTGGCCGAGGCAAGCCCCTGCCCGATTCTGACGGCTCGCTTTGAGGCCGATCGGACGGTTTAGCCTGTGCCGCGTTCCCAGGCGCTGATGGCGGCGCGGATCACGGCCTGCACCTGGGCGTCGGGGATTTCATCTACGGTGTTGTAAGATCGTGCATCTACAATGAATTCCACCCCGCCAGAAAGCAGGTCGCGGATGCGGATGCCGCGCGCGGCCAGGGGGGTGCCGGCCAGGCGTTTTTGCAGAATGGCGTCAATCTGGCGGGCCAGGCTGAGCGGCTGAGATGGCAGTTCTTCCTCTGGCGGCTCAGCGCCTGAGATGGCAGGCACAGGAGACGGCGGGGGCGGGGGAACGGCGCGGGGCGCGGGAGCAGGCGCGGGAGTGGTTGAGCCGCTTTCCAGCCAGGGACGCATCATGGTCAGCAGGGCGATCAGCCGCCGGCGCTGCTCAACGGTCAGGCCTTGGGGGTTGGTCTCTATCCCATCCAGTTCAAGCCAGACGTTTTGTCCATCCTTCAGCCATAAACGCAAGAGATTCTTTTCTGAGATCTTTGCCTCCAGGGCTTCTTGGGCTGCGCGGCATTGGGCTTCGGCCTGCGCCTGGGCTTCCTGCGCGGCTTGGAGGCGGGCCTCGGCGGCGTTGACCTTTTTCTTTGCCCGCGAGTTGACCTCGATCAATGCAAAGATGTAACTAAACAGCATGATGCCAAGATAAATGGCAATTTGCACAAGAATGCGGCGTGTTTCTTCAGGCATGGTACTACCCTCGTACTTGACAGGACGGGCAAATGTGCGTGCCGCGCTGACCGACGACAATGCGTTGAATGGGTGTCCCGCATACGGGACAGGGCTGACCGGCACGGTTGTACACCCGAAAATGGTTCTGAAAACTCCCTCCCCGATAGACCCAGTCTATGCTGGCGCCGTTATGGGCGATTCCATCCTGTAAAACCTTGCGGATGGCTTCAAATAGTTTCATGGCTTGCTTATCGCTTATCCGATCGGATGCTGTCAGTGGATGCAGGCCTGCCAGGTGCAGGGCCTCGTCGGTATAAATGTTTCCCAGGCCGGCCAGAAAAGACTGGTCTAACAACAACGGCTTGAGCAGGCGGCGGCGGGAACGCAGACGCTGCGCAAAGGCTTCGGCCGGGAAGGCCGGGTCAATCGGCTCTGGGCCAAGTCTGCCCAGCACTTCTTCTGGCTGGCGGGTGAGCCAGATGCGCCCAAATTTACGCGGGTCGTTGAAGACCAATGTTGCGTCTCCATTCAAGGACAGCAGCAGGCGGTCATGTTTGCCGGGCTGATAGGGGCCGTCTGCAAGGTATAGATCGCCGCTCATGCGCAGGTGGATGAGCAGGAAGCAATCGGTCAACTGCAAGAGGATGAATTTGGCCCGCCGGCTGACCTGCCGGATTGCCTGCCCGGCGATTTGCTCTTTGAAGGCCGTTGCAGATGGCGCGGCCAGCGTCCGCTCCCAGCGCAAATTGGCCGCAAGTATCTCCTTGCCGCTCAGGGTCGGGCGCAGGTGGCGAACGATGGTCTCAACTTCAGGCAACTCGGGCATAGCGTGGCTCGTGATTTCAAGGCGCAGGCGAATGGTCTGCCTGGCAAATGCTCCTTCTTACTCGTTGAACATCTCGCCCACGCTGCGCCCTTCATGTGCGCGGCGGATGACCTCGCCCAACAGCGAGGCTACCGAAAGGATATCCAGGCGGTCGGCAAGGATGGCTTGTTTGGCGGGCGGGATCGGGACGGTGTCGGTTGTGACGATACGGCGGATGGGCAGGCTGGCCAGGCGCTCGGCAGCGTTTGCCGAGAGGATGGCATGTACAAACGCCACATAGACCTCGCGGGCGCCCTCTTTTTTAACCAGGTTGACCGCTTCGCAAATTGAGCCGCCTGTATCTACCTCGTCGTCTACCAGGATGACATCCTTGCCGGCAACCGTACCGATCAGGGTCAATGCCTCGGCTGTAGCATTGTTGGTGCTGCGGCGCTTCTCTATGAATGCCATCGGCGCATCCAGGGCGGCAGCCAGATTCCGGCCTTTTTTGGCAAAACCCAGGTCAACCGAGACCACTACCGGCTCTACCATTTGTGTCCGCTGGCGCATAAAGTAATCGGTAATCAGGTGATATGCCGTCAGCACGTCTCCTGGGATACTGAAGAAACCCTGCACCTGACCGGCGTGCGGGTCAATTACCATGTAGCGGTCGGCGCCGGCGATTTCAATCATATCGGTTACCAGTCGCGCAGTGATCGGCACGCGGGGCTGATCTTTCTTGTCTGAGCGGCCATAGGCCAGGTAGGGAATGACTGCCGTCACACGGGCGGCCGAGTCCAGCCGCAGGGTTTGGAGCATGATTAAAAGTTCCATCAGGTTGCGGTGAACCGGCTGCGAAGTGGTCTGAATAACATAGACATCCTGGCCGCGCACACTGGAACGCAGTTTTACAAACAGGTTTTCATTGGGGAATTCAATCACATCCCGCTCGCAAAGCGGTTCTCCCAGATAATCCGAAATCTTCTGCGCCAGTTCGGGCGAACCGGTGCCGGCATACAACTTGATACTGCCGTAAACTTTCAAGTCGTGATGAATGTGGCGGGTCATTTTTGCCTCTTCAGTAAAATCTCAACCGCTTCCCAGGGGGAAAGCCTGCGTTGAAAAATTTGCTCTAGAACCTGGTGGTACGCCTGCTCCGGAACGTCCTGCCTGAAATTTTGCATCAGCCGCTCCTGGAGCAGCGTTTCTGTCTCGGACCTGAGCCTGGCGCGCTCACGATTGACCCAGTCCCCGCTCTGGCGCAGGTGGGCGGCATGCCGTGCCACAGCCTCTGCCAGTTCGGGGATGCCGCTGCCATCGGTGGCAATAGTTTTGCAGATTGGCGGCACCCAAAGCGGGGAGTCTGAACCGTCGTTTCCGGGCGGAGCGTCCACCACGTAACGCCTGCCGTGATGATTCCAGACCTGCCGCAGAGGGTGTGCCAGTTCAAGCATGCTGCGCAGGGCGCGCTCGGTGCTTTCCACACCCGGCCGGTCAGCCTTGTTAATGACCAGGATATCTGCTATCTCCAGAATGCCGGCTTTAATGGCCTGAATTTCATCCCCAAGGCCGGGCGCCTCAATGACCAGGGTGGTATGTGCCAGCCGGGCAATATCCACTTCCGACTGACCTGCTCCAACCGTCTCAATCAGAACCGCATCAAACCCGGCCGCATCGAAGACCTGTACCACCTGGGCGGTGGTGGCAGCCAGGCCGCCAAGCGAACCTCGGGCAGCCATGGAGCGGATAAAGATGCCGTTATCGCCTGCCAGGTCGCGCATTCGCACCCGGTCGCCCAATACAGCCCCGCCGGTGAACGGGCTGGATGGGTCTACAGCCACAATGGCAACTCGTTTGTCATCTTTGCGAAGGTGCAGGGCAAATTGATTTACCAGTGATGATTTACCGGTGCCAGGAGCGCCGGTCACGCCGATGAGATGGGCGTGTCCGGTGTATGGAAAAAGCGCTGCCAGCGCCTCTCGCCCTTCCGGGGTATTGTTTTCTACTTGGGTCAGCAAACGCGAAAGCGCCAGCCGGTTGCCATCAAGGATGGATTGGATGGTGGAAGTCATGCGGCCTTTGCAGCGTTTTTAGCCCGGGGTCACTGCAGAGCGGATGTCGGCAATAATTTGTTCGGTCGGTGCTCCTGGCCCGTACACGTTGTATACCCCTGCCGCTTTCAGTTTGTCCACATCTTCATCAGGAATAATGCCGCCGACAAAGACTTTGACGTTCTCCTGCCCATTGGCTTTGAGCAGTTCAATCACGCGCGGGACAAGCGCCAGATGGGCTCCTGAAAGAATGGATAGCCCCACCACATCTACATCTTCTTGCAGGGCAGCCTCGGCGATCATCTCTGGGGTCTGGCGCAGGCCGGTATAAATCACTTCCATGCCTGCGTCGCGCAGGGCGCGGGCGACGACTTTTGCACCCCGGTCGTGACCATCCAGGCCGGGCTTAGCAACCAGTACGCGGATCTTCTTTTCGGTCATTCTTTTGTTCTCCAAACGCTTTGGAATCTGGAATGATTATACTATGTCCTCTGGCGAAGCATCAGGCTTACAGCGAGCCGGTTATGACGGGGAAGAACAATGGCGAACCGTTGTCTTGCCGCTTCTTCGCTCTCTACGTGCGGGTAGGCGGTTGTAAAAAAACGATTAAGTCCACCTTGATTGAAAATCTGCTTTATGCTAGACTGTATTCATACAGAGGACATGCCTATGGCCGAGAAAATTTTGATCATTGACGATGATGTCGATACCTTACGCCTGGTCGGTTTAATGTTACAGCGGCAGGGGTATCAGATTTTAGCGGCTACCAATGGACCACAGGGTTTGGTTCGGGCTGAGGAAGAAGTGCCCGATCTGATTATCCTGGACGTGATGATGCCGGAAATGGATGGCTACGAGGTGGCGCGCCGCTTGCGCAAGAATCCAGTTACGGCTGAAATCCCCATCCTGATGTTTACCGCCAAGACTCAACTGGATGATAAGGTCACCGGTTTTGAGTCGGGGGCAGATGACTATCTGACCAAACCGACCCATCCCTCTGAACTCCAGGCCCACGTTCGCGCCCTCCTGGCGCGCTCGCGCAAGAAAGCGGATCAGGCTGCGCCCACGGCTGCTCTGGAACGCCAGGCGCGCGTGATCGGGCTTTTCTCTGCGCGTTCCGGTTGGGGCGTTTCAACCCTGGCAGCCAACCTGGCTGCCGGCCTGATGACCCATGCCAAAGCCGATGTCATTCTGGCTGAAATGTGTCCTGGGCAGGGCACGCTGGGGTTGGAATTGGGTCACCCTAATCCGCAAGAGTTGACGCAATTGTTGGGCAGCGACGCGGCTTTATTGAGCCGTGCACAGGTCAAAGACGCTCTCTGGACGCATCCCTCCGGCCTGCGTTGTTTGCTGGCTTCCGAACGGCCCCGCGATGTCAATTTGATCAATGCCATTTCTCAATTCGAGGCGATTACACGCCGTTTGAGCACCCTGGCCCGCTATGTGGTGCTTGACCTTGGATCGGGCCTCTCGATGGCTGTCCAAAAGATGCTGGAACTATGCCACGAGCGTATCCTGATTGTGGAAGGTTTCCCGAATTCCATCAGCCATGCCAAGACAATGCTGGCAGACCTGGCAGAAATTGGCATTGAGGGCAAAAAGGTGATGGTCGTCCTGAATAACCGTTTGCGCTCAGAAACACAATTGGCCTGGAATCAAACGCAGGAACTGCTGCAACACTCCGTTGCGCTCACGATCACCCCTGCTCCAGAATTGTTCTATCAATCTGCGCGTATGCAAACTGCGGCGGTTTTATACCAACCCGAAAGCCTCACGGCTCAACAGTTTGCTAAGTTGACAACGCTGATAACGGAACGAGAACGTGAACCTTAAGAGGCCGACTATAACCATCTCTCTCTGAGAGCAGGCATTGAACTTGATTGGTAAATCATTGGGGATATGTCGCGCAAAACGTCTGTCTTTCTCCCTTTTTCTGGCTGATTTGTGTGGTGCTTTTGGGATACGGGAGAGAGACACTTGTCTCTTGCGTGGAATGTTAGCGGCTCTGCCCTGAACATCTTGCCTGCTGATTCCTTGACCGGGTGCGGAGAAACTGAAAAATGTATTCGGGTTGGTCTTTTGTGAGAGCCTATGGCCGAAATTAAGACTCAGAGACTTGGCGGCTACCGCCGTTTAATTGACATTGCACGTGACCTCGCTTCCACCCTGGACCTGGATGTCTTGCTCCATCGGATCATTCAGGCAGCAGCGGATATTACCGATGCAGAGGCGGCTTCGATCCTCCTGTACGACAATACCACCCGCCAGTTACACTTCCAGGTGGCAACCAACATGGATCAGCCCACCCTGCGCGGGTTGACTGTCCCGCTTGAGGGCAGCATTGCAGGCTGGATTGTGGTTCATAAAAAGCCCCTTCGCATTTCAGATGTTCACAGCGATCCGCGCTATTTTGGGAATGTTGAAAAAAGCACCAAGTTTGTCACTCGTTCTTTAATGGGCGTGCCCCTGATTGCAAAAGATAAAGTGACCGGCGTTCTTGAAGTGATCAATAAGCGACAGGGCGAGTTTACGCCCAATGACGAGGATTTGCTCTCTGTGCTTGGGGCTCAGGCAGCCGTCGCCATCGAAAACACGCGCCTCTTTCAACAGTCCGACCTGATTGCAGACTTTGTACATGAGTTGCGCACCCCGCTTGCATCGCTTAGCACGGCAACTTACTTACTACTTCGCCCAGAAATTTCTCGTCAACAACACGACCAGATTGTGCGTAATATCCATGCCGAAACCTTGAGGCTGAATACATTGGCGTCTTCATTTTTGGATCTTGCCCGTCTGGAATCGGGGCGTGTCCAGTTTCAACCGGTAGATTTTGATGTTTCTGATTTAATTTCAGAATGCTGCGAAGTGATGCAGTCAAGAGCGGATGAAGAGCGGGTCAAAATCGTGCTGGATGTCTCGCCCGCGCTGCCGCTTCTACGCGCCGACCGCGACAAAATCAAGCAGGTTGTACTCAATCTTTTGAGCAATGCCATTAAATATAATCGCCCCAACGGAAGTGTGATCATTGGCGCCCAGTCTGCGGAAGGTTACATGACTCTCACTGTACAGGATACCGGTTTGGGCATTCCCGAAGACGCCTTGCCGCACTTGTTTGAAAAGTTTTACCGTGTGCATGAAACAGAAGGTAAAGCCTCAGGAACGGGGCTTGGGCTTTCGATCTGCAAGAAAATTGTGCAGGGTCATGGCGGTGAGATTGAGGTGCGCAGTAAAGTGGGGGTGGGTACAACATTCATTGTGAAATTGCCCAACCCAGACAAGACATCATCGCCGTCTTACTCCCCATAGAGCCTGTCTTAAGGCAAGGGCGCAAAGCCGCCGGGATTTTTCTTTGTATTCGTAACTGCCTACCCTCCCGCAGGTTTGGGTGTAATTTCCAAGCCGCAAGGCACCGTCATGATTACCAACATCGATTGCTGGCCCTGTTCTAACCTGCGGGAGGGTTAAGGGGAGGTAATTACTCGTATTCCAACAATTTCCCCTGCCTATCCTGTTCGAACGGGCAGGGGATTAACCGTCAGAGCCTTTGCGGGGCATTTAATCATCGCCTTTTTCGTCATCCGCCTTGTCAGAATCTCGCATTTGCAAGTAGAGAGCGCGCAGGTTGCGCCGGTGAAGTGCCTCTGCCAGGCCGCCGAGATGCACCCTGCTTTTCCCGCATTCCTCAATCGAAATGCGGTCCAGAAATTCGCCCGCCGCTTTGCGCCGCAGGGCAGTGCGCGCGGCCTTTTTGATTGCAGAAAGGTAGTTCAAGTTTTCCTTAACGGCAGCATCAATCTCCCCGCGCAGAATGATGTCCCCGTGTCCCTGAACAATATTCTCCAGCCCCATACGACCAATGCGTTTAATGGACGCGGTCAAGTCATCGAGATTCCCGTCTACCAGGTAGGGCAGTGGCATAAAAGCGTCCCCTGCAAAAAGGACACGGTCTTCTTCAACCAGCACAGCCAAACCGTCCTGGCTGTGCCCCCCCGCCGGAAAAAGCACCAGGTTCTTTTTGCCCACCCGCAGGTTGAATTCCCCCTGCTCAAAGGTCATATGGGGCAGGACAATTTTCACCTGCCTCAGGGCCGCGTTTTGCTTTTTGGCGGCTTCAAGCGAAGGCTGACCGCGCTCTTCCAGTAACTGGCGGCAGCGTGTGTGCGCGATCACGGTTGCGCCTGGAAAGAAACAGTTCCCCCAGGCATGGTCGGCGTGATGATGCGTGTTGATAATATAGCGCACCGGCATGCCGATCTCATGCTCAATAAACTCGCGCATTGCCAGAGTCTCTTCGGGCAGAGCCAGCGTGTCAATGACAACTGCCCACTGCGAGCCGGTTACCACACCCGCAGTCACCTGGGCATAAATTTCGCTTTGAAACCAGTACACATTTTCCGAAACGCGTTCGCGGTGCATAAACCCTCGGGACGGCCTCTTAATTTGTCCCCCAAAAGAGCCTGAAACAAGAGCCCTTTTGTGAGAACTGAACCGCTTCTATAAATAGCACATTTGATGGGTAAAAGTCAAGCATTGTTAACAATTGATTCCCCGGCTTTTCTGCTTCAGATTCCAGGCCTTCAAAATCCGGCGTGCCGGTCTTGCTTCTCGGCTAGTGCCGTGATACACTATTTATGCTATGGGTATTCCATTACTGGTTGCCACCCCGCATGCAAGTTTTGGCGAATTGATTCGCCAGAGCCTTGAAGAAACCGGCTCATATAAAGTGCGCATTGTCGATTCGCGCTTGAGTGCCCTGGCTGCCCTGAAACAAGATGAATTTCAAAGAGCCTTCCTGGACTTTGATTTGGGCCCGAATTTGGTTGTTAGCATTGGCCAGGCCCTGCGGAAAGTCAGGCCGGATATTTTGCTGACCATCATATCAGACCAGGAAGACTTGCCCGAATCTCTAGATGGAATCAAACCCTGGGACATTCTGCACAAACCTTTCTATTTGCCGGACCTTTTACGTATGCTAGGGGAAAGAGTAGACGAATCCCAGGAGAAGCAAGAAAGCCCTGTGGCTGCGCCCGACGTGGACGAAGTCTCCTGGCTGGACGATGTTGATAAGGCCGCCCAGCACCTGACCCGTCTGACTTTGGAATCCTCGGCGCAGGCCGCCCTGATAACGCGCGAGAATGCTCTTTGGGCCTACGCCGGCGGCCTTTCGCAGGAAGCCGCCAATGAAATTGTCCTTGCGATTGCGCGTTACTGGGATACCCAGAAAGAAAGCGACTTATTGCGCTTTGTCCGCCTGGAAGCCACGCGGGCTGAACACATGCTCTATGCTACACGCCTGAGCACCGGCGTGATTATGGCCCTGGTCTTCGACGCCGAAACGCCTTTTAGCACCATTCGTTCCCAGGCCAACCGGCTGGCACAATCGCTATCATTCTCCGATCGGCAGCCTGAAGCGCCGCCTGCTCCAAAACCTGTTGAGCCGCCTGTCCCGCCGGACGAATTTCTCATCGGCGAAGACGAGGACGACTTTGAAGTCCCCTCCATTTCGTCCATACTCTACGATGTGCCCCCGCCGCGGCCTGTGGTGAGCGCCCCGGCCGATTCATCTGCCCAGCCGTCTGCCGCGCCCGAAGTTGAAGAGCCCGAAGTCGAATATCCCGAAGTCGAATACCCTGCTTCGCTCGGTGAAACGCGCCCCTCAAGCGCAGCACAGTTTAGCCGCGAATCATCGCCCGCCATCCCCCTGCATGCATTGTTCCGCTCTGAACAAGAGCCAAGGGTTGAGTCGCTGGCAGAGACCCGTCCATCCCAGGTGCCTGTGGAACTGGAAACCACAGCCCCTTCTAAAGCCAGACGTTCGGCCACACCCGTCCAGCCATCGGCTTCTCCAGAACTGGCTGAGACCCGGCTATCCTCTGCCAGCGAAATTGCCCAGAACCGCGTGCTTGAACCGGTTTCGCCAGGCCTCTACAGCCTGACGTATGCCTGTCTGCTGGTGCCGCGCCTCGGTTCTCACTACCTGGCCGGCGATTTGGCCGAGCAACTTTCAGTCTGGATGCCTGAAATCTGCGTTGCCTTCGGCTGGCGGCTGGAATTCCTGACGGTGCGGCCCGAATACCTGCAGTGGGTCGTCAACGTTCCTCCCTCTTCGTCTCCCGGCTACCTGATGCGCATTGTCCGCCAGCAAACCTCCGAACGCATTTTTGCCCACTTCCCGCGCCTCAAAAAAGAAAACCCATCTGGAGATTTTTGGGCGCCTGGCTACCTCATTATGGGCGGAGACCGGCCACACCCGCCGCAACTGGTTAAAGATTACATCAACCAGACTCGTCAGCGTCAGGGGATTTCGCGTCCACGCCCACGCCGCTAAAAAATTTGTCTGCAATACGGATTCCCCATGCCGCCCACCCTTTACCTGATTGACGGCCATGCTCTGGCCTATCGCATGTACTTTGCCCTTACCAGCGGGGGGACAATGCAGCGCTGGCAGACCTCGTCTGGCGAACCTACCGCCGGATCCTATGGCTTTGCGCGCGAACTGATGCGCATCCTTGAACAGGAAAAACCTGAGTACCTGGCAGTCGCCTTTGATACCGGCAAGACCTTCCGCGATCAACTTTACCCCGACTACAAAGCTACCCGCGCCAAGATGCCCGATGACTTGCGTCCCCAAATCGAGCGCATCCGCCAGATTGTGGATGCCTTCAACATCCCGCGCCTGGAATTGGAAGGGTATGAAGCCGATGACGTACTCGGCACCATTGCACATCAGGCCGCGGCACAGGGACTGGGTGTCAAAATTATCACCGGCGACCGCGATCTGCTTCAATTGGTGAACGAACGCACCGTCGTCTATCTGGCCGGCGACGATCGCACCTACATCACCCCCGAAGATGTCCAGGCCAAACTCGGCGTCCGTCCCGAACAAGTGGTAGATTACAAGGCGCTGGTCGGCGACAAATCGGACAATATCCCCGGCGTGCCGGGAGTGGGCGAAAAGACCGCCGAGATCTTGCTGGCAAAATACCAGAACCTGGATAACATCTACGCCCACCTCGATGAAATTGAAACTCGCTGGCGCACCAAACTTGAACAGCACCGCGACCTGGCCTATCTCAGCCGGGACCTGGCGGCCATCCGCACCGATCTGCCGATTAAATTTGAACCGTCTCAAGCGCGGACAGAGGAATTTAACCCCGCCAGCGTGGAGGCCATTTTTCGCGAACTGGAATTCCGTTCTTTACTCGACCGCCTGCACAAACTGATCGGGCAGGCCGCGCCCCCCTCCGGTTCAAGCGAGACCCGACAACTGTCTCTGTTTTCTGACGCGACGTCCACCCTCCAGGTTGTCGCGTCGCCGGCCGAGATCGAACTCTGCATTGTAGATACCCCTGCCGCCCTGGAAAAACTGGCCGCTGCTTTGCAAACCGCCTCCCAGATTGCTTTTGATACCGAAACGACCTCCACCGAGGAAATGAGAGCCGGTCTGGTGGGCATCTCATTGGCCGTTCAAGCAGGTCAGGGTTATTACATACCGGTTGGACATCAAAGCGGCCCGAATCTGCTGCTTGAGCAGGTAATTTCCGTTTTGCGCGGGCCGTTGACAGACAGGCGTATCCCCAAGATTGGTCACAACCTCAAGTATGACTATTTGGTCCTGCTGCGGCATGGGCTGCAGGTCGCGCCGCTCTCTTTTGATACCATGCTTGCCGAATGGCTGATAGACCCTGCTTCGCGCGACCTGGGCCTGAAGAATCTGGCCTTCTCCCGCCTGGGCGTGGAAATGACCCACATTGAGGACTTGATTGGGAAGGGCAAAAACCAACGCTCAATGGCCGATGTGCCGGTAGAATCCGCCGCGGCTTATGCTGCAGCAGATGCCGAGATTTGTCTGCGTCTCAAGCCCGAACTGGAACGCGGGCTGGAACGCGTTCGCGCCAGGCATCTTCTGGATGAGATTGAAATGCCGCTTATACCGGTGCTGGCCGAAATGGAACAGGCCGGCGTTTTGCTTGACTTGCCTTTTCTGGCGCAAATGTCTGCCGAGTTGCAAACCCGCCTGGCTGAAATTGAGAAGCAGGTTTACGAGGCGGTTGGCAAGGCGTTTAATCTCAATTCCACACAGCAGTTATCGGATATCCTCTTCAACCGGCTTGGCCTTCAGCCGCCGGATAGGGGCCGAAGAACGGCCAGCGGGCATTTTTCCACTTCTGCCGATGTGCTTGAAGAACTGCGCGGCCAGCATCCGGTTGTGGATTGGATATTGGAATACCGCGAACTGGCTAAATTGAAGTCCACCTATGTAGATGCGTTGCCGGCACAGGTAAATCCCCTGACCGGCCGCGTGCATACTTCTTTCAATCAGACCGGCTCGGTCACGGGGCGTTTGGCTTCCTCGAATCCCAATTTGCAGAACATCCCCATCCGCACCGAGGCCGGGCGGCGGGTCCGCCAGGGATTCATTGCTGCCCCAGGAAATGTTTTGCTCTCGGTAGACTACTCACAAATTGAATTGCGCATTGTGGCGCATATGGCTCAGGATGCCGCCATGCTTGAGGCCTTTCGGCAGGGGCGCGATATTCATGCAACTACTGCGGCGGCCATTTTTGGGGTCCCGCTTGAGGCGGTGACGAAAGAACAACGCCGGCGGGCCAAAGCCGTCAACTTTGGGCTCATTTACGGCATGTCGGCTTTTGGGTTGACGCGCTCCACCGATCTGACGCTGGCCGAAGCCGAAGACTTCGTCCGCGCTTATTTTAAAGAGTTCCCCGGCATCAAGCGGTATCTGGATGAAACCCGCCGGCGCGCTGCCAGCGAGGGTTATGTAGAAACGCTGCTTGGACGCCGGCGCTACTTCCCGGCTCTCAAAGGACAATTGAGCCAGTTGCATAAAAATCGGGAAGAACGCGAAGCGATTAACGCTCCTATTCAAGGGACGGCTGCTGATATTATGAAACTGGCCATGTTGCGCATCCCAGAAGCGCTCCGCCAGGCCGGGCTGCACGGTCAGATGCTCTTGCAAGTGCATGATGAAGTCGTGCTGGAATGTCCGCAAACCGAACTGGCGCAAACAGCCGCACTGGTGCAGCAGACGATGGAATCGGCGTATACTTTAAGCATCCCGCTATCCACCGAAGCCCGCTGGGGCTTGAACTGGAACGCAATGTCTGTTATACATAGCAACGAGCATAGTCCATGAGCCCTAACGAAGACCGTTTCCAAAAACTCATGAATGAAGGCCACTCGGCCGCCTGGGATCAAAAGTGGGAGAAGGCCGCGGCCTCCTATCGCGCTGCGCTGGACGAATTCCCAGATCATGCGGGCGCGCTGAGCAGTCTCGGCCTGGCGCTCTACCAATTGGGCAAGTTTGAAGAGGCGTTGAATGCTTACCGGCGCGTTGTTGAACTCAGCCCAAATGACCCGATTGCCTTTGAGAAAATTGCCGAGATTTCAGAGCGCCTGGGACAGTTGAATCCGGCTATTCAGGCGGCCATGCGCGCGGCAGAGTTATACATCCAGGGTCGGGATGTTGAGAAGGCTATTGAAAACTGGATGAGTGTTATTCAACTGGACCCTGAGTACCTTCTGGCGCATTCACGTTTGGCTATGGTGCATGAACGGCTTGGGCATCCGCGTGAGGCGGCTGAAGCATATCTGGCGATGGCTGCCCTTTTCCAGCGTGCCGGGAAAATTGACAAGACCACCGAGATGGTCAATCGCGCCGCCCAGTTGATGCCCAACAGCCCGACGGTCAAGCAGGCGCAGGCGTTGCTGCGGACGAATCAAATGCTCCCCAAGCCGGTTCGCCCAAAGGGCGGCACCGGGCCAATTCGCATGGCGCAGATCAAGCAACTTGAACCGCCGCGTCCGACGCAAAGCGAACCAGACCCCATTTCTGAGGCGCGTCAAAAGGCTTTGACCAGGCTGGCAAGCGTCCTCTTTGATTACAGCGAAGAGGGGAATGCTTTGCAGGGGCGGCGGGGCATGCAGGCCATTATGAAGGGAACCGGTCAGTTGTCCCTGCAAAAGGCAGATCAGGCAAAGGTGATTCTGCACTTGAGTCAGGCCATTGACCTTCAGACCAATAACCAGGAAAGCCTGGCGGCCGACGAGTTGGAACTGGCGCTGGAAGCAGGCTTTGACCACGCCGCGCTGCATTTTGACTTAGGATACCTGCGTTCAAAAGGAGAACGGCTGGAAAGCGCTTTGCGCAGTTTACAGAATGCTGTCAGGCATCGAGACTATGCCTTGGGCTCGCGGTTGTTGATGGGCCAAGTTCTGCAGCGAATGGGACGGATTTCAGAAGCCGCCGTCCAATTCCTTGAGGCGCTCAAACTGGCCGATTCGGCCGTTGTCCCTCCTGAAAAGGCCGACGAACTACGGCAATTGTATGAACCGATCATTGAAGCACAAAGTACAAATTCAGACGATGCGGCGCAGAGCCGGCTGTGTGAGAATATCTCTGAACTGTTGATTCGTTCGAACTGGCAGGAACACTTGCGCAAGGCACGCCAAGAGTTGCCTCAGCCTCAAGAGGGGGAACTGCCCGTCCCGTTGGCCGATGTGCTTATCCAGGCAGAAAGTGGCCAGGTGCTGGAAGCAATCAACCGCGTCCACCAATATGCGCGCGCCGGGCGGGTGCGCCTGGCGATGGATGAAGCATTTCAGGCCCTGACGCATGCCCCCTCTTATCTGCCGCTTCACACCTTGATTGGGGATATGCTGGCGCGTGCGGGCCGCACTGAGGATGCAATTGCCAAGTTTAATGTGGTTGCACGGGCGTATAGTATTCGGGGCGAAACCGGGCAGGCTGTCAAAATGTTGCGGCGGATTCTTCAATTGGCGCCAATGGATCTTTCTGCTCACAACCACCTGGTTGAGCATTTGGTGGCGCTTGGGCAGGTTGACGAAGCCATGGAAGAATACATTGATGTAGCAGGGATATACTACAAACTGGCCGAGTTGGACCAGGCGCGAAAGACATATGCCACGGCGCTGCGTGTGGCCCAACAATTGAACGCGGACCCAGTTTGGAGCATTAATATCCTTCAGCATATGGCCGATATTGATATGCAGCGGCTTGATTGGAAACAGGCCATCCGGGTTTATGAACAGATTCGGACGTTGAAGCCTGATGATGAGGTCGCGCGTAAGCACCTGATTGGTTTGAATATCCGCCTTGGGCAAATTCAGCAAGCCATACTTGAACTGGAAAACTATCTCACCTATGCGGCCAGTAACGGGAAAGACGGCATTCTCTTGTTGGAAGAACTTGTGAACGAATACGATGACCAGGTATTTCTGCGGCGGGCACTGGCCGATCAGTACCGTCGGGCAGGGCGGCTGGAAGATGCTGTTGCCCAACTGGATATGGCCGGCGAGAGACTGCTGGAAGATGGCAAAAAAGACGAGGCCATCAATGTCATTGCACAAATCATTGCCATGAACCCTCCCAATGTTGATGCGTACCATCAATTGATGAATCAATTGCGGGGCGGAGGCTGAGCCTTACAAGCAGTAAAAAAGGCCTGCAGTGTGAGCATCTGCAGGCCTTTTTTCTTTTTCAGGCTACACGTAGCCGCCTACCCTCCCGCAGGTTTTGGCGTAATTTCCGATCCGCAAGGTACCGTCATGATTACCAGAAGCGATTGCTGGCTCTGTTCTAACCTGCGGGAGGGTTATGGGTAAGTAATTACGGCTACACTTTGTTGTCTTGCCGGGAAAGGTCAGGGTTCAACCCCTGTGCTGATATAACCGGCCAGCACGTCATTCAGGATTTCCTGTGCCAGTCGCTGCTTTCCCAGTCCCAAAAGATCGGGGTCGGCATTTTTGAGAACCAGCGGCGCCGGGATGGTCTGCCCGCCTTTACCGGCGATAAGTTCGGGCCAGGCGGTCTGAATGGCTCGAATCTCGTCTGGCTGGATGCTGACGACCCAGCCATCGTAATCTTGTTCGGGGGTAAAAGCACCCAACTGCAGGAGGCCGCTGGTAGAGATGTAGGAAAGGATTTCAGGGGCGGCAATATCTGGATACAGGTAGATGGTTTCAACTTCGTAACGGACAGCAAGATAATCTACATAGGCCGGATATTCCGACGGCTTGGCTTCGGCCGGAATTTCGACCCACAGGGGATAATCGTAGAAAGGTCCAGCCCAGGGATTGCACAGGCCGCAGTAGTAGTCCATGCCGGTTTTGTAGGCTGTTACTGCCCGCAATGCGTCAGGATTGTCCTTGGGGATGATCATGCCAATGTGGTAATCTTCAGTGATCATGGCAGCAATGTAGCCGGCCATGAAAGCGGGGATATCGGGACGTGTGTTGGCAGAAGCCAGGGTGCTGATGTTGCCCCCTGCTGTGACGCCGGGGATATTGATGGCCAGGAACTGGGTTTGAGGGGCGGCAGCAGCAAGAGCGGCTATTCCTGGGTCGGGCGGTAACGCGATGACAACTTTGAGTGTAGGTTCCAGGTCGGTAATGCTCAGGCTGTTGCGTACCTGAAAGCGGTAGCCTTCGGCCTGGCACAAGTCATAGACGGTCTTTTGATAAAGAGCCGATGTTTCCTGGTCCATATCGGCCGGCAAGACCAGAATGGCCAGCGGAGTCGCAGGGGTGGGGAAAGGTGTGGGGGTGGGGATAGGTGTCTCGGTTGGAGGGGCAGGCTCAGGGGTAGGTTGAGCCGCTTTTGCACAACCTGTCAGAACAAGCAGGACCAGAAGTCCAAAGGCAAGGTTAAGTCGCATGTGTGCTCCAGGAATTTCAAATTCTCCTGAATTATAACCCGGCTGATGAGACCATCAGGCCGCCTTTGCCGGCGGCCTGGATCGGTTTATTCTTTGGTCTGTTGCTGTTTGCGTTTTGCGCGCCAGCCGTGCAGGCGTTCGGTGCCTTCTTTTAGGCGGCGGATATTTGGACGCAGAGCCCACAATAAAAGCAGTTCGGCCAGGATGCCGTAGAGGATGTATTGCCAGGGAGAGAGACCCATTTGTGCGCGTACTATAAAGATGATGGTGGCAATCAGGGCGGCGCTCATGGTTGTAACTGATGCATAGCCGATGCCGAGAAAGACCAGCGCGCCCAGAGGCAGGATGATGAGCACGGAGGGTGCCCACAGCCCCAGCGACCCGCCAACACACGCTGCTCCACCGGCCCCGCCGCGCAGGCGCAGGCGTCCGTTGGCATCCCGCTCGGCAAGAAAAATAGAGTAGTTGTTCCCCAAAATGACTGCCAGAGGGGCAAGGATGTGCAGCCAGGGATCACCGGTGAGTGCTTTTGCCAGCCAGACAGAGGCTGCGCCTTTCAGAATATCCAGGACGGCAGTTAGAATGCCGGCGCCGACGCCGGCTGCCCGCATTGCATTTGTGCCTCCCGTGCGCCCGCTTTCTATCTGACGCACGTCTTTACCGGAGAAGATTTTCACAACCAGCCAGCCGTAAGGGACTGAACCAATAAGATAAGAAGCAAGAATGATGCTGATGCCTGTAAGTATGGGGACCATCTTCCGATTATTCTCCTGCTAAATTAGGCTTTGATGTAACTACCTGCCCTTTTGAACAGGGTGGACAGGATGGCAGGATAAACGATTAAGGTGTGCAAAAAATCCTGTTTATCCTGTACCTCCTGTTTCATATGCTGCGTTTGCCACGTTTATTGTTGGAAAGGGTATCTTCGGGTAGATAGTTACGCTGTGACATATAATGCCAGTTTAACAACACAATTGTTTCGGTAGAGTTACTTATTATGCAACGAAAAGAGCAATTGTCCAAAGTACGCCAAGAATGATCAGCGGTTCGATGACGGCGCGTTTTAGGGCGATTCCCTGCTCCAGGTTTCGCGCCAGGTTGGTGATGGCGTAAAGCGAGCCAAGTAGAATCAAGCCGAACTTGATGGGGCTCAAGGGCCAGTAATGTAAGCCGGCGGCAAGTTGGACACAAACGATAGAGGCCCCGGCTGCCCAGGCGTATTTCCATTGGCCGGGTAAATATAAGTGCAATGCTCGCAGACTCACCGCGAACGCGGCCAGCAAGAGCAGAGGGATGAGAATGATCAAACGCGCCAAAGCGTATCGCAGCGCTATGGACAGAATCAGAAACATGGCCAGCGAGAGTGCTGTCAGGCCGGCGCTGGCGGCAGGGTAAAGTATGTTGGACGAGTCGACAATGGCATATTCCGCCAGAAACACCAGGATAAGCAGCAGGCTGCCGATCCCAAATGCCAGCCACCACAGGCCTCCCCTTGGCAGGATGTAGAGCGGTGCGCTGATGATCAGGGTGGTGAGGGTTGGCAACAGCAAGTGGCTGAAAGTGCTCTTGTCGGCCAGCAGTGGATGGCTGCGCAACATCCAGTCCATGCCTGTGGCGGTTAAACCAAGAGCCAGCAGGATGGCCAGGAAACGCAGATTGAGGCCAAGCGGCAGGTAAATCCCCGGCAATTGTATCCCTTGTACGCCCTCTTGAATGTCAAACAAACTGGTCATTGCCAGCGCCAGCAATACGGCAGCGGTCAGGACGCTGAGGCGATTGGCATCTGGAGAAGAAGTGCGCCCAAACATAGCCGCATTGTACCCGTCAGCAGATAAGATGCCAAGAGCAAAAACCGCTGTGGTAGAATCAACAGGCTATGGACTCTTCTCATACAGAACCTTTGCCGCCGCCCCCGACTGTTTGGGGCGCCATTAAGTCTGGTTTTGATACGGTGGCTGCACATATTGCAGTGATATTGCTGCCGGTATTGTTTGATTTATTTCTCTGGCTGGGTCCGCGTTTGCGTGTGGAACGTCTGATCCAACCGCTGTTGGCTGAGTTTTCGTCGTTTTCTGCCATCCGTTTTGCCCCTGAGCAGATTGCACTGGTCAAAGCCTTTTATACCCATATTTTTGCCCACTGGAATCTGTTGACGCTGCTGCGGACTTTCCCGGTGGGGGTCTCCAGCCTGCTGACCTGGATGAATACCGGCGAAATTGCCGCCTGGAATCCTGAGTCGCCCGATCTGATACCGGCGAATCTGCATACGCCGCTGGGAGATGCATCGGTGATACAACTATCCTCTGTAGGGGGCGCATTCCTCTGGGTTGTTGCCCTGACGGTGGCTGGCTGGGTATTAGGTGGTATTTATTACTACACTCTCTCGCAGAGATTAAATGCCGGCGGCAGGCCTCCGGCCGGCAGCATGGCAGGCGCAGTATTCCAGACGCTTTTGCTCTCGCTCATCTGGACGCTGCTGCTGGGCAGTATTGGTTTGCCTGCTCTTATGCTGCTGGCAGTGCTTGGTCTGTTTGGCCAGGTTGTGGTCAACGTTGCTTTTATCCTGATGGGCATTGTTTTTATCTGGCTTCTGTTGCCCTTCTTTTTCTCGGCGCATGGTGTGTTCACCCGAGGACAAAACGCGCTGCATTCCATTTGGAGCGGATTTCAGTTCGTCCGCTTTACGGCGCCGACGAGCAGCCTGTTTGCACTGGCAGCAGTAGCAATCAGTCAGGGCCTCAATTTGTTGTGGAGCGTTCCCGGCCCCGAGTCGTGGATGTTAGCAGTTGGCATTGCAGGGCATGCCTTTGTCACAACGGCCTTGCTGGCCGGAAGTTTTGTGTATTACCGGGATATGTCAGTCTGGCTGCAAGCCGCTTTTGAGCAAATGAAGCGCCGCATGAACACGGTTTGATGTGGAGGCAAGCATGGTTAACGGAACAATGAGTTATGAAGCAAAAGATATCCAAGTGCTGGAGGGCTTAGAGGCAGTACGCCGTCGGCCAGGTATGTATGTGGGCGGGACAGATATCAAGGCCTTACATCACCTGGTGTATGAGGTGGTGGATAACTCCATTGACGAAGCGCTTGCCGGTTCATGCACGCGCATCAGCATCATCATCCATCCGGATTCAAGCGTCACCGTTCAGGACAATGGACGCGGCATTCCGGTGGATATGCATCCTACGGAGAAAAAATCGGCGTTGGAAGTGGTGATGACCAAATTACATGCCGGCGGCAAGTTTGGCGGTGGCGGCTACAAGGTCTCAGGCGGTTTGCATGGCGTGGGTGTCAGCGCGGTCAATGCGCTTTCAGAATGGTGCGAGGTGCGCGTTCAGCGCGATGCCCAGGTCTATTTTCAACGCTATGAGCGCGGTTATCCAACCGAGCCGGTTAAGGTGATCGGCAAGGCCAAACCCGGTGAAACCGGCACCACCACCACGTTTAAGTTTGACCCGACTATTTTCAAAGATAACCTGGATTACAAATTCGAGACCCTCGCCCAGCGCTTTCGCGAAATGGCTTTTGTCACCCGCGGCGTGACGATTTACTTCCTGGACGAGCGCAGCAACCGCGAGTTGACTTTCTACTTCGAGGGCGGAATCACATCTTTTGTCCGCTATCTGAATCGCAACCGCGAGGCGCTTCATCCGGTTGTGTATGCCGAAAAGGAAATCGAAGGAATTGGGATTGAAGCCGCCATTCAATACACCGATGCTTATACCGAATCGGTATATTCATTTGCCAATACAATCAATACCATTGACGGCGGTACACATCTGACCGGTATGCGCGCCGCGTTGACCCGCGTGATCAATGATTATGCCCGCAAAAACGGTTTGCTCAAGGATGCCGACCCCAACTTTTCGGGCGATGATACCCGTGAAGGGCTGACGGCCATCGTCTCGGTCAAGCATCCGGACCCGCAGTTTGAGAGCCAGACCAAAGTCAAATTGATGAACCCGGAAGTGCAGACGTATGTCACGCAGGTGGTGGGTGAGGCTTTCAGTGCCTTTTTGGAGGAAAATCCCACTGCGGCCAAGTCCATTGTGCAGAAATGTCTCACCTCTGCCCGCGCCCGTGATGCTGCCCGTAAGGCGCGCGACTTGGTGATCCGCAAATCGGCGTTAGAAAGTTTAACCCTGCCCGGCAAACTGGCCGATTGTTCTGAGCGCGACTCGTCTAAAACCGAATTGTATATCGTCGAAGGCGACTCGGCTGGCGGCTCGGCAAAACAGGGACGTGATCGTCATTTTCAGGCCATTCTGCCATTGCGCGGCAAGATTCTCAATACCGAGCGCGCCCGCCTGGATAAGATTTTGGGCAATAACGAAGTCAAGGCGCTGATTTCAGCCTTAGGCACGGGAATTGGCGATTCCTTTGACCTTTCCGGTCTGCGTTATGGACGCGTCATCATCATGACGGACGCAGATGTAGATGGCGCCCATATCCGTACTCTGCTTTTGACGTTCTTTTTCCGCTATATGCAGCCCCTGATTGAAGAGGGACATCTGTACATTGCTCAGCCGCCGCTGTATCGCATTGCCTGGAAGAATCAGGTCAAATACGCTTATAGCGAGGCCGAGAAAGATAAGGTGGTCAAGGAACTGGGCGCCGAGAAAGTCACCGTCCAGCGCTATAAGGGTTTGGGAGAAATGAACCCGCAGCAACTTTGGGAAACCACCATGAATCCGGAAAATCGCACCCTGCTCCTGGTGACGGTAGAAGATGCAGCCGAAGCCGACCGGACCTTTGACATGCTCATGGGGGATGTGGTTGATCCCCGCCGGAAGTTTATCCTCTCTCATGCGAAGTTGGTACGCAATCTGGATGTTTGAGCGGGCCTGGTCTCATCCTCTGACGCCGTACCAGAGTCGGACGGTACTGTTATGAAATAACTATCCTTTTGAGGGAAATTGTGGAGTAAAATGGATTAATCATTAGGAGATTAATCCATTTTTCAAAGATAAGCATGGTTCAATCGCGTCCTACATCAGACCTTCTTAACCGCTTTTTGCAAATCATCGTTTTGGGCTATCAAGTCCTGGCGGTGATTACATTGGTTGTCACTTTTTTTCTGGCCCATACCTGGCTCAAGCAGCCGTTCCTGGGCGCGTTTGTGGAACATACGCTGGTCTTCAATGGCGTGGGGCCCAAAGGAAAGCCTGATTGGCAATTGCTCAATCAGGGCTATACCTTTGGCAATCAGTTGATTGCCGTGAATGGGCGGAATGTATCTAGTGCTGCAGACATTCGCGCCGCGCTGGAGTCTTCAGCAGAAGGCCAAATCATCCCGGTTGTGATTCGCACGCCGCAGGGGGAGATGAGAACCGAGAAGGTCCGGCTGACAGCGTTTCCAGATCGATGGACCTATCTGTATCTGCCAACCCTTCTAAGTCTGGGCTATCTTGTCATCAGCCTGTGGATTTTCGGACTGCGCCGCAGCGAGTCGACCGGACGTGCCTTTGCCCTGCTGGTCTCCTCAATGGCAATTGTCAGCGCGGCCTTGTTTGATTTGTACACCACCCACTATCTGACCCATATCTGGACTCTGTCGCTGGGCATTGCCGGCGGCGCAATGATTGACCTGGGCCTGGCCTTTCCGCAAGAGGCACGCTTCTCGGTTGGCCGCCCATATTTGCGTTGGTTTGGATATGTCATTGGGCTGGCATTGGTGGGGTATGCCTACACCACGCTGTTCGATTTTTCGCGCCCAACTGCCTATTTGAAGGCCTGGCAGGCGCTCTATGCGTTCAATGCAATTTCTTTTCTCTTTTTCCTGCTGCTGATTGTCTGGCGTATCCTAACTGCGCGCTCTCCGATTGTCCGCAATCAGGCGCAGACCATCCTTTTGGGCAGTGTGGTTGGCTTTGGCCCGCTGGTTGTCTGGCTGGTATTGGCGGCTGCGCTTGGCTCTGTCAATTTTTCACCTTATATTCTCATTCTGACCATCCTCTTTCCGTTCTTTACCGGCTATACCATTTTACGTTACCGCTTTTTTTCAGCCGATTATTTCATGCGCCGCACTTTGCTATATGCCCTGCTCTCGGTGCTTACAGTAGGCGGCTATGCGTTGCTGGTCAGCGGATTAAGCCTGATTTTCGGTCAGCGCTTGCAATCGGCGCATCCGCTCGTTGTCGGCCTGACGATCTTCCTGCTGGCCTTACTTTTCAACCCCTTGCGCGATCGACTCCAGCAGACTTTGGATGCCATTTTCCTACGTGGCCAACGCGCTTATCAGGAACGTCTGAATCAGTTTACACACGACCTGACCAATGCCTTAGATTTGCCCACCATCCAGCAGAAATTGCGCGAGACGATCCAGTCTGCTCTCTCGCCAAAACTGCTTCATATCTATACCTACGATCCATTGATGGACCAGTTTGTCGCCGCACCCGATGAGAGTGGCCAGCCAACCAGCGATATTCGCTTTGCTGCCAGCAGTCCGCTGGTTCAGTATATGTATCGTGGACGGCAGCCTCTTTACAGTGAGGGCAGCACGATTCCAGAAGCCGTTCAAGCCGAACGCGCCCGTCTGGCATTGTTAGGCACCGAACTGTATATTCCCATGCCGGGCAAAGAGCGCCTGAATGGCTGGCTGGCGCTTGGTTCCTTGCATTCTGGCAGGCCTTACACAGATCAGCAACTGCAGTTCTTGGAAAACCTGGCGGACCAGGCGTCTTTGGCCATTGAACGCGCCCAGGTGGTTTTCAATATGCATCGCAGCGTGCAGGAAATGAGCGTCATCAACCGCATATCTCAGGGTATCAATATCACCCTCTCGTTTGATGACATCCTGGAACTTATCAATGCCCAAACCTTCCAGGTGATTCCGGCGACTGATTTTCACATTACCCTGTACAACCGCACAGGCGGATACTTCTACTATGCCTTTTCTCTTGAGAACAATGACCGCCTGGTCAATCAAGAGAACATCCCCTTACCGCCTTCTCAAGGCCTGGCACCGCAAATCATTCAGCAGGGCCGGCCGATTTTGACGCAAGATTATATGAGCGAGTGTCAGACGCGCAATGTCCGCCCTGCGCTTAAGGGTGTGCGTGCCTGGATGGGAGTGCCGCTCAACTCGGGCGCGGAGACCATCGGCGCGTTAAGCGTAGGCAGCCGCGACCCGACGGTTACCTATACGCGCGGTCAACTAGACTTATTGCTGGCCATTGCAAACCAGACGGCCGGCGCGATCGTCAAGGCGCGCTTGTTCAAAGAGACGGAAGAGCGCGCTCGGCAGTTGTCTACCTTGAATGAGATTACCAAGCGCCTGACGTCCACGCTGGAAACTGAGCCCCTGTTACGGACCATTCTGGAGAACGCCGTCAGCATTTTGAATTGCGAAGCCGGCAGCCTCTTTCTGGTGGACGAAAATACGGACGATTTAATTTTCCGGGTCACGGTTGGACCGGTAGGAGGCAACCTGCTTGGACAGCGCCTGCCGGCCGGAAGCGGAATCGTCGGCCGGGCCGTGCAGACGCGTAGCGCCGTGGTGGAAAATGACGTCCAGCGCTCGGCGGACTGGTTCCCAAATACCGACCAGCAGACCGGTTTTATCTCGCGCTCCATCCTGGCGGTGCCTATGCAAGTCAAAGACCGCGTTATTGGCGTGATCGAGGTCATCAACCGCAAGGATGGTTTACCTTTTGTACAGGAAGATGAAGCCCTGCTGATGGCTTTTGCAGGCCAGGCGGCCATTGCTCTCGAGAATGCGCGTCTTTACACACTCACCGACCAGGAATTGGCTGCTCGTGTGGAAGAACTCTCGGTCATGCAGCGCATTGACCGCGAGTTGAATGCCAGCCTTGAAATTGATCGCGCAATGCGTATCACACTGGAGTGGGCTATGCGGCAATCTGGCGCTACTGCCGGCCTGATCGGTGTGGTTGAAGCGGATGGGCTGCGTTTGATGGCCCATCAGGGTTATGGCAGCGACTTGGATGTTTATGCCAACTCGCCTATGCCGCTTGACCAATCCCTTATGAAATCTGCCGTCGAATCCGGGCAGGCGCAGCGCATTGTAATTGACCCGGAAGAAGGCGGCGGTATTTTGCATGGCGCCCGCAGTCAGATTATCATCCCCATTCGCCGCGAGGCCTCGGTCATTGGTCTCATGTTGTTGGAAAGCGTAAGAGAGTTTGGGGAAGATATCTCCTTCCTCACCCGCTTGAGTGACCATGCGGCCATCGCTATCTCAAATGCGCAATTGTATGCTGAGGTGCAGGCGGCAAACCTGGCCAAGAGCGACTTTGTCTCCTTTGTGGCGCATGAACTCAAAAACCCAATGACCTCTATTAAAGGGTATACAGAATTATTGGCTGCAGGGGCTGTAGGTGCAATCAATGAGAATCAGGCCAACTTCCTGCAAACCATCCGCTCGAATGTGGAGCGCATGTCAACGCTTGTCTCTGACCTGAACGACAACTCTAAGATTGAAGCGGGACGCTTGCGGCTGGAATTCAAGGCGGTAGATGTTCCCGATGTCATTGACGAGGTGATTCGCTCGACGCACCGTCAGATTGAGGAGAAGAAACAGACGGTTGAAGTCAAGTTGCCGCCCAAACTTCCGGCTGTGTGGGCCGACCGAACGCGTCTGGGACAGGTGCTGACCAACTTGCTCAGCAATGCCCACAAATATACGCCTGAAGAAGGTCATATTGTCATTGGCGCGGAAGAATCGGATAACCAGTGGGATCCGCAGGGCGCAGCCAGGGTTGTTCACATCTGGGTGCGGGACAACGGCATTGGTATCAGTGTCGAAGACCAGAAGAAAATCTTCAATAAGTTTTTCCGTTCCGAAGACCAGAAGGCCCGCGAAGCCCCTGGTACCGGGCTGGGTTTGAACATTACCAAGAGCCTGGTCGAGATGCAGGGCGGCCGTATTTGGTTTGAAAGTGTCTTCCGGGAAGGTACCACCTTCCACTTCACTATTCCGGTTGCTGAAGGCGATTGATAAGGGTGCCCTATGAGTCTAAAGGCTGCCATTGGACAGGCACAGGCGCTTGACGGCCGCGAGGCTGGCTTGCAGGCTGCCCATCAGGCATTGAATCGGCTGGGCAGCGGCGTTCCCTTTTTGGGCATAGTCATTGCTTCTTACCAGTATGAAGCGCGTCAGGTTGTGAGCGGCATTACCAGCCTGATCAGTGACTTGCCGCTGGTGGGGTTTAGTTCGCCTTCGGGGTTGACCAATGATGGGGAACAACCCCATTCGGTCATCCTGGCGCTTTTTACTGCCAATGATTGTCAGGCAGACGCACACTGGTTTCCTGGCTATGCTCAGAGCAGCCGGGAGACGGCGGCGCGTTTGATGCAGGTTGTCAACGAAAACCGGAAATCGGCACAGACTGTCCTTTTCTTCGCCGACGGCTTCAATGGCGATGCGGAACAGTTCTGCGCCGCGTTGGTTGATGACCAGGTGCAGTTGGTTGGCGCCCTTTCCAGCGGCGACTTGCACACCGGCAACACCTATCAATTGACCACTTTGCAGAGTGGTTCGGGCGGAATGGCGGCAGCGGTTCTCAAGGGCGGCCTCAAAGTTGGGGTGGGCTATGCCCATGGTTGGAGCCCGGTAGGGACGCAATTCCGTGTGACCCGCTCGCGCGGTTTTTGGCTGCGCACCCTGGACGGCCGGCCGGCTTCGGAGACCTATGCTCAATTGTTCGGTTATCCGGCGCGCGAATGGGCTTTTCCGCCGCTCAATCACCTGGTACGGCTTTACCCTCTCGGCATTGACCGGGGCGAAGATTTGCTGGTGCGGGCGCCGCTGCGGGTGGAGGCCGATGGCAGTTTCCGCATGAACGCGCCAATTGGGGACGGCGTAGATGCCTATTTGCTGGTAGCCAGCCCCAGGTCCTGCCGTGAAGCGGCACAGCAGGCCGCCCGTCAGGCTTTGCTTGGCTTGGGAGACAGCAAGCCGGTGTTGATTCTGATGCTGGTGGATATCGGCTGGCAGATGTTGCTCAAAGGACAGTCGGGAGCGGAGGTCCAGGCCGTGCGGGAGATTGTCGGCGAAAACGTACCTATTGCCGGAGGCTACACCCTGGGGCAGATTGTCCCCGGGCCCGGCATCAATTCTCCCCAATTTTTGAATCAACACATTCTTGTGCTTGCCTTTGGGGAAGCAAAAGAAAAGGAATAATCAACCTTTGTTGTAACTGCCCACCCTCCCGCAGGTGTTGGCGCAACTTCCAAACCGGAAAACGTTTCCTTGATTGCCGGCACCGGCTGACAGCCCTGTTCTAACCTGCGGGAGGGTTAAGAGCAGGCAATTAACCTTCGTTTTTTATTGCCTGGCACCGCTCGCAGTCTTGCCGATCACACAGCAAGGCGTGCGGGTTTTCTTTTATCATTGTCTGAACTACTTCGAAAAGGGGTATGAGTGGGATAGCCTGCACCAGTGCCTTGCCAATTTCTGCCTGACGGGTGATGCCTTGGACGGCAGGGGCAATGGCCTGGAAGCCCAGCGAGCAGCCTGGGAAACCAGGACATTCTACAATGCGCTGAGGCGTCAGCGCCCAGCGGACGAATTGCCGCCGCCCGGCCAGTTTCTCGGCATAGTGAATACTGGTGTTGACGCTATGGTCTACGCCCAGCAATAATACCCAGCCGCCATTGTTGCCGAGCGCGCCGATCGGCGCAAGCGGGTCAAACAACGTTTGCGCGGCGAGATAGCGTTCTGCCTGGATGCCGGCAAAGGAGAGAATAGGATGCAGGCTTCGCTGGGCTTTTGGGTGAAGGCGCACAGTCTCTGGGAAATGACCCATGAGAGGATCGGCCGGCATGTTGGGGTGGAATATCTCTGCCATGCGGTTGGCGTCTCGGCTGCTGCCGTATGTGAGGGCATTGTTTGGAGGGCCAACCGAGGGAGTGATCATGGTCTTATAGGTAAATGTTGGCACGACCAGCGCGGCGACCGATTCTAAAAGGGCTCCTAACAGCGCCGTTGCACCGTGTTCGATACCGCCAAAGGCCTTGATGGAGGTATGCACGATAACCGGTCTCTCTTGAAGCCCGAATGCTTGAAACGCATTCCTCAGTTCGCGGCGGGTCAGCATATTGGATTACCTGAAAATCGCGGCGGTTTACTTGCCCTGCCACTGGGGCTTGCGCTTTTCGATGAAGGCCGCCATTCCCTCTTTCTGATCTTGCGTGGCAAACAGACTGTAGAAGAGACGCCGTTCGGCCGCCAGGCCTTCGCTCAAAGGCAGTTCGAAGGCGCGGTTGACCGCTTCTTTGCCCAGCCGCACGGCCAGGGGAGCGCGGGAAGCGATCTCTTCGGCCAGGGCGATGGCCTCGTCCAGCCAGCGGTCGGGCGCTGCAACCCGGTTGATCATGCCAAACTGAAGCGCTTCGGCGGCGGTGAGTACGCGATTGTTCAGCACCATTTCCATCGCCAGCGCTTTTCCTACGGCATGAGCCAGCCGCTGGGTGCCGCCGGCGCCGGGGATGACGCCGATGGTGACTTCTGGTTGGCCAAAGCGGGCGGTTTCAGAAGCGACTATCAGGTCGCAGGCCAGCGCCAGTTCGCAGCCTCCGCCCAGAGCGTAGCCGGAGACTGCGGCGATGACCGGTTTCTTCGTCCGGCGCAGGCCGTCGAACAGTTCTACAAAGGTGCCGTTGAGCATATCCACAACCGAGGCGGAAGCCATTTGCTTGATATCTGCGCCGGCGGCAAAGGCTTTGTCGTTGCCGGCGATGACGATTGCCCCAATGCCGTCTTCAGAGTCGAAGTCAGACAGGGCCTGCAGAAGTTCGCTCAGCAATTCTCCGTTGAGCGCGTTCAGGAATTGCGGCCTGTTGAGGGTGATCAGGCCAACCCGACCGCGCCTTTCCACCAGAATGGATGTGTAGGTCATTTTTCCTCCTTTGGCAAAGAGACTTAGAGAATCTTTCGCCCCAGCGCGTCGAAAGCCTCAATCGGTGCTGAGGCTGCCGGGCTGGAGGGGTACTCTGTGTCGAAGAGTGTCCAAATCATGGAATCCAGGAATTCTGCCTCGTTGGCCGGAACGCGCTTTTTCAGTGTGGCCTCGTGGACGTATCCCAATTTGCGCGGGACGGCTGCGCTGCGCAAATTGCGCGGCTCACAGTGAATTTCAACCCGTCGGACGCCGTGAATCTCAAAGGCGACTTTTGTCAGGGCGGCGCTGAGTTCGGTTGCCAGGCCCTGGTTGATGAAGTTTGCATGAATCCAGTAGCCGATTTCCAGAGCGTAATCGCCCAGCCGCGTGTGTAAGCCGCAGCCACCCAGCACATGTTTTTCCTCGAGGTCAAAGACGCCATAGACAAAATCCTCATCCCGATCAAAGCGCGAGCGCCAGCGCCGCAGTTGGGCGGCCTTGGCTTCAACGGATTGGGGTTCGTTTTGCGCCCATGGCATCCATGGGAGCAGGTGTTCGCGGCTTTCGTCAATCGCTTGCTTGAGAAGCGGCGCGTCTTCTGGATTCCAACAGCGCAGGATTAAGCGGGAGGTGCGGATGCGGTAAGCAGGTCCGGAAAAGGAAGCGGTCATCAAAAGGCCTTTTGTTGACAGGGTATGGTGCTTGTCTACTAATTTTACATCAGGACACTCATTTTCTTCATACCTTATCACTGCCCTCTTTGCGCTTTCGCCTTAAAGGCTTTTCAAAATCTTTTTGCCTTCTTTACACAGTCTTCACAATAAAGTTGTATCCTATGAACAGTCAACAGGCAAACGCCTGAAATTAAAAAGGAGATGAAAACTATGAAGAAGACAATTCTTATCTTGACTGTTGTGGGTGTTCTTGCCCTCTCACTTGGCTTGGCCGGTTCGGCTTATGCTCAAGGGGCGAACCCGCCAGGACGCGGCCCTGTGGCCGGCGGCGGCATTGGCCCGCTGCACACGTATATGGTTGAGGCCATGGCTAAGGTCTTGAAGATGACCACGGCTGATCTGCAAACCCGCCTCAATGCCGGCGAGACCTTCTACCAGATTGCTCTTTCGAAGGGCTTCAAGGCTGAGGAAATTCCCGCCCTGATGCAGACGGCGCGCGCCGAGGCGCTCAAAAAGGCAGTTGCCGATGGCGTCATTACCCAGGCGCAGGCCGATTGGATGCTTCAACGCATGGGCGGACAGGGCGGCTTTGGACGCGGCCGCGGCGGAATGGGCCTCGGTCCCTGTGGCGGTACCGGTGTACCGGTTGGCCAGGGCGGGCGCTGGGGCGTTCCTACCCAACAGCCGTAAACAAAAGCCCTGTGATTGATTTGCTAACAGCCGGGCGGCGACTGCCGCCTGGCTTGTTATTTAACAGCAATTTTTCCGGCAGTGCGGCATAAATGTCCTGTATAATAGCCCCGCGTGCCGATTACATCCTCTTTAACTTGCAGAAAGCACATGCCAACCATCCTGTTCACTGCCCCCTATATGATCCCTTTCTTAGACCGTTTTCGGCCGGTACTGGAGGGATATGGTCTGCAACTCATTGTCCCGCCCGTGCGTGAGCGCATGGAAGAGGCCGATTTGCTCCAGTACGCCGGTCAGTTTGACGGCGCAATTTGCGGCGATGACCGTTACACCGCGCGCGTCATCCAGGCCTGTGCCCCGCGTTTGAAGGTCATCTCCAAATGGGGAACCGGAGTCGATTCTATCGACGCTGAGGCCTGCTCCCGTTATGGAATTAAAATCGGGCGGACGCCGAATGCTTTCACCACCGCCGTGGCCGACACCACCCTGGGCTATATGCTGGCCTTTGCCCGCCGCCAGCCCTGGATGGATGCAGCCATGAAACGCGGCGAATGGAATAAAATCCCCGGCAAGACTTTGAGCGAGTGCACCCTGGGCGTTATCGGCGTTGGCGCCATCGGCAAGGCAGTCACACGCCGGGCGCGCGCGTTTGGAATGAGAGTCTTGGGCAATGACATTGTAGAGATTGACCATGTTTTTATCACCGAGACCGGCATTGAGATGACGGCGCTCGGCAACTTGCTTCAGCGTGCCGATTTCATCTCGCTCCACTGTGACCTGAATCCCACCAGTTATCATCTGATTAATGCCAAAACACTCCAACTTGTCAAACCGGAGGCGGTGCTGATCAACACCGCCCGCGGCCCGGTTGTAGACGAAACCGCCCTGATTGAGGCACTTCAGGCCAAACGTCTGGCTGGCGCCGCCCTGGATGTGTTTGAGTTAGAACCCTTGCCAGGCAATAGTCCATTATTGAAAATGGATAATGTTCTGCTTGCACCGCACAACGCCAATTCCAGCCCGGCAGCCTGGGAACGGGTGCACTGGAATACCATCAGGAATTTGCTGGACGGGCTGGGAATTGAGCATAATCTGTTGAAGGTTGACCGATGAATACATCCAAAACGCTTCTCATCACCGGCGCGGCGGGCGGAATCGGCCGCGCCACCGTCGCCCTGTTTGCCGCCCGCGGCTGGCATGTCATTGGCGTGGACCGCGCTCCGTTTGGCGCAGATTTCCCTGCCAGTGGCCGCTTCATCCAGGCCGATATCTCTGAACCCAAGGAGATGGAGACAATTTTTGAGCAGGTACGCCTCTTTGCGCCCTGCCTGAACGCCCTGGTCAACAACGCAGCCCTGCAAATTGCCAAGCCGCTGGTTGAGACCACAGTCGAGGAATGGGATGCCGTCATGGCCTCTAACCTGCGTTCAGTCTTCTTAGGAGTCAAACTGGCCTACCCGCTTCTGAAAATCTGTGGCGGGGCTGTGGTCAATGTCTCCTCGGTACATGCCGTCCAGACATCGGCCAACATTGCCGCCTATGCAGCCAGCAAAGGCGGACTGCTGGCGCTGACGCGCGCCATGGCAATCGAGTTTGCCAGAGATAATATCCGCGTCAACGCCATTCTGCCCGGCGCAGTGGATACGCCCATGCTGCGCGCCGGCCTGGGACGGGGTCACGTTGGTCACGGTGACATCCAGGAACGCCTCGATAACCTGGCCCGCAAGACCGTCAATGGCCGCATTGGCCGTCCCGAAGAGATTGCCCACGCCATTTACTTCCTGGCCGATGAGGAGCAATCCTCTTTCATGACCGGCCAGGCCCTGATTGTAGATGGCGGCGCGACTGCCAGGCTGAGCACAGAATAATGCCCACGTTTAATTCCTCAAACCGATGAAACAAACACTTGCCGCCCTCCTTCCCACCCCCCTGCTTCAGAGCGCCAAAAACGCCTACGATGCTATCCGCCGCCTGCCGCAAGTGCCAGATGCCTACCTCCACCCCTGGCGGCGCAGAAGCCGCAGCCGCATGGCAGAATTCTATAATATTCACCGCGGGGAACGCTGCTTTATCATTGGCAATGGCCCTAGTTTGAAACAAACTGACCTCACCAGGCTGCGGGGAGAGTACACCTTTGGCCTTAACCGCATTTACCTGCTCTTCCCGGAACTGGGCTTTCATACCACCTATTTCGTCTCCATCAACGACCTGGTGATCGAGCAATGCGCGGATGAAATTGCCGCCCTGCCCATGCCCAAGTTCATTGCCTGGCACGCCAACCGCCACTTCCGGCGCCTGCCGCCCGAGACCATTTTCCTCTACACAACCTACACCGGCCCCCGTTTCGCTTACGATATGACCCGCCGCGTTTGGGAAGGTGCCACCGTCACCAATGTGGCCCTGCAACTGGCGTTTTACATGGGTTTTGAGCAGGTCATCCTGATTGGCGTGGACCACAACTTTACCAGCAAGGGCGAGGCCAATAAGACCGTTGTCTCTGATGGGGCTGACCCCAATCACTTCGACCCACGCTATTTCGGCAAAGGCTTCCGCTGGCAACTGCCCGACCTGGAGACTTCCGAGATCGGTTACCGCCTGGCCCGCCAGGCCTATGAAAAAGCCGGGCGTCAAGTGCTGGATGCAACCATCGGCGGCAAACTGACCGTCTTCCCCAAAGTGGATTACGACTCTCTCTTTTGATTTTAACTCCCCATGACTTCGGCTCCTCCCCGACCTCGTGCCTGGTTGCTCGTCCTGGTCATCCTCCTTGCCCTGGGCGGATTGTTGCGCCTGCTTGACCTGGACGACCCCCCGCTTGACTTTCACGCCACACGCCAACTGCGCAATTTTTTGGTGGCGCGCAGCATTTACTACAACCTGCTCCCCAATGCCGAGCCGCAAAAGGTGGAACTGGCCGCATCTTTCCGCCGCGCGGTGGGACAGTATGAGCCGCCGATCATTGAGTCCCTGGTGGCTGTTGCTTATCTCGTTGCCGGCGGCGAGAACGTAGCGATCCCGCGCCTTTATCAGACCGTCTTCTGGCTGTTGGGCGGACTGGCGCTCTTTGACCTGGGACGCCGCGCCCTTTCGCCCTGGCCTGCACTGGCCGGCTTGACTTATTACCTCATCTTGCCCTTCTCGGTGCAGGCCAGCCGCTCCTTCCAGCCCGATCCGTTGATGACATCTGCATTTGTCGTCGGCATTTACTTCCTGTATCGTTGGGCAGAAGAAACCAATGCAAAAGCCTGGCGCTGGGCGCTGCTGGCCGGATTCTTTTTGGGCCTGGCGGTGCTGGTTAAGATTGTCATTGCCTTTCTGGTCGGCGGAGCGGCTGCGGCACTTGTGCTTTTTGGCTTGGGCCGTCGTTTTTGGAAATCGCAGCAGGTGTGGGTCATGTCTGGGCTGATGATTCTGCCGGCCTTTGGCTATTATGTCTTGGGGCACCCCGGACGTTCCAGCGAATACTTTTTCAGTTGGACGGTGGCGCTCATCAAACTCATTGCCAGCCCCGAGTTCTATGCCCGCTGGCTGGCCTTTCTGGGCAGTCTCTTCGGGCTGACGCTGCTCTTTTTTAGCCTGGTGGGCGTAGTGCTGGCCCCGCCGCGTCTGCGCTGGCTGCTGTTTGGCGCCTGGCTTGGCTATTTGCTCTATGGCCTGACCTTGCCCTTCCAGATGTACACACACAGTTACTATCACCTTCAACTGGTGCCGCTGGTGGCTCTTGGCCTTATGCCGGCTGCCGGCGCCTTGCTGGAACGGGTCAAAGCCCAGGGGCGCGGCTGGCAGATTCTCTGCGCGGGGTTGATTCTCTCGCTGGTGGGCTATCAGGCCTGGGCTGCGCGTTCGACCCTGCTGGCCGAAGATTTTCGTCATGAGCCGGCGTTCTGGTCCAGGGTTGGAGAAGCCATCCCCGCAGATGCAGATGTCATTGCCCTGACGCAGGATTACGGCTACCGGTTGATGTACTATGGCTGGCGTAAAGTGGAACTGTGGCCGCTCAGCACAGAACTTTCACAGGTGCGCAGCGGCGGCAAGGATGCCGCGGCCGAGTTTGCCGACCGGACGGCAGGCAAGGACTACTTCTTGATTACAGCCTTTGGGCAACTGGACAAACAACCCGCCCTGAAGCAACGTCTCCAGGACTACCCCCTTGTGGTTCAAGGAGAGGGATTTGCGCTGTACGATTTGAAGCCCTGAGGCCGCCATGCCGCTTGTCTCAATTGTTACCCCCTCTTTCAATCAGGCTGCTTACCTGGAACAGACTCTTCGTTCTGTGCTGGAACAGGATGGGGCAGATGTGGAGTACATCGTCATTGACGGCGGCTCCACCGACGGCTCGGTGGACGTCATTAAGAAGTATGCCCCGCGCCTGACCTATTGGGTTTCGGAAAGAGATTCTGGTCAGGCAGAGGCCATCAACAAGGGAATGCAGCGCGCCCACGGCGAGATCGTTGCCTGGCTTAACTCCGACGATTATTACCTGCCCGGTGCAATCCGTGCAGCCGTTCAGGCCTTTGAGCAGAACCCTGAGGCGGTGCTGGTATACGGCAATATGCTGGCGGTGGATGCAAATGGGCAGATCATCAATCATCTCTCTTACCGTCCGCTCACGCTTGACGATTTGCTCTGCTTCGAAATCATTGGCCAGCCTGCGGTTTTTATGCGCCGGGCGGCTTTTGAACAGGCAGGCGGCCTTGACCCCTCGTATCACTTTTTGCTCGACCACCATTTGTGGATTCGTATGGCGCTGCAGGGCTCTCTGGTGCATGTCGCGCAGACCTGGGCTGCGGCGCGTTATCATGCGGCGGCCAAAAACCGCGCTTCTGCTGTTGAATTCGGACGCGAAGCCTTTCGCATTTTAGATTGGGCCGCCGCCCAGCCCCAACTTGCTCCCCTTTTGGGCCGCCGCGCCCGCGCTTCGGCTCACCGCGTCAACGCGCGTTACCTGTTAGACGGCGGCCGTCCCTGGCCTGCTCTTGCGGCCTGGCTGAGCGCCTTTTTTATCCATCCGCCGGTTGCTTTGAGGCGTCTGAACATCCTGATTTCTGCTCTCCTGCACGTGACCGGGCTGCGCGCCGTCCATCGGGCTTACCTGAACAGGCGTCGCTCCCGTTTGAGCCGGTAGCGGGGAATTTTTGCGTTACAATAGACCGGTTTGTCCGCACTTATGAACAAGTCGCTTGTTGTTTCCGTTGTCCTGCCTGCTTTTAACGAAGAAAACCTGATTGCAGGCACGCTTGCCAGCCTGGATGCTTTCCTGGCCGCGCGCTTTGCGCATTATGAAATCATCGTGGTAGATGATGGCAGTTCTGACCGCACAGCAGAGGTCATTAAATCCTGGCATGCCGGGCCGGGTGCGGTTGTGCGCCTGCTGGTGAATGAGGTCAACTTTGGCAAGGGATATGCCATCCGCCGCGGCGTTTTGGCCAGCCAGGCTCCTTTTGTTATTTTCATGGATGCCGATTTGCCTTACCGCCTTGAGGCGATTGATATTTTCCTGCAGGCCTTGCAAAGCGGCAGCGACCTGGCAATAGGCTCGCGCGTTTTGGCCGGTTCTCACGTTGAGGGTGTTCCCCGCTTGCGCTTTATTGCCGGGCAGATTTTCTCGTGGCTGGTTCAGGCTTTGCTTTTTCGCGGCCTGCCAGATACACAGTGCGGCTTTAAGGCCTTTACCGCCGCTGCTGCCGGGCAAATATTTCCCCGCCTGACGATTGACGGCTTCGGCTTTGATGTGGAGATGCTCTATCTGGCGCGCAAGTTTGGTTTCAGGATTCAACCTGTGCCGGTGCAAATGACGGAGACTTACCGCCGCGATAGCCGCGTCCGCCTGGTGCGCGATTCTCTCAAGATGTTCCTCGATCTTTTCCGTGTGCGCTGGAATGACCTGCGCGGCCGTTACAAGTAGGACGATTTATGTCTTTCGATTACCATGCCGTTTCCGGCGATTACCAGTATCGCGCTTTGCAGTCTGGGCATCCTGTCCAGCGTTTCTGGCACGGCGGCAAACTGATGATGATTGACCGCCTGGTGCGGCCATATGTCTTGCCAGGCGCGCATTTGTTGGAGATCGGCTGCGGCTCGGGCAACCTCCTTTTGCAGGCAATTGTCCCCGGTGTTGTGCCGGTGGCGCTCGACCTTAGCCGCCAGGCGCTTACTTTTGTGCATGGACGTTTGTCTGATCTGCAGGCTCGTGCAAGTTACCCTCAAGACTTCTTGCTCATTCAGGGCATTGGTGAAGCCTTGCCGTTTTGCAACGCAAGTTTTGATCTGATTCTCCTTTCTGAAGTGATCGAACATCTTGCTGCACCTCAAGACGTCATCCGTGAGGCGGCGCGTCTCTTGCGGCCTGGCGGGCGGCTGCTTGTGACCACCCCCAACTATCGCAGCCTTTGGCCGCTGCTCGAATGGCTGGTGGATCGGTTGAATATGGCCCCCAAGATGGCCGGCGAACAGCATATCAGCCGTTTTGATGCCGATTCCCTGCGTCTCCTGTTGGAGATGGCCGGTTTGCGTATTGACTATTTCGGCTCCATTTATCTCTTGGCCCCTTTTCTGGCCCTGGTGTCTCAATCTCTGGCATACCGCGATCTGGAAAGCGAATTAAAATCTCCGCCGGCGGCCGGTATGATTCTGGCGGCGGTGGCAAGCAAAACGTAGACTCTGTATGCAAAGAACCTTTGACTTCCTTCGCAGGCAATATCATCTACTTGCGCAAATTCTGTTGGCCTTGGGCCTGACGGGCGGCCTGACGGCTTTTGCGTACCTGGGCTTCTTCTCCCGCTACGGGGCAGATGACTATTGTTTCACCCGCACCCTGTTCAAATTCGACAACCTGTTTCAGGCTGCCTGGTGGTGGTACATTCACACCTCGAACCGTTACACCACCATGTTCCTGGTTGGCATGAGTGAATGGTTTGGGCGCTCGGCGATTTCCTATCTGCCCGCTCTGGCGATTCTGCTCTGGACAATTGGGCTGACGCTGGCCCTTTCTCAGGCCTCTGCCCGGCTGCGTTTTCCGCGTCCACCGCTGACCGGTTTCATGCTGGCCGCTTTGAGCATCTTTTTCACCCTCTGGCAGGCGCCCAACCGCTACCAGAGTTTGTACTGGCGCGCCGGCTTGATCACCTACCTTACGCCGCTTATCTTCTTCAGTTACCTGGCCTGGCTGCTGCTTAACGAGGCGAATCATTCACCCCGTGGACGCCGCGGCACGGCCGTCATTTCAATGCTGGCCGCTTTTGGCTTCTTCGTTGCCGGCGGCCTCTCTGAAACGACCCTGGCCATGCAGATTGGCGCGTTGGGCCTGGCGCTGGCGGCGCTCTTTGTCTTTGGCAGCCCTGAAACCCGTAAACGCCTGCTTCCTGTGCTGCTTGCAAGTTTGCTGGCCTCCCTGCTGGCGCTGCTGGTTGTCTTTTTGGCCCCCGCGAATCAATTCCGTTTGCGGGTCTTCGGCGAGCCCCCGCCTTTGACCTTAGTTCTCCTGCGCTCCCTGCGCTTTGCCTGGGATTTTATGTACTTTTCTGCCCGCTCTATGCCCTTGCCCACTGTGGCGACTCTCGTCCTGGCGATTGCCCTGGGTTGGCTGCTGGGGCACAAGGAGGAGGGAGATGCACGTCGGACATGGTTGGCTGCGGGCATTTCTATCCTCAGCGCCTACGCGCTCATTGTCTGTGCGATGGCGCCCAGCGTTTACGGGCAGGGTTCGTACCCAGGGGCACGTTCACTCATCGGCGCGCAGTTTGTGCTTGTCGCTGCCACACTTGCGCTGGGATTGTCCATCGGCCAGGCCATCCGTCACCGGCTGGCAAACTGGCCTGGCTGGGCGCAACTGGCAAACGCCCTGGCCGTCATCGTGCTGATTTTTGCCCTTGGCTACACCGTGCGCGTCACCTCTCAAGTGCTTGCGCTTGAAAGCCGCTATCAGCGGCGCGCCGCCGCCTGGGACGCGCGTGACCTGCAAATCCGTCAGGCTGTGGCGCAGGGCGCGCGCCAACTCACGGTGGAAGAACTGGACAGCATTGCCGGCATTCGCGAATACAGCACCAAAAACCAGTGGGTCAACCGCTGTGCTGCCGAATTTTATGGCCTCGACCTGCTTCTGACGTATCCCTAAGGAGAGAATGGCCGGATGAACCCCGAATCGAAATCCCCTATCCTGATTACCGGCGCGCATCGTACCGGCACCACGTGGGTGGGCAAGATGGTTGCCGCCGGTTCCCAGACAGCCTATATCAGCGAACCGCTCAACGTCTTGCACCGTCCCGGTGTCTTTCGTGCTGCTGTGCCATACTGGTACTTTTACCTGTGCGATGAGACCGAAAAAGGAGCCCTGCCGGCCTTTCATGACTTGCTGGCCTATCGTTATCACCTGATGGCCGAAATCCGCTCCCTGCGCTCGCGTAAGGATTTCTTGCGCATGGGGCGCGATTTGGGCATTTTCCTGCGCGGCCGCCTGCTGCGTCAGCGGCCGGTGCTTAAAGACCCTTTTGCCGTCTTTTCCATCCCCTGGTTTATCGAAAAATTGGGAGCGCAGGTGATCGTCACCGTACGGCATCCGGCTGCTTTTGCCAGCAGCCTCAAACGGCTGAACTGGCCGTTTGACTTTGGCGACTTGCTTGCTCAGTCCCGTCTGATGCGCGACCACCTTGAACCGTATCGCCGAGAGATGGAACACCTGCCCGCGGATGACATTGTGGCCCAGGCCAGCCTGCTCTGGCGGATGATTTATCGGTTCGTGGCCGACCTCGGGCCTGCCCGGCCGAACCTGCGCGTGGTGCGGCACGAGGATCTTTCCGTCAACCCCGTGGAGGGATTCCGCGACCTGTATGCTTTTCTTGGCCTCAAGTTTACCGCGCCCGTCCAGCGCCGGATCGAGAGCGCCAGCAGCGCCGACAATCCCAAAGAACTCTCGCGTTCCAGAGTCCATGCCGTGCGCCTGGACAGCCGCGCAAACCTGTATAATTGGCGTAAACGCCTGACGCCTGAAGAGGTGAATCGGGTGCGGAAGATGACCGAGAGTGTGTCCCACCTTTATTACGCCGACCAGGAATGGGGTCCGGAATGAACCGTTCTGAACTGCCGCTGGTCTCCATCGTCACGCCGTCTTTCAATCAGGCGCCGTTTTTAGAGGCCGCCATCCAGTCTGTGTTGGGACAGGATTATCCCCGATTGGAATATATTGTGGTGGATGGCGGCTCCACCGACGGGAGTGTGGAGATCATCCAGAAATATGCTCCCCGCCTGACGTGGTGGGTGTCCGAGCCGGATGAGGGCCAGACCGACGCCATCAACAAGGGCTTCGCGCGGGCGCGTGGTCAGGTGCTGGCCTGGCTCAATTCGGATGATACCTATCTGCCGGGCGCGGTAGCGGCGGCGGTGGAATTTTTGCAAACGCACCCAGAGGTGGGGCTGGTGTACGGCGATGCGAACTTTATTGATGAGCAAGGGCGCGTGATTGGCCGCTTCCCGGCTGCACAGACCGACTATCGCCGTTTGCGGCAAGGGTATGTGCATATTCCCCAGCAGGCGGCCTTTTTCCGGGCCGATCTCTGGCGGGAGGTAGGGCCGCTTGACCCCACCTTTTACTTTGCAATGGATTATGACCTGTGGGTGCGTCTGGCGGCGCGCGCTGAGGTGCGTTATGTGCCGCAGACCTGGGCTAATTTCCGCCTGCACACCCGCGGCAAGACGATTGCGGCCGACGACCGCTGCTGGCCGGAAATGCTGCGTGTTCACTACCGTGATGGCGGCGGCCCCTTTTCGTTGATTGTGGCCAAATACTATGTGCGCAAACTGGCTGCGCCGCTGATTAACTGGCGGCGGCGTTTGCTGATGAGGTCTGAAGCATGAACTTTCTATTGAAACCGCCTTCGCAGGAGGACTTTTTCACCCTGTTGGGCGCCTGGCGGGCGTGGATACTCTCGGTTTTGCTGGGTGCCTTGATCGGCGCCGCTCTTTACGCTGCCTTTCCGCCTCCGTATCGCGCCGAGGCAACGGTGGTGGTGGACTTTAACCTGGAAGAGGCCTGGCCAGAGAATACCGACCGGGATATGTTCTACTACCTGGAACGCGAGACGCGTAAATTGATGGAACTGGCCTGGTCCGACGCAGTGCTGGAAACGGTTGCGGCGCGGGTTGGCGGTGTCACCGTTGGTGAACTGCGCAACGAAAAATTGAATCTGAGTCAACCGCGCGAGGCCGGCTGGCATCTGTGGGCCGATGATGCCGATCCTGAACGGGCGCAACAACTGGCCTCTGCCTGGGCAGTGGCCTTTGCAGACCGGGTGCAACAGGCCGTAAGCGTGGAACTTGAATTGCAGGCTTTGCGGGCTGCTCTCCAAAACGGCCAGGCCTGTGATTCAGATCTGCAGGCCCGCATCACCGACCTGGAGCAACGCGCAACGGGCATTAATGCTTACATTGAGGTCAACCCCAGTCAGATCACCGGCTTGCCGGTCACTCGTCGAACCGGCCTGGGTACCTATGTCCTGGCAGGCGCTTTTGTCGGTTTCACGCTGATGGTTTTTGCTATCCTGTTTGTCGGTCGGAAGCAGGGACGTTGATGAAAGTAGATGCTTTTCTGCTCCGTCTCAGTCGTTGGCTGTGGGCCGCGGCGCTGGTTTCTTTGCCGGTAACCAGTTTCCGATACTTTCCCTTTCTTGGAGATGGAACCGTTGTCCGCCCTCTGGCGCTCTACCCGGCGGCCTTATTGGTTGTCGTTTCTATGCTACAAATTGTCAGAAAGAAGGCCCGATTTGATTGGCCTCCTGCCTTGCTCCTGCTGGGATTGTTTGTCCTCTTTGCCACAATGACAACGGCGATTGGGGCTTTATATGCTCCCCTGGGCTTTACCGGAAACGAATATGGGCAGCGTGCTCTGCGGGCCTGGGTGACCATGGCCATTGGCCTGACCTTCTTCTGGTCGGCGATGTGGATGAATCGGGATGAATCTGACCTGCGCTTTACCTTGAAGTGGCTTTTTGTGGGGCTGGTGCTCAACCTGCTATGGAGTGGGGTACAAACCTTTGCCCTCTATACCGATTACTTGCATAAGAACACCGTCAGCAGCTGGCAGCGCCTGTTTTCTATGCGAGGCATGGTCGGCTCAAAACGGATCTCAGGTTTTGCGTATGAGCCCTCCTGGCTGACGGCCCAACTCAATACAATTTACATCCCCTGGCTGTTTGCCGCTATTTTGGTCAAATACCGCTTGGGGGCCTTTCGCTGGCTCAAGTATGTCCTGATGCTGGGAGCGTTGACCTTGCTTGTGCTGGCCTATTCACGCGGCGGGCTGGGCACCTGGCTGATTGCGACTCTCCTGACCTTCCTGCTGACAGGCCGTCAATTGATGCGGGATATATGGCGCTGGCTGCGTGCGCCCTTTCGCCCGGGAGAGGCTATGCCCCCCTTTCAGCGCGTGCGCAGTCTGAGTCTTCGCCTGGGAATACTGACCGGCGCACTGGCGTTGTTGCTGCTTTCCGGTTATTTTTTGGCAAACAGCCGGTATATTAATGCGTTATGGAGCGCCCGCAGCAAGAACCTGGTGGATTTTGTGATTGACAATTATGCAGGCAGCCGGCTGGCTTATGCCTGGGCTGCAATGGAGACCTTCCAGGAATATCCATTTACGGGCGTAGGCTTGGGCGCCAGCGGGTTTTATCTGTTTGACCGCCTGCCGGATTGGTCGTTCACCTCGTTGTATCAAACCGTCTGGCAACTCAGCCCCCGCGGCCGTTTCTATCTTAACCCCAAAAACCTTTATATCCGCTTACTGGCCGAGACCGGCATCATTGGTTTGACCCTGTTTGCCGGTTTTTATGCTTACTTGCTCCACCACATTCGTTCTTTTTTGCGCAGCCGCTCGTTTTTGCGTTTTATCGGTGTTGCCGGTCTGTTCTCCTGGCTGGCCATTCTCATTACCTGCCTGACCCAGGATTCGCTGGCAATCCCCAATCTGTGGCTCAATCCGGGAATCCTGGTGGGATTATCCACAGGTTTGGCGTTAGAATCAACGCATCAAGCCCCAACCAAGGAGTAGTCTGTGATTGTTTTATCTGTTGGCATGCCGCGTGCCGGTTCGGGCTGGCACTACAACTTAATCAATGATTTGATGTTGACGACAGGGTGTCAAAATGCGACCGAGATTCGCAGAAAGTACCGCTTGCAGAGCATCCTGACAGAAGTGAATTGCAATATCGGCGTGCTCAGCCTGCGGCGGCTATTAATGGTCACTATCCCGGCTTTGCTGGGGAATACGTTTGTCATCAAGGCGCATGCCGGGCCAACGCGCTGGTCGCGCTTGCTCAGCCGTCTGGGATTGCTGCGTATTACCTATATCTACCGCGACCCGCGCGATGCCATGCTTTCAGCCTACGATTATGGCCAGCGCGCCCTGGCCAAAGGCCGCCCCAATGCCTTCTCCCATCTGACCGACTTTGAAAAGTCGCTTGATTTCATCAAAGAGTATGTTGCAATCTGGGAAGCATGGATGAGCGAGGATGGCGTCCTGAAAGCCCGTTATGAAGACTTGTTGACCTCCTACGATGCCGAAGTCGCCCGGCTGGTGGATTTTCTCGGCCTGGAGTTGAGCAGTCCGCAGGTTCAAGAGGTCATTGAAAAATATCGTCCCGGTAAAGCCGAAGCAGGGCAGCAGGGACTGCATTTCTTCAAGGGCAAGATCGGCCGCTTTCGCGAGAAATACAGCCAGGCGGAGCAAGCCGTGCTGGCAGAGACGCTGGGGCCGGTTCTGACCCGCATGGGTTATCAAATTTGATAGGTTACTCCCCTCAGTTTTTTCGGGTATGATTAACCTATGCGTAAGTTCGAAACCCCCTATGTTGCAGACTGGTTCTCGATCGCTTTTCGCTGGCTGGGGTTGGTAGCCCTGGCAATTGTGCTGGGAAGTGCCGGCAAACTAAACGGCATACGGCTTTTGCCAATTGGCCTGCTGACGGCCTGGAATCTGGCCATGTCGTTGCTGGCTGGCCTGAATCAACGCATGGCCTCACACCGGCCGGTCAACCTGGCTGTGGACCTGGTCCTGACCGGTGTCATATTTTGGCTGCAAGGTGGTTTAACCGGACCGGCCGCCTGGTTCTGTTTTTTGCCGGTACTGACCGGCGCCATTTATTTTGAGTTCTTGGGGGCTTTCGTCTCGGCAGGAATTCTGGCCCTGTTGCAAATTGTCTCCCAACTGTTTATGCCTGCGGCCCTGCCGTTTGGCGTGGTGACCGGCATCGTGCTTGCAGGAAACGCGTTGCTGGCAGGCGGTTTCGGGTACGTCAGCCGCCAACTTATCAGCCGCCTGCGCCGTGCCCGCGAAGCCTGGCTGGAGGCAGAAGAACGCAAACACCGCTTACAGGCAGAACGCCTGCGCGCGATTTATGAGTTGACCTCTACCCTGACTGCCACGCTGGATTACCGCCGCGTGCTGGATAGCGCCCTTGACCTGACTGCCAGCGCATTAAAAACAGACCCCGATCTTGAGATGGACGAGCGCCTGGTGGACGCCGTTTTGCTCTTCAGTGGCAATGAACTTCGCGTGGGTTCGGCGCGTCGCTTTACGCCGGCCGATATGCGCGTTACCCTGCCGGCGGCAGAGGGCTTGTTAGCCAAAGCGATTGAAAGCGGCGAGCCAACACTGGGCGCCAATGTTGGCTTTGACCCTGAACTGAGCCGCATTGTTGCCCTGCACACTTGCACGGCAGCCTACTGTTTTCCCCTGCGCAGCGGGTTTAACGTCTATGGCGTTATGCTTTTTGCCCACCCCGATCCAAATTTCTTTACCCAGGATCGCCGTGATATGCTGGATATCATTGGCCGCCAGGCGTTAATTGCCATCCAGAACTCGCGCTTGTATCAAGACCTAGTGGAAGAGAAAGAACGCATGATTGAAGTGCATGAGGAAGCGCGCAAGAAACTGGCGCGTGACTTGCACGATGGTCCCACGCAATCGGTCTCGGCAATTGCCATGCGGATTAACATCGCCCGCCGCATGCTGCAAAAGGACGTCCAATCGGCAGACGATGAACTGAAGCGCATTGAAGAACTGGCACAGCGGACCACAAAAGAGATTCGTCACATGCTTTTCACTTTACGGCCATTGGTGCTTGAATCGCAAGGCCTGATTGCGGCCTTGACGACCATGGCCGAGAAAATGCGCGAGACCTTCAACCAGAACGTCACCATTGATGTGGACGAAACCTTGCTGGAACAGTTGGAGATGGGCAAACAGGGGGTGATCTTCTACATTGTGGAAGAGGCGGTCAACAATGCCCGCAAACACGCTCGCGCAGAAACCATCGCCGTCAGCCTGAAGCGCCTTGACCCCGGCCTGATCTTGCTGGAAATTGCCGATAACGGTGCAGGCTTTGACGTACAGGCCGTCAACCTGGCCTATGACAAGCGCGGCAGTTTGGGAATGGTCAATTTGCGCGAGCGCACCGAACTGGTCAACGGCCTGCTGCATATTGACTCTGCGCCCGGTAAGGGAACCCGCGTTCGGGTCTTTATCCCTCTGACCGACGAGGCCGCCGACCGCCTGCATCATGGACGTGCTTAAGGATACCGAACATGCCCTCTGCTGCCGGCTTATATTATTTTGCACATGGCCTGGAAAACGAACACCGCCCGCCCGTTTTGTTATTGCATGGGGCGGGAGGCACACATCTGCATTGGCCGCCGGAGATCCGCAGGCTGAATGGACAGCGCGTCCTGGCCTTGGATCTGCCCGGACATGGCAAATCTGAAGGCGTGGGCTTTCAATCGGTTCTGGACTACGCCCAGAGCGTGGCGGCGTTTATCCGCGCGTTGAAACTTCCCCCGGTCATCCTTGTCGGCCATTCGATGGGTGGTGCCATTGCCCAGACTCTGGCTTTACGTTTTCCCAAACGGGTATGCGGCCTTGGTCTGGTAGGGACAGGGGCGCGCTTGCGCGTTTCCCCTGCCATTCTCGAAAGCGCCTCCACTCCGGCCACGTTCCCTCTGGCGGTGCAGACGGTGATGGAGATGGCCTTCGGCCCTCAGGCCGATGAGCGTCTCAAAGAATTGGCTGCACAGCGAATGCTGGAGACCCGCTCCTCGGTTTTGTATGGCGATTTCATGGCCTGCGACGCCTTTGACGTGATGGAAAAGGTCAAGCGCATTAAAATCCCAACACTGGTCATCTGCGGCGCCGAGGATAAAATGACCCCCACGCGTTATGCAGAGTATTTTGCTGAAAACATTGAAGGGGCGCAATTGAGCATTGTGGATGGCGCGGGCCATATGGTCATGCTGGAACAACCCCAGCGTGTGGCCGAGATTTTGCTCAATTTCTTCAATACTTTCTCCGACTTGACAACGTAAATGTAGGGCGCTTCAGCCCTTTTGGAATCCAGGCTGTCAATTGCCGGTTCCCCTGGTATTGCCCCGCGGCTAGTCATCAGAATGAAGCGTATGAAGCCATTCGGACAGGATGGGGCGGATATTTTGCAGCGCGCGGGCGCGGTGGCTGATGCGATTCTTATGCTCCTCGTCCAGTTCCGCCATTGTCCTCCCCAGTTCTGGCAGCAGGAAGATGGGGTCATAGCCAAAGCCGTTTGTGCCGCGTTCTTCGGGGATGATCTCGCCGGGGCATTCGCCGTTTGCCAGATGTACCCTTCCCTGAGGGGTTGCAATTGCTACGGTGGCGTAGAAACGCGCTTTCCAGGGGCGCGGTTTGCCGCTCAGGTTTTGGAGCAGGTAGGCGCGGCGGTCAGCGTCGGTTGCGCCGGGCTTGGGGGAGTAACGAGCCGAGAAAATGCCAGGGGCGCCGTTCAACGCTTCAACTTCCAGCCCCGAATCGTCCCCAAGCGCTGGTAAGCCGCCGGCCTGTGCATAGGCAAGGGCTTTTTTTGCCGCATTCTCGGCATATGTTTTCCCATCTTCAACAACGTCTAATTGAAGCCCCAGGTCTGCAGGGGTGAGCAGGGTGATCTGCAGGTCAGATAAAATAGCCTGAATTTCCCGCAATTTGCCCCGGTTTTGTGTGGCAATCAACAGTTTGGTCATGCAGGGTCCTCATCTGATAAACGAGAAAATGCCCAGGAGGCGTGGATACTTACCAGCGGCTCAGGGTCGTTGCGAGCGGCTTCCAGACTCGGGATGGCAGACTTATCGCCGCTGTTTCCCAGAGCAACTGCCAGATTGCGCAGGTAGCCGCGCCGTTTGGCACGTTGGATCGGCGTGCCTTTGAACCTGGCGTTGAATTCTGTGGTTGTCAATTTGATGTGTTCGGGCAGGCTGGGACGGGGTTGACCTGCTCTTGGCAAAAAGGCTGGGTCGGCTGGCGGAGCAAAACGGTTCCAGGGGCAGACTTGCTGACAGATGTCGCAGCCGAAGACCCATTCGCCCATCTGCGGCCGCAGCGCAGCAGGGATTTCGCCCTTGTTTTCAATCGTCAGGTAGGAAATGCAGCGCCGGGCGTCCAGCGTGCGGTTGGGCAGGATGCAGGCCGTAGGGCAGGCTTGAATGCAGCGGCTGCAAGTTCCACAATGATCGCTGCTGAAAGGTGGATCTGGCTGCAGTTCCAGGCCGAGCAGAATTTCGGCCAGCAGGAAGTAAGAGCCATAACGCGGGTGAATCAGACAGGTGTTTTTGCCGATCCAGCCCAGGCCGGCGCGTTGGGCCAGGTCACGTTCAAGCAGCGGGCCGGTATCGGTGTAGCAGCGATGGGGAACGGGCCGCCCGAGGCGTCCTTCGATAAAGCGTACAATTTCCTGCAGGCGCTGGGGCAGGATATGGTGGTAATCATCCCCCCAGGCGTACGCCGCAACACGTCCATGTGGAGGCTGCCCTTCGGGTGCGGGAGCCTTCTTCGGGTCTGGATAAGGAACCGCCAGGACGAGGATGGAGCGGCACTCGGCCAGGATCTGAGTCGGGTCGGCGCGGCGCGTCCGTGCCTGGTCGTCTTCCAGATAGTGCATCTCGGCGTGGTGACCGGCGGCCAGCCAGTTTTCGTAAACTTGAAAATGAGGCGGCGGCTCAGGCGTGGTGATGCCTGCCAGCAGGAAACCCAGCCGATGGGCATACGTTTTCAGGCTTTGTTCAAGGCTTTCTGGTTGGTTCACTCAACGATGATTTTTACATAAAAGAAGTCGCCAAAAGGATAGCCCAGGGCGTTTTGCATGCGCCAATAACTGACATATTCTCCGGGCGTGGGCGGGGCTTTGAACTGCACGGAGACCTCTACCTCCTCTCCCGGCAGAACGGATTGCCCCAGGGGGAGGGGAACGCCGTCCATCTTGACCGTATAGCCGCCGTAAACCAGTGTGTAATTTGTGCTCCAGGTGCAGGAGCCGGTGTTTTTCAGCCGCCAGGTTTTGACGAAATCCTGGCCGGGGAGCATAACGGTGCCATCCTCAACGTTGACATCGGCAACGAAATCGGAGTTGTCACATTCCACCGGCGTGGGAGTCACTTCGAGGGGAATGGCGGCGGTCGGGACGGGTGTTTCGGGCGTCGGGGTAAAGGCGGCGGTTGGCTCAAAGGTGGGGGTGAAAAAGGCCGCCGTTTGGGTCAGTTCGGCGATGACGGTATTGGCTGCACTGGTATAAATGGCGCCAATATCCGGGGTGGGTGTGGGCGGCGCTTTGGGGGTGCAGGCCATCAACAGCGACAGGGTTGAGAAGATCAGAATCCACTTCTTCATAGGTCTTTTTGGGTGGGGGTTATTGTTTTACGACCTCAATTGCGACGCAGAGCGGCGTGCCAAAAAGGACACCCCGGTCATTGCGCATTTGCCAGCAACTGCCGTAGGTGCCGGGTTTTTCGGGGGCGGTCATCATCATCCCCACGTCCAGGACTTCACCGGGGGCGGTAAACTCTGCCTTAGAATTGATAGAAAAGCCATTGCCGCCCAGGCGGCCATCCCCATAGGCATAGACAAGCGAATAGCCGTCATCCCAGGTGCAGACGCCGGTGTTTTGAATGCGCCACACTTTTTTGAATTGCTCGCCCGGCTTCATTTTGGTGCCATCTTCAATGGTGACATCCTTGATGAAGATTGCGTTGTCACACAGCGGGCCGCCGCCTGTCGCCAGAGCCAGCGCGGTTGGAGAGGCCAACAGGATGGGCTGAGTAGCGATCGCCGGCGGCGGGGGAACCAGTGCAGAGGTTTCGGCCGGGACAACCGGTTGTGTGGGGGCAAGCGGCGGCGGCTCAGGGGTGAACGTCCAGGTGGGGGTGGGCATGGCCTGAGCGGTTTGGGTCAATTCTGCCGCCACAGTTTGAACGGCCGATGTGAAGACGGCAATCGGATCAATGGCCGTAGGAGTGGGTGCTTTTTGCATCCCCTGGCAGGCGGTTAACACCACCAGAAAAAGTACCGGAATGCTCCTCCACAGAATTTTCATTCGAGCCTCCATTTCGAGTTGAGGAAAACAAATTGCCATGCCTGCCATCATTATATCCCATCCGGCAGGCGAAATGCGGCCGGGCAATTGCCCGACTGACCGCCCCGGCAGGCCTGGTTTCAGGGTGTTGGCGTGGGCGTCTCTGTCTCGGTTGGAGTCGCTGTGGCGGTGGCTGTCTCGGTGGGGGTTGGCGTGGGTGTCTGGGTAGCCGTGGATGTAGCAGTGGCTGTGGCCGTAGGAGTAGATGTAGATGTTGCTGCAGGTGTGGCAGTTGGCGTTCCTTGGCGGATAATTCTGGGAGCCAGCCAGAGGGCGTAATCTTGCTTGGCAGAGCCGTTTGCCAGCACTTTCAGGATGAATTTGACCTCCTGACCGGCCAGCGCCGAAAGGTCAAGGTTGACGCGGTAGTATTGCCCTTCATAAACTTCATGCCACTCCCCCAGCAAGACGGTGCTGCCGCTCCCAATTTGATACAGCAATTGGAATTTCACATTGCAGGCTTTGGCATTGTATTGGCAGTTGATCAGGGCGATGAAGCGGTCCCCGTCCTTGATTTTGATGGGTGGATACTTGCCCTGAATGTAGCCGTCGCTGCTCTTTTTGGGGTAGGTGAGCAGGCCGGGCTCGTTTTCTATGTTGCCGTTTTCCATGTGGGGAGCGGTGAGTTGCAAAACAAAGCCGCGGTCATCTCCTTCTGTGCCGGGGCAGGGGAGCGATTTGTTGTTGTTTTTCCAATCTGCATTACAGGCATTGGCCACGAAATCGTAGTAAGCAAAACTTGTCCCGCTGACCTTCACGCGGACCCAGAAACTTTTATCTGCCTGCGGCCCGTATCCAAACAAGACGCCGGATGCATTGCGCAGCATCCAATAGCCGGTGTAACGACCGTCTTTTTTGGGGGCTGTCAGCGTTACCGAGATATCCACTTCCTGCCCGGGCGCCACGTTGCCGCGCAAGTTGACATAACGCGGCCCTCCCAAATCGTCGCCGCTGACAAAGGCCAGGGCGTAATTGCTGTTCCAGGTGCAGGTGCCGGTGTTGCGCAGACGCCAGGTCTTCACAAAGGTCTCGCCGCGTCCCACACTGCTGTCATCTGGATAAGTGACGTCTTTGACAAAAGCGGCCCAGTCGCAGCGGGTAAGCGGGGCCTGCGTCCAGGGGAGGGGCGTAGCAATCGTCGGTGGGGCAATGAAAGTGTGGGTTGCTGTCGGCGAAGGCTGTGGGGAGGGTGTTTCACCTGGCATGCTGCCAGCCTGCTGGGTGAGCATGGCTTCCAGTGTTTGTGCCGCAGCAGTATATTGTGGGTAAAGGGTGGCGGCCGCATCCGGTTTTTGGGCCGGCATATTGCAGGCCAGGATGGCCAGCACCAAAGCAAAGACCGAGAGCAGGATTCGGAAACGCATATGATCCTCGCATGTAGATACAAGATAATTATAGACGTCTTTGCCTGCATCGGAGTTCCGGCCTGGCGTAATGTATAATCAACAATATGATTCTGGTTACCGGTGGAACAGGGTTTATCGGCCGGGCATTGGTGCGTCATCTCTCACAGGCCGGTTATCCCGTGCGGACGCTTATCCGCCCATCCCCGCACACGCCGCGCCTGCCGCGCGGGGTGCCGGTTGACGCGGCCGTAGCCGGCCTGAGCGATAAACTGGGCCTGCGTTCTGCATTGCGCGGGGTGGATACAGTCTTTCACCTGGCCAGCGCCGAACATCAGGGTGCGCGCGCAAACCTTCTGGCGACGGATATTCAAGGAACGCTCAATCTGGCAGAAGCGGCCGCCGAAAGCAATGTGCGGCGCTTTGTATTCGTCAGCCACCTGGATGCCGACCGGGCTTCGGCCTTCCCCCTGATGAAGGCCAAGGGGATTGCCGAAGAGTATATCCGCCGCAGCGGCGTGACATATACCATTGTGCGTTCATCGCTGGTCTATGGCCCTGAAGACCATTTCACCACCGGCCTGGCGTGGATGATTCGGCGGGCGCCGTTCATTTTCCCGCTGCCGGGCGGCGGCCAGACCCGCATCCAGCCGCTCTGGGTGGAAGACCTGGTGACCTGTCTGTTGTATGCCAGCGAGGCGCCTGAAGCCGCCAACCAGACCTATGAGATAGGCGGCAGTGAATACTTCCCGCTGCGGCAAGTGATTGAAATCATCATGCGCGTCAGCCGCAGACAGCGCTGGCTCGTTTCTATCAGCCTGCCGGCAGCAAGGGCACTGACCGTCTACCTGGAACAGAGCATGAGGGGCTTCCCGGCCTCCGGCTTTTGGCTGGATTATGTGGCCGTTGATCGGACCTGCGATGTCAACAGCCTGCCGCGCTACTTTGGGCTGATGCCGGCGCGTTTTGCCTATCGTCTTGATTACCTGGCGCCGCGACCTGTCCCCAATCTTTTCAAGCAGGGGCTGCAGCAAATCGCGGCCATGATCCAAACCCCACGCCGACAGAAAGGCGACAACACATAAGCCGAGATGTCTTATGTCTGCCATTGCCATTCGTTTACTTGAAACCCCCGAAGAGATTGCCCTGGTTGAAGACTTGCAGCGCGCGGTTTGGCCGGGGAGCGAGACAGAGATCGTGCCTGCCCACCTGCTCATTACGGTTACCCATAATGGCGGCTTGGTGCTGGGCGCTTTTGACGGAGAACGGCTGGTGGGCTTTGCTTTTGGATTCCCCGGCCTGGAGATGCTGCCCGACGGCCCGCGCTTAAAACACTGCTCGCACATGCTTGGCGTCCACCCCGATTACCGCGATGCCGGCCTGGGCTTTGCGCTCAAGCGTGCACAGTGGCAAATGGTGCGCCGGCAGGGGATTGACCATATCACCTGGACTTATGATCCTCTGCTGAGCCGGAATGCCCGTTTGAACATCGCCAAGTTAGGCGCCGTCTGCAACACCTATCGCCGTTCGGAATACGGCGAAATGCGCGATGGTTTAAATGCCGGCTTGCCATCCGACCGTTTTCAGGTGGATTGGTGGGTGAATACCCCCCGCGTTCAGCGCCGGCTGGCGCGGGATGCGCGTCCTGTTTTGGGGCTGGATGCGTTTACCGCAGCCGGAATCGGCCCCCTCTTTCAGGTTGAAACGGACCCGGCCGGCTGGCCGCGTCCACCCCGAGAGTGGGGCCCACTAAAGGATAGATTGACACTGGTCGAAATCCCATCCGACTTTTATGCTCTCAAAGCCGCCGATATGGGCCTGGCGCGTGCCTGGCGTTTCTTCTCGCGCGAAGTTTTTGAGACTTGCTTTGCTGCCGGTTACCTTGTGACCGACTTCGTCCATAGTGGTGGGCGGAGTTTTTACGTCCTTGTAGATGGTCAAGCAACCCTGGACGACTAGTGTTTTGGAGGTGACCATGAATCGGCAACTTTTCTTCCTTGTGATCGTGTGCCTGGTGCTGGCGGCCTGTGGGCCGAAACAACCGGTTCCAGCCGCGACCGAAGGCCTGCCCGTCGAGACCCAAGCGCCGCCCACGCCTGAGCCTTCTCCCACGCTTCCCCCGACTGCCCCTCCCAGCCCCACACCGGCTGGCCCGCCGACTTTGCCGCCCGAACCGCAGGAGATTCGCTTCCAGGCCGAGGATGGGCAGGAACTTTTGGGATTGTACTACCCGGCCGCAGTCAACCCGGCGCCGCTGGTGGTTTTCATCCACTGGGTTGGCGGCGACAAGGCAGATTGGTACGAAATTGCGCCCTGGCTGCAGAACCGCGGCCTGGACAATCCCTACGAAAACCCTGGCCAAGCGCCGTGGTGGGACCCGTCCTGGTTCCCGCCTGTGCCGCAGGGAATTTCCTATGCCGTCTTCATCTTTTCCTTGCGCACCTGCGAGCCATACCCGGCCGGCTGTTCAGGCTGGGACGGCGCAGCCTGGCTGCGGGACATCAAAGCCGCTCTGTTGACCGCCTCTGATCTTGAGGGCGTGGACCCGACCCGCGTTGTGACCATTGGTTCCAGCATCGGCGCCGATGGCGCGGCGGATGGCTGTTACCTGTTGAACGAGGTCAGGCCGGGTTCCTGCCAGGGGGCGCTGTCACTTTCGCCGGGCAACTACCTGGGTGTTCGCTATGCTGATGCCGTCCGGAAACTCGAAGCCGAGCAGCCGCCCAAACCGGTCTGGTGTTTTTACGGGGCGGGCGACCGCGAGGCCAGTCCAACCTGTAAATCGGCCAGCGGCACCGTGTACAAGTCTTACGAATTCCCTGGCGACTTGCACGGCAACTTATTGCTTGTGCCAGGCATTGAGCCGCTGCCCATGCAGTTGATCCTGGATTTTCTCGCTCAGACGGTTGGCGAATAAGAAAAAAGCAGGTGCAACGCTTGACAACAAGAGCGTTGCACCTGCTTTGCCTGTTTCGGCAGAATCTATTGGGCCCTGAGCAGGATATTGCTCACATCCTCGCGGTTTAACTGCTTGAAGTTGCCCAACGTTTCGCGAAACAGGGACTTGTTCACAATCTCATCAAACCGTTCAGGGCCGATACCGACCTCTGAGAGTTGACCGGGCAGCCCGAGCGAACGGTAGAAGGCGCGCGTTTTTTGGATGCCCAGGCGGGCAGCCTCCATTTCATCTTGCCCCTCCACGTTCCAGACGTTACGCGCAAACAGGGCAAACCGGTGTACCGTTTGTTCATCCAGCACATATTCCATCCAGTGCGGCGCCAGGATGGCTAGGCCTACGCCATGGGTCAGGTCGTACAGGGCGCTGATAGCGTGTTCGACATTGTGGCAAAAGCCGTCGAACCTTTTACCCGCTCCAATTGTGCCGTTGAGCGCCATGCTGCTGGCCCACATCAGGTTAGCGCGCGCTTCGTAGTTTTCCGGCTCGGCGCAGGCAATGGGAGCATACTTGATGCAGGTCTTCATTATCCCCTCGGCCATTGAGTCTTGGAGATAGGCTTCCGTTCCCAGGCTGAAATAGAACTCGTAAACGTGCGTCAGAATGTCGGCCACGCCGGCAGCGGTCTGGTAGGGTGGAACCGTGAACGTATAAGTGGGGTCGAGAATAGAGAATTTGGGGTAGAGCGCGTCTGCTCCTACGCCATGTTTTTGGCCGGTGGCTTCATTGGTGATGACTGCATTGCTGTTCATCTCTGAGCCGGTGGCCGAAAGCGTTAAAACCGCGCCGACGGGCAGCGCCTGGCGAATCTTTGTCTTGTAAGACCAAAAGTCCCAGGGGTCGCCTTCATAGCAGGCGGCTGCAGCAATCCCTTTGGCACAGTCAATCACACTGCCTCCGCCGACTGCCAGGATGAATGTCAGGGCGTGCTTGCGGCACAAGTCCGCGCCCTGAACGACGCTGGTCAGGCGGGGGTTAGGGTCTATGCCGGCAAGTTCAAGAAAGTCAATGCCATTCTCTTTCAACTGGTCAATGACGGCAGTATAGATGCCGTTTTTCTTGATGCTGCCCTTGCCATAGACCAGCAGAATCTTTGACCCGTAGGGCTTGATTTGCTGTCCCAGGTTTTGAATTTGATTCCGCCCAAATAAGATGCGAGTAGGGGAGTAGAAGGTGAAGTTCAACATGGGTTTTGCTCCAGGCCCCCCATTATAACCGCCACTTTAGGCGTTGTATAATTGTAAAGAAGTAACTGCCTGCCCTCCCGCAGGTTTTGGCGCAATTTCCAATGCAAAATCTTCGTTTTTCGGTTTCGGATTATGCATAAAAGAAATAGACCTTAAAAATCTTAGCGACTTTGCGCCCTTGCGTTAGAAACACCCTTTTTGCAGTAGAGTCAATTCGTATAGACCATAAGTTGTAGGAGGAAGTATGGACACCCCTGCCCGGCAGACGAAAATCTCTCTTCGGAAACTGACGGAGCCCTACCAGACGCCGGATTTGCGGCGCAGTCTCTGGCAAGTAGCCAATACGCTCATCCCTTATTTTGGTTTATGGGCCCTGATGTTTCTGAGCCTCAAAGTTTCCTACTGGCTGACGCTGGCTCTGGCCATTCCAACGGCCGGTTTTATGGTGCGCACATTCATCCTGTTTCATGATTGCGGCCATGGGGCGCTCTTTGCTTCAAAGAAGGCCAACGAGATCGTGGGCATCATTACCGGCATTTTGACCTTTACCCCCTGGGCCTACTGGTGGCACAGTCATGCCATTCACCATGCTACCGCCGGTGACCTCGACCGGCGGGGGGTAGGCGATGTGTACACCATGACGCTGGAAGAGTACCTGGCTGCTCCCTGGTGGAAGAAAACTGCCTACCGCCTGATGCGCAACCCCTTTAATATGCTGGTTATCGGCGCGCCGATTGTGTTTGCGGTGGTACACCGATTCTATGCTCGCGGCACAGGCAAGCGCGAACGCGCCAGCGTCTGGTGGACAAATCTGGGGCTGGCAGTGTGGATTGGCGGGCTAATCTGGCTGGTAGGCTGGAAGGCTTACCTGATGGTACAAATCCCTGTTTTGTGGCTTGCTTCGGCAGCCGGCGTATGGCTGTTTTATGTGCAGCATCAGTTTGAAGGCGTTTACTGGGAACGTCACGACAAATGGGACTTCTTTGACGCCGGCCTGAAAGGCTGTTCCTATTACAAATTGCCCCGCATCCTTCAATGGTTTACCGGCAACATTGGCTTCCATCACATTCATCACATCAGCGCCAGGATACCCAATTATCGCCTGGAAGAATGCTACCGCGACAACCCCGAACTTCAACAGGCGGTCACCTTGACCTTGCGTTCCAGCCTGAAGAGCCTTTCGCTGCGTGTGTATGATGAAAAGCGCAAGAAACTGGTGGGTTGGAAGGAGGCTTTTGGCTCTGCGCGTTAGGAATGCCAGGCGTGAAAACTGTGCTGTTTCTGGCCGGCGGCCTCTGATGGCTGGCCGGCCATTTAGCCAGGAGACCGTCTAGTTCAGCAGACTTGCCGCAAAGGATAGGAATTGTTGAATATCGGCAAAGTTGCTGACAATGCCGATGGAGATGCGCACTGCACCGGAGGATTTCCCGTCAATGCACAGACGGAAATCATCCAGCGAAAGGCGCTGTCGTTTGCCAGGTTGGGAGAAGCAGGTCACCAGTTCAGGCTGCGAGAGACCCAGGGCCACCTCTCCTGCCCCAGGGTTGCAGAAGCAGCCTGTCCGCAAAGAGATGTTGACCTTATTGGCCTCAGACTCAATGAAGCGATGGTCAATTGCGCGGCCATCTTTGTCAAAGAAATTAACCGTCACGGCTCCGCCGCGGCCTTGTGTGTTGGTTGGCCCGTAAACACGCACCAGCGGCTCACCGGTCGAGTGCCGCATCTCGGTTAAATTGTCCAGCAGCCAGCCGGTCAGGCAGCGGACACGCTCATGAATAATCTCATAACCGATTGATTCGATGTGCTTCAACCCGATTTCAACGGCCGGAATATTCAGGTAGTCCACCGTCCCATCCTCAAAGGCGGGTGCACCTTCGGCCAGGTAGTAGCGTCCGCCCTGGACAGAGGCGACCGTAATCGTCCCGCCTGCAAACCATGGCCGGTGTAATTTTGCCAAAGCCTGTTTGCGGGCAATCAGTGCGCCGATTCCGGTGGGGTAGCCGAAAATCTTGTAAAAAGAAATCGGCACAAAATCCGGTTTGACGGCGCTCAAGTCAAGGCGGTTGGTGGGGACGTAAGCCGCCGCATCTAGCAGGACATCCCAGCCTTTGGCATGGGCGCGTTCAATCCATTCAAGCGGATGTTGAACGCTGGAAAAGTTGGATTGGGCCGGATAGGCAAACAGATTATGGCCCTCAATCTCGGCCTGATCTAGGTATTCGTCCAGGCGGGATTCGTCCACACGCATATCGGGCAGGCTGACCGGGATGTAGGTCACCTCGGCCCCGCGGTTGTGGGCGAATTCGCGAATACCGTTGACCGAATTATGATTATCAAAGGTCAGCAAGTACCGTCCGCCGGGGAAAGGATAGGATTCGCCCACCAGTTTGAGGGCGCCGCTGGCGTTGGGAGTGAAAATGCACAGGTATTCTTCGGGATCGGCGTTGAAAAAGCGCAAGACATACTCGCGCGTATGCTCTACCAGCCGTGTGGCCTCAAGCGAGGTCGGGTTGCTGGAATGCGGATTGCCGAAAACGTGCTTGCTCAATATTTCGTGGTGTTGGCGCAATTGGGATTCGGCATACAGGCCGCCGCCGGTATAATCGAGATAGACGTGGCCGCCGAGATCCAGCCGTGCGTAGTCGGTCTTGCGCAACTGGTCTAAAACCTGGGTGGTAGGATAGGTGGGATAGGCTCTCAGGAATTTGATGAATGCAGCATCGGG
>JAIOAQ010000005.1 GCA_019873735.1 Chloroflexota bacterium | reverse complement strand
TAAGTCCTTGGGCTTCCAGAGCATGTAGAGCGGATCGCGAATGAATTTGGTGGTATTGGGGATGTTCCCTTCTTGAATGTAGGGGAAAATTTCGGCGGAAACAAAGGCTTTGATGTGAATGCCTCTGTGAGCGTAGGCAACATTGAACTTGCTGGCTGCCTGGATTAAAGCGGCTGTCACGGCCATCATGGCCTCATTGTTACGGTCGTAACGCTCAAAAGTATCAATTGCAATGATGACAGGTTCTGTGCGGGCAATAGCAAGCGCCCGCTCTTTGGCTCTACTGAACAGCGGATCGGCCAGCATGTCGGTCAATGAATCGGCAACAGATCCATCCTCGTCCACGTACTTGGCAAGGACCTGCCTGATCAGTTCGCGGACAAAGACTGAGAATCGGCCCTGTTTGCCGGTGAAAAAGCCCACTCGTTCAAAGCAGGGATCGTAAGCGCGGAACTCGTAGAAAATCAGGGACCAAATCAGATATTCCCAGATTTTGCGTACGTCATTGACAATTAAGTCGGGGGAGAGGTAATCCTTGCGGGCAATGCGGTTGATAATACCGTCGTAGATTGCCGGCTCATCGATATCAATATTGTGTGCTCCGCGAATGTATCTCTGAAAGCCAAAGTATTTGGTCAATGAAGTTTTGCCGCAGCCGCGCCGGCCGACGATAAGGTAAACCTCCGGGTCGAGTGCTTCTTGGTTAAAGCGGCTCAAATCGTAATAGAAATCCGGGTAATGTTCTTGCAGAACATCAATTTCGTTTTCGCAACAGACTTCTCCAAAAGGATGCGGGAAACGGTACTCTATTGGAGTCGCCATGCAGATCTCCCATCTGTTTGCCTGAACGTTTATCCTGCCATGCGTATAACCAAGTATACGAGCAAATGTTGGATTGCACAATGGATATTGCCGAAGAAATTCCCACCCAGGCAACCTCCGATCCTTGACCATCTGCGCCGGCGATTCCTGCTTGTTCCTGGTGCGGCGATCTTAACCTGACGTTAACCTGTTCCTTTTTTATCTTTAAAACTCCTCTTGATAAGACAATGTATACTTCCTATGCTTACCTATAGTGATTCACAACATGCAGCAAGCCGCCCGCTCTTTGGCGAGGTTTGCTAGCGAGGCGTTGCGGGCCGGTACGGTGATTGAGTTTGGCCAAATAGAGCAGATTTTCACTACCCATTGCGATACGCGCATACAAGATTATGTTGCCGGACGCTTTGGATACAAAAAGGATTTATAATTATGCGCAAGAGAAGTGAGGTGCTTATGGTAACTACCCGCAAGTCTTTTGACCAGCACATTCAAGAGGTCAAAGACGAAGTCCTTGTGCTTGGCAGTATGGTGGAACAAGCCATTTTGGATTCGGTTGAGGCCCTTAAAAAGCGTGATATCGAAGCCTCCCGTAAAATCATGGAACTTGACCGCCATATCAATGACAAACGCTTTGATATTGAGCATAGGGTCATGATACTCATTGCTACGCAGCAGCCAATGGCGCACGATTTGCGCTTGCTGGCTTCTATCCTTGAGATTGCCGGTGAACTTGAGCGGATGGGTGACTACGCCAAAGGGATTGCCACGATCAATATCCGCATGGGCGATGAACCTCTACTGAAGCCGTTAATTGACATTCCGCGCATGGCTCAGAAAGGCGTGGATATGCTCCACCGGGCATTGACCGCCTTTGTCAATGAAGATATTGAAGCAGCCAAAAAGATTCCCGCTGAAGATGATGAGGTGGATGCGCTCTATCTTCAGGTTTATCGGGAATTGATGACTTATGTGATGAGCGATCCCAAGACCATTGAACGCGCCAATTGGCTGCTGTGGGTGGCCCATAATCTGGAGCGCGTTTCAGACCGCGTGACAAATATCTGTGAGCGCACGATTTTCATCGTCACAGGCGAGGTCAAGGAGATTAGCACTTCGTATGATGAATTAGAAAGCATGGAGTGAGCGCAACCCTGCGAAACCAAAAGGCGGCTAGGCAGCCGCCTTTTTTGCTTGGTTTAACGCATCACGCAGGTTTGTGTATTTTTGTCGGCCTTGCAGCCCGGCTCACAGTTGGGATAGATGCCGCAGTCCACACACGCGCCGGTGCGCAGAGTCACTGTTGCACATTCCTCACTGCTGAACCCTGCGCCTGAGACGCAGGCATTGCGCGCCGCATCATAGACATAGCCGGGCATACATTCGGGATAGCCAGCCCCTTTGCTTCGGCAGCATTGGGCGGACGAATCATAGGTATAGCCGGCCGGACATCCCTGATAGCAGGCCTCTGCTGCTTGTGCTGCTTCCTGCCCATAAATCAAGCAGTCCAGTTGACCACTTGCCGGCAGACAGGCTGCTATCCCCTCATCGAAATATTGACCGACCGGACAGACCCGCTCAATGGCTTTAGGGAGGCAAACCTCTTTGTCTTCTTGCTTCAGAACCATAAAACCATCTGGACAGGAAAGCGGCGGCGAAAGATGGTATATGCAGGCTCTTTTCTCTGTATCAAACGCATACCCCGGCAGACAGGTGGGCTGAGCGGCAGAAGCAGGTGCAAAACAGCCAGCAGTGCAAATCGTTACCTGAAAATCCACGTTTCCTTGACCGAAACAGGTCAAACGGTCGGTCTGTTCAGAAATGGGGGTGATGGTACAGTCGAAGCGGGCAGTCTCCACCCGCCAGCGTGCGCCGGCCGGCACATCAGCCGAGACATAGCCTTTCTTTTGCTGGCAATAACTGCCGCGCACGTTGACCGTCGGCGGCTGGCAGGTTGATGCCGCGCTTGTGCTGTCGCTCTCCGGCACAAAGGCGCTTGCCTGGCAATAGGGCGGGTAGAGGATCGGATTGGGCACCACGCAGCGGAATCCCAGGTCGGGGCGCTGATTCTTTGGCCATTCGTAGGCGCGGGTGTGGGCGCTGATTTGTGCAGCCGAACTGAGATAACTGCCGCCGCGCACCACGCGCACATTGCCATAGGGCGGGCCGGCCGGGTTATCCAGCGGCGCGGTTTGATAATAATCGGGCGCGTACCAGTCGCCTGTCCACTCGGCAACGTTCCCGGCCAGATCAAACAGGCCCAGCGGGCTGTTGCCCTGCTGCATACTGCCGGTCACAGCCGGCGCGCGGCGGCAGGTGCCGAAATTGGCGCGTGTGCAGTCGGGTGCCTCATCTCCCCACGGGTAAGCCGCTCCGCCCGGCCCCTGTGCCGCGCGCTCCCATTCTGCCTCGGTGGGCAAACGTCCTTGAATCCAGTCGCAGTAGTTGCGCGCTTGCGCCCAGGTGACGCCTGTTACCGGCCGGTTTTCTTCGCCCGGCTGCGCCAGGCCTGGGACCCCCGTGCAACTTCCGGCACGGACGCAGGCCGCATACATGCCATTGGTCACCTCATTTTGCTGAATCCAGTAGGCGTTCAGATACACCCTGTGTATGGGGGCGTCGGCTGCGCCATCGCCCATCATGAATTCGCCTGCCGGCACATAGACCAGCGTGCTGCCATCCAGCCAGAGCATGGCAGCGCCTGCCTGCGGCCCGGCGAGCGGGAAGGTTGACACTGTTGGCGTAGGGACGCCGGTGGGCGGGACCTCGGTCATGGTGGGCACAGCCGCGGCGGTTGGTGTCATCTCTGGCGCAGGGCCCTGGCAGGCGGATATGAGCATCCCTAGGAAGAAAATCAGGCAAAACTTGGATGACATGATGGCTCTCTTTCAGCGAACTTTTGCCTGCATACAGGCCAATAATGCCCTTACTTTTCCCTGCGGTTCTTCGCGGACGATGGCCAGCGTCGGCAAGAGAGGGGCGGCGCGGCCCTCAAGCGTGACCGGGCGGACGCTGCCGCTCAGCAAATTGCGCGGCAGGAAGCCAATCGCGGCCGGCTGGGAGGCAACGCCGGCGGCCATCCCTTCAGGGCTGAAGGCGATGTGTGCCGATGGCGTGAGCGGCGCATTGTCCAGCAACGCGGCTTGCAGGGCCTGTTGCACGTCTTCTCCTTCGGCGTAGGCCCACACTTCGACAGGTGCCTCAGCGCCGCCCACCTCGCGCCAGTTGCGGATGCGCCCGCGGAACAGGTCGGCGGCTTGTTCCGCCGTCAGGCTGGTAACGGGGTTGGATGGGTGGACAATGAGCACCAGTTCGTCTGTGCCCAGGGCGTAGGACGGGGTATCCAGCCTGGGCGGCGCGCCGAGCCTCAGAATCAGGTCAGCAGACATAGGGTCCAGGAAAGAAGCGTGGCGCTCTTCGGCCTGCAGGATGACGCCGGGCAGGTCGGCAGCGCAATCGTACAGGTCTGCCAGATGCGGCCTGGTCGAGAATGTGTAGTGAACGGTGATGACCTGTGACGTGACGGCCGAGGGGGGCGTGCTGCAGGCGGTCAGCAGCATCAGGGTAAGCAGGCAGCCGGCCAGCAGGCGCATTTACCAGTCTCGCAGCAAAGCGGCCAGCAGGGCGGTGCGTTCGGGCAGGCTTTCAATGAGGATGTACTCCCGTTCCGAATGGTAGCCATCTCCAATGGCGCCCAGGCCGTCTAACACGGGGATGCCCAAGGGGGCGACAAAATTGGCATCTGAGCCGCCGCCAGAGCCGCCGGCCTTGAGTTGCAAACCAATGGCTGCGGCAATTGCAGATGCTTTCTCAAAGGTAACGCGCATCAGGTCGTCAAATGGCATCGGCGGCCGGTTGAGTTCGCCGCTCAATTCAAGCGAGGTGCCATTGAGAACGGGCTTAAGCGCTTGCAGCGCCTGCTGAATGCGTTCGGCTTCGCCAGGCTGCATCACCCGCAGGTCTATTTCGGCCACCGCCTCGTTGGGGACGACGTTGGCGGCTGTGCCGCCGCGTACAACGCCTACGTTGAGAGTGGTGCCGCGGCTGTAATCTGTCATTTTCTGAATGGCGAGAATTTGATGGGCCAGTTCTTCGATGGCATTTCGCCCTTCTTGATGACCGCTGCCGGCATGTGCGGCGCGGCCGCGCACGCGCAGGATGTAGTCGCCCACGCCTTTGCGCCAGGTCTTGAGCGCGCCATCGGGCATGGCGGCCTCTAATACCAGCACCAGCGCGGATTGACGCGCCAGACCCTCGATGACGGCGCGTGAACTGGGGCTGCCGATTTCCTCATCAGAAGTGAACAGGGCCGTGATGGGGCGCTTGGGCATTTGTCCGGCCTGTTGTAGGGCAGCGATTGCGGCAAAGATCATCACAATGCCGCATTTCATATCTAGCACACCGGGGCCGTAGGCTTTGCCGTCTTTTTCGTAGTAAGGCATTTTCTCCAGTGTTCCGATTGGGAAAACGGTATCCATGTGCGCCAGGAGCAGGATGCCGTCTTCTTGCCTCGGGGTTCCCCAGCGGGCAACGATGTGGTCGCCGGTTTGCAGGTTGGGGATGATTTCCACGTCTGCGCCCAGGCGCTTTGCTTCCTCGGCCACGATTGCGCCCAAACGATCGACGGCTGCTTTATCGTGGGAGGGGGTTTCGGTCTCTACCAGGCGTTTGAGCAGAGAGAGCATATTGGGGGTGTATTGAGTGAAATCTAGCATGAAAGGGTCCTTAAATCAGAGAGAGGATGAGACAAACTATGCCGGCAAGCGCGCAATAGGCGGCGAAAATGTAGAGGGAGTGTTTGTTGAGGTAGGCCAGCAGCCATTTGACGGCAAGCCAGCCGATGATGGCCGCGCTGATGAATCCGGCCGTAAGGGGAGGCAGGAAGGCGGTCAGGTCGGGCAGATGCAACAGGTCCAGCATTTGATAAGCACCGGCAGCCAGCATGACCGGAATGGACATCAGAAATGCAAAGCGGGCGGCCGATTTACGCTCCAGTCCGCAGAACATGCCGGCCGAAATGGTTGTGCCGGAGCGGGATGCCCCAGGAAAAACGGAAATGATCTGAAACAGGCCGATGACAAGCGCGTCCAGCCAGGTCATGCTTTCCAGATTTCGCGTTTTCTTTGTCAACCGCTCGGCCAATGTGAGTAAAAGAGCGGCTGTGAGCAGGCGGATGGCGGCCTCCAGTAAAGGAGTTTGGAAAAGAGCCTCTACCGCGTCTTTGAGCAGATAGCCGGCCAGCAGGGCAGGGAGGGTGGCCAGCAGGATGTGCCAGCCCAGGCGTGCCTGAGGGGTCAGCGCCGATGCGCGCCCCTTCAAGAGATGTCCCAGACTGACCAGAACAGCGCGCAGAATTTCCCACAAATCTTTATAGAAGAAAACAAGCAGGGAGAGAATGGTGCCCCACTGGACGATGACCAGGAACGAGAACATGGCCTCGCCGGCCGGAAGTCCCAGCACCGTCTGGCCGATGAGCAGGTGGGCGGTGGATGAGACCGGAAGGAATTCGGTCAAACCTTGCACGATGCCAAGCAGAATAGCCTGAAAAATGGACATAAAGGGTGCTACTTTCTTGAAGCATTGTTTTGCCAGCGTTTCAACAAAAGCGGCGCATGATCTTCAAACTTGCCGGCGTTGATCTGCTGACGTATTTCTTCTACCAGCCGGATGAGGGCGCGGACATTGTGGATGGACAGCAAGGTGCCGGCCAGGAGTTCTTTGGCGCTGATCAGGTGACGCAGGTAGGCGCGGCTGAAAGTGCGGCAGGTGTAGCAATCACAATCAGGGTCAATCGGGCGCTCGTCGCGTGCAAAGGCGGCGTTCATCAGGTTGAGGCGGCCTTCAGGTGAAAAGGCGGCATGGTGCCGCGCCAGGCGGGTTGGCAGGACGCAGTCGAAAATGTCAACGCCGCGGCGTATGCCTTCGATCAGGTCTTCGGGGGTGCCGACTCCCATCAGATAACGCGGTTTGTCTTCTGGCAGTAAGGGTGTGACCACATCCAGCATGGCATGCATCTCAGCTTTGGTTTCGCCTACCGAAAGGCCGCCGATGGCAATTCCTGGCGTTCCTAGCGAGGCAATAAATTCCGCCGAGGCAGCCCGCAGGTCGGGATTGACGCCGCCCTGCACGATGCCAAAGAGAGCCTGATCGGCGCGGCGTTTGGCCTGCAGACAACGTTCTGCCCAGCGGTGTGTCCTTTGCATGGCAATTGAAGTGTAGGCATGATTGTTGGGGTCGGAGCATTCATCAAATGCCATGATGATATCTGCACCGAGATTTTCCTGAATGCGGATGGACTTTTCGGGCGTGAAACGGTGCATGGAACCGTCAATATGGCTTTTAAAAGTGACGCCGTCGTCGTCGATTTGACGGCTGTTTGCCAGCGAGAAAACCTGAAAGCCGCCCGAGTCGGTCAACATGGGGTGCGGCCAGCGCATGAAGCGGTGCAGCCCTCCCAGTGCGGCGATCAGTTCATCGCCGGGGCGCAGGTAGAGGTGATACGTATTGGCCAGCACCAGACTGGCACCCGTCTCTTCCACTTGAGCGGGGGTCAAGGTTTTGACTGTGGCCTGCGTGCCAACCGGCGCAAAGACCGGGGTTTGCAGGTCACCGTGAGGGGTGCGGAAAGTGCCGGTACGGGCACGGCCATTTTTGGCCTGAATGGAAAATTCAAACATATGATTTTAGGCTCTGCCGCTTCTTGACTGCACTGCAAAAAGAAAACTTAGTGACCTTTGTAATCTTGGATGCTTTTGTGTTTCGAAAAGTAAGCCTGCGGGAGGGTTAGGGTAGGCAATGACTTCGAAAAGGTCTTTGCTAACCGGTTGAATCAAGTTGGATGGTATTATACAACACGTGGTAGCACTGCAGTTGAACGCGGCAGGTTCTTGGCTGTGGATTAGTGCAGATTTTGAAGCCCTATGGTTTTGCTCTAAAGCGCTTTGCCACGAATGAAACGAATTCCACGAAAAATGTCAGGAAAATTTGTGCTTTGTGAAATTCGCGGCCGATCTTTGGTGTGCTGGTTCATCCACACTTGACGGAGAGACGATCGAAAAGCAAATTCGTAAAAAGCCCACAAGTTTATCCATTTCCTGTTAACAAGCCTGCACCCAAAAAGCAGAGCGGGAAGTATAATTGCAACATGACCCCATTCTACACCCGCACCGGCGATGACGGGACGACCAGTCTGCTCGGCAAAGGCCGCTTTTCTAAATCCGATGCACGCCTTGAGGCTCTGGGAAGTGTGGACGAGGCCAGCGCGGCGCTAGGACTGGCGCGTGCCCTTTGCCTGGCCGAACAGACCGCTCTCATCCTGACCGAAGTCCAGCGCGATCTGTACCGGCTGATGAGCGAACTGGCAGCCCTGCCCGAAAACGCCGCCCGTTTTCGAAGCATTGACTCCGCCCGCGTGTCCTGGCTGGAAACGCAGACGGATGAGATCAGCGCCCTGACTCAGGTGCCCCAAGAATTCATCCTGCCGGGTGAAACACCTGCCGGGGCTGCTCTGGCCCTGGCCCGCACCATCGTCCGCCGTGCAGAACGGTGCGTGGTTGCCTTGAAAGAAAATGGGACGGCTCTGAACCCGGATTTGATACGTTATCTGAATCGTCTCTCGTCCCTGTGCTTTGTGCTGGAATTGCTGGAAAATCAGGTTGCCGACAAAACGGCCCAACCGGCAAATCAAAGGGACACGGCTTGAGGCCGTGTCCCTTTTTAGACCTGCAGAGAATGCCCTACTGGGCACCAATCTCGGCTAAAATCGCTTCAATCTCTGCCTGAAAGACAGAGAAAGGATACGCTCCTTCGATTACTTTCTGGCGGACCTCGCCATTAACTGTATAGGTCAATAAGAAGGCAGGGGTGCCAGTGATGCCGGCGGCCACACCATCCTCGTAATCCTGATTAACTTGTTGCAGGTATTTTTCACTAGAAAGGCAGGCATCGAATTCATCCAAATCCAAGCCGGCCTTTTCAGCAATCAGGCGAAGCCGCTGCCTCGTAAATGAGCCAACATCTTCCCCCAATTCATTGGCAAATAGCCCATCGTGCATTTCCCAAAACTTGTCCTGGTCTGCCGCGCAGTACATGGCCATGGCTGCGTCGCGCGACTCGCTTTTCTCCGGCCGGCCGGTAGCGCGGGCAATGTTCTGGCTAATCCAATTGCCCATGGAACGATAGGTAAAGTACACTTTGCCGGTTTTGACGTAATTCTCAACAATGAGCGGTTCTGTTTCCTTGCTAAAACGTCCGCAGAATGGACACTGAAAGTCAGAGAACTCCTCGATTTTGATGGGGGCGTTAGGGTCACCCATCGAGTTGCGATTCGCATTAGGCCGGGGCGCTGTTTCCCAATCGGCCACAGCCGGTATTGCAGGCGGAAACAGAAGGTCGCGCAATTTTGGCCCTGCTAAAAACACCAACACCAGCAAAGAGAGTACCACCACCGCCCCAACCGTAAAGAGGGCCTGCATCTTCTTCTGGCGGCGGCGCTTAGCACGCAATTCTTCTCGTTTGCTCATTCTCTCTCCTTAATCAAATTAGACTCAATGTGTCGTATTTTCCCATGCGCGGGGAAATTTGTCTAGAGTAAAAGTTTGCAGGTATGTATGCAGTCTGCGGTCAGGCCTCGCCGATATAGGCGCTGGGGGTATCGGGACTCAATACCTCATACCGCCAGCGTCCGCCACAAAAACGGCTGACCATTTCACCCACTTCAACACAAATCCGTTCCACCTCTGGCCGCTCAACAGGCGGCAGACCATCTACGTTGAACTCAATGGCGCGGGTAGAAAGCAGCGTCAGCGTGTGTCTGGCCTGCCGCCAGGTCCAGCGCCGCGTCAGCACCGTTTTCCCCTCGGCGAAGATGATTTCACCGGGCAAAGGCGACTCGCTCTCATCCGAGTCAAAGGGAACAAAAATTTCGTCTCCAAGCGCCGGGCGCAAAGCGAGGTTGTCCTTTACATCGTCCAGTGCATGGCCGCCTACCGGCACAAGGTACTTTAGGGAGGCAATATTGCCAATATCCACCAGGGCGTTGATTGAGGGCAGCGGGTCGTTACGCAACACCCGCCGTGCCATGGCCTCAATCGAAGAGCGAAATTCGCTTGGCTTGGCCCCAAAGGCCCGGTAGGCTTCCCGCCAGGACTTGATACGAGGGTGTTCGGCCACGCTCTCAATGCTCATCTGTGTCCGCACCGAGGCTTCGGCTTCACGCAGGAGGGTTATCAATTCGGCGGGGGATGGGCAATTGACTACATCATAGGCCAGAAGGACGCCGCGCACATAGCCTGGGTATTTGACAAAGACTTCGTCAGCAATGCTGTAAGACAACGCGCTCATGTCAGGTGGGCATCCAACCATTGCCGGGTGAATTCAAGCACCTGAGCCTTTTCAGGTTCATTGTGGGTTTCATGATACAGGCCGTCCCACAGTTTAAGGGTGCAGTTTTGAGGCACCAGGGCAGCAAAGTCCTGACTGCCGCTCGGAAATGCAAGCACATCTTGCGTGCCGTGTACCAGCAGCAAAGGCACAGGAAATTCAGATGCGTGGGAAAATGCCCAGCGAATGGCATCCATCAGGCTCTTCCCCATTCCAAATGAAATAGCATCATGGACAAGAGGGTCTGTTCGATAGGCCTGAACCACTTGCGGGTCACGCGAGAGCGTGGCCGGATCCAGACCACTGGGCAGGGAACCGGCAGGGAAGAGCGTTCCCAGCACCCTGGCCAGAGTCACTTTCATTTTCTGGTTTTCCAGAGCGGTGCGCAGCCCGGATGAAGTCGCCACCACGCCCCTGACAGGCGGCTTGCGGCGCAGAGCATAATTCAGGACCAGAATCCCCCCCAAACTATGACCATAGAGGAAGCGCGGCAGGCCAGAAAAACGCCGTTCGGCCTCTTCAAAAAGCCGGTCAATATCCTGCATGAACGCCTCAAAAGAGGGCGTGTGGCCGCGCTGCCCGCCCGACTTGCCGTGTCCGCGCAAGTCAAAGCCGATAACGGCATAGCCGGCCTGATTGAAGGTTTCGGCCACATGCGCATAGCGCCCGCTGTGCTCGCCCAAGCCGTGTACCAGACAGATGACGGCTTTAGGGGCCGATTCGGGCAGCCAGCCCTGGCAGAAGAGATCCAGGCCATCGTGGCTTTTTAAGGTTGTTTCAAAATGTTTCATGCGTCAGGTCTCCTCAATGATTTCACCGATCTCAAAGCGGCAATAGGGGTCGCCCTTGGCCAGGCAATGGGTTTCGGTAACGCGATGCCTGTTGCCGCTGGCCCACAAAACAGCCTCGCCAATCGTACCAACGTATAGATGGCAAATCGGCGTTTCGCTATGGCGGCTGTTGCAAATCGCACAGGTCGCTTCTACATAGGCCAGCCGATCCCCATCCTCTTCCACCCAGGCTTCAACCTGAGGGTTGGTTTTCTTCAGAGCGTTGACCAGGCTGTTAAGCACGAACTTGATGCGTTGTTTTTCGGGCAGCAGTTTTAGCGCTGCCCCGGCCAGCCCAAGCAGGGCGGCCTGTTCACGCACGCCGTATTGAAAGGATGCCTTTCCAATGCGTTGGAGCATGCCGCGTCCCCCGCGCCCATAGAAAGCCTCGATTGCTTCGTTGAACTTGGCGTACTCTGAAGCCTTAATGCCGGGATTCAAATCGTCGGGCGGAAGGTTGTCAATGAACCGCTCCAAACCGCTGGTGCGCAAAACGGCGTGCAAGCCGTGCGATCCCATCACCTCCTCAGCCGCAACCAATGCTTGCCGCACCAAAGCATTGACGATTACTGCCTCCTCAGGTTTGACCATTGTGTCTCCTCCTACACTCACTTGCCGGTGGAAAAATCAAAAGTATAAACCGGATAGCGCTGAGCAGTCTGCCGAAAGCCCAGTTTTGCATACAAAGCCAGTGAGGCCTGATTATCGCTTTGGGTGTTGACGGAGATGCGCGCTGCTCCCTGCGCAAAGGCGCGCTGGATCAGGTCGGCCGTCAGCACCGAACCGATACCCTGTCCTTGGGCTTCTGGTCTTACTGCCAGCCGGGCAAGGTGAACGCCAAATGCCGATTGCGTGCTGAGTTGGTAGCCCAGTATGCCTGCTTCGGATTCAACAATGGTGGCATACACGGCCTGGGGGTAGGCGTCTTGCAAAGTCTTTAATGAGTTCTGCCACAGAGGGACAAAGGCGGCAGCGTCAACTACTGCTACAGCAGGCAAGTCATCCGGCCGCATAGAACGCAGTTGTAGCCCTAAGGGCAGGGCGGGAACCGTCGGGAGTCTTTTTCCCTCCCATTCCAGAAAGAGAATGTCCTGCAGGTGGTTAAAACCGCGCGCCTGCAAAAGGGATTCCATCCAGTCTTCTTGGACAATGCAGGCCAGATGCAGGCAGCCGTTTTGGGCAATCTGCTTTTTGGCCGCCTCCCACAGGATATCCCAAGCCTGAAAAGCATTTATTTCCTGATGGTGGGTAAAGAGCCTGAGCCAGGCAATTGCCGGCGGGTCTGGCGGACAGGCAAGCGCAGCAAGCAGGCGGCCTTTGTGTTCGGCAACCCAGAACTCAGGCACCCCAAGCCACTCCAGCGGCATGCGCCAGTCCAGGTGACGATGGACATGCAGGCCAAAATACAGCAGGCTGGCAACAGCCTGCTGGTCGTCCCTGCTTGCACGGCGAACGCGCATGTCCGCCGTCAAAACGGGAGAATGCGTAGAAGGAATTTCAGCAGACGCTGAACCCATGTTGGATTCTTTACTGCTCCCAGCGAGCCGAGCATCTCAATGCCCGACTCTTCGAGTTTGCCGCGGCGGGCGTGAATACCGGCTGCCGCCTGAAGTACCAGGGATTGCATATCTCCTTCGCCTGCCTCGGCCAACACCTCGGCGCTGCGCTCGTAGAGTTTTAATGCTTCGTCAAATTTTCCCAACGCCTCTAAGGCAGCAGCCTGGTTGCCCAAGGCCATTCCCTGACGGCGAAGGTCGCCTGCCTGAGCAAAGGTCTCATCGGTACCCAGAGCAGCCTGCAGGGCCTCTTCGGCGCGATTGAGTTTCAGTAATACCACGCTCACATTATTTTTCATTTCTGCCGCTTCAAGCGGTTGAGCGTGACTCTGATACCACTCAGATGCCTGGGTAAAAGCCTGTAAGGCAGCAGCAAAATCGCCTTTTCCAAAGGCTAATTTGCCCGCCGATTCAAGAGCGCGGCCATCTTCCTCGGTCATCTTTTATCCTTTTTTACAGCGTAATATCGAGCAGGCCCTCGGCCACTGAGCGCAATTTTTCTGTGGACATGGCGCTCAATTTCAGCGCCAGTTCAAGGTAAGGCCGATTCACAGGCTTGCAGACAAATTCCTGTAACTCGGGCGGCAGATCAAGGAAATCCTTGATGGCCTGCTGCCTGATCATCCATTGCCCAATTGGGCCGCTTTCGTCAAAGAAGGTTTCAATTTGTCCCCCCAGCACCGTCAAAAGACCCTCTAACTCGGGCAAAGGAATCGGGCGTTCTCCCAGTTCATAGGCTTTTAGCCGGCTGGGAGAAATGCCGGTTTGTTGACTTAATACTTTCATGGAAATACTGGCATTCATCCGCTCGGCTCTTAAAAGTGCCCCAATCATTCGCTGGCGAAGGCCAACCAGGCGAGCCAGGTCAAGCGGTTCGGTAGGAGGCGGGTCATCCGAAATGGCTTCCCGGCTCCAAAAATGGTCAATCGGCAAATTCAGGAAATAGACCAGGATTTCCAGTTCGGGCAGGGAGGGAGCCCGCCGCCCTTCCTCGTAGGCCTTAAAAATCCCACGCGTGACACCTATTGCCTGAGCGCACTCATCTAAGGTGCGACGGGAAGCCAGGCGGGCATCCCGGATAAGAACGCCAAGTTTCTTGGTGCGAATTGTGATTTGGGTTGGAATATCCATAATTTGCCTCGTAGGGGTATATGCCAGCCTGCACCAGTCTCAATGCGATTCTCGGCAACTGCCTGCTCTATCTGCAGGCAGGTAATCACGATGTTTATTATAGCGTAATTGCCTGTTTCATTCGTTTTTGCAGTAGAGCAATTATAGCAGAGAAGCCCTGCTGTTTCGGGTTAATCACGCCGTGCGCAGGCGGCGGGCCAAGGCTGCCAAATCTGTTGAAATTTGCTTCAGGCTGATTGAGGTGGTATCGTTGGGGAACTTGTGTATGATAGGTTGGTGTTGGTTGTTTGCCAGGGTAAAGTTGCTACCCATGTAGGGCAGGGTAACCTGTATATCGATACCCAGTATTTTTTCGGCTTCGGGCTTGGTCAGGCCTTCCAAGCCAACGGCCCGGTTTAGAATGGTGTACACACGTTCTGACTTGATGCCCTGAGCCTTGAGGTACTCCAAGACTTTTTGCGTTAGTGTAACCGTGCTCAAATCGGTGCTGACAATGAGGACAATCACATCGGCCTGCTGGATGATGGGCAGGCTGATGCGGGAAAGAGAACGACCCAAATCCACTAAGACATAATCAAAGGCCTGCTGTAATTTTGAAACCAGTTCTGGAACACGCTTGGCCTGCAGCAAGGTGCCTTTTTCGGGGTCGGGGCAGCCGGCCAGCAATTGGAAATCCCACAGGGGCGGTTTGGGCAGGTTTTCCCGCAAAAAAACGTCTGTTGCTTGCTCGGCGGGCAACTCGCTCACGCTGAACAGATCCATTTCTCCTTGATAACCGACAATCTGGCCAATCGAGCCGATAGGCAAGACCAGGTCTGCCACGGCCACATTTGATTCGGGTTCATTCTTGACGATATTCGTAGCAATATTGGCACACAGCGAAGATGTCCCGGTTCCGCCCTTGGCGCTTAAGAAGACAAACAGCATCCCTCCCTGCCGCGAGATGCCGGTGACGGGTTTTCCGCTTAAGAGGCGGGTAATGGCTTCCAGCAGAGGCGGGATGGCCTGAGCGGATTTGACCAAATACTCATTAAAGCCGGCGCTCAAGCAGGCGGCCTTTCGTTCCGGATTTGGGTCGCTGCTTAGGGCAATGCAAGGGGTCTGGCTGGTACGCGCGTCCTGGCGGATCTTGGCCACTAAGGTTTCGCCGGGCAAATCGGGCAGGTTGGGATCGGCGACAATTAAATCGGGGCGGTCACGCCAGGCAAAAATCAAGCCTTCCCGGCCTAAACCGGTTTGCAAGACGGTTAAGCCACTCTTTCGGAACGTCATTTCCAAAAAAGCGCGGCTGGCTGCATCGCCGTCAATAATAAGGACTGATTTGTTTGCCATCCTGGCCTCAAGGATTAATCTTCCATGGGTGGCATCAGGTACCCCAGCCCAGAGCGGGTGACAATGTGCTTGGGGGAGTGGGGGTCATCTTCCAGTTTTTGGCGCAAACGGGCAATGCTGACCCACAAGATTTCCTTATCGTCGCGATACTCCGGTCCCCAAATGCTGGTGAGCAATTCCTCCGCTGTCATAATTTTGCCAATATTGTGAGCAAATTGAAGCAGGAGACGGTATTCGGTGGCCGAAAGATACACGGGTTGATTGCCCCGCCATACCTCGGCTCGAGCAAAGTCAATGCGCAGGTTGCCGTGCGTAAAATAACGCGTTTGCCCGCTTTCCACCGTCACCTGGGCCCGGCGGAGAACAGCGCGCACGCGTGCCAGGAGTTCGGTCGCCGAGAAAGGCTTGACCAGGTAATCATCCGCTCCCAAATCCAGCCCACGTACGCGGTCTTGTTCTTCTCCTTTGGCAGTGAGCATAATGATTGGGACGTTTGAAAATTCGCGGATGCGCTGGCAGACGGCAAAGCCGTCCATCCTGGGCATCATGATATCCAGCAAAATAAGGTCAATCGGCTGGCTGGAGAAGATATCCAGCGCCTGAAAGCCGTCTGGTGCGCCGACCACGTCGTAGCCATCTGTGCGCAAATTGGCTTCGAGTAGACGCAAGTAGCGCGGCTCATCATCCACAATCAAGATACGCTTGGCCATACTGTTCTCTCCTTTTGCTCGGTGCCTTGTCAATTACAAGGCAAAGCCAAAAAAAAGGTAACGCCATGTCCTGGCTCCGACTCGGCCCAAATGCGCCCGTGATGCATTTGGACGATTTGGCGGCAAATAAAAAGGCCCAGGCCGGTGCCGGGGTGTGTTTTGCCATCCGAAACTCGATAGAAACGGTCAAAAATATAGGGCAGGTGTTGGGCAGCAATGCCCGGCCCTTGATCGGCTACGCTTATCAGCACGCGATTCTTTTCTTGCCACAGGCGAATCGAGACCGGCGAGCCGGGAGCATACTTGGCAGCATTATTCAGTAAGTTCTCAATAACTTGTGCCAGTCGCACCGCGTCACCCTGGATGAGGGGAACCGGTTCAAGGTCGAGCAGGATGCGCATTCCTTTATAACGCGTCTGAGCGCGAACGACGACATCGCGAATGACGCGTTCAAGCGCCAGAGGCTGGAAGGTCATTTGCAAGGTGTCACTCTGCAGACGGGCTGTTTCCAGGATGTTCTCAATCAAATCGGTCAGGTGATCCGCTTCTTCGTCAATAATGGTCAGGAATTCGCGCTGGGTGGCGGCGTCCCATTGTGTATCTTCGCGCAACAGGGTGGTCGTATATCCTTTGATAAAACCCAGGGGGGTGCGCAGTTCGTGTGAGATGGTCGCTACGAACTCTTCCTGTAGATTCATCTGACGTTGAATGGCTTCGCATTCGGCCATTTTCTCTTGCCAAATTTCCCGCTCAAACAGGCTGGAAACCAGGGCGGCCGCAAGGATAGCGATTTTGATTTGCTCTTCTGTGTAAACCGGCCCGCCGAAACGGACAAATATCAGCGCCCCTATCGTTTGTCCTGGCGCTTTGAGCGGCAGGCCAAGCAGATAGGGGCGTTGCAGGCGGTCGGTGTTCAGGCTAACTTGAGGTTCTTGCAGCACCATCCGCCCTACAGACAGGACCTGATTGGCGATGCTCTCTCCCCAGGCGACATCTGCCTCTCCAGATTTACCCCGCCCAACGGCACGCGCATAGGCTACGTCACTGATTTGGCCGTTCGCGTCTGCACGAAAGATTGCAAAGTTATCAAAGATGATGGCCGAGCGCAATGCCTCGATTAAAGCATCCAGCGCCGTCTTCCAGTTGCTGGTCTGGGTGACAATATCGGCGAGCAAACAAAGCGAGGCAAGACAATCAGGTTCCATTTGCGTTTGTTTCAGGCTTCTGCCCCAACAACAAGCAGGGGAAACTCAAAGGTTGAACCGCGCCCGGGGGTGGATTTTACTTCAATGACCGAACCATGCGCCTCGATAATTTGTTTTACGAGGGACAGCCCCAGGCCGGTGCCGCTGTAGCGGCGGGTGGATGAACCATCCAGTTGATGAAATGGCTCAAAGATTTCGTTCAGCCGGTCGGCCGGGATGCCAATGCCGGTGTCTACCACGGAGATTCTGACCAGTTTGGGGCTTTCCTGCTTCACGTTGAGGACAACCCGCCCGCCCTGCGGGGTGAACTTAACCGCGTTATCCAGCAACTGGTTCAAAACCCATGAAATCTTCTGCACATCGCCGTGCACTTTTGGAATGTTCTCGTCGGCCACCAGGTGCACGGTCACGCCGCGCGCTTCTCCTTTGGCCTGTGCCGAGCGGACGGCATGCGCAGCCAGCATACGGATATCTAGGCTTTCGATTTGCAGGCTCAACTCACCCCGCGATGTCAGGGAGAACAGAATCAGGTCTTCTATCAGCCCTTCAAGCCGCGCCGCTGACTTCTGGCTCACCTGAATGGCGTGACGTTGTTCTTCGGTCAACGGTCCCAAAGACTCGGAGGCCATCAATTCAAGATAGCCCTTAATGTGGGTGAGAGGGGTTCGCAATTCGTGCGAGATGTTGGAAACGAAATTGGCCTTAAGTTGGCTGAGTTCAGAAAGGCGTTCCAGGGCTTCTTGCAGTTCTGCTGTGCGTTCTTGTACCCGCCTCTCCAGATTCCGGTTGGCGTCTTGCAAGGCGTTGCGCAATTGGAGTATCAGTTCGGTAATGGCATGGTCAAGCGTTGGCCGGTCAATCAGGCCGAGTTCAATCAACAACTCGCCTAATAGACGTGCTCTTCCAGCAGCCAACTGTTCCTGCTGATACTGCAGGGCGCGGTTCAAGTCGGCTTCGGTGATCAACTTCCGCCGGATCAGATATTCTCCTAAACGGGGGGCAAGGATTTCTGGGGTTAATTGCGGTTTTGTCGTCATGGCATCTTACGCTTTCCAGACCCATTCGCCGCCAATCATGGTTGCATTCGGCTGCAATGCTGCCAGGTCTGCGGGTGGGATAGAGAACGGGTCCTGTTCCAGGACAATCAGGTCGGCCAGGTAACCGGGGGCCAGTCGTCCCTGGCTTGCTTCGGTGCCGGCCAGGTAGGCCGGGCCCAAGGTGAATGCCTGCCAGGCCTCTTGCAAAGTCAGCCGCTGTTCCGGATGCCAGCCTTGCGGGCCTGGGGCGCCATCGGCGCGGCAACGGGTCACGGCTGCATGTAAGCCCAAAAACGGATTGGGCGATTCGACCGGGGCATCTGAACCAAAGGCCAGGCGCGCGCCATGCTGCAATTGTGTGCGCCAGGCATAGGCCAGGGCAGTACGCGCTCCCCAGTAGCGCTTGGCCATTTCCATGTCAGAAGTGGCATGGATGGGCTGCATCGAGGCCGTCACATCCAGACTTGCCAGCCTGCCGGCGTCGTCGGAATGAAGCACCTGAACGTGTTCAATTCGGTGACGCAAAGCCGGCAATCCGTGCTGACGTTCGTAGGTGCGCAGGTGTTCCAGTGCGTTCAGGACTTCATGGTTGGCCCGGTCGCCAATGGCATGGACGGCTAACCCCAGGCCGCTTTCTGCTGCCTGACAGCCGATTTCAAACAATTGCTCGGCATCCATATTCAGAATACCACGATTCTGGCTTTCTTGTGCATATGGCTCAAACATTGCTGCCGTGCGCGGGCCGAGGGCGCCATCCATAAATATTTTCAAATGGCCGATCCGCAGGGTGAAATCGCCAAAGCCGCTGCGCAATCCAAGCGCCACGGCATGAGGCAAATCTTCCATCGGAATGCCCTTGACCACGCGCAAACGCAATTCCCCGGCAGCGTGTAATTGCTGCAAGGCCATGAAACAGGTGCGGCGGTCGAAATCATGGACGGCGGTGAGGCCCATGCGCCAGAGAGTCTTCTGTGCCTGAGCAATGGCCTCGGTCACTTGTGAAACGGTCGGCTGCGGAATGTGTTTTGCAACCAGATCCATGGCTGCTTCGAATAGAATGCCGGTTGGCCGGCCGCCGGCATCGCGCTGAATCTTGCCATTAATCGGGTCGGGGGTATCGGCGGTGATGCCGGCCTGCTGGAGGGCGGCACTGTTGGCCCAGGCCGCATGTAGCGACTTGGCTGTCAGGTAGGCGGGGCGGCCTTCGGTGACGCGGTCGAGGTCTGCCAGGTTGCCAAAACCGGCCACGCGGTCTGCTGCAGCAGGGGGAGCGTCGCGCCAGGAATTTTGATTCCATCCGTGTCCCAGCACCCAGCCTGCGGGTGGAAGGAGCCGGGCGCGTTGCCCAACGCGGTGCAGGCATTCTGCCAGTGTATCGGTTTCACAATCTACTTTTTGCAGCCCCAGGGCGTACTGTTCCAGGTGAACATGGGCATCAATCAGCCCCGGCAGGACAGTCTGCCCGCCCAGGTCAAAGCGTTCGGCCTGGAGAGGGGCGGCATCCAGCAATTCGTCGCCCCCAACGGCCAGGATACGTTCGCCTTGCAATAACAGGGCTGAAGCAAGCGGCCGACCCGCATCAAGCGTATAGATGTGGGCATGGTGAAGCAGTTTCATGCTCACTCCTTTAAGAGGCGTTCGAGCAGCGTGTTAAGTTCTTCATCTGAGTAGTAGTACAGGGTTAAACTGCCGCCGCGCCGGCCATGACGTAAATGCACGCGCGTGCCAAGGGCTGTGCGCAGACGTTCTTCCAGGGCGGCGATTTCGGGGGGGGAGGGGGGGCGAGCAGGGGCCGCGGGCTTTTGTCCGCTTAATTTGCGCACCAGTTCCTCGGTCTGGCGGACGGTGAGATCGTGGGCCAGGATGGTTTGTAAGGCTGCCTGCTGGGCTTCAGTCGTGGGCAGGGAAAGCAAGGCGCGGGCGTGACCTTCGCTAATTTTACCCTCCAGCAGGGCCTTTTTGGCTGCTTCGGGCAGATTGAGCAAGCGCAGTGTGTTGGTGACGGCTACGCGGCTCTTGCCGACGCGTTCGGCAATCTGTTCATGCGAGAGGTCAAAATCGGCATTCAGTTGGCGGTAGGCTTCGGCTTCTTCCAGCGGGTTGAGATCTGCGCGCTGAAGGTTTTCGATGAGCGCCAGTTCGAGCAATTGCTGGTCGCTGGCCTGACGCAGAATGGCCGGGACGGTGCGCAAGCCGGCCCTGCGGGCGGCCTCCAGGCGGCGTTCGCCGGCGATGAGGGTATAGTGGCCATCCCCGGCTGAGGCCACAATCAGCGGCTGAAGGATGCCGTGTTCGCGGATGGAGGCTGCCAGTTCGTCCAGTTCAGATGGATCGAAATTGGAGCGCGGCTGGCGCGGGTTGGGGGAAATCAAATCGAGTGAAATCTGATGAATGCCCGCGGACGAAGGTGTTTGCCCGCTGCCGGGAATCAGGGCATCCAGTCCTTTACCGAGTCCAGTTCTCTGAGGCATCGCGCACCTCCTATCCTGCCGCCGGAAGGCTCACGCCGTCTCCGGCCAGCAATTCTTTTGCCAGGGCTTCGTAGGCCTGCGCCCCGATTGAGGCAGGTGCATAGGCCGATATCGGCAGGCCATAAGACGGGGCTTCAGCCAGACGCACACTGCGCGGCACAATGGTCTTGAACACTTGCGCAGGAAAGTACTTACCGACCTCGTTGACCACATCTGCCGAGAGATGAGTTCGGCCGTCAAACATGGTCAGGATCACGCCGCGCACCCGCAATTCAGGGAAGAGAGCCGTGCGCACGCGCTGAATGGTTTGCATCAACTGGCCAAGCCCTTCCAGCGCCAGGTATTCGCACTGCACGGGGATGAGGATGCCATCTCTGGCGGCGGTCAGGCCGTTAATCGTCAACAGGCCAAGAGAAGGGGGGCAGTCAATCAGGATATAGTCATACCGGCCAACCAGGGGTTCCAGTGCCTGACGCAGGCGCAGTTCGCGCGCCATTTCGTTAACCAATTCTACCTCCGCGCCTGCCAGGGCCGGGGAAGAAGGCAGCAGCGAGAGATTGAGGCGCTGGTTTTGAAGCAACAGCGAGGCCGCAGGCACCAATCCGAGCAAGGCTTCGTAGGAACCGCCCTGCACGCTCTGCTTATCAACACCCAAGGAGGAAGTGGCGTTGGCCTGTGGATCAATATCCACAATCAAGACGCGTTGGCCAAGTTGTGCCAGATAAGCGCCCAAATTGATGGCGGTAGTCGTCTTGCCTACGCCGCCCTTTTGATTGGCAAGCGTGTAGATGCGTCCCATGAACTAGAATACCTCCACCAGCGAAAGTTGGACTTCTTCAGGGGTTGGAATACCTGCCAGTCCGGGGCGGGTGACCGAGGCAGATGCCAGGCGGACAGCAAAGCGCGCCGCCTCCCACGGGTCACGCGTGGCTCGCAAGCGTACCAGAAAGGCGGCGGCGAAGATATCACCTGCGCCGGTTGCATCCAATTCCGGCACGACCGGCGCCGAAAAATGGCGCAAGTCGCCATTCCAATATAAGCGCGCTCCGGCCGCGCCTTCTGTAACCACCAGGAGAGGGCAGATGGAGGCCAGGCTTTCGATTTGATCCTCATCTCCGGCCACATCTTCCACCGAGAGAATCACGGCTCCGGCCTGACGAAGAGGCTGCTCCCCGTATTTCCAGGCATTTGCCCATACCCGGCCATCGGCATCCCAGCGGCGCAGCCAGCCTTGGGGTGTCAGGCCAAGCAAGCCGGGGACAATATCGTTTGGCAGGAGAGGCTCAACTTCATCGGCGATCGGCCCCAAGTGCAGAATGGGTGCCGCGCGCCAGGCCGGAGGGATGGCCTGCAGGGGAATGTCCACCGCCCTGGCGCGCAAGTATTGAATGCGGCCGGCCGGCGTATAAATGTTTTCAAAAGTCGTATTTTGTTCAGATGGCAGGATGACCGTCGCACAGCCGGTCAGGGCTTCGAGCGGCGCGTTCGCGGCGATGGATGTCACCACCCCGACGCGCATCCCCAGTGAACGGGCAGTAAGGGCGGCGTAGGCAGCCGTCCCGCCCAGCCTTGGTCCTTGGGGAGTCAGATCGAGCGAGAGATGACCGACAACCACATAATCCACTGCCGCCAGAGGAAGGCTATTGTGCATATGCAAATTATACCGTAGGAGCAACAATCACCCTGAACCGTGATTCTCAATGTGCGTGCTCGTGGTAACGCCCCCAAGAGACATACCCAAATGCCCCTCAAAAGCCTCTGGAATAGGTGGGCGCCAGGTTGAGCCCTGCTGCCACAAAAAATGTCACTTGACTTCTTCTACAGAGTCTGCGTCCACCACATCTTCCCCGCTTTCGTGCTCAATCATATCCAGGTTGCTGCTCAAAAGCCGGATATGCTCGCGCACCACCTCAGATGGACAAAGTTCCATGAAGAGAGTCGTACCCAACCAGAGGACGGCGGCATCATCGAGGGCGCCGATCACCGGCAGAGTCACGCCCGGCGCCAGGTCAACCGGGGAAATCAGATAAGCCAATGCGCCGATGGGAATCAGTTTGACAAAAAAATTGACGCGCTTGTCCCCAAGCAGACGCAGAACGAGTTTGAGGCGCAGCATAAGTTCTTTAAGCATCCCCCCCTGAGGCGGAATCATCAAACTGCGAGAGGATTGATTGTTCACAAATGGCTCCTTGATCAACAGGACAGCAGGCGGGTTGACCCAATCTGCCTTATAAGGTTTAATGGATGACCTATGTATACCACAAAGCCGAAAAATGTACTACATACCTACTGGTCACGCGTCAGCGCCTTTCGTCCCAACGCGCGGTTGTACTTGAGCAGCACCATCCTGACCGGCGCAGCGCTGGGCGTGTATCGCTTACTCTTCAACTTTTATGCGCTCAGCCTGGGCATGGACGAGAGCATTCTGGGCGGATTAATTACCGCCGGAAGTCTCACCGCTCTGCTGGCGGCTCTGCCCATGGGTTACCTGGCCGACTCTCTGGGCCGCAAAGGATCACTCCTGCTGGGCGGGGGGTTGACGGCCATAAGCATCCTGATCATGGTCATCTGGCCATCCCAAACGGTTTTCTATGTCATGAACGTGGTGATGGGGTTGGCGCAGAGCCTGGCAGCGGTCAGCGTTTCGCCTTTCCTGGTTGAGAACAGCGGCGAGGAAGAACGCACCTACCTTTTCAGCCTGAATCAGGGATTGCAGATGACGGCTGCTTCGGTGGGCAACTGGGTAGGCGGCTCTCTTCCAACCTGGATCGCGGCCTGGGAGAAAGCCTTGCCCACCAGCGCAGCAGCCTACGCCGGCTCTCTTGGCGTTGTGGGGGGTGTGGCATTCCTCGGACTTTTGCCTCTGCTATGGCTGAAGTCGCCGATTCTGACCTCCTCCCAGCGCACCGTTTTTGCGCCCTTTGCCTATGCTGCCAGAGAACCGCTCCTGTTGATCAAGTTAATCCTGCCCATGCTGTTGACCTCCCTTGGCGCGGGGTTGATTATGCCTTTCATGAACGTTTTCTTCCGTGTGGTCCATCATCAACCCGACCCAGTCATCGGCGCGCTTTTTGCCTGGGGGTCGCTGGCAATGGGAATCGGCATTTTGGTAGCCCCGCCACTGGCAGACCGCCTGGGCAAGATTCAAATTGTGGTGATTACGCAAGCGCTCTCCATCCCCTTTTTAATCCTGCTTGGCTTTTCGCCCTGGTTCTGGGCGGCCGCCATTGCCTATTACATCCGCCTGGCTCTGATGAACATGGGTGGGCCGGTTTACAACGCCTATGTTATGGAGAAAGTCGAACCGTCAGCCCGCGCCACAGTCGCCAGCCTGGTCAGCATGTCCTGGAATTTCGGCTGGGCCTTCAGCCCCACCATCAGCGGCTGGTTACAGGTACGCTACGGCTTCGGCCCGCCCTTCATTGGGACTATTGTCCTGTACACCATCTCGGTCTTCTTATACTGGGCTTTCTTCTGGCAAAGCGATTAACTCCAGCGTAAGAAGGCGCATCCTGCCAGATTTAGCCGACAAAACCGGCGGCACTACATTGGGGGAGCAAATGGCCGGGAATGCCCAATTCTTGGGCGACTGCCGCTTTTAAGGGCGCAACCTGTGACAATCGCTTATAATTCTGATGTGCATTGTCTCTGCTCCCAAATTTGGAAACCGCTATGAAAACCAAACTTTCCATCCCAAACATAATTGAACATGGCGTCCCTCTGACAGTTGTGGTGATTGCTATTGCGATGCTCGTCCTGACGCCTTTTTGGGCCTATCAATGGTTTCGTCAACCTTTTTTGGGAGCATTAATTGAGCCGCATAACGTTATCAGCCAGATCAATGGAAAGGACTGGCCGGCACGCAACCAGGGCGTTCAATGGTCTGACCGGTTGGTAGCAATCAACGGTCAAACGGTGGCCAATGTGCGCAGCCTGAACCGCCTGTTGAGCGCGCATGGTTTTCAGCCGCTAACGGCAACTTTCCTGCGGCGTGACGGCACCTCCTTCGACATCCAAATTACGCCGGTTCATGTCCGCCGGTTGGACCTGGTTTCGCTTTTTATTATCCCCTACCTGGTAGGGCTGACCTTCCTCGGCACAGGCCTGTGGGCCTATCGGATCCGCCCCGACCTGCGCGCCAGCCGCGCGTTTTTGACATTTACCGCCGCTACCAGCATTGTGACCGTCACCTTTCTGGATATGAACACCACGCATTATGTGGTGCTCCTCTGGTCGCTTAGCCTGCCGATCCTGGCAGGCGCCCTGACCCATCTCTCGCTGGTCTTTCCCCAGCCGATGCCGTTTGTCGAGCGCCGTCCCCTCTCCCGCTATTTCCCCTGGCTGATTACCCTGGTGGCGGCCATACCCATCGCCCGAGACATTCTTTTCCCAAAAGATGTGTATGCCTATATTCTCAGTTGGCGTTGGGGCGGCTACTTCTACATTGCCGCGGCCATGTTCTTTTTCCTGGCGACGCTGACCGTCCGGATTTTGCGCAGTCATTTGCCCATCATCCGTCAGCAAAGCCGTGTCATTATCTTCGGCGCGCTGATCGCCTTTCTGCCCATGTTGCTGCTGTACCTGCTGCCATCCACTTTTGGCGGACAGGTGCCGGAATTCCGCTCGTCGTTGTACTTTCCGCCTCTGATTTTCCTGCCCCTTTCGGTGACGTATGCGATTGTCCGCTATCGCTTGTTGGATGTGGATCGCATTCTTGGCCGCGTCCTGACCTACCTGGTCACGACAGCCGTAGTGCTGGGGGTTTTCTATGTCCTGGTGGCAGCCCTGTCTTTTGTCGTGCAGAGAACCATTCAACCCAATGACCCGATTCTGATCGCCACTTACTTGCTGGTGCTGGTTGTTGGGCTGACTCCTCTGCGGGTTTTAATTCAACGCCTGATTGACCGCGTCTTTTATCGTTCGCCTGCCGATTACCGCCGTATCCTGACGCACCTTTCCACAAATCTGGCGATCACTCCCGACTTGAGCCGCACCTTGACGTTGCTGGAAGAAGAACTCCAGCAGGCATTTGCCCCGGAGAAATTCGTCATCTACTTGTATCACGATGAACTCGGTCAATATTTGCCGCATGCCAGTCGAGAGGACAGCGCCCCGACCTATGATGCAGCAGCCCCGCTCATTCAGGTGATTAAGGCCAACCCGGCGCCCTTCTGGTTTCCGCCGGGCAAGCCTCTGCCGGTTGAATTGCAAAACGATGCCGATTCTCAACGACTGGCCGGCTTTACTTTTGTCCCGCTGCGTTATGAGGGCAGCCTGACCGGTTTTATGATGCTTGGTCAGAAGCGTTCCGGCGACCTGTATTCCAGCGACGACCTGGATTTTCTGGCGGCCGTGGCGGCCCAATCTACCCTGGCATTGGAGAACGCCCGTCTCTTTACCAACCTGCGGCGCACGTATGAGCAGACGCTTGAAATGAAGAACTTGATGGACGACATCTTTGCCTCTGTGGCGACGGGAATCATCACCACCAACGTTGCGCGTCAGATTACCCTCTTCAATCAGGCTGCAGAGACCATCCTTGGTTTGCCGGTAGCGCAGGTGCTGGGCAAGCCGATTCATGATGCCCTGCCGGGTCTCTGTCCGGACCTTGAGATGGTCACTGCCAAGGCTGTGGAACAAGGCGCCATTACCCTGAGTACAGATTTAAGGCCCAGTTTGCCGCAGCGCGGTGAACTCTACCTGCGCCTGTCCTGTTCTCCTCTGCGGGATGCTTACCTCGGTACAAAGGGTGCGACCATTGTCTTTGAAGATCTGACAGAAAAACGCCGGCTTGAAGCCGAGCAGGAACGCATCCGTCAGACCTTTGGGCGGGTGGTGGCCCCGCGCGTGCGCGATCGGTTGCTGGCTGATGTCTCGAACTTGCGCCTGGACGGGGTCAAGCAGACCGTTACGGTCCTGTTTGCCGACCTGGTAAGTTTTACCTCCTTTAGCGAAAAGACCCCGCCTGAAGTGGTTTTTAAGGTGCTGAATTCTTACCTGGATTTAGCGGCTCAGGCGATATTGGACGAGGAAGGCACGCTGGATAAATTTATGGGCGATGCCGTGCTTGCTTTTTGGAACGCTCCCGACCCTCAGCCCGATCATGCTTTGCGGGCGGCGCGGGCGGCGCTTACGATCATTCGCCGCAGCATGGAAGCCCATGCCCACTTTTCTGCTCCTGAGTATCAGCGCATCTTTCGAATTGGCATAGCAACCGGGCCGGCGATGATCGGCAATGTTGGTACCGATCAGTTGTTCAACTACACAGCCATTGGCGATACTGTCAACCTGGCACAACGCTTGCAGACGGTGGCCCAGCGTGGTCAGATTCTCATCAACAAACCGCTCTATGAACAAATTGCCGCACAGGTAATCGCCGTACCGCTTGAGGCGGTAATGGTCAAAGGCCGCGAACAGCCTGTCGAAGTGTATTTGCTGCAGGATTTGAAATAATGGATGCCCCGTACCACCGCTCCATTACCACACAGGCGCTTGGAGAATGGTTTTCTGCCCGCGCCTTGCAGGTGATCATTGCGGCTAACCTGAGCCTGGATGGGCTGGTGGGGCAGTTGCTGCACCCTGAATATCACTTTGATGACAATGCCTTTGCGGCCGGCGAGGCCTTTGTGCAGGCGCGCCGCGCAGAGGTGCGACCCTGGCTGGAGGCCGGCGAACGAGAGAAGGCCTGGCGCGCCTTTGGTAAAGTGACTCATGCCGTGCAGGACTTTTACGCGCACACAAACTATGTCGCTTTATGGCTGGGACAACCTGACAAAAAACGGATCAGGCCCCGGCTGAGATTGATCCGCTCTGCCCGGAGATTTTGTCCAGTCCCGAACTTAAGTCTGGCCGTCTGTATTATCCCTGGGAACTGCTGACGTTTATCCCCTTTGTCGGACGGTGGGTTGTCCCGCTTTTGCCGCGCGATTCGCACGCCTGGATGAACGCCGATTCGCCTGCTCGCCCGGCCTACGCCTGGGCAGAGGCCGCTGCCATTCGGCGGACACGTTATGAGTTTGAGCGGTTGACACAAGATTGGCCGCCCGCTCTGCTGGAATCCTTCACAGATAGACAAGAGGTATAATTGATAATATGGATATAAAAACGCAACTAAACGAAGCCTTGAAAACCGCTATGAAATCGGGCGATGAGGTCCGCAAGCGTACCGTGCGCATGGCGCTGGCGGCTATCAAGCAGGCTGAGGTTGACCGTCAGACAACGCTGGACGATGCGGCTGTGCTTGGCATCCTGCAAAAGGAAATCAAAATCCGCCGCGAAGCGCTGGACGAAGCCCGCCTGGCCAATCGCCCTGACCTGGCTGCTGAGGCGGAAGCCGAGATTGCCGTGTTGCAGGCTTTTTTGCCGCAGGCGCTCAGCCCAGACGAATTGCACGCTCTGGTTCAGGCGGCCATTGCCGAAGTTGGGGCAACTTCGCCGGCGGATATGGGTAAGGTGATGAAAGTGCTGATGCCCAAAGTGGCCGGCCGTGTCCCCGGCGATCAGGTCAGCCAGGCAGTGCGTGAGTCGCTGCAGAAATAGTCCGGGTCATGAGTTCAAAATCAAATCGCCAAGGCCGTCTGCCGCGGCGCGTGGTGTTTTTGCAAGTTGTCATTCTGGCGTGTACGGCGGTGCTGGCTTATGCCTTGCTTGTGCTTCCACTGGCTTTGCGAGCAGAAGCCTTACCACTGAAACCCGGTGACATTGCCCCTCTGGATCTAAACGCTCCGTATGACTATGAATACGTCAGCAATGTGCTGACAGAGGAGGCGCGCCTGGCAGCGGAGCGCGCGGTGCAACCGGTGTATGGCCCGGCAGATCCATCTGTTGCCCGCCGCCAGCGTCAGCGTTTGAGCGCCACACTGGAGTACATCACCCTGGTGCGTTCAGATGCAGAAAGCAGCAATGTGGAAAAAGCAGCCAGTCTGGCCTCGTTGGCCGAAATCAGCCTCAAACCCGAAACAATCAGCAAGATTTTGGCCCTCAGTCAATCACAATGGGAAGCGATTCAACAAGAAGCGCTGATTGTGCTTGAGCAGGTCATGCGTTCCACTATCCGCCCGGATGACCTGGAGGTTGTGCGGCGCAACATCCCTTTGCGTGTCAGCCTGTCGCTGAGCGAAGAACAGGCTGCCATTGTCACAGAATTTGTCAGCGCTTTTGTTTTGCCCAACAGTCAGTATAGTCCCGAATTGACAGAGGCGGCCCGACAGAAGGCGCGGGAATCGGTTGAGTTGGTCACGCGCTCCTATAAAGCGGGCCAGACGATTGTCCAGAGTGGGCAGGTGATTACGCCGGCAATCTATGAAGCCCTGGAAGTTTATAGCCTGATTCGTCCCCAACAGGGCATTGATGACTATGCCGGTGCTGCCGCCCTGGTGGTGGCCGTTTTCGGATTCTTCTGGCTTTACCTCAAGCGTCGTCAGCCGCTCTTTTTATCGGACCTGCGCAGTTTGGCTTTGATTGCCATTGTGCTGCTGGTTTTCTTGGCGGCTGCACGCATGGTTATCCCCAATCGGGCGGTCATCCCTTACCTGTATCCTTTACCGGCTTTTGGCCTGCTGGTAGCGATTTTATTTGGGATGGAAGCGGGGATGATTCTCTCGCTGATAATTTGTGTGCTGGCAGCCTACAACATGCCTGGCAGTATGGGCTTATTGCCATATTACCTGCTTTCTTCTCTATACGGTGTTCTTATCTTGGGCGCAGCGCGCCGGGTGTGGACGTATTTCCGCGCCGGCCTGGGGATTACATTGACCGGCATCGCCATGATTGTGGCCTTCCGGCTGGTCTCCAGCCAGTTGGATTGGGTTGGCATTGCTACCCTGTTTGGCGCAGCAGCGTTCAATGGACTAGCCTCGGCCAGCCTGGCGCTCTTGCTGCAATTTTTCCTGGCCCAGGCGCTGGGTTTGACAACTGCCCTGCAATTGCTTGAGATTTCGCGTTCTGATTTTCCGCTGCTGCAATTCTTTTTGCGCAATGCGCCCGGCACCTATCAACACAGTTTGCAGGTTGCCAATTTGGCCGAGCAGGCGGCAGAACGCATTGGGGCAGACCCGATGTTGACGCGGGTGGGAGCCATCTTCCATGATATTGGCAAGGCCTTAAATCCACAGTTCTTCATTGAAAATCAGGTTCCCGGCCATATTGATACACATGATGATCTTGACCCCGAGGAAAGCGCAGCCTTGATTATTCGCCACGTAACCGACGGCGTGACCCTGGCGCGTAAACACCGCTTACCGCGTCGTATTATAGATTTTATTCTTGAGCACCATGGCACGCTTCTGACCCGTTATCAATACAAACAGGCAATCGAACGCGCCGGCGGGGACATGTCCAAAGTGGACATTGAGAAGTTCCGCTATCCCGGCCCCATGCCGCAGTCGCGCGAGACGGCCCTGTTGATGCTGGCCGACGCGGCGGAGGCGCGGGCGCGGGCCTCCAACCCAAAGGACGAGAACGAACTACGCGCCCTTATCCGTGATGTGATTGAGGTTGCTCAGCGTGAAGGCCAGTTGGACAATACCAGGTTAACCCTGCGTGATTTGCGGCTGATTACCGAATCCTTTGTCACCACCCTGCGCGGCACGTATCACCCGCGTATCCAGTATCCAGAAGGTGAGAAAGACGCCACCAAAGAAACGCCGACTTTGAAGGCCAGCGTATGATTTATATTGACTCCCCGTTTGAATATCAGAGTCTATGCAACCTCTTGCAAAAGGCTGCAACCCAGACCTTGACCCACCAGGCGGCTCCTGAAAACCTGGACCTGAGCCTGGTGTTGGCCGACGATGTTTATCTGCAAGCCCTGAACCGCGACTACCGTGGGGTAGATGCTCCGACAGATGTGCTTGCCTTTCCCGCCTCAGAAACCGACCCGGAGACCGGCAGGCTATACCTGGGAGATGTGATCCTTTCGGTGCCTCGCGCTGCCGAACAGGCGCGCCTGGCCGGGCATTCGCTGGAGGCCGAGACGCAATTGCTGGTGGTGCATGGCGTTTTGCATTTGCTGGGGTATGACCATGCTGACCCGCACGAAAAAGAACGGATGTGGAGCACCCAGGGCGAAATCCTGGCCCAACTTGGCCTGCCGGATTTGAAAATTTCTGAAGATTAGATTCCTTGATCGTCTACCCATTGAATTTTAAATCGGCCACGAGTTTCATGAAGGACTCTACTGCAAAAAGGGCGTTTCTAACGCAAGGGCGCAAAGCCGCCAAGATTTTTTAAGGTCTATTTCTCTTTTATGCATAATCCAAAACCGAAAAACGGAGATTTTGCGTTGGAAATTGCATTTTCTTTGCGCCCTGGCGTCTTCGCGTTGAGATTTTCTGTTTTTGCCGTGAAGTCACAAAGGAATACGAATTTTCTTGGCGTTTTTGCAGCATTCATTTCATTCGTGGCAAATTGCTTTCACCAATACCCCACTAAGATGAAGACGACCGACTTTTACCTTCTGTAACTCAAGAGATCTATTGTATGTCCAATTTCATTGTTTCTCGTTTGCGCTCTTTCCGCCATGCCTTTCATGGCTGGTGGTATGTCATTTGCACACAGCAAAACGCATGGATTCACGCTGTTGTTTCCATTGCTGTGATCCTGCTTGCCTTGTGGTTGAATTTGCCTTTGCGCGATTGGGCTGTTTTGATTCTGACTATCGCCCTGGTCTGGTCTGCAGAGTTTTTCAACACCGCCATTGAAGCCGTTGTGGACCTGGCCAGCCCTGTCCGGCATCCATTGGCCAAGGTTGGCAAGGATGTGGGGGCGGCGGCTGTCTTGATTGCTGCCCTGGCTTCGGTTCTGGTGGGGATTGCTATTCTTGGTCCGCCGCTTGTAGAACGCTTTCGTGACTGGCTGATGTAACGACCTGCCCTCCCGCAGGTTTTGGGTTCTAACCTGCGGGAGGATAGCAAGCAAAATTCTGTGCTCTCAGCCTCTCCGCGGTGAGATTTTTAAACAACCGCCGACAATTCGGCTTCAATTTGGGCGGCTACTTGGGGAGTAATGTCTACCAGCGGCGGCTTGACCGGCCAAAGCGGGAAACCGTGCAGCCGGGCCAGCAAGGCCTTGAGCGTAGGCGGGAATGGCATGTATTTTTCTAAAATGTGACGCTGAGCGCTGACGCGTTGCTGTATGGCCGCCGGGTCCTTTCCGGCCTGATAGGTATCATACACACTGCGCAAGTCTGGGGCAATCAGGTTGGCGCAGGCCGTGATACAGCCGGCGGCTTGATTTTCGAGCGCCAGTTGCAGGTAGGAGTCTGTGCCGGTCAGGACCACCAAATCGGCGCCGAAGGTTTGACCGAGCGCGACGGCCAGGCCTTCATCATGGGATGAGTCCTTGATGCCCGCAAACTGATTGGGGAAGGCGTCTTTGAGCCGTTTGAGCAAATCGAGTGAAAAGCCGATTCCCGCCGCGCCGGGGAAATGATAGCCAAGCAGAAAGCCATCTGCCGGAACGGCCTTTTGGATGACCTGAGTAAACCAGGCAAAGAGGCCATCATCGCTGGCTTTGCGGAAATAGTAGGGCGGCAGGCAAACAACGCCGTCATAGCCCAGGTCAAAAGCCAGCCGCGTCAGGTGGATGCTTTCGTCCAGGCTGGGGGTGCCGGTTCCTGCCAGCAGACGGAAGCCCGGGTATTCCTGCCGCACTGTCAGCGCGGCGCGCAGGACGCTTTCGCGTTCGGAGGGTGAGAAGGATGGGCCTTCGCCGGTGGTGCCAAAGAGTAGCGCGCCGTGACAGCCGCGGGCGGCAAGAAAAGCCAGAAATCGGGGAACAGGCTCGAGGTCCGGTTCAAGAGCCGGGGTAAGCGGCGTGAGGGCGGCGGCATAAACGCCGGCAAGAGGATGCGGGTTGCTCATGTTCAAGTCTCCGTTTTTTCAATGAATTCGCGTGCTGCTTCTTCAGGCGGCTGAAGCGGATGACCCTCGGCAGTGGAAAGGTAATGCTGATGGTCAAGCACCCACAGGTAAAGGTCGCCTTCGGTTTTGCCGGGGAAATCTTCCAGGATTTTGCTCTCGCGGATGATGCGTATGATAGGAAGGTAGACGGTGTCATACCAATGGGCGACCGCCTCTTCTTCTGAGATATCGCGTTTCAAATCCAGGCCCATAAAGTAACGGTGAACGGCAATATGTTCGAGCATGCGGCTGAAGCCGTCGGGGATGGTCAGTTTGATGTTGGCCTCTGGTCTGATGCGATCCAGGCCGGTGCGTTCAAGGAATTCCACTTTTTCACTTAAGATCTCCAGGTCTTCGGGGCGTAAATCGGGCGTGATGCGCACTTTGCTGGCGCATTCGCGCACCTCTGCCTCAATGAATTCCTGCCCCTGCTCGCGGGCAACTGAGACGCGGTGATGGCCGTCTACCACGAAATAAACATCTCCGACTTTGTAAAGCACAACCGGGGGGAGGCTGATGTCTTCGTAGAATGCGCGGTTTACCCTTTGCCAGCGTCCGGCGGTTTCCTCGCTGCGCGGCAGGAAAGCGCGGTCGAATTGCTGATAACGATTGAGGCTGCCGGCAATCTGGTCGAGGCGCACGGTCTGTACGCCGCGATAAATTGGGCCCCCAATGCGTAATTTCTCGCGAACCTGGTTGTAGGAAAGCAAAGTGTTCGGGCGGCCAGACAAAGCCGACCAGACCTGATTGAGAAAGGCTTTGAAACGTGCCCGCTGGTAATCGGCCTGTACGCGGGCGGAAAGTTCATCGCTCATCGGGTACCTCAATCACTTTATAAGGATGCACGTTGATAATCCGTGTTGTGCCCGACTGGGAGTCGGAAATGGTCAGGTTACGCTTGTAGACGTGGGTATGTCCATGCAGATGGTAGCGCGGTTTGGCAAGAGAGATGATCCAGTTAATCGCTTTGAGTCCGCGATGGGCACGGGTATCCTCGTCATGAATTCCAAACGGCGGGGAATGGGTAATGAGGATATCCAGGGCGCGGCCATAGCGGATGCGGTTGAAAAGTAGATGCGGCAAGAGACGGGCCGCGCGCAGGAACATTTCGCCCTGCGTGTACTGGTTGATGCCATCGGGCCGGTAGCGGATGCAGCCGCCCAGCCCGGCCAAAAGCAGATTGTGCGAGCGGGCAGTCTCCATATCCAGGTTTCTGGCGCCCTCAACTTGTGTGGTTATGTTGCGAGAATGTTGCGGGTCGTGGTTACCCGGCACATAGAAGAGCGGCACTTTCAAGACATCCATTAAATAGCCCAGATAGGCGTATGGTAAATCGCCACAGGACAGAATCAGGTCTATCCCCTGGAAGTGCCCGTTGGACGCCAGGGCATACAAACGCTCTACTTCTTCATCACTGACGGCAAGGATTTTCGGGCTCACACCTTGATTTTCTCGCAAAATAGCCCCAACGGCAAGGTTTTTGTAAGGCTAATCCAACTTTCAGGATGTTGCAAATCCAACATCTGCAAACTATAATGTGCTTAATATCAAGGCTGGCTTGGAGGTAAGCACCCTGGATACGCAGCACATTACCCAATCATTTGAACCTGATGATATTGGCGGCGGCAAGCAGCAGCTACAGCCGGGAACTACGCTTGTCAATCGTTATCTGATTCAGGATGTGGTTGGCATCGGTGGGATGGGGTCTGTGTATCGCGCCCGCGATTTGCACTTTCCCAGCGTGGTCAAACTGGTGGCCGTCAAAGAAATGATCAACATGGCGCCAGACCCATTGGTGAGGAAGACCATTGTGCAAAACTTTGAGCGAGAAGCCAATTTGCTGGCCACGCTTACCCATCCATCCATTCCGCGCATCTACGACTATTTCTCTAACGATGACCGCTCGTACCTGGTGCTGGAATTCGTCAACGGCAAGGACTTGGAAGCCATCATCAACGAAACAGATGGCTTTCTCCCGGAAGAGCAAGTTCTTGGTTGGGCAGTTGAATTGTGTGACGTGCTAAATTTTCTGCATACGCATAAACCCGACCCCATTATTTTCCGGGATATGAAACCCTCCAATGTCATGATTAATCAACACGGGCATGTGGTGCTGGTGGATTTCGGCATTGCCAAACCGTTCCAGGCCGGGCAGAAGGGGACAATGATCGGGACGGAGGGGTACTCTCCTCCTGAACAATATCGCGGCGAGGCTACGCAACTGGCCGATATCTACGCCCTGGGAGCAACCTTGCACCATGCGCTCACCCGCCGCGATCCGCGTCTGGAACCGCCGTTCTCCTTTGCCGAGCGGCCGATTCGCAAGATCAACCCGGCGGTTTCAGTTGAGATGGAATTGGTGGTCAATACGGCTTTGCAATACAACCCGGCTGACCGCTTTCCTGATGCGGCTGCTATGAAAGAGGCGCTTTTGAACGTGGCCCGCAAGACGGGCAGCCTTTCGCGTTTGAGCGTTCCCACGGTGGTGCAAACAGGCGGCATAAAACCTTTGTGGACGTTCAAGTGTGAAGATGAGATTCGTGGCGCGCCTGTCTTCCACAACGGGGTTTTGTACACAGGCTGTTATGATAACAACCTGTATGCGCTCAATGCGGCCGATGGACAGTTCATTTGGAAGTATGCTGCCGACGGCGGGATTGTCTCTCGGCCGGTGATTTCCAATGATGTGATTTATTTCGGCTCAGAGGACCACGCCTTACATGCTGTTGATATTCGCTCCGGGAAAGTGGTTTGGACCTATTTTACTGACGGGCGCGTGCGTTCCTCGCCGCGCATTGCCGAAGGGCATGTTCTGATCGGCTCAGATGACCATTACCTGCATGCTGTCAATACGCTTACCGGACGGCCGGTATGGAAATTTGAGGCTGTGGATGCCATCCGCTCCACGCCGTTTGTCAATCAGGATTTGATTTATGTGGGTTGTGAGAGCGGAGACTTTTATTGCCTGGACTTTCGCGGCGAAATGAAATGGCGCTATAAGGCCAAACGTGCCGTCACCTCTTCGCCCTGGGTGGCTGAGAATGCTGTCTATTTTAATTCCCTGGATGCTACCCTCTATGCTCTTGATTCCCGCAACGGCTGGATTATCTGGCGTTTTCGTATGGGAAAGGGTTCCATCGTCTCGCCATGTGTGGCCGAAGGGTTGGTCTTTACCGGCTCGGCGGACGGCCATATTTATGCCGTTGAGACTCGTACGGCAAGAGAAGTCTGGCGTTTTCGCTGTGAGCATCAAGTGAGCGGTTCACCGGTGATCTATAAAGATGCGCTTTACTGCGGCTCGGTTGACGGGAATCTGTATTGTCTGGAGTATCGCACCGGGCGCTTGCGCTGGCAGTTTGCAACCGGCGGCCCGATCACCGGTACGCCGCTGGTCTTTGACGATATCGTCTATATCGGTTCCACAGACCATCAGATTTATGCCTTACTTGCCTGAGAAGGAGTTTTCTTTGAAACGATTCTTTCGCCGCTTGTTTAAACACGAAAAGGCAGACAGCGCAGTAACCGCCCCGTTGAGCGAGCAACAGATTCAGGCGATCCTATCCAATCAGGGATTGGCAACAGAATTGCCGCAACTGGTTTCTGCTTGTGGCCAGTCCATTGGGAAACAGCGTGATACGAATGAGGATTGCTTGTTTGCTTTTACGGCTACGATAGGCGGTCCGCGGGGAAGTGCTCCTTTCGGCCTTTATATCGTAGCCGATGGGATGGGAGGTCATCAGGATGGCGAGATGGCAAGTAATGCGGCCATTCGCGTTTTCTCAGGGAGTGTGATACGCAAGTTTACCCCCTACCTTTTTGGCTTGCCATCTCAGATGATTGACGAGTCGCTGCAGGAAATCATGCTGAGCGCCATGAACGAGGCCCACTACGCCATTCAACGCCAGGTGCCCGGCAGCGGCACAACCTTGACAGCGGCGCTGGTAGTGGGTCAACAGATGACTGTTGCGCATGTCGGGGATAGCCGCGCCTACCTCCTGTATCCGGATGGGCGTCTGGACTTGTTAACGCGCGACCATTCACTGGTCAAGCGATTAGAGGAGTTAGGACAGTTAACCGCGGCTGAAGCCACAGCGTCACCCCATCGTAACGTTCTTATCCGCGCTCTGGGTCAGGGCGAGTCTGTTGAACCTGATATTTTCACTTTGCCGTTCCCCGCCGGCGGGACCATTCTGCTGTGCAGTGACGGCTTATGGGGCGTCGTGACCGAGGCCGATATGCAGCGGATGATCATGGAAACGCCCGTCCTGACGCGGGCTTGCTACAACCTCGTCTCAGCGGCAAACACTGCCGGCGGCCCAGACAATATCAGCGTTGTTTTGGCGCAAATTGTTGGATAGAATGCCAGGAAAACCAGACTTTTACGCTTTGTTAGGGGTATCCCGTCGTGCTACGCCTGAGGAGATCAAGCGGGCATATTTTGAGGCCGCCCAGCGTTTGCACCCAGACAAAAACAAGGCGCCCGGAGAGACGGAATTTTTTCTGGAAGTCCAACAAGCCTGCGAAACACTCTCCGACCCCAAGCGGCGTGCCGCTTACGACGCCACTCTGCCAGAAGAGCCAGAGACACCGGCCGGACCATTGAGGCTGAGAGTTGACTTCAGCCGTCCCAGCCTGGTGAAAGTGGACGAACCGCAGTTACTCTATGTCTTGATGGATGTTGCCCCAGCCGAAACATCTTCTACTACGGCGGTTGTTACCCCGTTGAATGTGTGTCTGGTGGTTGACCGCTCCACATCCATGCAGGGAGAGAAACTGGATGTGGTCAAGGCAACGACGATCCAGTTGATTCGTATGCTTCAAGCGCAGGATATCCTCGGCGTAGTGGCCTTCAGCGATCGGGCCGACGTGCTTATCCCGTGCGGCTACCAGAGCGACCGAAGCCGGCTGGAGGCGCGGGTCCAGATGCTGAATCACGGCGGCGGCACCGAAATTTTTCAGGGTCTCAGTGTCGGCTTTGAAGAAGTGCGCCGCAATGCCGACCCCCGAAGAATCAATCATATCATTTTGCTTACGGATGGTCATACTTATGGCGACGAGGCCGACTGTTTGGCCCTGGCCGATGAAGCGGCGAAACAGAACATTGGTATCAGCGGCTTTGGAATCGGCAAAGACTGGAATGATACCTTTTTGGATGCCTTGACCAGCCGCACAGGTGGCAGCAGTGCTTACGTTTCCAGGCCGCAAGAAATCCAACGCCTGCTGATTGAAAAGTTCACCACACTGGGACGTGTCTTTGCCGAAGAAGTGCAGTTAGACTTTAAGACTGCCCCGGGTGTTGATTTGAATTATGTCTTCCGTCTCCAACCTGAGACCGGCCCCTTGCCCTTGGAAAGCCCTATTCCTTTGGGGCCGATCCTACAGGACGTCTCGCTGACGGTGCTGTTTGAGTTTGCGGTGCAGCCATCTGTCCTTGAAACAAAGGACCTGCAAATTTTGGATGGGGTGTTGAAAACGCGTATCCCATCTTTGCCCTTACCGGTGCCGCCTGTTCGAGTGCTCTGGTCGCGGCGGGTAACCAGAAAGGCTGTCCCTGAACCGCCGCCGCCCACCATTGTGCAGGCGATGTCTCGCCTGTCATTGTATCGAATTCAAGAAAGAGCCCACGCGGCTGCAAGTGCAGGCGATTATGCGAAAGCCTCCCGTCATTTACAGGCTCTGGCCTCTCACTTGTTGGCCCAGGGTGAGCAGGGACTGGCGCATACGGCCCTGCTGGAAGCAGAAAATATTTTACGCACACAGGCCTTTTCAGAAGAGGGCAAAAAAGAAATCAAATATGGGACACGCGCCCTGTGTTTGCCCAGTAAGACTTAGGAGTTTCGTCTATGCCCGTTTGTCCAAATTGTCATCACAAAGAATTGGTGGGCGCCTTATTTTGCAGCGAATGTGGCGCTCAACTGGTGGATAGCAACGCTTTGACAACCCAATCCATGCAGACAGACAGCATGGGATCTATCCCGCCGGGCGTAGACCCAAATTTCCGCCCGGTTACCCCTCCGGCGTTGGATGTGTGGATTTCCCTTCATTTGCTGGAAAGCGGCCAAATCCTTCCGCTTTCTGACCGCAACGAATTCACCCTGGGCCGCATTAGTGATGGTCAGCCGATTATGCCGGATGTGGACCTTTCTCCCTACCAGGCTTATGCCAACGGCGTTTCGCGTCTGCATGCGGTTCTCAAGCGCTCTGGCAAGCGCATCAGCATTATGGACCTGGGTTCTGCAAACGGAACCTACTTGAACGGTAAACGCTTGACCCCCAATACTGAAACCGTCATTCAGCATGGCGATGTCATTGCTTTGGGAAAACTCAAAATCCAGGTCTTGTTGAACATCTAAACTGAGGTACATATGGCTTACACACTGATACTCCATGTGGCCGGTGAAGACCCCATTGTGGGTGAAGTGGACGAGATGCTTAAACCAGAAGATACACTGGTCATTCTCAACAACCCCCGCCGGCGGGATGGGAAAGATATCCACTATTTGCAGAGCAATGTGGTGCAGGCCATCTGGCCGGTCGTCCGCATCAATTTTATTGAAGTCCTGCCTGGCGAGCAAGAAGAACAAATCATCGGTTTTGTGAGGGAGTAATACCATGGGTGAATTTGAGCGCCGTCGCATCCTGGTTGTAGATGACGAAGAGCGGATGGTGCGTTTTATCCGCCTCAATTTGGAGCATGATGGCTTTCAGGTTGTTGAGGCCTTCAATGGGAAACAGGCCTTACAGCAACTGCGCGACGCTACTCCCGACCTGGTGCTGCTGGATGTGATGATGCCTGACCTCGATGGATTTGAAGTGTTGAAGATGATTCGCGAAATCAGCAATGTACCGGTCATTATGTTGACGGCCAAAGGCGAGGAAGATGACCGTGTCCGCGGGCTGGAACTTGGCGCCGACGACTACATCACCAAGCCTTTTAGCCCGCGCGAGATGGTCAGCCGGGTAAAGGCCGTTCTGCGCCGCGTAGAGGGCGCCAGCGGCAGCATGCATGGCCTCATCACCGTTGATGAGCGCCTGAAAATTGATTTTGACCGGCGTGAAGTCTGGCTGGAGGGCAAACTTGTCAAATTGCGGCCCACCGAATATCGCTTGCTTTACCACCTGGTACAGGAAGCCGGATGGGTTGTTACCCATGACCAACTGCTGTCGAAGGTTTGGGGGTATGAATATCGTGATGAGCCGCACTATGTGCGCCTCTACATCAACTACCTGCGTCAGAAGTTAGAGAAAGATCCCTCCAATCCCAAATATATCCTCACCGAGCGCGGGGTAGGATATCGCTTTGTGGATTTTCGGCGCCAGAATTAGACGGAAAATTCCCCTGCGTGGAGGTCTTGAAGTGGCGACCTGTCTGGAAGGCCTTTGCCCGGACGGTGGCGCAAGCCCGAAAACGGAAGCAGCCCAGAGTCCAGACAGAATCGCTGCGGTTTTTGTGTCTCGTCAGGCGGTTCAGACTCGCCCCTGGCCTGTTTCTGTACCTCTTGTCATCTGCCGCAGCCTCGACTATACTCGGCGTGCTGAATTCGGAGGTAAAAGAGTAGCAATGGCAAAACAGCGTATTCTTTTAGTGGATGACCACGAGGTGGTGCGGCTGGGCCTGAAATCTCTGCTGGATCGTCATGCCCTCTTTGAAGTGGTTGGTGAGGCCGCTTCGGCACGTGAGGCGCTGGAACAGGTAGCCTTGCTGGAGCCGGATGTGGTGGTGATGGATATCCGCCTGCCCGGCACTTCGGGCATTGAGGCTTGTGAAGAAATTGTCGCCCGCTATCCAAAAACAAAAGTCATTATGCTCACCTCCTACGCCGAGGATGAGATGCTTTTTTCGGCCATCCGTTCGGGCGCTTCGGGGTATATTCTCAAACAAATCGGCAGCGATGACTTAATCAAAGCCCTTGAGGCGGTCAGCCGCGGGGAGGCGCTGCTTGATCCGGCGGTGACTCAGCGTGTCTTTCAGGAAGTGCGCCGGGCGGTCAAAGAAGAAGAGGCTTCGGCTTTTGCCCATTTGAGCCAGCAAGAGAAGCATGTTTTGCTGCTGGTCTCTGAAGGCAAGACCAACCGCGAGATAGCCAAGGCGCTTTTCCTGGGCGAGGGGACGGTGCGCAACTATGTGAGCAGCATCCTCTCGAAACTGGGCGTCAATAACCGCGCCGAAGCGGCGGCTTATGCTGTGGAGCATAATCTGCGCGAGTACATCTCAATTTAACCCCGGCTGCTTTTTTTGCCGAGTCTGGTAAAAGTGATTGCATAGCCCGCCGTGAGCGGGCTTTTGTTTGCTTCAGGTGGCTTGGTCGTTGTGAGGGGCTGAAGGCGTTTTCACCCCCTTGGCTTGGGGGATGCCTTTTCTCAGTGTCTAAGACTCGGGCGTAGTGGCCTGGGCAAATTCTGCTTCAATCTGTTTCAGGCGCGGATGATGACGATACGCGCCGCGCTTTTCTTCGGGCAGCAGGGCGGCAATCCGGCACATGACTTCATCAGTGTACTCGCGCATGACGTCATCTCGATCCCGTCCGGAGATGTCGGTGGGAAGGGTGAACGGCTTGCCGGCTGTTATCTTGATCTCTAGGCGTCGAAAATGCTTGAGCCGCTCCACGACGACGGCATCCTCACAGCCGGTCAATGCCACCGGCAGGATGGGGACGCCTGCTTTCCAGGCCAGGTAGATGCCGCCGGGCCTGGCTTCTAGCAGGGCGCCGGATTTGGAACGTGTGCCTTCTGGGGCAATTGCCAGCACGCCGCCTGCTTGCAGCCGCTTCATGGCCGCACGCAGGGCGTGGACATCAGGAGCAAAGCGATTGATGAAGATGCCATTCACGGCGCGCGTCAGCCAGCGCGTGAAAGCGTATTTTTCATATTTCTCTGCTACCAGGATGATGATGTTGTCGCTGTCCAGGACGTAGTAAACCAGGGCTGCATCCAAACGCCCGATGTGATTGGATGCAATCACGTATCCGCCTTGGGGCGGCATCTGGATATTGCCGACAATCTCAACGCGGGCAATGACTCGTAGAATCAGACGCAGAAGGAAGCGGATCAATTTGAATGTCATCATGCCATGCCTGTTGAATGGTGGGAAGTCACGTCTCTGGCGTGCTTTCGGTTGCCTCGTCTTCGTCGTTTAATTTGCCCCATTGCGCGGGGTCGAGTTTATCAATGTCGTAGTCGCCCCATTTGCTGTTCACTGCGCCGGCAAAAATCATGGCGTTGACGTAGTCGGAATGCTGAATGGCTTTGCGAACGGCTGCTTTACGGCGGGCGGTGACGGTTTTGTCCGGTTTTTGGGTGCCGGGCTGGATGGCAATGATGCGCACCTGTTGCAGGTCGCCAAAGGTGTAGGGCAGGGTCTCTCCGGCTTGCCGGCCCAGGATGGCCTGTGCCAGCGGTGTGCCGACGCCGAGAAAACCGGCCTGAAAATCGGCCTCTTCATCCGAGGTCAGAGTCAGGCTGAGATGTTCGCTCTCGCCGGCTTGATTAATCAATTCCAGTTCAACGCGGGCGCCCATCTCAACTTTTACACTTGCGGATTTCATTCAGTTTTTTCCTGTTCGGCCATTAATTCCTTGAGGCGGGGGTGGTTGGCGTAGACGCCGCGTACTTCTTCGGGCAGCATGATGGCAATACGGCACATGATCTCATCGGTATAGCGTTGAAGGACGGCCTCGCGTTCTTCGGCGGGAATTGGCCCTAATTTAAAAACCTGCCCGGCGCGGACGGTGACCGGCAGGCGTTTCAGACGTTTGAGATGCGCCAGCAGGGCTTCATCAGATGTGCCGTTGATAGCAATCGGCAGGATGGGATAACCCAATTTGGCCGCCAGATAACTGGCCCCCGGCTTCCCTTCCAGCAATTGGCCGGTGCGCGAACGTGTGCCTTCAGGGGCGATGACCAGGATTCTGCCGGCGCGCATCCGTTCCAGGATCTCGCGCAGCGCCTTCAGGTCCGGATTGAACCGGTCAATGAAGAGGAAGTCCAGGTGCTTGCCCAGGAAACGGAAAAATCCTTTCTGTCCCCATTTCTCGCCGACAACGGTAAAGACGTCCAGGTTACCAAGGGTGTAGTAGCCGATAATGGCATCCAGCAATCCCTGATGGTTAGAGGCGACCACAAAACTGCCTGTTTTGGGGATGTTTTCCCAGCCGCGGATGTCGAGGCGGGTAATGCGTGGCAGGAGGAATTTGATGAGGGCTTGGAGAATTTTCTTCATGGTATGCTCTGCGCCTGATTGTATGTCAAATCTGCCGCCAGGGCAATGAAGAACAAAAGCGCAGGATCTCTGCGCTTTGTTCTGGAGCGACATTTCGATTTTATTTTACCATTGACGTTCGGGGGCGCCGTATTTTTCCACAATGCGGGCATAGATGGCGGCTTCATGTGGGTTGATTTCAACCAGTTCAAAGCCGACGTTGTACATAAAGGGATAAAGTTCGTCGTTGGCGCACCACTTACTGCGGGCGGTGAAAACCATATAGGGGATGTCGGCGACCTCACTGTTCAAGTCAAGCCGCATACGAAATACCTTGCCGGGTTGAATCTCACGCTGGCAATCCACTTTAAATCCCAGTGTGCTGATGTCGGCCAGGTGTCCTATCGGCTCCTGTGTGTCGGCATCCACAATTTGCATGTAATAAGCGAAGGGTTTGCGCTTCGCGCGACGGCGTTCTTTCGTCACCTGCGGCTTTTGCATGGTCATCCTTCCTCTCGAAAGTTCTATCGCCTGTGCTTATGTGTGATTCTACGATAAAGTCGTCTGGCGGCAACTTTAGGTTAAGTATAGAACAAGATGACGGAAGAATCAATATTTTTGCAAGGGAATTTTTTGAGTGTTTAAGCCAGTCGGCAGCCTAATCTGCAGCAATGATGTGGGTGACGATGGTAGCGCCCGCGCCGCCAATGTTCTGTGCCATGCCGATTCTGGCGCCTTCCACTTGGGTTGGGCCGCACTCGCCTCGCAGTTGTTGTACAACCTCGACGATTTGATAAATGCCGGTGGCTCCTACGGGGTGGCCGCGTGCCTTCAATCCGCCGCGCGTGACGCAGGGGATGCGCCCGCCGATCGCGGTCTCGCCGTCCAGGCCCAGGCGAGGACCCTGGCCGCGCTCGGCAAAGCCGCAGGCCTCCAGCGAGAGGGCAGACATAATGGAAAAGGCGTCGTGCAGTTCAAAGAGGTCAATGTCTTTTGGCTCAACTCCGGCCTGCGCATAGGCTTTCTTGGCCGATTCGTAGGCAGCCGTCAGAAAGAGGGGATCCCGGCGGGAGTGGACGCTGATGGTGTCGGTGACAGAGGCGGAGCCGGCAATAATCGTCCGCGGGCGCTGATTGTTGCTCATCACTTTCTCTGCCGGCAGCAGCAAGACGGCTGCTGCCCCGTCGCCGGTGGGAGAAGCATCCAGCAGGTTGATGGGAGTGGCGATCATTGGCGCTTTTTCGAAATCTTCTACGGTGATGGCTTGATGCAGGCGCGCAAACGGATTGTGGAGGGCGTTGGCATGGGCATTGATGGAAAAGGGGGCAAAGTCGGCATGTTTCCAGCCGTACTCGTGCATGTAGCGGCGCATAATCATCGCGTTCAATCCCACAAAGGAGACGCCATGATCCACTTCCCAATCGGCGTCGGCAGCTGTGGCCAGGGCGGCGGTGATGTCATGACCGGACTGATCTGTCATTTTTTCGACGCCAACGACCAGCGCCGAATCGACCTCGCCTGAAGCCACTGCAATCAAGCCGGCGCGCAGGGCGGCTGCTCCTGACCCGCAGGCGGCCTCGATCTTTACTGCTTCAGCAGAGCGCAGACCGGCCCAGTCGGCAATGAGTGCTCCCAGGTTGTTTTGATGGTCAATGATGCCAGACATCATATTCCCCACAAAGAGTGCCTCGGCGCTTTGGCGCCCGGCATCCATCAGCGCAGCAAGGATGGCGTCAACCGCCAGATCGCGGATAGCCTTTTCCCAGTGTTCATCCACACTTGTCTGTCCAATTCCAGCAATTGCAACTTGACGCATAGTTTCCCTTTGAGTTTTCGTGTATACTGATATGGTTGCCTGCAAGGGTGTGCTCAAACAAGAAAATGACGTCTTTTCAAATTGAGCATGCTGTAATTGTACTTTGTCTGACTATCAACTGCTATCAAAATGACATTCAAAAAGTCAAAAGAAGCCGAGATCAAGAAGTGGACGGCGGCTGTGCTGGATAACCTGGCTGCTTGTGGCCCGCTGGGAGCCGAGACGGCAGCGTACTTGCGCAGCAAGCAAACAAAAATTGGCTTCAGCCGCCAGAAGCACAGTGCAGCGCGCTGGACGCTCTGCGGGCGGATCATGTTTGCTGCGCCCCAATATTCGCCGCTTACGCCGCCAAATGATCCTTTTGTGCTGTGTACCCTGGTGCATGAAGTCTGTCATCTGCGCCAGGGATGGCTGACAGCGCTTTCGGTCTATGGTGAACTGGCAGCCTGGCAGACAGGCTTTCGTTTCTACTACGCGTTGACAAAACGATTGCCAAATGAGCACTTAGCGGAATTGCTTTCTCTTCCGCTGACGTATGAGCGTCCTGTTTTGCACCGGGCGCGGACCTTGATGCAGGTCTATGCAGGAAAAGGGTATCGCATTGACCTCTTGCCGCTTTTTCCGTTGCATCATGAAATTGCCTGGCGGATGGGGCTACACGTTTCTCCGCCTGTGTCTTAAGTGGTAGATAAACAGGCCTTTCCCCTCCTTGACTCTCCCCCTCGCTGCGCGTATAATCCCCGTCAACGTCCGGGAGGAGTAGGCGTCGGGCGGCCTGATAGAGAAGGATGCGCACGGTGGAAGCATCCGCAGGCAGGCAGCGCTGAAGTCGCCCGGTGGAAGTGCCGAAGAAAGTCCGGTGTTCATTGGACCGTAGACGGTGGACGGTGAGCAGTGGACAGGGATAAGTAGAACGGCACGGGGGCGCCCGTTAGCGCGCAGACCGGTGATGGCCGGTCACAGAGTGCATCAGGGTATCCTGATGAATTGAGGTGGTACCGCGGAGTTTGCGCTTCGTCCTCAACCGGACGAGGCGTTTTCCTTTTATACCTGTTTACTTGTGTACCTCTTTACCTGTGTACCTGTTTACCTCTTTACCTCTTCCCTAAAGGAGTCCCATGTCCCGCTACGATTTGCCCAAAGCCTATGATTTCAAGTCCACCGAGCCGCGCATCTACGAGATGTGGGAGAAGGGCGGCTACTTCCAGCCTTCCAACGATCCGCGCAAACCGGACTTCGACCCGGCGAAGAAGCCGTTCGTCATCTCCATCCCGCCGCCCAACGTGACCGGCGAACTGCATCTCGGCCACCCGATGTTCGTCTCGCTCGAAGATTTGATGATTCGCTATCACCGCATGAAGGGCGAGCCGACGCTCTGGGTGCCCGGCACCGATCACGCCGGCATCGCCACCCAGTTGCAGGTCGAGAAAGCGCTTGCCAAAGAGGGCCTGACCCGCGAGCAGATCGGCCGCGAGGAGTTCCTGCGCCGCACCTGGGCCTGGAAGGAAAAGTACGGCGGCATCATCACCACCCAAATCCGCCGGCTGGGCGCCTCCTGCGACTGGACCCGCGAGCGCTTCACCCTCGACGAGGGCCTGAGCCGCGCCGTGCGCGAGGCCTTCGTCCGCCTGTACGAAAAGGGACTCATCTACCGCGGCCCGCGCCTTATCAACTGGTCGCCCGGCCTCAAGACGGCCGTCTCCGATCTGGAAGTGGAATACTCGGAGGAGCCCGGCAAACTGTACTACTTCAAGTACATGCTGGCCGACGGCAGCGGCGAATACATCCCCGTTGCCACCACCCGGCCTGAGACCATCCTCGGCGATACCGCCGTGGCCGTCCACCCCGACGACCCGCGCTACCAGAAGTACATCGGCCGCAAGGTCATCGTCCCCATCCTGGGGCGCGAGATTCCGGTCATCGCCGACGAGTACGTGGATCGCGAGTTCGGCACCGGCGCGCTGAAGATCACCCCCGGTCACGACCCGAACGACTACGAAATCGGCCAGCGCCACGGCCTGCCGGTGCTCTCGATGCTCGATCGGGAGGCGAAAGTGACCGAAGTCGGCGGGCCGTATGCGGGTCTGGACCGCTTCGTCTGCCGCGAAAAACTGTGGGAGGATATGCGCGCCGCCGGTCTGGTCATCAAAGAGGAGCCGTACACGCTCAACGTGCCGCGTTCCCAGCGCGGCGGCGAGATCGTCGAGCCGATGATTTCGGAGCAGTGGTTTGTCAAGATCGAACCGCTGGCGAAGGCCGCCCTGGAGGCCGTCCGCGACGGGCGCATCCGCATCATCCCGGAGCGCTTCGAGAAGGTCTATTTCAACTGGCTGGAGAATATCAAGGACTGGTGCATCAGCCGTCAACTGTGGTGGGGACACCGCATCCCGGTCTGGTATTGCGACGATTGCGGCGGCGAAATGTGCGCCCGCACCGACCCGCTGCTGTGCGCCCACTGCGGCGGCAAGAACATCCGCCAGGACCCCGATGTGCTGGATACCTGGTTCTCCTCCGGCCTGTGGCCGTTCTCGACCCTCGGCTGGCCCGACGAGACCCCCGACCTGCGCTATTTCTACCCGACCAGCGTGATGGAGACCGGCTACGACATCCTCTTCTTCTGGGTGGCGCGCATGATCATGATGGGCCTGGAGTTCACCGGCCAGGCGCCGTTCCATACTGTGTACCTGCACGGCCTGGTGCGCGACGAACACGGCCGCAAGATGAGCAAGTCCTACGGCAACGTGATTGACCCGCTGGTGGTGATGGACAAATACGGCACCGACGCCCTGCGCTTCACCCTGCTGGTCGGCTCCACGCCCGGGCAGGACACGAACATCAGCGAGAAGAAGGTAGAGGCCAACCGCAACTTTGCCAACAAGATTTGGAATGCGGGACGGTTTGTCATTTCGGCGATCGGTTCCCTCACCCCTTCCCCTCTCCCGAAGGGAGAGGGGGCAGGGGGTGAGGGCTGGACGCTCGCCGACTCTTGGATTTGGGCGCGCCTGCAGCAACTGGTGCGCGACGCCGAGCGCCTGTTCCAGGCCTATCAATTCGGCGAGGCCGGGCGGCAAATCTACGAGTTCTTCTGGAGCGAATTTGCCGACTGGTACGTGGAGGTGGCCAAACTGCAACTGCAGAAGGAGGCCACCAAAGCGCAGACGGCCGAGACGCTGGCGCGGGTGCTGGACATTTCCCTGCGCCTGCTGCACCCCTTCACGCCCTTCGTGACCGAGGAACTGTGGGGACACCTGCGCCGCGCCCTGCTCGACTCGCCGCTCGCCCACCTGGCCAAAGACTGGCCCGAGGCGCTCATCATCGCCCCCTGGCCGACGCCGCGTGACCCCGAGGGCTGGGAGGAGGCCAAAGTGGCCGATTTCGCCCTGCTGCAGGAGATCATCCGCGCCATCCGCAATCTGCGCGCCGAGAAGAAGGTCAGCCCGGCAAGGCGGCTCCCGGCGACCATCGTTGGCGGCGCGAAAACAGAATTGTTGAAAGAGCAAGCCGAAGTAATCGCTTCACTTTCCGGTCTGGACTACGCCCTGCTCTCGATTGTGGATTCCATTGCTTCCAAACCGGAAGGCGCCGTTTCGCTGGTCGTTGGCGCGGTCGAGATTCACATCCCCCTGGCCGGCATGGTGGACAGCCAGGCCGAGCGCGCCCGACTCGAAAAGGAACTGGCGGATGTGGAAGCGCAGATCGCCCGCCTGGAGAAACTGCTGGCCTCCGACTTCGCCAGCAAAGCCCCGCCGCCCGTCGTCCAGAAGGAGCGCGACAGACTGTCCGCTTTGCTGGAGACGGCCGAGAAGTTGAAGGCGCAGTTGCAATAGCAAGGATACCAAACGCTGACCGCTCGATTGGGCGGTCAGCGTTTTTTAGAAAGTGTGCAACTACCCGCCCTCCCGCAGGTTTTGGCGCCATGTCCAAGCCACAAGACGTCTTTGTGAGTACCGACATTGGCCGCCAGCGTCGTCCTAACCTGCAGGAGGGTTAAGGGTAGGCAGTTACCAAAGCGTCTGAAAATCCCCTCATGTAAAGAGGCATGAACGCCAGTTTGAATGCTCCCACCCTGCCTACAGGGGCATGGTTAAATGAAACGGTACACCCAGGCCGGTGATGGGAACATTTTTGCCGGGCTTTTCGTCAGATGGACAACCCTGACCCTTAACACATTCAACGGTCAGGACGGAGGATGAGCCATGAAACTGCACAAGACTACACGATGGGTTGTTTATCTGCTGATTGCCTTAACCGTAGCAGCCTGTGTTGCCAGGAAAGCCGTTGACACCCAGGAATATGGCAGGGCGGAAGGCGCTGCGCCGCTGGTAGAAATGCCTCTCATGGCGCCGACCATGATGCCGCCGGAAGGTGAGGCGTTTGCCTCAGCAGACAAAGGTATGGCTGCTGGCGCGCCGGTCTTTCCACAGCAGCCGCCGGCCGATTCGGGCGGGCTGGAACCTCTGCCGGATGCAGACGCTCGCTACACTGCCTCGCGCATGATTATCAAAAATGCTGAGGTCAAATTGCTTGTCTCGGATACCGATCTTGCCATAGATGGGGTGACTCAAATTGTGGGGGATGTGGGCGGCTACATTATCAGTTCGCGCTTATGGTATCAGGATTATTATGGCGAGAATTACAAATACGCCGTTTTGACGTTGGGAGTTCCGGTAGAACAGTTTGAGACCACCTTGCGCCGCTTGCGCGGCCTGGCTCTGCGTGTCCTGGATGAGACGGCTTCGGGCGAGGATGTGACCAACCAATATGTGGACCTGGAGTCTCAACTGAGAAATCTGGAAGCCACGCGTGACCGCATTCGCAGTTTTCTTGACCAGGCCAAGACGGTAGATGAGGCGTTGCGCATCAATCAACAACTATCTGATGTGGAAGGTCAGATTGAGGAAATCAAGGGGCGGATGAATTACCTGACAAACCGTTCGGCTTTCTCTACAGTTACCGTTACATTGGAACCCCAATTGCCGGAAATCACGCCTACGGCTACGCCCACGCCTGCTCCGTCGCCTACGCCCACGCCCTGGAATCCGGACGAGACCATCCAGAGGTCCCGCGAGACCCTGACCAGGACTTATCAGGGTTTGGCTGAATTCTTCATCTGGCTGGGAATCGTCTTTCTCCCCATTCTGGCTCCATGGGTCCTGCTGGCCTGGGTCGTCTGGCGGCTGTTACGGCGAAAACCGGGCAGGCCGGCTGCTCCGAGCGAATGAATCAAAATGCGCCGTGTCGTCAAGTGGCACGGCGCATGCTTTTGCCGGTTGATTCTATCCCATGCGTCCGGTCAAGTAGGCCTCAGTTAATTCCTTTTCCGGGCGGGTGAACATTTGCTCGGTGGGCGCGAACTCTACCAGTTCCCCCAGCCAGAACAGGCCGGTGAAATCGGAGACGCGCGCTGCCTGCTGCATATTGTGAGTCACAATGACGATGGTGTAAGTCTGTTTCAGTTCGGCAATCAGTTCTTCAATCCGCAATGTGGCAATCGGGTCAAGCGCCGAGGTGGATTCGTCAAATAGAATGACCTCAGGCTTTACGGCCACCACGCGCGCGATGCACAGCCTTTGCTGCTGCCCAAGCGAAAGTCCTAAGGCGTTCTCGTTCAGGCTGTCTTTGACCTCATCCCATAATGCGGCCTGGCGCAAACTGTGTTCCACAATCTCCGTCAACTCGCGCTTGTTTTGGGTAAGGCCCAGGACGCGCGGCCCAAAAGCGACGTTGTCAAAGATGGATTGTGGGAAGGGGTTGGGTTTTTGAAAGACCATGCCCACGCGTTGGCGCAGGGTGACCACGTCCATACTTGGGTCATAAATATCCTGCCCATAGAGGGAAATTGTGCCCTCTACGCGTGTGCCGGGGATGGTGTCGTTCATCCGGTTGAGACAACGCAGAAAGGTGCTTTTGCCACAGCCCGATGGCCCAATCAGCGCGGTAACGCGCCGCGATTGGATGTCCATGTCAATCCTGGACAGGGCCAGTTTCGGCCCGTAATAGAAGTTTAAATCGCGGATGGTAAAAGCGAGGGTTTCGGTCACACTTCAATTTTACCGCAGGTTTTCTTGTGAAAGGGGACACTTATGCCTTATAATTCATAAGATGAAATCTGTCCGCCTTTTACTTCTTGCCTTGCTTGCTTTTAGCCTGACTGCCTGCGATTCTACTTCCAATTTGGGAAGTGAACCGCAGGCTTTTGTCTACATTGAGAATAAGGGCTCCGATACAATGGTCAACCTGGCGCTGGCCTGGGCAGAGGCTTATCAGAACGCCCATCCTGAGGTACGCATTTCGGTTACCGGGGGTGGTTCAGGCACAGGTATTGCGGCCCTGCTCAATGGCACGGTGGACATTGCCAATGCTTCTCGTAAGATTAAGCCTGAAGAAGTGGAGCAGGCTCAGGCCAATGGGATTGAGCCGGTTGAGTTTGTGGTCGCGCGCGATGCCATTGCCATTATCGTCCACCCCGATAATCCGGTTGACCGTTTGACCCTTCAGCAAATATCCGATATTTATAGCGGCAAAATCAACAACTGGAGCGAAGTCGGCGGCGAAGACCGCCCCATTGTCCGCCTCTCGCGCGAGACCAACTCTGGCACCCATGTCTATTTTTTGGAGACCGTTCTGCGTCTTGGGGAGAAAGATAACAAAACGCTTTTCTCCATGGATACATTGCTTTTGCCTTCTTCAGAAGGAATCATTAACGAGGTGCGGCAAAACCCCAATGCCATTGGCTATGATGGCCTTGGATATGTCCCGCAAGACTTAAAGATTATTGCGGTTGCCAAAACCGAATCGGGACGTTATGTTTTACCGATGATTTCCACGGTCAATGACAAAACTTATCCAATTGCACGCGATTTGTATGTGTATACTGCGGGCCAGCCCGAAGGCGCTATCAAGGATTACCTGGATTGGATTCACTCCTCCGAAGCGCAAGAGATTGTAGCCGAACTCGGTTTTGTACCCATTCTTGTATACAACCCTTAGGCTGATATGAACTCAAAACAGAACTGGCAGGAATTCTTCATCCCGCGTTTGATTAAGGCTTGCGGCTATTCGGCAATTGTCTTTGTGGCGCTTATTTTCTTCTTCCTGCTGCGCGAGGGACTTCCTACCCTGGTTGAAGTGCCATTGAAAGCCTTACTCGACCCGCGCTGGTACCCTATTGAAGAGCATTTCGGCATCCTTCCGCTTATCAGCGGTTCGTTGCTGGTAACTGTCGGCGCAATGCTGGTGGCCATGCCGTTTGGCATTGGGACGGCAGTTTTTATCTCTGAGATTGCGCCGCGCTGGGTGCGTGAGATTCTCAAGCCGCTGATAGAACTGCTCGGCGGACTCCCCTCGGTGATGCTTGGCTTCTTGGGCATCCTTGTGCTGGCGCCCTTCCTGCGGGTCTTTCTGAACCTGCCAACTGGTCTGACGGCCCTTGCCGGTTCCTTGCTCTTGGGCGCTATTGCCGTGCCGACCGTGGTCTCGATTGCCGAAGATGCGCTGGACGCTGTGCCGCGCGGCTACCGTGAGGGCGCTTGGGCGCTTGGCGCAACCAAATGGCAGACCATCTGGCGGGTGACTCTGCCGGCGGCCAAATCGGGCGTGCTGACGGCAGTGATGCTCGGCATTGGCCGGAGTATTGGCGAAACGATGACGGTGATGATGGTAACCGGCAATGCCCCAGTCTTGGCCGTAAAATTGAACAGTATCTTCTCCCCTGTGCGTACCATGACGGCCACCATCGCGGCCGAGATGGGAGAAGTCGCTTCCGGCTCTGTTCATTACCGGGTTTTGTTCTTTATCGGCATTGTCCTGTTTCTCATTTCGCTTATCGTCAATATTAGCGCCTCGGCAGTCATCTTCCGCTCGAAGAAACGCGCCGAGCGGATATTGTCGTAGGGAATCGCCATGAAAGCATTCTCCATTAACCGTCATATCGTACAGCGGCTCGGATTTTCCTTCCTTACCCTGATTACAACATTGACCTTTGTGCCTGTTGTATGGGTGATCCTCTATATTATCAATAAGGGCGCGCCGGCTATCTCGTGGGAGTTCATCTCTGGCTTCCCGCATGACGGCATGCGCGCGGGGGGTATTCTGCCCGCCATTGTAGGGACGATCTATTTGACGCTCGGCACGGCAATCTTTTCGGTCCCGCTGGGAATCGGCGCGGCCATCTACCTTTCTGAGTATGCCGCCGATAATACCCTGACGCGCCTGATTCGCCTGGCAATCATCAACCTGGCCGGCATTCCATCGGTCGTCTATGGCCTGTTTGGCTTGGGGTTGTTTGTCATCTTTCTCAATTTTGGTACCAGCATCCTGGCTGCCTCGCTGACCCTTTCCATTATGACCCTGCCGGTTATTATTAGCACGGCTGAAGAGGCTTTGCGTTCTGTGCCTCAGGCCTTTCGCACCGTCAGTATCTCAATGGGCGGTACGCAATGGCAAACGATTCGCCGCATTGTCCTGCCAGAGGCTTTGCCCGGCATTATCACCGGCGTTATCCTTGGCCTGGAGCGCGCCGCAGGCGAGACAGCCCCTATCTTGTTCACCGGTGCAGCCTTTTTCTTGCCGCGCCTGCCCCACAGTCCGTTTGATGCTACCATGGCCCTGCCGTATCACCTGTTTGTCATTTCCACACAGGTACCCGAAATGCCCGTCCAGATTCAGTATGGAACTGCGCTTGTCCTGCTGACCTTTGTGGTGATCATGAACCTAACGGCTACCTTTATTCGCTCCAGGGCGCGGGCGAAAAGACAATGGTGATGCCAATGGTTAAAATAAGCATTCAAGCCTTGTCCCTGCAATATGCCGATGGCACCGAGTCTTTGCGCGGCATCAACCTGGACATCCATGCCAATGCCATTACGGTTTTATTTGGACCGGCTGGCGGAGGCAAGTCTTCTCTTTTACGCTGCCTGAATCGTCTCAACGATTTGACCGAAGTGAGGACACTTGCCGGCCGAATCCTGGTGGACGGTCAAGATATCCTTGACCCCAAGACCGATGTCATCGCCCTGCGCCGTAAAGTGGGGATGGTCTTTGCCCGCCCGGTTGTATTGCCTTTTTCCATTCGCGGCAACCTGACGTATGGATTGGAACTGGCCGGCGAGAGGCGTAAATCCCGCTTGGACGAAGCCGTTGAAACCAGCCTCAGGCAGGTGGCTCTCTGGGATGAAGTCAAAGATCGCTTAGACGATCCCGCCATTGCGCTTTCCGGCGGACAACAGCAGCGCCTATGTCTGGCGCGTGTCCTTGCCCTACGTCCCGAAGTCATCCTGCTGGACGAGCCCACTTCCGGCCTCGATCCCATTTCTACCGGCAAAGTGGAAGCCTCTCTGCAGGAACTCAAGCGCAATCACACCATTATCCTTGTACCCCACTCAATCCAGCAGGCGGCGCGTGTGGCCGATTATGCTGCTTTTTTCCTTCAGGGCGAGTTGATTGAATATGCCCCGGGTGCCGATTTGTTCACCGCCCCGCGTGACAAACGCACCGGCGACTACATCACCGGCCGCTTTGGGTGATTGAGATTTAGGCCATGTCCACTCGAATCTTGATCGTTGAAGATGAGCCTGCCTTGCAAGAGACCCTGGCTTACAACTTGCAAAAAGAAGGCTATGAAGTACACGTCACCGCAGACGGGTACCAGGCTCTGGAAACGGCTCGCTTCTGGACCCCTGATCTGATCCTGCTCGATATCATGCTCCCCGGCCTGGACGGATTCGAGGTCTGCCGCCGCCTGCGCCGGGAGATGAATACACCGGTGCTGATGCTCACCGCCCGCGATGATGAGATTGACCGTGTCGTCGGCTTGGAGGTGGGTGCGGATGATTATTTGACCAAGCCCTTTTCAATGCGCGAACTGCTGGCGCGAGTGAAGGCTCAATTACGGCGTGCCCAATTGCTTCGCGATGAAATTGTCCGCTCTGCCGCCGCGCCCGCCCCGCAGGAAATACTTACCTTTGAAAACCTGACCATTAACATCACCCGCCGCGAAGCCATGCTGAACGGTCAAATCCTTCCGATGAAGCCGAAGGAATATGAGTTGCTGCTCTTTCTGGCCCAGCATCGCGGTCAAATGCTCTCGCGCGAGTTTATCCTCGAGCGTGTCTGGGGTTGGGATTATATCGGCAATAGCCGCACCGTGGATGTTCACATCCGCTGGCTGCGGCAGAAGATTGAAAAGAATCCGGCCAAACCGGAGCGTATTGTCACCGTCAGAGGCGGAGGATACCGTTTTGAAGGGTGAAGCACTTTTGATGGCAGATGTCCAACCGGTATAAAGCATCACCTTGCGCGGGTAAAATTGGGTCATGGAGGCAACATGATTGACGAAACCTTACTGGAAGTGCGCCGCTATGATGGTCCCGGCTTTCAGCCGCTCATTTTCTTCAACGCCTGGCGGGTGGCCATCATGAACTTCACCGAAGAACTCTTGCCGGCCAATTTGCACAATGTAGAGCGTCACCCGCAGACCGACGAGGTCTTTGTGCTCTTGCGCGGCCAGGCCACCCTCTTCCTGGGCGAAGGAGCAGACCGCCTGGAACGCCTCTATGCCCAGCCGATGGAAGCAGGCGTGATCTACAACGTCAAACCGCAAACCTGGCACACCATCGTCATGAGCCGCGATGCCTCGGTGCTGATCGTCGAAAACGCCGACACCGGCCCCCACAACTCCGAATTCTGCGACCTCCTGCCCGAACAGCATCAATTCATCCTCCAGCACGCCTGACCAGACTTCACATTTTTGCGTCCTTGCGTTTCTAACATCCCTTTGCGCCTTTGCTTCCTCGCGTCTTTGCGTTCCCAAAACCCCCTTGCGTCTTTGCTCCTTTGCCTCCTTGCGTTTCTAACATCCCTTTGCGTCCTTGCGTTCCCAAAAGCCCTTGCACTTGAGCAAACGATAATCGCCCTATGTCCTCCCTGATTCTCAAACCCGGCCGCGAAAAGTCCCTCCTGCGCCGCCATCCCTGGGTCTTTTCCGGGGCGGTGGCGCGGGTGGAAGGCAATCCCGCTCCCGGCTCGACCGTTGACCTGCTCTCGGCCGAGGGACGATTCCTCGCCCGGGCCGCCTACTCCCCCGCTTCCCAAATCCGGGCTCGGGTCTGGACCTTTGCGCCAGAGGAGGCCATAGACGCGGCCTTCTTCCGCCGCCGCATCTCACGCGCCCTGGCCACTCGCCGGCAACTTGGCCTGGACGAACCCGATGGCGCGGCGCGTCTCATCCACGCAGAATCCGACGGCTTGCCCGGCCTGGTGGTGGACCGTTACGGTCAGGTGCTGGTAGCACAATTTCTCACCGCCGGGGCAGAGTACTGGAAAGAGGCCCTCGCCGACCTGCTGCTGGCCGAAACCGGCCTGCCCGTCCTCTACGAACGCTCGGACGCCGACGTGCGCGAACTCGAGGGGCTGCCCGCCCAAACCGGCCTGCTGCGCGGCGTCCTGGACCCCCATCAGCCAACCATCATCACAGAAAACGGCCTTAAATTCAAAGTCAACCTTGCCGAGGGCCACAAGACCGGCTTCTACCTCGACCAGCGCGAGAACAGACTGCAGGTGCGTCGCCTGGCTGCCGGCCGCGAGGTGCTGGACTGCTTCTGTTACACCGGCGGTTTTACCGTCAATGCCCTGGCGGGCGGTGCGGCCTCCGTCCTTTCGGTGGATGCCTCGGCCGAGGCCTTGTCGCTTTGCCGGGAGAATGTGGCCCTCAACGCTCTGCCCGCCGACCGACATGCAACCCTCGAAGGCGATGTCTTTCACCTTCTGCGCCGCTTCCGCGACGAAGGCCGTTTCTTCGATTTGATCATTCTCGACCCGCCGAAATTTGCCCCCACTGCCGCTCAGGCCGAGAAAGCCGCCCGCGGCTACAAAGATATCAATCTGCTGGCCTTCAAACTCCTTCGGCCGGGCGGCCTGCTGGTCACCTTTTCCTGCTCCGGCGGCGTGGATGCGGCCCTTTTCCAGAAAATCATCGCCTCCGCCGCCCTGGATGCCGGCGTGGAGGCGCAAATCCTGGCGCACTTGAGCCAGGCGCCCGATCATCCGGTGGCGCTTCACTTCCCCGAAGGCGCCTATTTGAAAGGCCTGGTATGTGTCAAAGGGTAAGACTCCCTTTCCATCCCGTGGGATTCTTCCAACGGCTTTTGGTACAATAGCCCTGCGGGGGATTTCAACGCGCATCAAATGAACAAGGAGAAGAATGCATGCTCGAACAAATCAAGCAACAAATTGACCGTCTCAAAGCCAAAGGGGTCACCTACGCCGACGCCCGTTACTACCCCTTCGAAGAGTCCAACCAACTCTTCATGCAAAACGGCAACCTGAAGAACGCCTCGTCCTCCCGCGAGAGCGGCGTAGGCGTGCGCGTCCTCTACAAAGGCGCCTGGGGCTTTTCTGCCTCGTCCGATTTAAGCGACCTGCCCGGCCTGTTCGACAAAGCCTTCGAGAACGCCAAAGCCGCCGCCGAACGCGTCACCTTCCCCGTTCGGCTGGCCGAAAAAGACGCCATCCAGGCCCAGTTCGCCAGCCCGTGCCAGATCAACCCCTTCGAAGTCCCGCTGAGCGAAAAAGTGGCCTTCCTCAAAGCCATGGACGAACGCATGAACCAGCCCGGCGTCTTCCTGCGCAATGCCTACCTGACCTTCATGCGCAAACAAATCGTCTTCGTCGATTCAGAAGGCAGCCAAATCGAAAAACTCATCACCGAAGTCTTTGCCGGCCTCGAAGTGAACGGCATGGACGCCCAGGGCGTGATGCACGAACGCAAGTTCCGCCTCGGCCAGATGGGCAAACCGACCCGCGGCTGGGAATCGATTGACCTTGACCTCTTTGCCGCCAACGCCGAGCGCATCGTCCGCGAACTGAACGAACTGCTCGTTGCCGACGACTGCCCCAAAGAAGACCGCTCGGTCATCCTCCTGCCCGGCATCATGTACCTGCAAACGCACGAAACCATTGGCCACGCCCTCGAACTCGACCGCATCCTCGGCTACGAACTGGCCTACGCCGGCGGCTCCTTCGTCACCCTCGACGACTTCGGCAAACTCCGCTACGGCTCGGACCTGCTGACGGTCCGCGCCGACGCCACCGTCCCCAACTCCCCCGGCAGTTTCGGCTACGACGACGACGGCGTCCCCTGCCAGAACGTGACCCTGATTGACAAGGGCATCCTGGTTGGCGCCATCACCGGCCGCCAGATGGTGGAGGAAGCCAACGCCCGCGCCAAAAAACAAATCTTCCAGGGCAGCGGCGGCGCCAACCGCGCCACGGCCTTCTACCGCGTCCCGATCGAACGCATGACCAACATCAACATTGACCCCGGCAACGACGGCACGCTCGATGACATCGTCGCCAAAACCGAGCGCGGCATCATCCTGGATGGCGACCGTTCCTGGTCCATCGGCTCCAACCGCGAGCAATTCCACTTTGCCACCGAAATCGGCTGGCTGGTGGAAGACGGCCGCAAGACCAAAGTCGTCAAAAACGCCACCTACAAAGGCTTCACCCTGCCGTTCTGGAACTCCCTCTCGGCGGTAGGCGATGAATCCACCTGGCAACTTCAATTCGTAGAAAACTGCGGCAAAGGTCAGCCCAACCAGATCATGCAACTCGGTCACGGCATCCCCATCTGCCGCTTTGACAATGTACGCATAGGAGAATAGCCATGAGAGACAGAATCCTGCAAACCCTGCGCGACCTGCGCGCCTACGCCCTCGCCAAAGGATACGAAGTCTCGATTGACTATCACGAGGAAGAAAGCGCCCTGATGCGCTTTGCCAACTCGGCCATCTCGCTCAACACCAGCGAACACCTCATCCGCTTGGGCGTCACCGCCTACGACGGCCGCAAGCGCGCCGGCTACGACCTGATCACCGACCTGGACAAGGTGGACGAGATGAAAATGGCCATTGATACCGCCGCCGAAATGGTCCAGCATGCCCAGCCGCTTGCCTATCAGCCGACCATCCCGACCTTCAGCGAATCCTTTGCCGATGAAAGCAACTTCGACCCGGCCCTGGCGTCCCTCTCCAGCGAAGAAAAACTGGCCTACTTCAACGCCGCCGCGCAGGGTCTCGAAAGCGACGAGATCAAACTCTCCGGCATTCTCTCCAACGGGGCGACCACGCTGGCCCAAATCAACACCCGCTCCGAACACACCCAGTACTTCCGCTTCTCCGATGCCCAGGCGACGGTTGTCCTTTCGCATCTCAACCTGAAGTGGGAAGTGCAATCCGAGCAATCGGCGCACACCCGCTCGGTTCTCGACCCGCAGCCGGTTCACCGCGACCTGGCCTTTCTCCTCGACCGTTACCAGCGCGAGGCCCCCGTCTCGCTGCCCCTCGGCCGGTATGACATCGTCTTCGGTCAGGCTGCCATCGCCGACCTGCTCTCCATGATGCAATGGATCGGTTTCAACGGCGGCTCAATGAAGCGCGGCTTTTCCATGCTTGGCGAAGACAAGGTGGGGCAAAAGGTCTTCTCAGAAAAAATCACCCTCAGCGATGACCCCTCGCGCCCCGAAACCTTCCCCTTCCGCCGCGACCTGATGGGCCTGCCGCGCGGCCGCTTCCCGCTTTTCGAAGCCGGCGTCTTCAAAGGCTTTGCCTGGTTCCAGGACGATGCCGACGAATTCGGCGTCCAGCCCACCGGTCACACCGTGATGCACAAGAGCCTCGTCATGGAAGGCGGGGAGAAGGACATTCCCGATCTCGAAGCGCTGATCAACATGCCGCGCGAGAACGATTTGCTCTACATCCCCTTCCTGCACTACATGAACATCGTCAACCCGTCGAAAGGGCTGGTGACGGCCAGTTCCCGCTTCGGCGCGCTGTATCTCAAGAAAGATGGCTCGGTCGCCGTTCCCTACAACGTCCGCATCACCCAGAGCCTGCTCGACATCTTCGGCGAAAAAGTGGCCTGGCTCTCGCGCCAGACCCTGCCCTACAACACCTCGATGAGTTACGGCGCCCGCAACCCGACGGCGGTGATCGTGCCGCTGTTCATGTGCGTCAAAGACCTGGAAATTTCGCACTCGAACACGTCCTACTAAAACGGCATTTGTGCTGACAAGGGACTGCTCCTCCCATAAGTTGCACCGACCGCCAGATTTGACGGTCGGTGCTTGACTCTGAGGCCAAATGGTCAGACACGGAGTTTCACACATCCAGCACCAGACTGATCGGGCAGTGATCGGATCCCATTACCTCATCATGAATCTCAGCCGCAAGGACGCGCTCCTTCAGATCGGGAGAGATCATGAAGTAGTCAATCCGCCAGCCCACGTTGCGCTCGCGGGCGCGGGTGACCATGTCCCACCAGGTGTATTTGACCGTCTCCGGGTGTAGCAGGCGAAAGGTATCCACCAGGCCGGCAGCAAAGAACTCGCCCAGCCCCTCTCGCTCCTCCGGCAGGAAGCCGCTGGTTTTGGCATTTTCTTTGGGGCGTGCCAGGTCTATTTCGGCGTAGGCGGTGTTGAAGTCGCCGGTGGCCACCACCGGCCTGCCGGCCTGCATGTACTCCTGCGCTACTTGCAGGAACTTCTTGTAAAAAGCCAGTTTGTGTGCTACCCATTCCGGGCCGCGCCCGCCGTTTGGGAAGTAGATATTGAAGAAGACAAACGGCTCGAACTCATGGATCAGCGTCCGGCCTTCACTGTCGAAACGTGCCTCGCCGAGCCCTTCGCGGACCCGCAGCGGGGCGCGCCGGGTATAGGTAGCCACCCCGCTGTAGCCTTTGCGCTCCGCCGCGCTCCAGGCAGAGATGTAACCGGTTGGGTTGCGCAGCGCCTCCGAAAGTTGATCCGGGTGGGCTTTGGTTTCTTGCACAGCGATTACGTCGGCGTCGGTCGCCGCCAGCCAGTCGAGGAAGCCTTTCTTCTCCGCAGCGCGGATTCCGTTCACGTTCCATGAGATGAGTTTCCAGGGCATAGCGTTTCTCCTTTTCGTCGCCCCGATTTTACAACAAATTCCGGTCCGATTGCCCGTGTGATATACTCATCACGTATCTGGGTAAATCTGTGAGCCTCCTTCCAGAGAGAATCACAAGGAGAAGCCATGCCTGACCAGCAGTTTGAAATAGACACCTTTTCCACCGACCTCGGACTCTTGAACCTCTACTTCCTCGGCCACGGCAGCCTGATGATGAGCCTGCCCGACAAATGGCTGTACGTGGACCCTTTCAGCCGCGTCGCCGATTATGCCGGCCTGCCTAAGGCCGACCTCATCTTCATCACCCACGAACATCGCGATCACCTCGACCCCGAGGCGCTCAAACACATCCGCACGCCGCGCACCAGGGTCATCTGCAGCCAGCGCGTTGCCGCCCAACTGGAAGGCTGCCTGGTGATGAAGAACGGCGACTCGCTCAGCGTGGACGGCATCCGGGTGGAGGCCGTGCCGGCCTACAACATCGTCCACAAGCGCGAAAATGGCGAGCCGTTCCATCCCAAAGGTCACGGCAACGGCTATGTCCTGACCCTCGGCGGGCTGCGCCTCTACATCGCCGGCGATACCGAAAACATCCCCGAAATGGCTGCCCTGAAAGACATCCACATCGCCTTCCTGCCGATGAACCTGCCCTACACGATGACGCCCGAAATGACCGCTGCGGCCGCCCGTTCATTCATGCCGAAGATTCTCTACCCCTATCACTACGGCAACACCGACCCGCAGGAACTGGTGTCCCTGCTTGCCGGCAGCGGCATCGAAGTCCGCATTCGCAAATTGGCCTGATAGATGCTTCTTTTGCCGGATGATTCCCTCGTGCCCTTCTTTGTCTCACCATAAACATAACATCTTCCGAAGTGGGCGGACGCATGAAACGAATTTTCCTGCCAAAAGCGGCAAAATTGTCCTTGTTTTTCCCCATATACTACTGATAAACATCTTGACGGCGCAAGTGGAACTGCCTACCCTCCCGCAGGTTCTGGCGCAATGTCCAAGCCAGAAGGCATCTCCATGATTGCCGGTATTGCTTGTCGGCCCCGTCCTAACCTGCGGGAGGGTTGAGGGTAGGCAATTACCTGATTTGACAAATTTACTCTCTGGAGGAAGAAATGCCCCAAGACCCTGATCCCATCCGCGAAAGCATCCGTGAACATTATGCCGCGCAGGCCCGCGCCGGAAGTCCCTGCTGCGGCGGGAGCAGCCTGTTCTATCTCGAAGAACTGACCATCGGCCTGCCGCCTGATGTGGCGGACTTCAGCTTGGGCTGCGGCGACCCGATCAGCGTGGCCGCGCTCCAGCCCGGCGAAACGGTGCTGGACCTCGGTTCCGGCGGCGGGCTGGATTGCTTCCTGGCCGCGCGGAAGGTCGGAGAGACCGGCCGCGTCATCGGCGTGGACATGACCCCGGAGATGCTCGCCCGCGCCCGGTCCAGCGTGGAGCGGATGCAGGTCCGCAACGTGGAGTTCCGCCAGGGCTTCCTTGAAAGCCTGCCGGTCGATGACGCCAGCGTGGATGTGGTCATCTCGAACTGCGTCATCAACCTTTCGCCCGACAAGCCGCAGGTCTTTCGCGAGGTATTCCGGGTGCTCAAACCGGGCGGGCGGGTGGCCGTCTCGGACATTGTGACGGATGGGCCGCTGCCTGAAGAATTACAAAAGGACATGGCTGCCTGGGGTGCGTGCGTGGCCGGCGCGCTGGATGTGCGCGAGTACACGGCAGGCCTGACCCAGGCGGGTTTTGTTGAGGTAAAAGTCCAGCCGAAAGGCGATGCCAGTGATCTCATCGAGGCATCCACCTTGAAAGGGAAAGTTTTCTCGGCAACGATCACTGCCCGAAAAGCCGTGTGAAAGGACAACTTCCGAGATCGTTGAGACCTCGGAAGTCCTATTCTAATTGCTCCGAAGCCATTGTGCCGCGCCGCCAGGAAACACTCGCCTGGCAGTAACAGAGGCTTGGAGTGATGGCAAAAGCGGTAAAACCAATCTCGGACTTTGAGAAAGCCAAAAAGGCGGGAATCGGTAGTTGGCAAAGCCGGTAACTCCCTCTATAATAATCCTTAGTTTACACTCGGAGGACAATATGCCGCCCAAACGCACCTTCAAACAACGCTTTCAGTATTTCTTCGATAATTTCATGTCCAAAGGGACGATTGCCCTCATCGGCGGGCTGGGCCTGGTTTCGCTCTTGTTGATTCTGCTGGCCGGGCTGGTCATCTCGCTGGGCGGGCGCCTGCTGGCCCCCGAAGGCTCCGAGGGGATGGGCTTCGTCGAGGCGGCCTGGGAAAGCCTGATGCGCACCCTGGACGCCGGGACGATGGGCGGCGATGTCGGCTGGGGCTTCCGGCTGGTGATGCTCGCCGTCACCCTGGGCGGGGTTTTCATCGTCAGCACGCTCATCGGCGTCCTGACCGCCGGCGTGGAAGGCAAACTGGAAGAACTGCGCAAGGGACGCTCGCAGGTGCTGGAGCGCGGCCACACGCTCATCCTGGGCTGGTCGCCGCAGGTGTTCACCATCCTGTCCGAGTTGATGGAAGCCAACGCCAACCAGAAAAAGGCCCGTCTTGTCATCCTGGCCGACAAGGACAAGGTGGAGATGGAGGAGGAGATTCGCGCCCGCGTCGAAACGGTGGGCAGCACGCGGGTCATTTGCCGCTCCGGTTCGCCGATGGACCCCGCCGACCTGGAAATTGTCAGCCCGCAGGAGGCCAAATCCATCATCGTCCTGCCGCCGGAAGGCGATGACGCCGATACGGCCGTCATCAAGACCGTCCTGGCGATTACCAACGCCCCCAATCGCCGCGAGGCGCCGTATCACATCGTCACCCAGATTCGCGATGAAAAGAACATGGAGGTCATCCGGCTGCTCGGCCAGCGCGACAACATCCAGGCGCTGCTGACCGGCGGCCTGATCGCCCGCGTCACCGCCCAGACCTCGCGCCAGCGCGGCCTTTCGACGGTCTATACCGAGTTGTTCAATTTTGGCGGGGACGAGATTTACTTCACCCAGGAGCCGACCCTGATGGGCAAGACCTATGGCGAAGCCCTGCTGGCCTACGAGACCTCGGCAGTGATGGGCATCCGCACGGCGGACGGACGGGCAACCCTGAACCCGCCGATGGACACCATCCTGGGAGCAGACGACCAGCTCTTTGCCCTCAGCGCCGATGATGACACCCTGGTTGTATCGGGCAAGTCCTCTCTCCCGATAGACGAATCCGCCATTCAACCGGCTGCCGCGGTCAAGGCCGAAGCGCCGGAGAAGTGCCTCGTTTTGGGCTGGAATGGCTGCGCGCCGGTGATTCTCTGCGAGTTGGATCACTACGTGCCGGCCGGCTCACAGGTGCTGGTGGTGGCCGACCCGCGCGTTTCAGACGAGGTGAAAGAAGCCGAGAAAGTCCTGCGCCGGATCAACCGGAAATTCTCCAATCAGAAAGTGACCTTCCAGGAAGGCGATACCACCGACCGGGAACTGCTGGAAAGCATCCGCGCCGCGGACTATGACCATGTCATCGTCCTGAGTTACGCTGGCCTCGAGGTCCAGCAAGCCGACGCGAAGACGCTCGTCACCCTGCTGCACCTGCGCGATATCGCCGAACGCGACGAGACGCCGTTCTCCATCGTCAGCGAGATGCGCGACCTGCGCAACCGCCAACTGGCCGAGGTGACCCGGGTGGACGATTTTATCGTCAGCGATCACCTTATCAGCCTGATGATGGCACAACTGGCCGAGGATCCCCGTCTGTTTGCGGTTTTCGCCGACATCCTCGACCCCGAGGGCGCCGAAATCTACCTGAAGCCGGCCGGCGGGTATGTGAAACTCGGCCAGCCGGTCAATTTCTACACTGTCGTCGAGGCGGCCCGCCGCCGCGGCGAGACGGCCATCGGTTACCGCCTGGCAGCCGAAGCCGGGGAGGCGGCGAAATCCTACGGCGTGCATACTAACCCGAACAAGTCCGAGAGGGTGACGTTTGCGGCCGAGGATAAGATCATCGTGGTGGCAAACGAGTGAGTCGGGAGGGTTAACGCAAAACTCTCTTGACACAGCCTCGCTGCCGGAAGTATACTCACGCCCGTTCGAAACTATGGAGTCGCACAGTTCAACCGACCCTCTCCGTACCTTTTCTCCCCCTGCGGTTCGTAGCGACCGGCCGGGACATTGACCCTGCCTGCACACTGGCTGTCTCCTGCCCCGCGCTCGAACCGGCGCGGGGCTTTGTGCGTGTAAGGGAACGTAACTGCCTGCCCTCCCGCAGGTTTTGGCACAATATCCAAGCCAGAAGACCTCTCGATTACCGGTATTGACTGCCGGCCCCGTTCTAACCTGCGGGAGGGTTAAGCACATAAAATTCATTCTGGCAAACCGATTCGTTCAGGAGACGGCATGGGACTCTTCGAAAACATCCTTCCTCCCAAAGAACGCATGCAGCGCCTCTTCACCTGGGGCGACGCGGCGGCATTACTGCTCATCGCCGTCGCCCTCTACGGCGGCGTGCGCCTGGCGTTCAACGCCCCGGCCGAGATTCAAGGGCCGACCATCCGCCTGGAACCGCGCCTCTTGCCCTGGTATGCCTTGCTTTCCATCGGCCGCATGGCCGCCGCCTACGCCCTCTCGGTTGTATTTGCCATCCTTTACGGGCGCGCTGCCGCCTACAACCGCCGCGCCGAGCGGGTGCTGATGCCCCTTTTGGACGTGCTGCAGAGCGTGCCGATTCTCTCCTTCCTACCGGTCGTTCTGCTCAGTTTGAGCGCCATCCTGCCGCAAAAAGTCGCCGTCGAACTGGCCTCCATCGTGCTGATCTTCACCAGCCAGGCCTGGCACCTGACCTTCGGCTGGTATCAGTCGCTCACCACCATCCCCAAGGAACTGCGCGAGGCCAGCGACATCTTCCGCCTAAACACCTGGTTGCGCTTCAAGCGGTTGGAATTCCCCTTTGGCATGATCAGTTTTCTCTGGAACAGCATGATGTCGTGGGCCGGCGGCTGGTTCTTCCTGATGGCAGCCGAGATCTTTACCGTCGGGGCGCGCGACTTCCGCCTGCCGGGGCTGGGCGCCTACCTGCAGGAGGCTGCCAATCAGGGCGACACGCGCGCCATCCTGTGGGGCATCGGCACGCTCATCCTGACCATCGTCGCTCTCGACCAGTTCGTCTGGCGGCCGCTCCTGGCCTGGGCCGACCGCTTCAAACTGGAGATGACGGAAAGCGACCAGCCGCCCACCTCCTGGTTCTATGATGCCCTGCACAATTCGGCGCTGATGAACGCCCTGGGGCGGATGCTGGCGCCGCTGGGCGAGCGCCTCGACGCCTGGCTGATTCGTCGCTCTCCGATGCGGACGCCAGACGAGGCCGCCCACAAACGCAACTGGCTGAACATCCTGCTGAATCTGCTCCTGGGCGGACTCCTGCTCTACGGCGGCGTGCGCGCCGCGCAAATGCTCGCCGCGCTGCCCATCGCGGAGTGGGGAAAGATTCTCCTCGGCACGCTGGCGACCCTGCTGCGGGTGGCCGTTTCCCTGGTCATCGCCCTGGCCTGGACGATTCCGGTCGGGGTTGCCATCGGGACGAACCGGCGTCTCGCCGCGGTGCTCCAGCCCATCGTCCAGGTGACCGCCTCGGTGCCGGCCACGGCCATCTTCCCGATCTTCCTGCTCCTGGTCATCCACCTGACCGGCGGCCTGGACATTGCCGCCATCTTCCTGATGCTGATGGGCACGCAATGGTACCTGCTGTTCAACGTTATCGCCGGGGCAAGCGCCATCCCGCAGGATTTGAAGTACACCTCGGCGTTGATGGGACTGAAGGGCTGGGCGCGCTGGCGGACGTTGATTTTGCCGGCCATCTTCCCCTATATCGTCACCGGCGGCATTGCCGCCAGCGGCGGCGCATGGAACGCCAGCATCGTGGCCGAGTACGAACAATTCGGCGGGCAGACGCTCAGCACCACCGGCCTGGGCGCCCTGATTTCGCAGGCCACTGCCAGCGGCAACTATCCCCTTTTGCTGGCCGCCACGCTCAGCATGGTGCTGACCGTGGTGCTGCTCAATCGTCTGTTCTGGCGGCCGCTCTACCGCCTGGCCGAAGAAAAATACCGCCTGGAGTAGCACAGGCCTTAACCTGTCAAAGCACATGGCTTTAGCCTGTCAGCGCACGGACTGAAAATCCACCCTACAGGAGTGCCTTATGACCAACGGAACGCCTCTGCTCGAACTCAAGCACATCCATCAGATTTACACCAGCGGCACACGCAAATTTACCGCTGTGGAAGATGTCAACCTGACCGTTCAGGAGGGCGAATACGTGGCCTTGCTCGGACCTTCGGGCTGCGGCAAGAGCACCCTGCTGCGCATCCTGACCGGCCTGCAAAAGCCATCCGAAGGCATGGTGCTTTATCGCGGCCAGCCGTTAGAGGGCGTCAACCCGCACGCGACCATCGTCTTCCAGACATTTGCCCTCTTTCCGTGGCTGACCGTGCTGGAAAACGTCGAACTGGCGCTCAAGGCGCGCGGCATTCCACCCAGCATTCGAACGCCGCGCGCCCTCGACCTGATTGACCGGGTTGGCCTGGACGGATTCGAGAACGCTTATCCGCGCGAACTTTCGGGCGGCATGCGCCAAAAGGTCGGCTTTGCGCGCGCCATGGCCGTTGAACCGGAACTCCTGTGTCTCGATGAACCCTTCTCGGCCCTGGATGTGCTCTCCGCCGAATCGCTGCGCGGCGAACTGCTGGAACTGTGGACGAGCGGCAGCATCCCCACCAAAGCGATTCTGATGGTGAGCCACAACATCGAGGAGGCCGTCTTCATGGCCGACCGGATCGTGATCATGGACAAAGAGCCGGGGCGCATCCTGGCGGAACTGGAAATTCCTCTGGCGCACCCGCGTCAGCGCCAATCGGACGAATTCCGCGCCCTGATTGACGATGTCTATGCCCTGCTGGCCGGCCAGACGCAACCCGAAAGCGTCGAACTGGGCGCCGCGCCGGGCGAGATCGGCCGCGTCCGCTCCCTTCCCGATGTTCATATCGGCGACCTGACCGGTCTGCTCGAACACCTGGCCGAAAAACCCGGTGACCGCGACGACATCTACCGCCTCACCGAAGAACTGACCCTTGACTCGGATCACGTCCTGCGCCTGACCGAGACGGCCGAACTGCTGGGCTTTGTCACCGTTGCCAAAGGCGATATTGAATTGACCCCGCTCGGCGAGACCTTTGCCGAGGCCAGCATCCTGGCGCGCAAGGAGATTTTCGCCAGCCGCATCCGCCGCCTGCCGCTGGTGCGCTGGTTGATCGGCATGCTCCAACGCGCCGAGAAGCACTCGCTGAAGAGCGAGGTGGTCAAGGTAGCGCTTGAGTTGGAATTTCCGCCCGAGGAGGCCGGAAAGCAACTTGAAACGCTCATCCAGTGGGGCCGCTACGCCGAGATTCTCGCTTACGATGATAGCGACGAGGAAATCTACCTGGAGAGCACACCGGAGAAAGTCGCGGTGTGAAGAGAAAAGGGCGCTATTCTTGGATGGTTTGCTGGCCAGCCTCTGCTCTGTGGTACAATCAGGCGCGGCGATGAGGCTCGCCGAAACCGTCCTGACGACTAATGGCCTCTACTGAGATCGTGGTTCAGTAGAGGCTATTTTCATCTTCTGCGCTGCGGCCAGGAAGGTCAGATTTTACTGTTTTAGCAGGAAAACCGTCTCTACGATCAAGGACAGCAAAAGTAATTGCCTACCCTTAACCCTCCCGCAGGTTAGAACGGGGCTGGCAAGCAATGCCAGCACTTATGGAGATGTCTTCTGGTTTGGATATTGCCCCAAAACCTGCGGGAGGGTAGGCAGTTACCAGCAAAAATCAAAAAGGTGAAAGATGGCGATTGTTTCTTCTTTCCGCCGCAGATGGCGTCATTTTCGAAAAAACGAGGCTATGACAAAATTTCTTCTCATTTCCATAGGTGCTGTTTTGGGCGCCAATGCCCGCTATTGGCTGGGAGGATGGGTTGCCGAGAAACTCGGCGCCTACTTCCCCTATGGCACGTTGATCATCAATATAAGCGGCAGTTTTATCCTGGGCTTCTTCCTCACCGTCATTGGTGAACGCTTTATTGTTGACCCTGCCTGGCGTTTGCTGATTGCAATCGGCTTTTTAGGTTCCTATACCACCTTTTCGACATATACTTACGAAAGCACGCTTTTGTTGTTGAGCGGTCAGCATTGGCTGGGAATGCTCAACCTGCTTGGTAGCACCCTGCTCGGTACGCTGGCTGCCATTGCTGGCATCTTGTTGGGACGAATCTTGTAGGGAAACAGGAGATAACATGCCTCAGAAACTCCTCAATCAAGCCCAATTGCTCTCGATTTACATCGGAGAGAGCGACCGCTGGCGCGGCAAGCCGCTCTATGCTGCCATTTTGGAAGCGCTGAAGCGCGAAGGCATGGCCGGCGCTACTGTCACGCGCGGGGTGGCCGGTTTCGGCGCCCACTCCCGTATCCATACGGCTGCGATCTTGCGTCTCTCTGAAGATTTGCCGGTGATTATTCAAGTTGTCGATTCGCCGGAGCATATCCGCCGCGCCATCGAAGTTGTCGCTCCGATGGTGCGTGAGGGACTCATCACTTTGCAAGATGTTCAGGTGATGCGCTACACCCATCGTTACCTTAACCCTCTTCCAGCCGACCGCCTGGTGAAAGAAGTGATGACCCATGAGGTGCAAACGCTTGCCGCCCACATGTCGGTAGCCGAAGCGTGGCAAAAGATGCTCGATACGCTCATCAAAGCCATGCCAGTTGTCAGTGAGGATGGAAGGGTGCAGGGGATGGTCACCGACGAAGATTTGCTCGAACGCGCCGGCTTGCAGCAACGTCTCTCGGTAGCCGAACGTTTAGAGGCGTCATTGCTGGAGGAAGAAATCAAACGCTTGCGTCAATCGCCGTTGACCGTTGCCGATGTGATGACAACGCCTGCCATCACGATCCGCCTCGACGAGCCGGTGGGGGTAGCAGTCACACGCATGGCCAAAGAGGGGATCAAACGGCTGCCGGTCGTAGATGCCCAGGGGCGTCTGGTCGGCATTCTTTCACGGGTAGATATTTTGCGGCTCCTGGCCGAAAAACCGGTTGGACATCCGCTTCCGCCGCCGGGAGCAGCCAAAACGGTGCGTGAGGTCATGTCGTCCGCGATCCCCGCGGTACAGGCAGAGGATGGACTGGCCGAGATCGTAGAGACCTTTCTTGAGAGCGGCACCCATCGGATTATTGTATTGGGAGAAGACGGCAGGGCGATCGGCCTGATCAGCGATTCGGACGTTGTCGGCCGCATCCAGCCCGAGCAACGCCGCGGCGTTCTGAAGGCGCTCTTTGCTCGTTCCGAGACGCCCTCCAGCAAGGTCACGGCAGCCGACCTGATGTCGCCGGGCGTGTTGACCGCCCCGCCTGACCTGCCTCTGCCCGAAGCCGCTCGTCTGATGCTCTCTACCCGAAGAAAGTGGCTGGTCGTGGTGGACGAGAATGGACTGCCCCTCGGTTTGGTGGATCGCCATATTCTTTTGCGCGCGCTGAGCGGCAGTTGAGGAAAAGGGTTAACCTAGAGGAAACTGTTTCAAAAGATAGTTCTACGACGAGCGCTGCCAAGCAGGCATATATTCCCAATTTGTTGACGGCAGTCGCGTCCTGAAACAAAACAGTCGAGATTCTCTGGAGTATCCTTTCTGAGGAATGAAAACGACCTCGATAGCCAAAACTGTTTGCAAGATCCGCCTTGGAACGCGGCGCAATGACGCTGCCTATTGGCGTTCCCGTCCCTACCCGGAACGGCTGGCAGCCCTGGAAGAGATTCGACTCGAATATCACCGTTGGAGACAGGATGCTGAATCAGGGTTTCAAAGAGTTTATCGCATCGTAAAACGCCGGTAATATGCGGCCAGATTCTGATCCGTAGTACCTCGGCCACGGGCTGGCTCTTCTCGGGAGAGCCAGCCTTTTTTCGCAAAACATATTCAAAAAGATGAATATCATGCTCTACTCGTGACATTCTGCCCTTCCAAAGGCAGAAATTGAGCGTAAAATCTCATTCAGAAAATTGAATGTGAGTTCGGCCATGAACGAATATACGAACGAAATCACCCTGTTGAAAGCCCTCAGCCACCCGGCGCGGCTGGCGATTCTGGAAGCCCTGCGGCCGGGCGAGGCGTGCGTCTGTCACCTGGAGGCGCTCTTCGGCTGGCGGCAGGCCTACATCTCCCAGCAGTTGATGGTGCTGCGCGCCGCCGGTCTGCTGGCCGACCGCCGCGAGGGCTGGAATGTCTACTACCGCGTCACCCGGCCCGAAATCTACACCCTGATTGACGCCCTGCACCAGATCAGCCAGAGCGGGGAAACGGCGCCCCTTCCCATCCCGCCCCCCTCCTGTACTTGCCCGCGCTGCCAGGAAAAAGGCGCCAGGCGATTCAACAAACACCCTCACCTCGAAGAGGTCAATCCCACCCTATGAACATCCTCTCATTTCTCACCAACATGCTTTATGGCGGCCTGGGCAATCTGGCTGCTTACCTTGCCGCGCACGTCTTGCTGTGCCTGCTGCCGGCCTTCTACATCGCCGGGGCAATGACCGCCCTCATCCCCAAGGAGTCGGTCACGCGCTTTTTGGGACGCAACGCCCCCAAGTGGATCGCCTACCCGGCCGCGGCGCTGGCCGGCTCGGTGCTGGCGGTTTGCTCCTGCACCATTGTCCCCCTGTTTGCCGGGATTTACAAGAAAGGCGCCGGGATCGGTCCGGCCATCACTTTTCTGTTCTTCGCGCCAGCCGCCAACATCCTGGCGCTGGTCTATACGGGCGGCGTCATCGGCCTTGACCTGGCGTTTGCCCGCCTCATCCTCTCTTTGACCTTCGGCATCGGCATTGGCATGATCATGGCGCTCATCTTCCGCCGCTCCGACATCGAGCATGATGCCGCCACGGACGCCATGTTTGCCGGTCAAGGGAAGATGCGCCGCGCCGCGCTGATCTTCCTGCTGCTCCTGGTGGCCCTGCTGCTGGCCGGCACCTTCAAGATCGGCTTGCTGACCAACTCCTACGGGCAGGTCACGCTGCCCATCGCCGGCATGGACCGCTTCCAGGATTTCCTGTACCGTCTCGTACCCTACGATGCCAGCAAGGGGCAGGAAGGGGTCACTGCCCAGGGCGCGATTCTCATCGGCCTGCTCCTGCTCATCGGCCTGACCTCCTGGAAGGGGCTGGACAACATCCACGAAGGCTTCAACGCCTGGACGTGGATCGCCATGAGCCTGGTTGGGCTGACGCTGCTCACCGCCGCTGTTGGCATGTCGCCGCACGCCGGCGGGCTGGATATCCGGTTCACGGGGCGCTTCTTCGGCGTGCTCCTCGCCATCGCCGCCCTGGTCTGGCTGATGTTCAAGGGCCTGAGCGAGGACGAACTGCGCGACTGGCTGTGGGAATCGTGGCGCTTCGTCAAGCAGATCTTCCCGCTGCTGGTGGTGGGCGTCTTCGCCGTGGGCGTCATCCGCGTGCTTATCAAGCCCGAATGGATCGAAGCCCTGGCCGGGCAGAACACCCTGCTGGGCAACCTGGTTGGCGTGCTCTTCGGCGTCTTCATGTACTTTCCCACCCTGGTGGAAGTGCCGATTGCCAACATGTTCCTCAGCCTGGGCATGCACCGCGGTCCCCTGCTGGCCTACCTGATGGCCGACCCCGAACTCAGCCTGCAAAGCATCCTGATGATTTCGGTCATCATCGGCCGCCTGAAAGCCTGGACGTATGTGGGCTGGGTGGCGCTCTTCAGCACGCTGGCCGGCCTCATCTACGGCGCCTGGGTGGACGGCGTCAGTCTCGGCCTGGTGGCGCTCTACCTGGCGCTCTTCCTGGCCCTGCTGGCCGGCATGCTCTGGCTGGTCAACCGGCGCAACCAACAAAAAGCGATTGCGGAAAAGGCATTCGCAGATTGATTGAATACCAAATCGAACAAGGAGCGACTCGCTATGCTTACCATCAAAGTTCTCGGTTCGGGTTGTGCAAACTGCAAACGTGTCGAGCAGATTGCGCAAAAGGTCGTTGGCGACCTGGCCATCGAGGCCCAAATCGTCAAAGTGACCGACTACAACGAAATCATGAAGTACAACATCCTGTCCACGCCGGGGTTGGTCATCAACGAAAAAGTCGTCTCCTCGGGGCGCATCCCCACCCCGGCGGAAGTGACCACCTGGGTGACCACCGCGCTGATGGAAGAGTAATTTCCTTGACCGAAGCCATCCAGGTCGAAGGACTGACCAAAGTTTTCACCATCAAAGGCCGCCCGCCCCTGCGCGCCGTGGACGGGGTTGACTTCACCGTCCACGAGGGCGAGGTCTTCGGCTTCCTCGGCCCCAACGGCGCGGGGAAGACCTCCACCATCCGCATGTTGACCGGCCTCTCGCGCCCCAGCGCGGGCCGGGCGCAGGTGCTGGGGCTGGACCTGGCCGCCGACCTGCCGCGCATCAAGAAGCGCATCGGCGTCGTGCCGGAGGCCTCCAACCTGTACGACGAACTGACCGCCTTCGACAACCTTGTCTTCGCCATGCAGTTGTACGGCGTGCCGCGCCGTGAGCGCAAGCCGCGCGCCGAGGCCCTGCTGGAACGCTTCCGCCTGAGCGAAAAGCGCGACGTGCCCTTTGCCAGACTCTCGCGCGGCATGAAGCGCGCCCTGACCATCGCCGCCGCCCTGGCGCACCGTCCGCCGCTGGTTTTCCTGGACGAACCCACCACCGGCCTGGATGTGATGAGCGCCCGCAGCCTGCGGCAGATGATCGCCGGGCTGCGCGACGAGGGCGTGACCGTCTTCCTGACCACGCATTACCTGGAAGAAGCCGAGCGCCTGTGCGACCGCGTCGTCATCATCGTCCGGGGGCGGATCGTCGCCCTGGACACGGTGGCAGGCCTGAGGTCCGGGGCGAAGCGCAAGACGATCGTGGAGGTGACGCTGGAAGGGGCCGACGGTCAGCCCGAAAAGCGGCGTCTCGAATGCGAGGACGGCGTCGAACCCGCCGTGCGGCGTCTGCTGGACGAAACCGGCGGGCGGCGCGTCCTGGCCGTGGATACCCTGCGCCCCTCGCTGGAGGAGGTCTTCGTCGAACTGACCGGCCTGAGCGCCGAGGTGATGTTGTCTGAAAAAGGCGGAAAGGGAGGTGGCAATGCTGGTGGATGACCTGCGCGGCATGTTCTACATTGCCCTGAAAGACCTGAAGGCGTATTATTTCAAGCCGCCCAACATCAGTTGGGGCATCCTGTTCCCGTTCGCCTTCATCCTGGCCTTCGCCATCCGCAACCCCGGTGACCTGCGCGCCCTCGTGCCGGGCCTGCTGGCGCTGACGGTGCTGTTCGGCACGAGTTCGATGGAGGCCATCGTCATCGTCTTCGAGCGGCGGATCGGTTCGCTGGAACGCCTGTTCCTGGCGCCCATCCGCTTGCCGGCGCTGCTGGCGGGGAAACTGCTGGGCGGGATGACCTTCGGGCTGACGGTGACGCTCGTGGTGCTGGTGATTTCGCTGGCGATCTTCGGCTCGCGCGGGACGAACTGGCTGCTCCTGTTCCTGGCGCTTTTGCTCTCGGCGACGGCTTTCTCGGCCCTGGGCGCGTTCGTCTCGGTGGCGGTCAAGGAAGTCTTCGAGGCGCAGACGCTGGCGAACTTCATCCGCTTCCCGATGATGTTCCTGGGCGGGGTGTTCGTGCCGGTCGAATCGCTGCCCGTCGGATTACAGGTGGTGGCGCGCTGCCTGCCGCTGACCTATTCGGTGGAGGCGCTGCACGCCGCGCTTTTGGGCGGTTCGTGGTCCGCCGCCGCCCTCGACCTGGGCGCGCTGGCGGCGTTCAGCGTGGTACTATTTGCGCTGGCCGTGCGTACCCTGGCGCGGCGGAGTGAATAGAGGAAAATGATGAAACGCAAAGTTTTATTCTTATGCACCGGCAACTCCTGCCGCTCCCAAATGGCGGAGGCGATCGTCAACGCCCGGCATGTCCCCTGCGGGGATGCTGCGCGAGGCGAGGAGTGGGAAGCCGTCAGCGCGGGGACGAAGCCAGCGGGCTACGTCCATCCCAAGGCGGTGGCAGCGCTCGCAGAAATCGGAATCAGGCACGAGGGCCGCTCGAAACTGGCGGATGAATTCCGCGGCGTGGACTTCGACCTGGTGGTCACGGTCTGCGATTCGGCCGCGGAGGAGTGTCCCGTCTGGCTGGGAAAGGGGAAGCGCGTCCATCACAGTTTCCCCGATCCGGCCAAGACCGATGACATGGACGATTTTCGTAGAGTGCGCGATGAGATTGCGCGGGTGATCCCCAAGATTTTGGAGGACTATGCAAATTGACCTATTCTACTTCGACGGCTGCCCATCCTGGCAAGAGGCGCTGGAAAATCTCAAAGCCGCGCTCGAAGCCGAAGGCATGCAGGCAGAAATTCGTCTGGTGAACGTAAAGGACAACGACGAGGCCGCCCGGCTGAAGTTTCTCGGTTCGCCGTCCTTCCGCGTGAACGGCGTGGATTGGTGGCCCGAAGTGCGCGTCCGCTACAACCTGAGTTGCCGGGTGTATCAGACGCTGCAGGGGATGAGGGGCGCGCCAACGGTGGAGATGTTTCGTCAGCAATTACGCGCCATGAGCGCATAAAACTATCGAATCTGGAGGTTTTTCATGTCTGAAGTTGCACTGACCAAAGCCCCGGCAAAAAGCCTGAGCAAACAACTCTCGTTCCTCGACCGCTACCTGACGCTGTGGATTTTCCTGGCGATGGCGGCGGGGGTCTTCATCGGCTTTCTCTTTCCGGCGGGAGTCGAACGGTTCAACGCGGCCGTCTCGGTCGGGACGACCAACATCCCGATTGCGATCGGCCTGATTTTGATGATGTATCCGCCCTTCACCAAAGTGAAGTATGAGGAACTGGGCGATGTCTTCCGCAACAAAAAAGTGCTGGCGCTCTCGCTCATCCAGAACTGGGTGATTGGCCCGATCCTGATGTTTGCGCTGGCGATCATTTTCCTGCGCGGCTACCCCGAATACGCGGCGGGGTTGATTATGATTGGCCTGGCGCGCTGTATTGCGATGGTCATCGTCTGGAACGAACTGGCGCACGGCGACACGGAGTACGCTGCCGGGCTGGTGGCGTTCAACAGCATCTTCCAGGTGTTGTTCTACAGCGTCTATGCCTGGATTTTCATCACCAAACTGCCGCCCCTGTTCGGCATGAGCGGCGCGGTGGTAGACATCACCATCGGCGAAATCGCCAAGAGTGTCTTCATTTACTTGGGCATCCCCTTCCTGGCAGGATTTTTCACCCGCCTGATTTTGGTGCGCGCCAAAGGCAAGGAATGGTATTACAAGAATTTCGTGCCGAAGGTCAGCCCGTTGACGCTCATCGCATTGCTGTTCACCATTGTGGTGATGTTCTCGCTCAAGGGTAATCTTATTGTGCAGATTCCGATGGACGTGGTGCGGATTGCCATCCCGCTGCTGATTTACTTTGTCGCCATGTTCCTGGTCTCGTTCTTCATGGGGCACCGCCTCGGCGCGGACTACTCGAAGACGACCACGCTCTCGTTCACTGCCGCTAGCAACAACTTCGAACTGGCGATTGCGGTGGCGGTGGCGGTCTTTGGCATCAGCAGCGGGGCAGCCTTTGCGGCGGTCATTGGCCCGCTGGTAGAGGTGCCGGTGATGATCGGGCTGGTCAACGTGGCGTTCTGGCTGCAAAAGAGATTGTTCAATCAGGAATGAAATAATTTTCGCAAAACCAAGAGGAGAAAGGAGTAAAAAATGTCCGACAAAACCTGTGATTGCCAAGGCGGTTGTTGCGAATGCGGCGAAGGCTGCTCCTGCGGTTGCGAATGCAACTGCCATGGCGGCTGCAACTGCGGTTGTGACTGCGGCTGCCACTGCTGCGGCGGCCATCGCTTCCAGCGCCGCTATCAGACCAAGGCCGAGCAAATCGCCGACCTGGAAGCCTATCTGGCCGAACTCAAACTCGAGGTCCAGGCGGTAGAGGAGCGGCTGGCAGACTTGAAGAAGTAATGAATGGGGCTTCTTTTATAACTTTAGAGTGGAAGCGCGTAACTGAAAACACCCCTTGACTAGCGGGGTGTTTTCGTTTGGGACTTTGCCAACGGCAGCCGAATAAAGAATGTGCTGCCGGGGCATTTCTCTTCGTCGTAGCCGGGGCTTTCTGCCCAAATTTTGCCGCCATGCGCTTTGACAATACCGGCTGCTATTGCCAGGCCAAGACCCGGGCCGCCGCCTTTGAATTTGGTACGCCCGGAAGAATGCAGTTCTACTTTGCCCAGTGAGTACAGTTTTTCGAAAATAATTTTGTGATTGGCCGGGTCAATGCCGATGCCGGTATCCTGCACCTGGATTTCAGCACATTCTCCCATACGTTCATCTGCCACAACCGAGGCCCGCACGGTGATGGTTCCGCCATCAGGGGTGTATTTAATGGCGTTGACGATCACATGATCTAATGCTTTTTGTATCATTTCCGAATCCACCATCACCAAGGGCAGGTTGTTAACGCTTTCATCAATGACCAGGGTCAGGTTGCGCTCGGCGAGTGCTTCGGTGTAATCCTTCTGAATCAGACGCAAAATGAGTGACAATTGAGACGGGTCGACAACAGGTTTCAGGACTTCGCCCTCCAGGCGGGCTACATCTAACATGCTGTTGACCACGTTGTGCAGCCGATCTGTCCCGGTCAGGACGCCGTCAATGGCCTGAACCAGTTCGGGGTTGTCCTGAACCGCCGGGTGGCCGCGCAGCATCCCAACGTAACCTTTCATGACCGTCAGTGGTGTCCTCAGTTCATGGGCAGCCATTCGAATGAAACTGGCCTTGTTTTGGTCAAGTTTTGCCAGCGTGTCGTAGGCCTGGCTGAGCTCATCTACCCGCTGCTCCACCATGCGCTCCATCATCTCGTTGAAGCGGGTGACTTCTTCGTATAGACGGGCGTTCTCCAGCGCAATCGCGGCCTGCGTGGCAAAGGTGGCCGCCAGCAAACGGTCATCTGAACTGAAGGCATTGGGTTCGACACGGGTTAAGGAGAGCATGCCTATAACCTTATCTCTGGCAAATAGTGGCACGCCAATCCAGGAATGGTGAAGGGGCAGGTCGCCGGTTTGCTTCCAGCCTTTGAGTTTGGTTACGTCATCCACAATCAGCGGGTCGCCTTTGCGAGCAATGCTTGCATAGGCCTCCCCTAAATTGACTTGGCGAAGCAACTCTTCGGCGCTGATGTCATCTGGAAAGCCGCGCTGGGCGACAATGGAAATATCGCCGCCGGGCTGTTCCAGCAGCACGCCGCCGCGGGCATAGGGGACAACGGTATGGAGTTGCTCCAGAATCTGGCGGGTGACATCTTCCACTTTGAGCAGGGAGGAGAGTTGACGGGCGGCTCTGGCCAGGGCTTCGGCCTGCTCGCGCCGGCCCTGCTCGGCCTGGTACAGCCTGGCATTTTCGAGGGCGGCTTGTTCGGCTTTTTCTTTGGCTGCGGCCAGTTCATCTGCCCGCTGCTGCACTTCTGCATACAGGTGTTCTACTTTGCGTTGGGCCTGTTCGCGTTGTTCAACCAGCATGGTACGTAATAGCGCGCTGCTGACCAGATTGCGGAGCCGCCCGTAGGTTTCCCAGTCGCGTGGCCCCATTTCAACCCACATGAAGCCAAAACGGTTGCGCGCCAGGGCAAGCGGCATGACAATGGCGGTGTAGCGTTGTTCACTTGGTAATTCGCCGCGCGGGATGAGTTGCCCTGTGGCCAAATTGGGCTGGTCGGCGGGAATCTGGAAGCCGTTTTTGTCGTAGCGCATCAGCAGGCGGTAATTACGGGACGGGACACTCAGCACCGATTCGGGCGAGACAACGTCGCTATAGAACATGACATACCAGCGGGGAATGCCAATGGTGGGGAAATGTTGAGTAATGGCATCTCCGATTTCGTTCAGGCTCATGGCCGGTGCCATGGAGAAACTCAGGCCCTGCAAGATTTCTTCCTGCCGTTCCAGCACCAGGCGGTGGTAGGCCTGTGCGCGCTGAGAGAGTTCACCTACCAGCATACGTGCCTGCTGGAACAGGTTTTCTGCATGCAAAGCCAATTCGGTATCGTTGATTCCGGCAAGAGCATGCCGGCGCAAAATAGAAATCTCGTTGTGCCAGACAGAGACATCGCAATGATGCCGTTGTAAGAGGCCAATCAGCGCCTCAATGGCTTTGAGAAATGCATCGCCGTTTCCTACGCCGCGCAAAGCCGCCAGGAAGGCATCCCACGCAGCGCCGATGGCCTGGCGAAATTCCTGCGTGGCGGGGTGATCTTGTCCTATTCCGCCTGCCTGGAGCAGGGCTTGAATGGCAGCCTCCCGCTTGTTGGCCAGTTGACCGGTGCGGGCCACTTCTTGCGGACCAACCACAGCATTGCGGATGCTTTCTGGCAGGCAGCCACAAGACCAGCGTACAATCAGGGAGGAAGGTTGAATCAGCCGGCCGGCAAATGATTTGCCCTCAATTACTTGTAATAGAGTCAGCAGTGCCTGGCGTCCAATTTCGTAAAAGTCCTGGCGCACAGTGGTTAAAGGCACCCCCAGCGACTGCGCCTCGTCCACATCATCAAAGCCGGTCAGGGCAATTTCCCCTGGCACCTGAATGCCTCGAGTTTGCAAGACCTCCAGGGCGCCAAAGGCCATGCGGTCGTTGGAGGCTGCAATTGCATCAATGCGTATCTTTTGCTGATCGAGCAGGGCTTGTGTGGCTGCCCGTCCGCTCTCAAGGCTGTAGTCACCTTGCACCACCAGTCGCTCATCGTAGCGGATGTTGTGTGAGAGCAGTTCTTCCTGATAGGCCTGAAAGCGTTGCTCGGCTTCGGTTTGATCGCGCGGCCCGCGGATAAAGGCGATATGCCGGCATTTGTGCACTTCAATCAGATGGCGAATGGCAGCGCGCATCCCACTCAGGTTGTCGGCCAGGAGATTGGGGGCTCCTTCCAGGTCAATGGCGTGGGTAACGGTTGGCGTGCCGGCGAAATTCTGACAGAATTGACGCAATTCGCCGCTTTTCAACCCATGTGCCAGGTCGGCGCACAATATGAGCCCGTCCAATGGGTCGTGCTTAACCAGGTCATACAGACCGTAAGAAGGCTGTAGATTTCCGGGGGTGATGATGGGATTGGGTTTCCCGCCCACAAAGCAAATCAAATTGACGTCGCTGGCAATTGCCGCGTCGGTCAGGCCAGACATAAACTCCGAGCCCCAAACGCGTTCCAGGCGAGCAGCCAGGACCCCAATCGTTTTTCTGCTAGGAGAAGGAGGCTTAGATGTCATAGTTTTTTGACCATCCTGATAAAATTATATCCTCCTTTTTAACCGCGATAAAAACAAATCTGCAAGGCGGACTGGACTTGCTTGAGCAGAGAGCCATTCCTTCAACGTGTCGCAGGGGGAGATCGGTGCTTATGGCTGTTTGATCGTTACCGTTACCTGAATGTCGCCGCTTTTTTCAAAATGCAGAGTCAAGGGGAAGGTATCTCCCGCCTTCAAGTCCTGTCTCACACCGATTAACATCACATGCAGGCCTCCCGGTTCGAATCTGACGGTTGACCTGGGCGGTACCTCAACCGCTTCCTGCGGCTGCATGGACATCACCCCACCTTGCATCATGCTCATATGCAACTCGCTCACTTCTGCCACAGGGGCGGTCGCAGAAAGCAGGCGGTCGGGTTGATCGGTAGGATTTTCAATCGTAAAGAAGACACCGCCATTACCTCCGGCGGGTACAGGGCGCGCCCAGGCCTCCTCTACCTGCAGAGATGCGGCGCGGCTGCAGGCCGTTAACATGATGGCTAGCAAGACGATGACGAAAGATCTCTTGATATTCATCGCTGAACTCCTTGCTGTAGTTAAGGGGCAACCACCAGGCTCAGGCCGTTGGCTGTGCTTTTCCTGACGGCTATTCGTTCAACAAGTGACGAATGTCTTTGAACATGGCTTCCCAGCCCAAGCCATACGGAAAGGTCAGACGCAGGTTACCCTGCTTGTCAATGACATAGACCGTGGCCGTATGGCTGACCAGATAGCCGGCTGCGCTACCGCTTTCCTGTTTCTCGCGAAAAACGCCATAGGCCTTGTAGACCGCTTCCAGGTCGGCGGGCGAACCTGTCAGCCCCAGAAAGTCGGGGTGGAAAATGGTTACATAGGCCGCAATTTTATCCGGCGTATCGCGTTCCGGGTCAACGGTGATAAAAACTGCCCGCACTTGTGCCGATTTTGGTCCCAGTTCCGCGAAAACTTTACGGAATTCGGCCAGGGTGGTTGGGCACACATCCGGGCAGGAAGTGTAACCGAAAAAGAGTAGCACGACCTTGCCGCGCTGCTGGCTTAACTGAAAAGCCTGACCGTCAAAATTGGTCAACTGAATTTCGGGAGCCGACTGCAGCGGTTCCAGCACCGACCCGTGAAAGGTGTACGGTTTCAACAGGCTGTATCCCAGCCCAATCGCGGCCAGGATAAGCACGCTCCCCAGCACAAGCACGTCACGCCGGCGCATAACCTTATGCCCGAATCATGGTCAGCAGCATCTTGAACCGCTTGATTGCTTTGACGGCGTGCAGCTGATTGGCCGGCATCAGAATCGCTTCTCCGCTTTGCAGCCGATAGGCGCGTCCAGCAATGCGAATTTCTGCTTCCCCATCTAACACGTGTACCAGAGCATCAAAAGGCGCAGTATGTTCGCTCAGTTCCTGATCCTGCCAGAAGGCGAACAGGGTGACATTACCGCTTTCTCCTTTGACAATCACGCGGCTGACGATTGAGCCATCTTGATAGTCAACCAGAGAAGCCATTTCACAGACTTCGGCTTGGGGCATGGTCGACATATATCCATCTCCTCTATTTGATCTCTAAGCGATAATCTGTTGCTATGCGGGTAAAACGGGTTGAACCGCTGACCAGCAAGGTAACTTCGCTGACACCATTTCCAATTTCCAGGGAGAGTTCGGCCGTCTGATCGGCTTGCAAAGGGATGACCTGTACTTGCGTTCCACTTGCCCCTTTCGAAATCAAGGCCAGTTGGTAGGTTTGTGGCAAAACGTTTTTTACACGCACAAAACCTGCGCTTTGCCAACCGTCATCGCCGTTCTCAAAGTCGGCGCTGTAGCCGATTTGCGGAATCTCCACATCGTCCAGCAGGAAGCCCTCCCCGTTCACGGCTGCATCGGTGACATATTCAAAACGAATCTGAATGGACTTGCCGGCGTATTTCGAAAGATCCACTTCCTCTTTAATCCAGCCGTTGCTCAAACCATTGTAGCCCCAGCCGAAACTGTTCCCTGAAGGGTCTTCGTCTGTGCCGGATGGGGTTTGCAGGATGTCCCAGGTTTGACCGTCTTCAGAGACTTCCAGGTACACGTAATCATAGTCTTTCTCAATGTCATACCAGGTCCAGTAGGAGAATGTGACCGGACCGTCCACCGCGCTCAAATCAAAGGAACGGGTCAGAGTCATGTCCGATTCATCGCCTTTGTTTGACCAGAAAGCGTATTGTCCAGAATGAGGGTCTTGCGGGAGAAGACGGGTTACGGTTGAACCTGTAAACGTCAGGGTGTATTTGCCGGGACAAGTGATGCGATAATAATCTGCTCCATACTGTTGCACCCTGTATTCGCCGACGTGAGGACAGGCATTGATCTCCTCGGTGGGGCTGGCCTGCGGCGCGTTGGGGTAAAGCGGGTAAGCATAACGCCCGTCGGCCACAGACGCATCCTGCAGATAGTTCGCAATCATCCAGTCCAGGATGAGGGAATCGGCGCGAATGGGCTGCTTGCTGAGCGGGTCATATGCTTCTATTTGATTCAAAACGTTGTCCACGCTTTCCAGCCCATTCAGAGGGTCACGCGCCAGCATCTGGGTGGCTTCATTGCCGAAGCGGCCAAGAAAATAGTTTGTAAACATGAAACCGGCCCCGTAATGTGGGCCGTTCGCCCAACTGTCAGGCGACCAATCCGTGAGTTGCAAATCGGGCTCGCGGATGAAGGAATACTCAAAGCCTGTGGGGTAATCATTCAAAAATTCTGCCAAAACCGAAAAGCCCTCGTTCAGCCATGAGGTCTCATTGCGGTCTTGATACCAGTGAATCATGTGCTGAAACTCGTGCGCCAGCGTGCCATAGGTGTCCTGGCTGCGGAGAGACATGTTGTCTGAATTAAAGACGAACATCTCATGAGCGTTGGAGTACTCATGCGCCAGCGGGTGATACGCGTCGGCCGAGGAGAAATAACCGGCCAGCGAAAATCCCAGGCCGCCTGCATACAGCACATAAATATGCGGATCGCCGTCAACGCCGGGACTCCACTCGCTGCCAAAGAACTCGCGGTTGGTGGGGTAAATCTTATTTTCAAAAGCCTCTGCCAGCGCCTTCAAATCGGCCGGGTTGTATTTGACGCCATCCTCAATCCAAAAGTACGCGTGCGGCGTGACATATTGCAGCGTAGCATTTACCTGGAAGTTTTCGTTCGTATCCAGGTTGGTTACCCAAAAGGATTGTTTTTCGCCCACCTGTCTGTTCACCGACTCGGATGGAAAGGTGCGCGGCAGGTTGCACACACGCCGTAGCCTGCAGGACAAATCGTACACGTCGTTTTCTGGAACGATGGTGCTTTTTAGCACCGTCAGCATATCCGGCATCGACTCGCCGGTAGCCGGCACTTTCTCTAATCGAGGGCGGACGATTTCAATCGGCGGCTCAGGTGTCTCGGTAGCGTAATTTTCAACCAGGGGCTCTATTTGTTGGCTGAATTTATAACCGTAAAACAACCCCGCTCCTGCCAGCACCAGGCAGCAAACACAGAACAGGATGACCAGTGAAGCAATGAAAATCCAAATTGTTTTATTAGACAAGGTCGGCAGCCACACTTTCTACAAGATTGAGATTTGCCCGCCTGTGACCGGCGCGGTTGCCCACTGCAGGCACCTCGTTGCAGGCATCCCCCGCAACGACGGATCTATTGTTTCTGACGGTACCTGGGAGCCAATGGCGTAGAGGGCATATGTCCCCACGCAGCATATCAGCATACACCCCAGACACAAAATCAACAGGATGGACAGCAAAACAATCACAGGGGAGGCCAGGCGTCGTTCCACCGTCAGAATTCTCCGCAAAAGTTTCCCTATTTTATCCTAATTTTGGAAAATGCCCGACTTTTTTGCCGGGCATTTTCCAATCGTACTGTAATCTTAACCCTCCCGCAGGTTAGAACGAGGCTGGCAACCGATGTTGGCAATCATGGAGACGCCTTCTGGTTGGGGCATTGCGCCAAAACCTGCGGGAGGGTAGGTACTTATCTCGTCGTTGCCTTTTATCCTTACAGGTAGGTTTCCAGCAGGCTTCCTATGTCGGCCATGGTGAACACCGGCCCATCCACACAGATGAGTTTCTCGCCCAAGTTACAGCGGCCGCACTTACCGAGGCCGCAGTGCATGCGGGCTTCCAGCGTGACGTAGTTGTCTTGGGGGGCAAATCCCATCTCAGACAACAGGCGGGTGACATAGTGAATCATGATCGGCGGGCCGCAGGTGATGCTGACACTATTATCAGGCGAGGGGGCCACTTTCTTAAGCAGGTCGGTAATCAGACCCACGCTGTGATCCCATTTCTCGTCGGGTGTGTCTACTGTCAGATGCAGGCGGGTATTGGGCGCCTTGCGCCATTCGTCATACTCGTCGGTAAAGACCAGCAGGGAGGGATGGCGCGCGGCCCATAAAATGGTGAGCGAACCGTAATCGGAACGATGGTCAATGACATATTGGATCACCGGACGCAATGGCGCCCCGCCGATGCCGCCTCCTAATACCACCAGGTTCTTGCCTTTGAACGCATCCATGGGAAACCAATTGCCCAGAGGGCCGCGCACGCCAACCATGTCGCCTTCATCCAATTCGTGCAGGCCACTTGTCACCGTCCCCAGCCGGTTGACGGCGAAATCTACATAGGGGCCGCGCCCGGGGGCGCTGGCAATCCCAAAGGGCGCTTCGCCCAAACCAAAGGCCGAGAGGAAGGCAAATTGCCCGGGTTTGCAATCGCAAAAGGCTTGCTGGCCGCCGTTCAGGAGTTCAACGCGGAAAAGTTTGATTTCTGTGGCTAAATCTCTGACTTCTACCAAACGTCCCAGGTAAGGCTTCATCGGGTTTTCACTCATGCCAACCTCCCCACGTCGGTCAATATTTCGGTGATATCAATATTAACCGGGCAGACCTCAATGCAGCGTCCACAGCCGGTGCAGGCAGGCAACTCACCCAGGTCATACTGCTCCGGGTAGTAATAGAACTTACAGAAGATGCGATTGCGCAGACGCTCGCCAGGGTTGGCGCGCGGGCGGTGACCTCCGGCCACGCGGCGGTAGTTTTCGCCGCTGCAAGAATCCCAGCAGCGCAGGCGCTCAAATTCGCCGGGGCGAATCATTTCATCTCGCACAATGAAGCAGCGGCAGGTAGGACAGACGTAAGCACAGGCACGGCAGGAAAGACAGCGCTCTCCCGCAGTTTGCCAGTAATCTGCCTGAAATTGCTCTGGCCAGGCATTATGCTCCAGGACCGAATAGACCGGCGCTTCAACCTGCACAGATGGGGGCGTGGCTTGGGTTGCTTGCCAGTAAGGGGGGATGATGGCCTGTCCTTTTTCGCTCAGTGCCTGCACTTGATACCCCTCGTCTGTTTCATAGAGCATGATATCTGCCCCCGTCGGATCATCAGGTGCCCCGCCCACAGAAGTGCAGAAGCACAACGGCCCCATTTCCTTGCAGGCCAGGACGATGACCGTCGTATTCTCGCGGCGGCGGGCATAATATGGGTCGGCTGGAGGCTGCTTGAGAAAGAGGGCATCCAGCGTGGACAGACCGCGTGCATCACAAGGACGCAGGCCAAAGAGCACCTGCTGAACATCTGGCAGCGTTTCCGCCAGACTGATCTCTTTACCTTTCTTTTCTATTTTGAGCAACCGCTCTGTTGGCGGAAAGAAGAACTCTTTTGCAGAAAGCGCAGGGCGGTCAAATTGCAAGCAAATCTCGCGGCTGCTGTTCACCGGTCGGTAGAGCAGGGTATCGTTCACCTGCCGCGGGGCAATCAGGGTTTGTACGCCGGCCAGGGCATCGAGCCATTCGCTCAGTTCTTGCCGCGTAATCTTCCAGGTTGATGAAGGGGGAATGGTCATCTTAGCCCTCCTTATACTCGCCGGCCAGCACACTGACCACCGGCGAGGGGACGGGAACTTGTCCGGCGCGGTGGCCGAAGACTGCTTCCATTTCCTGTGCCAGACGCCGGTTGAGCAGACTGATGGGAATGTCCATCGGGCAGGCCTGTTCGCACTGATCGCAGCCTACGCAGCGCCCCGCCAGATGATATGCACGGCCAAGGTGGAAAGTGCGCTTCTCATTCAGGCCGATTCCCAGCCCCACCCAGAGCGAGTCATCCCGCTCAAACAGGCAGGTGGGGCAATCGCATAGCGGGCAGGCCTGACGGCAGGCATAACAACGGATGCAGCGGTCAAACTGGGCCAGCCAGAATTCCATCCGCTCGGCAGGCGTTGCGGATTCAAGCGCGGCCACGTTCTCAAGCACGGGGGAAGGATAAAGGTCAATTGCTGCGGGGGCTTCGCCGATGAGGGTGTCATAAATCACCGGCAGGCGTTGCTCGCAGGTGCGACAGCGATTTTGTAAATTGCCTGTGCGGTCACGCACGCCCTCGCAGGCCACGCCGATGATGTGCACCTTATCGCGTGGAAAACGATTTTCGGCCAGCATAACGTTGAGCGTGCGCGCATCACAAGGCTTGACCACTACCGCCACCGGCTTGGGCGGCTCACGGCGGTGGGCCGCCATCAGTGCGCCCGAAATGCTGACCTTGTCGGCAATGTAGGTGGTCAGGTTTTGGGTACAGTCTGGATTCCAGGTCAGGCGTTCCACGTCATCCGGGTCACAGACGAAAGCAGGACGTGTTCGGCCGCGTGGTCCGGTTTCGTAACCGATGACGCAACTGACGGCGCCGCTTTTGAGCAGTTCGGCGGCTTTGGCTTGAATGGCTTCTGCTTTGCCGGCGCAATCGGTCGCGGCATAAGGGACCGGGTCCAGGCTGACGAGAGAGCGGCTCAGGGCCTGGACCTGTGCCGGGTCGGCGCGCCAGGTGGAGGGTCCAAGCAGGCGAACCGCCTGTGTAAATTCATTCGTGATGCGGGCAAAACGTTCTCCCTCTGAGGCGGATACCCAGTCCAGCCGCAGGCGTTCTGGTTCCAGGCCGACGAAGGTCAACAGGGTCTTAAGGATGGGGATGCGTTTTGCGGCGCGATGATTGCCGGTGTCGTAATGACATTCGCCGATGTGACAGCCCAAAACGAGAACGCCATCTGCCCCTTCGTTGAAAGCGCGCAGAATCAACTCTGGCGAGACCCGCCCCGAGCAAGGCACGCGCACGGAGCGCACGTTGGCGGGAGATTTGAGACGGGCAATGCCGGCTGTATCGGCGCCGGTGTAGGAACACCAGTTACAGAGAAAGGCGATGATCTTCGGCTCATACATCAGGCCACCTCCAGCGGAGCATCGGCCAGTGCGCCGATGATTTCGGATACCAGTTGGGTGTCATTGAAATGGATCAGGCTGATGGCTTTGTTGGGGCAGGCGGCCGCACAGGTGCCGCATCCTTTGCACAGGTAGGTGTTGACGCTGGCCAGGCCGTCTTGCAGTTCTATTGCGCCGTATGGGCAGGCGGCCACGCACTGTCCGCAGCCGGCACAGCGTTGCGGGTTGTTTTCGGCCACAACCGGGTCGAGGGCGATCACGCCCTGGTCCAAAAGGGAAAGCGCGGCTGCCGCGGCTGCCCCGGCCTGGGCAACACTGTCGGGGATATCTTTGGGCGACTGGCAGGCGCCGGCGAGATAGATGCCCTCACTGACCGTTTCCACCGGCGCCAGTTTGGGATGCCGCTCGAGGAAAAAGCCGTCCTTGCTGCGGCTGACGCCAAACAGGGAAGCGATTTTGGCCGCATCGGCCTGCGGCTCAAAGCCGGTTGCCAGGACAACCATATCCACATCCACATGGTTGGGCTGATCGTGGAAGGCTTCGCTCCACGAGACGCGCAGTTTTTTGCCTTTTTGTTCAATGCCCTTGACTTTGCCGTGGTAGAAATGAACGCCCATCTTGGCCGTGCGGTTGTAGAACTCTTCATAGCCTTTGCCGTATGTGCGCATGTCGCGGTAGATCTCGTGAATTTCCACGCCGCCCATATAGTCGTGCGCCATCTGGGCAATTTTTAGCGAGTACATACAGCAGGCGCGGGAGCAATAATCGTTATAGTTGTGATCGCGGCTGCCTACGCAATGGACAATGGCAATGGATTTGGGCGGTTTGCCGTTTTTGAGCAGGACTTTCCCCTGGGTTGGGCCGGCGGTGTTGATCAGCCGCTCAAACTCCATCGCGGTGAGGATGTTGTCCAGTTTGCCGTAATTGAGTTCGGGGGCGCGGCGCGGGTCGAAGGTCTTGAAGCCGGTCGCCAGGATAATGGCTCCCACCGTCAAATCAATGTATTCTTCCTGCATGTTGTGGTCAATGGCGCCGCGCTCGCAGGCCGCCTCGCACTCCAGGCATTCAGAGCAAATGCCGCAGTGGAGGCAACGTTCGGCCTCTGCCAGCGCCTCTTCCTCGGTCATGGTCATGTCTACTTCTTTGAAGTTGTTGACCCGTTCTTCTGGCGGGATGGTATGCAGGGCAGTGCGCGGGATGCGTTTGGTCTCCTGGCTGGCAAATCTGGCTTCAATCTCCTCCGGGCTCATCTCCACGGCAGGGGGGAGTTTTGGCTCTGGCACGCCTTCCTGGCCTTTCAAGTAGCGGTCCACGCAGCGCGCCACATGGTGTCCCTCGGCAATCGCGTCGACGACGAAGAAGGTGGTGCCGCGCCGCAGGTCGCCGGCGGTAAAGACTCCTGGGCGGGTTGTCATCATCTCTTCGTTGGCCCACAGGCCAATCGGGTAGCGGATAGCAATGCTGCCGTCCTCAGGCAGGAAGGAGAAGTCGGGCCGCTGACCGAGCGCCCAAACGACCATGTCGCAAGGGATGATGTGCTCGCTGCCGGGAATTTCGCGCACTTGCCGCTGGCCATTGACAATGCCCCCGACTTCGGCCTCGAGACACATGACGCCGATAATTTTCTCGCCCTTGACCACAATTTCCTTGAAGACGCGGTTCTTGATGATTTCGACGCCTTCTGCTTCGGCCTCGTGCAGTTCGTTGAAGGAGGCGCGCATGCCACGGCAGACGATCTTGACCTTTGGCTGGCCAAGGCGGATGGCGGTGCGGGCCGCATCCAGCGCCACGTCGCCGGCGCCCAACACCACAATTTCGCGGCCGCTCAAGTCCAGCGGTTCGCCCAGGCAGGCGCGGCGCAGCAGGTCGAGACTGAGCCAGTTGTCGGGATGTTCCGAGCCGGGGATGGGCAGTTTCTGGGCGCTGTGTGCGCCGGTGGCGATGATGACGGCGTCATATCCTTTTTCAAACAAGGCGGGGATGTTATCTACCCGCGTGTTCAGGCGCAGTTCAACGCCCTCGTCCACAATTTGCTGAATCTCCCAGTCCAACCGTTCATAGGGCAGGCGGTGGGGCGGAATGCCAACCCGCATCATGCCGCCTGCTACCGGCAAACTTTCAAAAACGGTTGCTTTGTGTCCCAGCCGCACCAGGTCAAGGCCGGCGGTCAGGCCGGCTGGCCCGGCGCCGATGATGGCTACCTTCTTGCCGGTTGGAGGCGGGTTGTGCTGGTAGGGTGTGCCTACCAGAGATTTATCCCGCATTTGTGGCAGTTCATCGCGGTGGGCATAGGCCCAGTCGGCAACAAAACGCTTGAGCGCCATGATGCTGACCGGCTGGTCCACTTTGCCGCGTGTGCAGGCGTCCTCGCAGGGGTGATTGCACACACGCCCGCAAACCGACGGGAACGGATGTTCCCGGCGGATCGCCCAGTAGGCATCGGCATACCGGCGCGCGTGGATCAGGGCAATGTAGCCTTGTGCGCGCTGGTCGGTGGGACAGGCTGCCCGGCATGGAGCCGTTCCGCGTTTTTCAATGGCATAGGCGCCCGGTACGGCCTGCGGCGAATTTCGGTAGGCGGCTTTACGCTTGCTCAGGCCCTCATCAAAGGGGTTGGTCACTTCAATTGGGCAGACATCCGCGCACTTGCCGCAGCCGGCGCAAAGCGTTTCATCCACATAGCGGGGCTTACGTTTGATACGCACCTGATAGTTGCCTACAAAGCCGGAGACCGATTCCACCTCGCTGTAAGAAAGCAACTTGATGTTAGGGTGACGTCCTGCTGAGACCATTTTCGGCGTCAGAATACAGGCGGCGCAGTCGATGGTTGGAAACGTTTTGTAGAGTTGCCCCATGTGCCCGCCGATGCTGGTGTCGCGCTCCACAAGATACACCTGCTTACCCGCGTCCGCCAGCCGCAGAGAGGCCTCAATGCCGGCGATTCCGCCGCCGACCACCAGCACAGCCTGGGTCATCTCGGCCTGACGCATGGAAAGCGGCCGATTGTTGTGCACACGCCGAACGGCTGCAGCCACGAGTCCTTTGGCCTTGGCCGTTGCCTGCTGACGGTCGCTGATAACCCAGGAGCATTGTTCGCGGATATTTGCGATCTGGCACAGGAAGGGGTTGACTCCCCCTTCGGCACAGACGCGTCGGAAAGTTGGCTCGTGCATCAGCGGCGAGCAAGAGGCCACCACCACGCGGTTGAGACCATATTCCTGAATATCCTGCTTGATGAGCCCCTGCCCCGGCTCGGAACACATGTAGATATAGTCGCGGGCAACGACAACATCGTCAAGATGGCGGGCAAACTCGGCAACTGCCGCCACATCTACTGTGGCAGCAATGTTCGTCCCACAATGGCAGACATAAACACCTGTTTTGACTTTGGAACGATTCATACCGCCTCCTGTAAGATTGCGGCCGTTTCTGTTTCCCGTGTAAGTATGCCTTCAATTTCTGCCAGGACCTGGTCGAGCGTAAATCCATGCTGAACCGCTGCGCCGGCCGGGCAGGCTGCCACGCAGGCGCCGCAGCCTTTGCATAACACTTCGTTGATTTGCGCGACCAGTTTCCCATTCCATTCGACCATGGAGATGGCTCCAAACGGACAGAGCCCCTCGCAGGTGTGACATGACCCACAACGTTCTGCAACTACAAACGAAGTGAACGGTTCCAACTCGACCGAGCCATGGTCGAGCAGGGAAAGGGCTGCCGCCGCTGCGGCCGCACCCTGGGCCACGCTGTCGGGAATGTCTTTTGGCCCTTGACAGGCGCCGGCCAGAAACACGCCGTCTGTGGCGGTATCTACCGGCGCCAGTTTGGGATGTTTCTCGATGAAGAAGCCCGACAGGTCGGTGCTGACTCCAAATATCTGTCCGATATGATGGGCATCGGGCTGGGCCTCCACGCCGGTACTCAAGGCCACCATATCTACCACCGCTTCAGCATACTGGCCGGTGTACACGTCTTTGTAAACAACGGCCAGTTTTTCGCCGCGCGGTTCAACTCGAATATCTTTCTCAAAGCGCACAAAGTGAACGCCCCGTTCCATTGCATGTTCGTAAAAGGCCTCGTACCCTTTTCCAAAGGCGCGCAGGTCGCGATAAAACTCGACGACTTCTGAGCCGACATAATCGCGCACAAGATGAGCCAGTTTGAGAGAGTACATGCAGCAAATGCGGGAACAATACTCGTGCTGGTCACCCCGGCTGCCAACGCAGTGAATGATGGCCACTTTTTCCGGTTTGCTGCCGTTCTTGAGCAGGACATTGCCAGAAGTCGGTCCGCCGGTATTGACCAGCCGTTCCAACTCGAGGCCGGTGACCACATTGGGCAGAACGCCATAGCCATATTGCGGGGTCTGACGCGGGTCGAAATCGCGAAAGCCTGTGGCCAGGACGATTGTCCCAACGTCAATTTCCATCAGCGTCTCTTCCTGCTCAAAGTCAATTGCCTGGGAGGGACAGAATTTCTCGCAGGCGCGGCATTTCCCGCTCTTGAAATAGGCGCAATTTTCCGTGTCAATGACCGGCACACGCGGCACCGCTTGAGGGAAGGGGTAATAAATTGCCGGGCGGTAACCCAGCCCCAGGTCAAACTCGGACGGGATCTTCTTCCAGGGACACTTCTCCATGCAGGTGCCGCAGCCGTTGCACTTTTCCTCAATGACATAGCGCGGCTTCCGGCGCAGGGTGACGGTGAAATTGCCCACATAGCCGCTGACCTTTTCTACCTCGCTGTAGGTCAGCAGGGTGATGTTGGGATGCCGGCCAACGGCAACCATTTTGGGGGTCAGGATGCAGGCCGCGCAGTCCAGCGTGGGGAAGGTCTTGTAAAGTTGGGCCATGTGTCCGCCAATGCTGGGCTCGCGTTCCACCAGATAGACTTGCTTGCCGGCATCTGCCAGACGCAAGGCGGCTTCAATGCCTGCGATTCCTCCGCCAACCACCAACGCCGATTGTTTGAGGGTGACGGCGCGCGCCTCGAGCGGCTGCTGGTAAACGACACGCCGCACGGCAGCCGCCACCAGCGCTTTGGCTTTGTCGGTCGCTGCGGCCCTATCCGGCGTGATCCAGGAGCACTGTTCGCGAATATTCGTCATCTGGAACAGGTAGGGGTTCAGGCCAGCCTGTGCGCAGGCTGTACGAAATGTCCCTTCGTGAAGGTGGGGCGAACAAGATGCTACGACAACGTGAGTCAGCCCCTCGTGCCGGATGTCTTGGGCAATGAGCGCCTGACCGGGGTCTGAACACATGTACAGGTAATGGCGTGCTGCAACCACGTTCGGCAGGCGGGCGGCATATTGGGCTACCGACTCAACGTCAACTGTGGCGGCGATATTTGTGCCGCAATGGCAAATATAAACGCCGACGCGTGCTTGCGCAGGCTTCGGCGTGTCTCCAAGATGGCTCATCCGAGCGTCTCCTTTCCCAATTCAATGGCGTCATTTAAATAAAAAGACACCTCGGGCCTTCCTTTGGCAAGGATAACTATCTATAACTACATTGTGGGCTTTTTCACAAACGTTTCAAGTGACTTTCATCACGAAAGGTAAAGATAATTGGCAGGCAGAATAGATGACAATTGACAAAAAAACTGGCAATCCTCATCAGAAGGGAGAATTGCCAGTTTTTGTCGGGGCGTCGGGCGGTTGGGGCGATTATTTCTTCTTTGCGCTGAAGGTCAGGGTGTCGTTTTCGCCCACGTCCACTTTGACGACGGAGCCGGCGCCGATTTCACCGCCCAGTAATTTGACCGAAAGCGGGCTTTCCACATGCTTTTGGAGGGCGCGGCGCAATGGACGGGCTCCAAAGGCCGGGTCATAGCCAGCCTTGGCCAGCCACTTGCGCGCCTCTTCGGTCAATTCAATTGCAACATCGTATTCGTTCAAGCGCTCTTGGATTTCTTTCAGTTGCAAATCCACAATCTTTTCCATCTGTTCTACCGAGAGAGGGGAGAACATGATGATTTCATCAATGCGGTTGAGGAATTCTGGCCGGAAAGTGCTCTTGAGGGCTTTTTCAATCTTGTCGTGCGCCTCGCGTTCCTCATCGCTTGCTTTTTGCTGGAGGAAGCCCAGGGTGCCGCCTTTCCTGACGTATTCGGTGCCCAGGTTGGAGGTCATGATGAGAACCGTGTTGCGGAAATCAACGACATTCCCCTGACCGTCGGTCATGCGGCCATCGTCCAGGATTTGCAGCAATGCATTCCAGACTTCGGGGTGGGCTTTTTCGATTTCGTCGAAAAGCAAAACGCGGTAGGGCCGGCGGCGGACGGCTTCGGTCAGTTGTCCGCCTTCTTCGTAGCCGATGTAACCGGGCGGCGCGCCAAAGAGCCGGCTGACTGTGTGTTGTTCGCGGTATTCAGACATGTCAATGCGGACGAGGGCGTCCTCGTCATCAAAAAGGAACCAGGCCAGGGCTTTAGCCAGTTCGGTCTTGCCTACGCCTGACGGGCCGATGAAGATAAAGGAGCCTATCGGCCGCGATGGATCTTTGAGACCTGAGCGGGCGCGGCGGATGGCGTCACTGACGGCGTGAATGGCCTCGTCTTGCCCGATGATGCGCTCATGCAGGCGCTCTTCCATCTGAAGCAACTTTTGAGACTCGGTCTCCATCATCTGGGAGACAGGGATGCCGGTCCACTGGTGAACGACAGCGGCGATGTCGTCCAAATCTACCACCTCGTCCAGCTGGTGTTCGGCTTCCCATTTGTCGCGCCGGCTGTTGAACTCGCCTTCCAGGCGCAGGCGTTCGGCTTTCTTTTGGGCGGCGCGCTCGTAGTCGCGTTCTAAGCCGGCTTGCTCCTCCTCTGCCCGCAGTTTTTCGATTTCGTTCTTCATCTCTTTCAAGTCGGGCGGTAAAGAGTAGAGAGCCACGCGCAACTTTGCAGCCGCTTCGTCAATCAGGTCAATGGCTTTGTCGGGCAGGCGGCGGTCGGTGACGTACCGGTCGGCCAGACGGGCCGCGGCTACCAGGGCGTCGTCTGAAAAGCGGACTTTGTGGTGTGCCTCATAGCGGTCACGCAGGCCCTGCAGCATTTTGATGGTGTCCTCGACGCTTGGCTCTTCTACATAGATTGGAGCAAAGCGGCGCTCAAGGGCGGCGTCCTTCTCGATGTACTTGTGGTACTCGTCTAATGTGGTGGCGCCAATGCACTGTAACTCACCGCGTGCCAGGGCGGGCTTGAGCATGTTGGAGGCATCCATTGCGCCTTGCGCGGCGCCAGCACCGATGACGGTGTGCAGTTCATCAATCATCAAGATGATTTCGCCCTGGGCGCGTTGAACTTCCTCAATGGCCGATTTCAGGCGCTCTTCGAAATCGCCTCGGAAGCGTGAACCAGCAATCATGGCGCCCAGGTCGAGGGCTACCACGCGCTTGCCAGCCAGGATTTCGGGGACGTCATTGTTGGCAATTTTTTGCGCCAGCCCTTCCACAATGGCGGTTTTCCCCACCCCGGCCTCGCCGATCAATACCGGGTTGTTCTTGGTGCGGCGGGAGAGGATCTGGATGAGCCGCAAGATTTCTGTGTCGCGCCCGATGACCGGATCCAATTTGCCTTCGCGCGCCATTTGGGTCAGATCGCGGGAGTATTTCTCAAGTGTGCGGTAGCGTGTCTCGGCTTGCGGGTCGGTGACGCGCTGTCCGCCGCGCAGTTGTTGCACGGCGTCGTAGACGCGTTCACGCGTCAGGCCGGCGCTTTCCAGAATGCGCGCCGCGGGTGTATTCCGCTCGCTCAGGATGGCAAGGAAGATGTGCTCGGTTGAGATGTATTCGTCTTTCAAACGGTTGGCTTCTTCGTTGGCCAGGTCAATGATCCGCTTGACGCGCGGGGTAATGAAAATCTGCCCGGCGCTTCCGCCAAAGATATTGGCGCGTGGGCTGGCGCGCAAGGTGGCATCCAGGCGTTCGGCAAGGGCATTGGCGTTGATTTTGAGGTTCTCTAAAATCTGAGGGATGACCCCGCCGGGTTGTTCAATCAGCGCCAGCAGGATATGCTCGGTATCTATTTGATTGTGTCCATAGCGTTGAATGATCTCGGCCGCGCGCTGGGCCGCTTCTTGTGCTCGTTCGGTAAATCGGTCAAATCGCATCATAGGCGGAATCCTTTTCTCATGGCGCGATTATAACAAAACTGCATTGGCGAAATGGATGTCAGGCGTAAGAGATTTGTTAGAGAATACCCGCACCACAAACTACACAGCCGCAAAGGCTTCTTGGCAAAGCCTGCCAGGGGAAGGCGCGGCCTGCCCATCGAGGTTGAATGCGTGTCTTGCAGCGGGGTGTCTCTCGGCTTTGCGTTAAGGGGTTCTTGCCCGCTTTTTTAATTGGCGGCGGATGAACTGCTTCAGACGCGGGATCCAAATGTAGGCGAGCAGAGCCAGGGCTCGGGTCCGGGAGACGAAACGTAGTTGCGTGTAGATACGCTCTTCGGTTTTCCAGCGGGCTTTGTAATTCTCGTCCCCGCGCAGAAAATCAATCTCGCGTATGCCGCGTTGGAGGCAGTTTTCCAGCGTCAGCCACAACAAGGCCTTGCCGGCTGCGTGCTCAGACAGGCGCAGATCAATCCCATTGCGCCAATCCTCAAAGCGGTTTGCAAAGGTGTAGCCGTAACGATAGGCCGCGGCTTGCCCGTCCAGATACAGCAGGAAGACCTCAGGCCAGCCCTGGGCAGACGTGAGTTCTAGCAGGCGACGCTGAAAGGCGCGCTCCGATTCCGAACGGTACAGGTGAGGGTAGCGGCCATGTTCGTTGAGCGCGAAGATGGTTTCCATATCTTGCCAGTTGATTTCCTGGCCGCGGTGATGAACAAAGGTGACTTTGAAGTTTTCTTGCAGCCGGCGCAGGCGGCGGCGGGCATCTCCGCGCGCATTTTGTGAAAGGCTTTTTTGGTAAGTTTCCCAATCTTTCTGCGGGGGCAGGAAATAGTGAATATTGTCCTTGCGGGTGTAAGCGTAATCCTCAAAGACAGACTGCAGGGTCAGAATTTCGCCGCCCTGGCTGTCGAATTCGTTCACCTCCAGCACATCCCATTCGGCGGCCTGACGGCGGATTTCACCTGCCAGCGCGGTGTAAATCGCGCCTGCTCCATCGCGGACGATAAAACCGGCCACGTCCATATCGGGTGTGCCAAGACTGCATAGAACGCGCTGATGAAACCCCAGTTTTCTGCGCCTTTCCAGCATCAGCGGAGCAATCCCCGCCAGGCTCTCGCCCTCCCAGGCGGTGACCAGCCGGAGACTCGCCTGGCCGCGGCGATGAAGCCACCAGGCGTAAAGCCACTCCCAGGTCAGGAAGATCGTCTGTACCGGGTTGTGGGCAAGCAGCGTATTCCACGCTTCCTTTAGATTGTAAAAGGCCTCGGTTTCTTGAATCAATCGTATCTGAAATGTCTGTGTCACTCTTTGGACCTTTCTGTGATGATGGCATTGTGCCGAAAGGGATCTACCAACACGGTGCCGTTGCTGAAATCCCGCCGCCAAAGGTTGTCCTGGCGATAGCGTGCGCCGAGCGGCTCTCCAAGCGAGACGGAGTAATTCATGTATAGCCAGATCTCATCGTAGTGATCTGCATCTGTGTATCGAAAGTAGGTCTGATCGTTTGCGATTAACAGGTATGAGGCAAAAGCAAAGGTTTGCCGGCTTAAGTCATCACGTGTCCCTTGAGCAACCAGGATGATAGATTTTCCAAGCGATGTTGTTTGCTCAATGAGCGCCAGTTGTTCTTCCCAGCGGGCGGGGGCGCGGTAGCCGTCATGCCAGTCTACCGCGAAGTCTTCCAGCAGGGCGCCGTCCAGGTATTGCAGGTAGCGAAACCAGACGGTTTGCTCTGCCAGGCCAACGATGTTTGCGATGAGCGGGCGGCGCGAGGGCCGAAAGTAACCGGCGTAGGCGTAGGCCAGAAAACCTTCAATGGCCTGTTGATACTCGCTCTGATTGTAAGCGGCCGGCATAGTCCGGTACTGGGTGAGCAGGCGTTCCAGGCTGGCATCTACGTTGTCAATGAAAATGCCGTCCCAGCCATATTCCTCAATGAGTTGGCGAGCGCGTTCCAGCCAGAAGGCCCGATATCCCGGATGGCCGGGATCCATAAGATAGACGCCATTGTCGCTGATGCGTTGACCGAACGGGTCGAGCAGGAACCAGTCCGGGTGTTCTGTGCTGATGCGGCAAAAATCGCCAGGGCGGTTGGCTACTTGATTGCCATACGGCACGTCGGTGCAGGAACCCGGATCGCGGAGTTCAATCAAGGTGAGATAGGCCAGAACGGGTTCTTTTTTTCCGAACAGGCGCAATTCGTCGCGCGCCCGTTCGTCTTTGTGGGTGAGGATCACCAAATCGAAGTTCTCTGCCAGCAGCCCCAGGGAGTCGTTGGGCGGTTTGCTGAACCACGCCAGGCGCGCCGTTGGGGTGCTTGCCTGCCGTGAGGATGCTGTTGGGGGCGGCATCTCAGGCGTAACGGTGGGGGCAGCAGGCGTAAAGGTGGAAGGGGAAACGTCAACAGGCTGACAGCCCTGGAGCATTAGCGCAAACAGGGCAAAAAACTTGAGAATGCGCATCACGCTTTCCCCTTTCGATGGCGGATGGCTTTGAGATAGGCCTGGCGTGTGGCTTCTGCCTGCGACTTTAAACTGAACGCCGACCGGACTTTGCTCTGGGCCTGAAGACCCAACTGCCTTGCCAGATGCGGATCACGACTCAGCCGAAGCAGGCTCAGCCCCAATTGGGTTGAGTCTCCAACCGGTACAAGCAGCGCCTCCTGGCCATCCTGCACCAGTTCTGGGATTCCCCCGCAAGCAGTTGCCAGGATGGGCTTGCCCAGCGCCGCGGCTTCAAGCAAGGCCAGGGGAGTCCCTTCCTGGCGCGAGGGCATGACAAAGATATCGCCGGCTTTGACAATGGACAAAACCTCCTGCCGCTCATAAAAACCGGCCAGGTGAACGCGCCCTTCCATGCCCGTTTCCAGGATCAGATCTTCCAACCGTTTTCTCAACTCTCCTTCGCCGAGGATGAGACAGTGCAGGCGCGGTTCTTGCCTGGCAATCCCTGCCAGGGCGCGGATCAGGTCTTCATAGCCTTTTGCCCATACCAGCCGCCCGACAGCAGTGCAGACAATGGCTTCGGCAGGCAGGCCGAATTTGCTTCGCAGCCAGCCGGCGTCGCCGGGAACCGTGTCCGGGTCAATCTCAACCGCGTTGTAAATCAGGTCAATCATCTCGGCCTTGATTCCCGCCTGCAGCACAGCCTGGCGGACGCTTGCCGAGACCACAATGTAACCGTCCAGCCGAAAATTGGTGAGCAGTTCCAGCAGAGTGTACAGACGTCCCTTCAGGCTGCCGCCGTGTTCCAGGTTGTACCAGGAGTTGAGGGTGGAAACCAAGGTGGTGCCGGTAAACATGGCAGCCAGACTTCCCCACCATTTCGATTGGATATTCTGCGTGTCTATGATTTGGAAACCGCCTTGCCGGATCAGGCGCACCAGGCGCGGCAGAATCAATGGGTCGAGTTTGTGCCTGCCGACTTCGTACACGCTCAACCCCTGTTGACGGGCGGCCGCGGCCAGTGGCTTGCCTTGCAGCGTAGCCAGCGCCATCTCCTCAGGTGAGAAGCGGCTCATCAGCCCCAGCAATCTTGAACTGCTTCCGCCATAACCGCGCGATAAATCCAGGATCAATACTCGAAGGGGTTGGTCGGAGGGGTTTTCTTCGTTGGGGGGCATGAGGTTCCTTTGTTAATCAAAAAGCGTCCCTGAATTGGATAATTATCAGCATTATACTCCACTGCGCCAATTGTCGGCAGAGACCCAAATTTGTAGTACACTAGTTATGGAAAGCGTCCACCAGGCAGGCGTGGCGTTAAAGGATTTTTTAGAGCAGGCAATTTCCCTGCGTATCCCTGTTAGACAGGGCTTACACAAAAGGCGGTTTTGGGCAGGATAAATCAGGATACTGTGTGGCGATTTCAGGGGTTTTGATCCTGCAAATCCTGTCTATTCTGTTTGCTTTGCATGAGTCCTATTTGAGGTATCTGGAGGTGCAATGAACAAGACGGCAATTTTACCGGCCCGATGGGCGGCCATTGTGCTTCTTGCCTTTGCTGTAGTTTTTGCCCGGTCAATGACTTTTGTCTATGTGGAAGGCGATGATGCCAGTTCCATGGCCTACCATGCGATGGGACGCCAGCGGGAATTCCAACCGCCTTATGCTTCCTATCACGGCATGATGGATAAACTGCTGGGCCTTTTGCCTGCGCGCGAGCCGCTCTTGCGGATGACCGGCATTCTCTTGAGCGGCCTGGCCGCCGTTGGGTTGACGTTGTTGGTGCTGGCATTGGTGTTCAACTGGCTGGCAGAACGCGGCCTCCAGGTCCCGCGTTGGCTGGTTGCAATAACTTTCCTGTTGGCATGCCCGGAATTGTTCTACATTGGTCTGGTGTTCTCGCCGTCCCTGTTGGCCATGTGCTTTGTCCTGGCGGCGCACCTGATTTTGCGGCGCACACATTGGCCCCACGGCCTGGCAGACTTAAAAACACCCCGCCAGACCTGGCTCTTTGTCCTCTCGTTCCTTCTGTTTGGTTTTGGCGTGGCCTTGCGCTGGAATATACTGGCGTACGGACTGGTGATTGTTGTCGATTTGTTACGCCGCAAGCCGGCAAATTCGCCGTTTTCAGGAGGCATTTCCAGAAAACACCTCCTTGTGGGTGGATTATGGGCCTTGCTGGCATTAACCGCTTCTTTCGTCATGATAGCCCTGAGCACCAACGGCGCGCCCGATTTTGAAACGACATTTCGGACATTTACCTATGTGTTGCGTCAGGCTGGCACCATCAGCCCCACGCAATCTGCTTCGTCAACCGAAAAATTGCTGAACACCGCCCTGCAGGTTTCTCCTTTGGTTACACCTGCTATGGGACTGCTGGCCCTGCTGGGCCTGTTTGGCCTCATTCGCCAGCGGGACTCGCTTGCATGGGTGGTTGCGGCCGGCTTGCTGAGCGTGCTGCCGTGGCTTTACAGCGGGGTGCCCAAGAACTTGCTCACAGCCTGGCCGGCGCTGACGCTTTGTTTCGTCTATGGCCTGGAGATGCTTTGGCGCTTTACCTCTCAACGGCGCTGGCAAATCTTTGGCAGCCTGGCGTTGTTGGTGTTGCTCTTGGTACCTTGGGGCATAGGGGTGCGCGTGACGCGTAGCGGGACGGCCTGGGGCCCGGGCTTTGAGTTGCGCACCTTCGATTACAAAGATGTGGATGGAACAGATTTTGAACTGACGATTGGCGCTGGCGCTGCGTTCCCCACCCCTGAAGGTCCGCGCCCCCTCTACGGCCATGGTTATGCCCTGCTGGGAGGCGGCTGGCGGAATCTGGTTCAAGCCAGCGCCCTGGAACGCCAGCAGGCTGTTGAACTTGCCATTCAGCGCGGCCTGCCGCTGGTAGTTACAAACTGGACACCAGACTACTACCTGCTTGAACTCTCCAATCGCGGCTTCACCACCTCTGACCCTTTTGAACAGGACAAGACAGCCACTTACTTTACTTTGCGTCGTTTTGTCGATTTGCAAGGGCAGACTGTTCTCCTGTTCTACCATGAGACCGAAGCCGACGATGTTGAGACAATGCTCTCGGCTCTTTCTACGCTGGAAGTTGATTCTGAAGCCGTGATTCTGAGCGGCTACCCTGGCGTGATGCGCGCCGTCTTTGAGCGTTTTCCTGCAGCCCTACAGCCTTTGGGGGCGCGTCTGGCCATCTTTGAACTGAGTGCTTTGAGATGAAACAATGCCTTCCCTGAAAACTACAGCCACGCGACTTCTAGACCGGCTTGGCTTTGTGAGCCTGTTGCGCCATTTGGGCGCGGGCCGCAATCACCTGTATGTGTTGGGCTATCACCGCGTGGACGAACCCGATCACCGTCCCTGGCTTGACCCAAGCCTGATCAGTGCCACTCCCGCCCAGTTTGCCGAGCAAATGCGTCTCTTGGCTGCACACTATACGCCCGTCTCGGCTGAAGATGTCATTCATGCCATTGAGACGAACCGTCCTCTGCCGCCGCGCGCCGTCCTGGTGACGGTAGATGATGGCTACCGAGATTATGCCGAGTTTATCTTTCCTGTGGCGCAAAAGTATGGCATCCGCCCGGTGCTGTTTGTGCCTACTGCCTACCCCGGCCGCGGCGGTTTTTGGTGGGACCGTCTCTACGGTGCAGTGATGAACTGTCGGGGGGAGTATCTGTCCAGCCCGCTGGGCACCTATCGGGTTGGGACTGAAGCGGAGCGGCAGCAGGCGCTTATTCGTCTGCGCTCCTATGTCAAATCGCTGCCATTTGCAGAAGCGATGCGCTTTGTGCAGTCGCTGGCAGAAGATGCGCCCTTGCCTTCTCCTCAAGAACCCGATACGCTGGATTGGGATGAACTGCGTTCGCTGGCCGCGCGCGGAACGACAGTGGCGGCGCACACACATAGCCACCCGCTGTTGACGCGCATTCCCTTCGAAGAGGCCTGTGCCGAGATTCGCACCTCGTTGGAGACCATCCGCCGCGAAATCGGGCAGGCCTTGCCGCTCTTTGCCTATCCCGATGGTCAGGCGCAGTTTTTCTCAGAATCCCTGATGGCCTATCTGCACAGCCAGGGGGTACGTTTTGCCGTTACCACCGTAGAGGGCAGTGACCGGCTGCGGCAGGCGGCTTTGTTATCTTTTCCCCGTTTGGGCATGCATCCGCGTCTTTCCGCGGTGACTTTTAGCCTGCATATGACGCCCCTGTATGCCTGGTACAAAAGAAATGTCAGCAGAAGTTCGGCGGCCTCTTACGGCGAAAGCACGCCAGATTAGCGCCAGAACTGGAATAGATTCAACCCTTGCATGGCCAATGGGCCGGGCAAACCCAGCAAGAGGAAGAGAAGGCTGACGATTCCCCAGAAGGCCGTGTTGATAAAAGGCACGTACCACAGGAGCAGAAAAAGGACCCACATCAACGTCCCGCCGGCCTGGTCTAATTTGAGCCGCAGGTCTGGTTTGAGGTAAGGGGCCAGCGCGCCGTAACCGTCTAAGGGTGGCACGGGGAGCAGGTTGAGCACCACTGCCATGACTTGCAGGAAGGCCAGAAAGGCCAGCCCTGGCCAGATGCCGCCGCCTGAGGCCGGAGCAAAACGCAGGATGATGGTCAGCGTGCCGGCCAGCAGCAAATTGGACGCCGGACCGGCCAGTGAGACGGCTGTCTCCCAGCCTCGGCCGCGCAGCCGCCAGCGTTCAATGTAAACCGCCCCGCCGGGCAATCCCAGCCCTCCAAGCAGGAGAAAGATCAGCGGCAGCACCAGCGAATAGACAGGGTGGGTGTATTTGAGCGGATTGAAGGTGAGATAGCCTTTATCGCGCACGGTGGTATCGCCGCCGTAATAGGCAACCAGCGCATGTGAAAACTCGTGCAGACAAAGCGAAAATATCCAGCCGAGAAGTACAACCAGAAAAGTGATGAGGATATCCATAGGTTCTCTGTCGGGCGGCTGGATTCAGGAAGTCTTTTCATACCCGTGAGGGTGAGAACGATGCCACTCCCAGGCGCTGGCGATGATGTCCTCCAGGTCCGGATGCTGTGGAACCCAGCCCAGTTCGCGGCGAATCTTTTCGGAGGAGGCGACCAGGCGCGGCGGGTCGCCAGGCCGGCGCGGCAACTCTTTGGCCGGAATGGGGTGGCCGGTCACGCGGCGGGCTGTTTCGATGACTTCGCGCACCGAATAACCGTTGCCGTTTCCCAAATTGTAGATGAGGCGGTCACGTTCTCCCAGGGCTTCCAGTGCCAAGAGGTGGGCAGAAACCAGGTCGGCAATGTGAATGTAGTCGCGAATGCAGGTGCCGTCTGGCGTGGGGTAGTCTGTGCCGTAAATCGAGGCATGTTCGGCCTGACCCAGAGCCACCTGCAAGACGCGCGGAATGAGATGCGATTCGGGCTGATGCGCTTCCCCGCGGCCGGGCAAGGCGCCGCAGGCATTGAAATAGCGCAGGGCCGCATAACGCAGGCCATGGATCTGGCGGTACCATTCCAGCGCCTGCTCAATGACCAGTTTGGTATAACCGTATGTATTTGTCGGCCCAAGCGGCGATTCTTCGCTCAATGGCGCGTCGCTGGATTGATAAACGGCCGCGGTGGATGAAAGCACAAAGCGACCGATCTTTGCCCGAAATGCGGCTTCAATCAGGCGCAGGGAATTGACCAGGTTGTTTTCCATGAATTTCCCTGGCTCCTTCATGCTTTCACCGGCTTCGATAAAGGCGGCAAAGTGCATGACGGCATCGTATCTCTCCGAAGCCAGGGTCTGATTGAGGCTGTGGACATCTGCCAGGTCGGCCTGAACGAAGCGCGCTCCGGCGGGTACCGCCGCCCGGTGCCCCTTGATCAGCGAGTCGTACACGGTAACGGAATGCCCGGCTTTCAGCAGGGTTTCAGCAGTTGCAGAGCCGATGTAGCCGGCCCCGCCGGTGACGAAGATATTCATGTGCAAACTCCAAAGACATAAGGGATGTCTGTCATTTGTTGTCTATGGGTGGCCTTTTCAGATGCCAGTCGGTTGTTTGCTGGTAGGCGTGTGCTACCTGCAGCAACAGGTCTTCGCGAAAGTGCGGCCCCATCAGTTGCAAACCTACCGGCAAGCCGTTCTCGTCAAACCCAACCGGAAAAGCCAACCCAGGCACGCCTGCCAGGTTGGCAGGCAGGGTGAAAATATCCTCCAGGTACATGGCCAGCGGATCGTCGCCGTGAGCGCCAATGGGGAAGGCGGTGGTCGGCGCTACCGGCGCAGCAATTAAATCCACCTGCTCAAAAACCTGCTCAAAATCGCGGCGGATGAGCGTACGCGCCTTTTGCGCCTGGCCATAAAAGGCATCGTAATAGCCTGCCGAGAGGGCGTATGTGCCGAGCATAATGCGCCGTTCCACCTCGGCCCCAAAGCGCCGCCCGCGCGTGCGAATATAGACTTCCCACAGACTCTCTGCCTGTTCGCGCGGCCCGTAACGGATGCCGTCGAAGCGGGCTAAATTGGCCGAGGCTTCTGCCGGAGCAATGATGTAATAGACCGGCAGGGCGTATTCGGTATGGGGCAGGCTGACTTGTTGGACTTCTGCACCGAGGTGACTCAACTGCTCGATGGCATTTTTTACGGTTCTTTCTACCCCGGGCTGGATTCCGCTAATGAAATATTCCTGGGGGACGCCGATTCTCAGCCCGCGCAGGGGCAGAGAACCCTCGACTTTCAGGGTCAAAGCCGGCAGAGGGACATCTGCCGAAGTCGCATCCAGAGGGTCGTGACCGGCCATGAGCGAGAAAACCAGCGCCGCATCTTCTGCAGACTGCGCCAGCACGCCGGCACAGTCCAGCGAAGAGCCGTAAGCCACCAAGCCGTAACGCGGGACACGGCCATAAGTGGGCTTCAAGCCGGTCAACCCGCAAAAAGAGGCCGGCTGACGGATGGAGCCGCCCGTATCGGTGCCCAGCGCCGCCGGCACCAGCCGCGCTGCCACCGCTGCCGCGCTTCCGCCGGAGGAGCCGCCGGGCACGCGGCTCAGGTCCCATGGGTTGTGGGTCACCCTGTAGGCTGAGTTTTCAGTGGAAGAGCCCATGGCAAATTCATCTGTGTTTGTCTTGCCGATGACAATCGCGCCGGCTTCTTGCAGCCGCTTTACAGCGGTGGCGGTGTAGGGCGGGACGAAACCTTCCAGTATCTTTGAGCCGCAGGTGCAGGGCATGTTCTCCACGGTCAGAACATCTTTGACGGCAATTGGGAGCGGAAGCGGGCTGGCAGGGTCTGTTTTGGCAGCCTGAGCAAGGGCGGCCTCGCCGGCGATGTGCAGGAAAGCGTTCAGGCGCGGCTCCAGCGTTTCAATGCGTTCAAGACAGGCGTGCGTGAATTCCAGGGGGGAGAATTCACCCTTGTGGATGGCCGCGCAGGCCTGGGTCAGCGTGAGAGCCGTCCATTCATTCGCAGGTTTGCTCATCGTTTACCGTCCGCCGTCCAAATCAAAAACGGGCGGCACTTTGAATTGCCCCTCTTCTTTCTCGGGCGCGTTGGCCAGCAAGTGATCACGCTTCAGGCCGGGACGGGGTTCGTCCTCGCGCAGGCGGGTGGCCGAAATCAACCCGCTTGCAGTGGGCGGAATGCCGCGCGTATCCAGTTCCTGGAGTTTGCGGATGTAATCCAGGATGGCAGAGAGTTGCAGGCGGTAATGCTCTTTCTCGTCTGCACTGAGTTCGAGCCGCGCCAGGGCGGCAATGTGGTCAACCTCTTCCAGGGTAAGGGCCATGTGGTGATTATACCAGCCGCCTCAAGGGCCGTTCCAGGCAGAGGCATACCAGCGCAAGTAGTTTTCGACCTGCGCCTGCCAGTACACCTCGTCGTGCGTGCCTTCGCCTAGATGCCAGTCAACCGGAATTTGGGCTTCATCCAGTAATGCGGCCAGTTGGGCGGCATTGCCGTGTTCTTTGTCGCTGCGGCCAATGTCAATGTAAACGCTGGGCCGGGCGTCAACCGGCAGGGCGCGCAGCCAATCCCTGGCCTTGAATTGATCCTGGTAGAAAATGACGGGCGAATGCAGGCCGATGCGGGAGAATAGTTGGGGCTGTGTCAGGCCGAGACGGAAAGCCCAGGCCGCCCCGCGCGAGAGTCCGCCAATGGCGCGGTGACCCCGGTCGGGAAGCGTGCGGTAATGGGTGTCCACATAGGGCAGCAGGCTGGTCAGAACGGCCTCGTCAAACGGGTCATCTTCTGGACTGCGCCATGACGCCCGATTGTAGGGCATGACGATGATAAACGGCGGGACTTCTTTGCTTTCAATGAGGCGATCGGCGGCTTCGATGACGCCAAGACGCGGCCACTGGCCATCATCATAAGTGGCGCCGTGAAAGAGATAAACGACCGGAAAGTGCCGCTCGGTATCGGTTTGATAGCAGGCCGGCAGATAGAGTTGAAAACGGGGGATGGAGGCCGAATCAAGCGCGACGCTGAGCAGCGTCCCCGGCCGGGCTGTGCAGGGCAGGGGCGCTGGGGTAGATGTGGGAATCGGGAGGGGTGTGGGGGAGGGTGTGGCTGTGGCCGAGGCAAAAACCGCCGTGGGAGTAGGAAGAGGCTGCGGGTCGGCCGCGCAGGCCGAAAGTCCGAAAAGAACCGTTAAGGCAAGCAGAAAACGATTGACAAGTTTGGCTTGACGGTTACACATTCTTCGGATTATACTCACTACTGTCGCCGGGGTGTAGCGCAGTGGGCCAGCGCACCGCGTTTGGGACGCGGGGGTCGGCGGTTCAAGTCCGCCCACCCCGACCTGCCCGCCGAGCCTACTTCCGTGCTCGGCGGTATCTCATTCTGGAGGGTATTCCTATGGCACGCCAGAAATTTGACGGCGTTATTGAAGCGGTACGGTACACGCCAGATGGCAAAATTGAATTTGTGCGCGCCTATGAACGGCGCGGCGGCGCCTTTTCAGATCGGGTGTTGATAGACCGCCAGCGGCTGATAGAGAAGTTGCAAAGCGGTAAACGCTTTGTGACCGGCGAGCGCAGGGTCTTATGGGCCGGCTCTTTTGAGGTCGGCAAGCCGGTCAAACTCATGGGCAAAAATGGCTCGCAAGTGGTGACTACCACCGATCAAGCCGAACGCGACTTGCTCGAAGACGTGCCGATTTTATAGACCGGGTCACTTTTTGGCTGCCGCCCGGTCAGGAGGAGCGTCCAGATGAATATTATTGACCATACCCCTTTTGTTTCCGAAAAAGGTGAGATTAGCCCCCTGGATCAATTAAAGGCAACGATGAAGTATGGTCTCACCTGGACGGTTGAAATCAAGGCCCAGCAGGCTGTGATTGAGCGGCTAGGTAAGGCCCTTGAAAGGGGCTTTACCCTGATTCGTAATCAGCCGCTGGAACAAGCCGGGGTGACGCTGCCGCTTGTGCTGGTGGGGCCGCCGGGCATTTTTGTGATCCATGCTACCGAGTTGCGCGGCGTCTACCGCGCCAAAGGAGATACCTGGGGCAGTGTGGACGGGACGCGTTTCACGCCGGCGCGCGTCAATTTGCTCAAACGCACCGCAGGGCTGGCGCGTGCCCTGCAGGTTCATCTTGAACGTCAGGGCCTTTCCGGCTTTGGGACGGTGGAACCTGTGATTATGGCTGCCGATCCTGGCCTGCATGTGGAGTCGGTCCGGCCGCTGGTGCGGGTGGTGCTGAATGATGCCATTGAGCGTTTTGCGGCTTCTCTGATGCAGGCGCGTCCGGTCATGACTCTCGAAACGGCACATGAAATCGTGGAACGCATCCAACACCCCTTGCCGCCAAAACCAAAAACACCTCCGCCTGTTGCTGCGCCTGAGCCCTCGCTCCCTTCCGCTCTTTTGCCTGAAGAACCGGAAGTGCCTGCTTACCAGCCGATGGGCGTAGAGCCGCCCCCTTCTGATGCTGCCTCAAGTGCCGCCTTTGATACATCGGAACTCGGCTTTGCTTTTGCTGAGGAACCGGCGGCCTCGCGCCCTATGCCTCCACCGCCGCCGGTTGCGAAGGTGACGCCTTCTGGCAGGCGGCGCAGTCTCTTCACGCCGCTGCAACTGGTCATCCTGGGCGGGATGTTCCTTGCCACCTTGTGCGTCTTTGGTCTGCTGGCCTATCTCGTGTTTTTCAGTGGTTGATTCTTTGCCGCCTTTTCTCTCGGTTGTTATTCCTGCTCACAATGAAGAACAGCGATTGCCTGTTTCTCTGGAGCAAATTTTTGCTTTTTTGCAGGCCCAGTCGTATGCCAGCGAAGTGCTGGTTGTTGAGAACGGCAGTTCAGACCGCACCCTAGAGGTTGCACAATCCTACAGCCGCCGTTTTCCACAATTGAAAGTGTTGCAGAGTAGCCAGCGCGGCAAGGGAGTGGCCATTCGCCAGGGAATGCTGGCCGCCCGCGGCGAATATCGCTTCATGTGCGATGCCGATCTCTCCATGCCGGTGGAACAACTCGTTCGCTTTCTGCCCCCGGTCCAAATGGATTTTGACCTTGCCATTGCCTCGCGTGAGGCCCCCGGCGCAGTGCGTTATAACGAACCTTCTTACCGGCACTGGGGCGGACGCGCCATCAATCTCATGATCCGCTTGCTCATCCTGCCCGGTTTGCACGATACTCAGTGCGGGTTCAAGTGCTTTCGGGCTGAAGTCGCCCAAGACCTGTTTGGCCTGCAAACCCTGCCCGGCTGGTCATTTGATATTGAGATTCTCTACATCGCCCGGCGGCGCGGTTACCGCATCGTCGAAGTGCCGATTGACTGGTATCACAGCCCGGAAAGCAAACTCAGTGTCTGGCGCGATGCGCTTCAGATGATGCTGGACATTTTCACCATCCGCCGCAATGCCCGGCGCGGCCTGTATGAAAAACGCCCCTGATTTATCACTTGAATCCTTTTTCTGGGAAGCAGGACTGCCATATATCGCTGGCATGGATGAGGCCGGACGTGGCGCTTTGGCCGGACCGGTAGCCGTTGGCGCGGTGATCCTGCCGGCAGATATGGCTCTTTTGCGGACTCTGGAAGGGGTGCGCGATTCCAAGCAAATGACTCCCCTTGAGCGGGCGCGCCTTGCGCCGCGTATTCAGGCGCTTGCCCTAACCTGGGCAGTGGGCCTGGCCTCAGCAGGGGAGATCGATGCCCTGGGCATTGTCCGCGCTGTGCAACTGGCGGCCATGCGCGCCCTTGCCTCGCTGACTCTGACCCCCAACTTTTTACTGTGTGATTTTCGTTTGAGTGTACCTGAGATCGAAATTTCGCAGATGGCGCTGGTCAAAGGCGATCAAAGGTCTCTCAGCATTGCCGCCGCCTCGGTACTGGCCAAGACCAGCCGCGACGCGCTCATGTGTGCATTGGATGCCGACTACCCCGGTTATGCCTTGGCGCGTCACAAAGGCTATGGCACAGCCGCTCACCGTCTGGCCATCTCTCGCCTGGGGTTGACCGACATTCACCGCCGAAGTTTCGTTCACTCCGATTCCCCCTCAGGCCATTGCCTGTGACATTTGGGCGGATTTATTCCACCTTCATTGCCCCCAGCACACGCTGACGCGCCTGTTCAATATGGGCCAGCATCACTGCCCTGGCGGCCATCGGGTCGCGCTGGCGCAATGTTTCCAAAATCTGACGATGTTCGCCCACCGACTGACTGGCCGAGCCATCTCGCTTCCAGGCGGCAAAATTAAAGCGGGTAGCCACTTGATGCAGATGCAACAGATAGCGGCTCAGATAGCGATTGCCTGTCGCCTGCGCCAGAGCGCGGTGGAATTCGTAGTCCAGGTCGGCAACTTTGACAAAATCGCGCCTGGCCTCAGCCGCCTCCCCCTGAGAGACGATCTTTTCCAGGTGGGCAAATTCGTCCTCGGTTAAGCGTTTGCAGGCCAGAGATGCGGCTATACCGATCACCATGGCCATGGCATCCATCATTTCCACAAAATCAAAGACGCTCAAGGGGGTAATGATCACCCCTTGCCTGGGCAAGATTTGCACCAGCGACTGTTCTGCCAGGCGTTGAAAGGCTTCCCGCAGGGGAGTGCGCCCCCAACCGTAGCGTTTCATCAGCGCCGATTCGCTCACAGCCGAGCCGGGTTCCAGTTCCAGGGTCAGAATCAGACGCCGAAGTTCGTTTTCGACGCGATCGCTTTCACGGGTGGAGATAGAAGATGTGGGCATGGCTTGATCCTTGGGGCAGTTCTACTGCAATTAAACCACGAATTGACTTGAAATACAAATCAAATGATATATGATTGATATACAACTGACATATTTTATGTTGACAAAGACGCTTCTACGGTGTATATTTTTAACAGGAATTTCTGACGATGACCCTGTATTCCCCCTCCGCGGTTGCGATCGGCGCGGCTGAGAAGCCTCAGCCAACGGGTGTATTGTTTGACATTCGCAAATACTCCATCCATGATGGCCCTGGCATTCGTACGGCGGTTTTCTTCAAGGGCTGCCCGCTGCGCTGCCTCTGGTGTCACAACCCGGAGAGTCAGTCCTTTGAACCCGAACTCATTTTGCGGCCCGGCCGTTGCATTGGCTGTGGCGCGTGTGAGCAGGCGTGTCCGCACGGGGCCATTGAAGTCCACCCTCAGTCGAAGACGATTTTCACCGACCGTGCCAGGTGTCAGGCCTGCGGCGAATGCACCCGCGTGTGTTATGCAGAAGGGCGGCAATTGATTGGTCAGGAATACAGCCTGGAACAGGTCTGGCTTGAAATCGAAAGCGACCTTGTTTTTTACCGGCAATCTGGCGGCGGTGTGACTTTTACCGGCGGCGAGCCGATGAGTCAGCGGCCGTTCCTGCTGGCTTTGCTCCGTCTGTGCAAGGCTCGCGGTTTGCATACTGCCCTGGATACCAGCGGTTACTGTTCCTGGAGCGCGCTGGACGAAGTGCGCCCGCTGGTGGATTTGTTCCTGTATGACCTGAAACTGATGGACGACGCCCGGCATCGCCGCTACACGGGCGTTTCGAACGCCCTCATTCTTTCCAATTTACAGGCCTTGAGCCGTGAGAGACACGCTATTCGCGTGCGGATTCCCATTATCCCCGGCCTTAACGATGATGCCGAAAACCTGCGCTTGAGCGGCGAGTTTCTCTCTCAATTGCCCGCTTTGGAGCGGGTTGACATCCTGGCCTATCATGCTTCTGCCGAGGCCAAGTACCAGAATTTGGGCCGAGAATACTCTTTGGCGGGGTTGAAGTCGCCCTCTGCTGAACGCATGGAAGAAATCGCTGCCACCCTGCGCGCCTTTGGGTTGACGGTCGGTATCGGCGGTTAGATGTGCTGCCTGTAAATTGCCGCGTTTTTACGTTTGACTTCACTGCAAAAACAGAAAATCTCAACGCGAAGTCGCCAAGGTGCAAAGAAGGATGAGATCTGTTTTTGAGAACCCGCTTTTACGGTAACTGCCTACCCTCCCGCAGGTTTTGGCGCAATTTCCAAAGCGGAAATCGTTTCCTTGATTGCCGGCACCGGTTGACAGCCTCATCCTAACCTGCGGGAGGGTTAAGAGCAGGCAATTACCTTTTACGCTTAAAAACGGCGCTTTGCTTAAGTTGATGTATAAAACTTTGCGGCTCTGCGCCTTCGCGTTAAAGTTTGCGGTTGAGTTACGTTTTCTTTGTGCTTTCACGAAAAAGCAAGAAAATCCTTTTGGAGGCTGCCCTTATGTCCATGACTTCCCGTGTTGCCCGTCTGCGCCAGCAAAGCCTGGAGGCAAAACCCTATATTTCTGCCGAGCGCGCTCTATTGATGACCGAGTTTTATGCCCGGCATCATGGTTTGATTTCCGCGCCCGTCCGGCGCGCATTGGCCTTTAAGTACTTAATGGAACATAAGGCCATCTACATTGGCGAGGGGGAACTGATTGTTGGCGAAAAGGGACCGGCGCCAAAGGCCACACCCACTTATCCTGAGTTGTGCTGTCACTCGCTGGAAGACCTGGACTTGCTCAACTCGCGCCCGAAGATTCCCTTCAGCGTCAGCCCGGAGACTCGCCAAATCTACGCCGAGAGAATCATCCCGTTCTGGCGCGGCAAGTCCATGCGCGATGCGCTCTTTGCCGAGATGACAGATGAATGGAAGGCCTGCTACGAAGCCGGCATTTTCACCGAATTTATGGAACAGCGCGCGCCAGGCCACACTGTGCTGGATGGAAAAATCTACCAAAAGGGCATGCTTGACTTCATTGCCGATATTGACGCCCACCTCGCCCGGCTGGATTACTTGCATGACATGGAGGCCTATGCCAAGCAGGAGGAATTGAAGGCCATGCGGATCGCGGCCCAGGCGCTCATCCGCTTTGGGGAACGTCACGCTGAAGAAGCGCGCAAACAAGCCCAGGCTGAGTCTGACCCGCAGCGGCGCCTGGAGTTAGAACGGATTGCCGATGTGTGCAGTCATGTCCCGGCCCATGCCCCGCGTGATTTCTGGGAGGCGCTTCAGTATTACTGGTTTGTCCATCTCGGAGTGACCACCGAATTGAATACCTGGGATGCATTTTGCCCCGGACATCTCGACCATCACCTGGCGCCCTTCTACGAAAAAGGGCTGAAAGATGGGAGCCTGACCCGCGCGGCGGCCGAAGAACTTTTGCAATGCTTTTGGATCAAGTTCAACAATCAACCTGCCCCGCCCAAAGTGGGCGTGACTGCCGCCGAAAGCGGCACCTACACCGATTTTGCCCAAATTAACGTTGGCGGCGTTCTGCCGGACGGCTCAGATGGCGTCAGCGAGGTTTCTTACCTGTTACTGGATGTGATTGAAGAGATGCGCCTGTTACAGCCATCCTCTTCAATACAGGTTAGTGAGAAGAACCCGGATGATTTTATCAAGCGTGCCGCCAGAATCATCCGCACCGGTTTTGGGCAACCTTCAGTTTTTAACGTCGAGACCGTCATCCAGGAGATGCTGCGGGTGGGTAAGTCGCTCGAAGATGCTCGCTGCGGCGGTACCAGCGGCTGTGTTGAGACCGGCGCATTCGGCAAGGAAAATTACAACCTGACCGGCTACTTCAACCTCCCGAAAGTCCTTGAAATCACCCTGCATAACGGCATTGACCCGCGCACCGGCAAGCGCTTGGGACCCGAAACCGGCGACCCCAAAGCGTTTGCAGATTTTGATGCCCTCTTCGATGCTTTTGAGAAGCAAATGCTGCATTTTATAGATATCAAAGTGCGCGGCAATCAGGTGATCGAGCGTTTGTATGCCACCCACATGCCGGCGCCTTTCCTTTCCATCCTGATTGACGATTGCATTCGAAAAGGCAAAGATTATCACGATGGCGGCGCCCGTTACAACACCACCTATATCCAGGGGGTGGGGATCGGCACGGTTACAGACGCGCTGACGGCGCTCAAATATCACGTTTTCGACCGCAAAACGCTTTCCATGGACGAGTTGCTCGCTGCCCTCGAAGCCGACTTTCAGGGGAATGAACGTTTGCGTCAGTTGCTGCTCAACAAGACTCCCAAATACGGTAACGATGATGACTACGCCGATGAGGTCATGCTACGCATCTTCAACGCGTATTTCAACGCCGTGGATGGACGCAAGACGACCAAGGGCGGCGAGTACCACATTGACATGCTGCCGACCACGTGCCACATCTATTTTGGTTCGGTCACCGCGGCCACGCCCGACGGACGCCGCGCCTGGTCGCCTTTATCAGAGGGCATTTCGCCCGTGCAGGGAGCAGACCGGCGTGGCCCAACCGCAGTGCTCAAATCGGCTGCCAAGATGGATCACACCCGCACCGGCGGCACCCTGCTCAACCAGAAATTCACCCCCTCGCTGCTGGCAGATGACGCCGGCCTGGATGCCCTGGTACAATTGGTGCGTTCTTACTTCCGTTTGGGCGGGCACCACATTCAGTTCAATGTGGTTGATGCTGCCACGCTGCGCAAAGCCCAGAAGAACCCCGAGCAGTATCGCGACCTGATTGTGCGCGTTGCCGGTTACAGCGATTATTTCTGCGACCTGAGTGAAGCCTTGCAGGAAGAAATCATTGCCCGCACCGAGCATCAGGGTTTCTGACAGGAGATAACGTGAGTCGTCTTACTGCCGACGTCGTCATCTGCGGCGCGGGGATTTGCGGCATTTCGGCTGCTTATCACCTGGCCGTCAGACAGGGGATTCGCCGAGTCCTGCTGATAGATGAACGCGAACCGATGTCGTTTACCAGTGACAAGTCCACCGAGTGTTATCGCAACTGGTGGCCTGGCCCGGGCGATTCCATGCTGCGCTTCATGAATCACAGCATTGACTTGCTGGAAGAATTGGCCGAAGAGAGCAACAATTACTTCGGTCTTCAGCGGCGGGGCTATGTCTTTTTGACTTCCCGTCCTGAACGGGCCAGAGAATTCGAACAAACCGCGCGGCAGATTTGCGACCTCGGCGCTGGACCGCTGCGGGTCCACGCGGGGACGGCAGCCGATTCCGTTTACCGGCTTTCTCCACCCGAAGGGTACCGCGATCAGCCCACCGGCGCGGATCTGGTGCTTAACCCTGAAATCATCCGGCAGACATTCCCGTTTATCAACCAAAATGTTGTCGCCATGCTACACCCGCGTCGCTGCGGGTGGTTGAGCGCCCAGCAACTGGCGTCTTACCTGCTTGAGCAGGGCAAACGCCGCGGCGTGCAATTGCTTCGGGGCCGGGTAGCCGGCGTCAGCGTGGAGAAGAACCGTGTCCGTTCTGTGCAGGTTGAGACGGCGCAGGGAAACGTCGAAGTTCATACCGGGGCCTACGTCATTGCTGCCGGGCCATTCCTGAAGCAGGCCGGCAGGATGCTCGACCTGGATTTGCCGGTCTATAACGAACTACATGCCAAATTGTCGTTTAGTGATCCTCTTAAAATCATCCCGCGGCATGTGCCGCTTATGCTTTGGGATGACCCAGTGTATCTGCAATGGACGGAGGCCGAGCGCCGCGAACTGGCAGCCGACGAAAGCACACGCTGGCTTTTAGAGCCGTTTCCGGCAGGTGTGCACTTTCGGCCCGAAGGCCGCGAAGACAGCCCGATTGTTTTGGCCATCTGGACGTATGATGTCCGCACGCAAGAGCCGGTGCCGAATCCCCGCTTTGAGCCGGAGCATGGCGAGGTGATCTTGCGCGGTTTGGCCAACATGATTCCCGGCCTTTCGGCGTATTTTGGCAGGCTATATGCGCCGGTTGTAGATGGGGGATACTATTGCAAGACTCAGGAAAACCGCCCGCTGATTGGCCCTCTGCCGGTGGATGGAGCATTTGTCTTTGGCGCAGTCTCCGGTTTTGGCATTATGGGCAGCATGGCCGGCGGTGAATTGCTGGCCCAGCATGTGAGCAGCGATTCGCTGCCCGACTATGCGCCGGCTTTTTTGCTCAGCCGTTATGAGGACCCTGTTTACCGTTCTCTGCTGGCCGACTGGAGCGCCGTTTCTGGGCAGTTGTAGCGCCGTTTTTTACTTTTCTGGCCTGGACATTGCGCCAAAACCTGCGGGAGGGTAGGCAGTTACGCATAAAAAATAGACCTTAAAAATCTTGGCGCCTTTGCGTCCTTGCGTTAGAAACGCCTTTTTTGCAGTAGAGTCACCAAATTTCGTCTAAAAAATCTTCGGGACGTTCCCGTGTATTTCATATTGGGAATTGCCGGCAGGGGGCGTGGGGTGGTTGCATGTCTGTTGTATAATCAAATTATGACCACCCGCGAACGATACGCCCAACTCTGCAAGGAAATCAACTTTCACAACTACCGCTATCACGTCCTGGATGCGCCGGTCATCAGCGACGCCGAATTCGACCGGCTGATGGCCGAACTGCGTCAGATCGAGGCCGAACACCCCGATTGGGTGACGCCCGATTCGCCCAGTCAGCGCGCCGGGGCGGCCCCCGCTGAGAAGTTCGAGAAGGTGCGCCACCCGCGCCCGATCCTCAGCCTGGCCAACGCCTTCGGCGCCGAAGACGCCCGCGCCTGGTTCGAGCGCATCCGCAAACTGGACGAGCGGGTGGAGCGGGCCGCCTTCGTCGTCGAGCCGAAGATTGACGGCCTGAGCGTCGTCCTGCACTACCGCGACGGCGTCTTCTTCCAGGGCGCCACCCGCGGCGACGGCGAAATCGGCGAGGACATCAGCGCCAACCTGCGCACGGTGAGGGCGATTCCGCTCAAAATTCCGGTCGAGAAAGCCGACGATGGACCCTTGACCGCCGGCCGCGCCGCGCAACTCTCGCTGTTTGGAGAGTCCCAACCGTCGTCCGCCGTCGGCGGTCTGCCGTCCTATCTGGTCGTCCGCGGCGAAGCCTTCATCCCCCTCAAAGATTTTGACCTGCTGAACCGGCGGCTGGCGGAGGCCGGCGAAAAGACCTATCTCAACCCGCGCAACACCGCCGCCGGCTCGCTGCGCCAACTCGACCCGGCCGTGACCGCCTCCCGCCCGCTGACGCTGCTCGTCTATCAGGTCGTCTACGCTGAGGGCGGCCAGGTGCCGGCCACGCAATGGGAATTGCTCGCCTGGCTGAAACGCCTCGGCTTCCCCGTCACCGACGTGGCGCGGCGCTTCGAGCGCCTCGACGAGGCCCTGGATTACATCCAGAGTTGGGAAAGCCGCCGCGACGAACTGCCCTACGAGGCCGACGGCTTCGTCATCAAACTCGATGACCTCGCCCTGGCCGAAGACCTGGGCTACGTGGGCAAGGATCCGCGCGGCGCCATCGCCTACAAATTCCCGGCCCGTGAAGTGACCACCCGGCTGCTCGCCATCGAGGTCGAGGTCGGCCGGACGGGTGTGCTGACCCCGCGCGCCGTCCTGGAACCGGTCGAAATCGGCGGCGTGATCGTCCGCAATGCCACCCTGCACAATTTCGACTTCATCGCCGAGAAAGACATCCGCATCGGCGACCGGGTGCTGGTCAAACGCGCCGGGGAGGTGATTCCCTACGTCATCGGCCCCGTGACCGAGGTCCGCAGCGGAACCGAGCAGGCCTATCGGCCGCCGGAGGCCTGTCCGGCCTGTGGTCAGCCGGTGGAGCATTTCGAGGGCGAGGTGGCCTGGTACTGCGTCAACGCCGCCTGCCCGGCGCAGTTGGTGCGCAACGTGGAACATTTCGTCTCAAAGGGCGCCATGGACATCAACGGCCTGGGCATCAAAATCGTTGAGCAGTTGATTGCGGCCGGGCTGGTGGGCGACGTGGCCGACCTCTACACCCTGCGGCGGGAGGATTTGCTGGCGCTGGAGGGCTTCGCCGAGAAGAAAGCCGACAACCTGCTGGCGGCGATTGCCGAATCGAAGCGCCGGCCGCTGGCGCGCCTGCTGACGGCGCTCGGCATCCGCGGCGTGGGCGAGGTGGTGGCGCGTGACCTGGCGCAGGCCTTCGGGTCGCTGGAGGCGCTGGCGGCCGCCTCTGCCGAGCAATTGCAAATGGTGGAGGGCATCGGCCCGAACATCGCCGCCGCCATCGTGGACTGGTTCGGGCGCGAACGCAACCGCGCCGTTTTGGCGAAACTCAAAGCCGCGGGCGTGTGGCCGGTGAGCAGTCAACAGTCATCAGTCAACAGTCAACAGCCTTTGAGTGGGTTGACTTTTGTGATAACAGGAACCCTGCCCACCTTCAGCCGCGAGGGCGTGAAGGAATTCATCGAAGCCCACGGCGGCAAAGTGACCGATTCGGTCAGCCGCAAGACCGACTATCTCGTCCTGGGCGAAGCGCCCGGCTCGAAACTGCAAAAGGCCCAGGCACTGGGCATCCGCATCATCGGGGAAGAGGAGTTGCGCCGGCTGTGTGGGGGTTGAGTCACGCCCCGCCCAGACTTATCAGCCAGTATAGAGTGCCGGTTAACAGGCAGCAGCCCAGGCAGGCAGTGACCAGGCTGAGGGGCAGCCAGAGCCGGGGCGGGAACCGTTCCAGCCAGGCCCATCGCGGCGGGGCGGTGAAGTCTGTCTCTGCGCCGATCAGATTCTCTCGTCTTTTCCAGACCAGCCAGATAAGGTAGGGAAGTCCCAGCCCCAAGGCGCCCAATGCCAGCAGGTTGTTGAGAAGGCTCTGAATGTCCTGGATGGGTTCTTTGGTCAGCGCGTCGCGCTCGTCTAGCATGAAGAGCATGAAGGTGAGGACCAGGATGAGCATTCCGAAATAGAGCAAAACGCGCGCCGTGCGCGGCAGGATACGCCCGTCCACGCTGGTGAAACGTACGCCAATGCTCATCAGGTTGTAAACCGTCAGGGAGACGAAAAGGAGCAGCGGCGGGAATATCCCCGTCAGTTCCAGTATCCATTCGGTAAAGTCATAACCGGCAAATGCCAACGAGAGGCCAAAAATGATGGCCGGGCTGGCCAGGCTGAGCGCCATCAGGGTGGCGCTGGCCTGAACCGACCAGCGCCGGGTCAAGCCCAGGGCAATGGCCAGGCCAAGCAGGGGCAGCGAGAGTAGATAGTCCAGCAGCCAGAAGCCGTCACGGGTTAGCCAGAAGATGATGGCGATCACGGCCGGGTGTATCAGCAGGATGAAAGCCGTGGCTGCCGTCAGAACGGGGGAGGGCAGGAGCCTGCGAGCAAGTTTTGTCAGCCCTTTCCCGATGCCTATGCCCAGATTGACGATATCCAATCCCAGGATGGCCCAGAAGGCCAGCGAAAGCAATAGCAACAAGGCAAAATTGGTGGACATGGCCATGGCCGTGTCGGCATCCGAATTGGCTTTGCCGGCCGAGAGGAAGAAGAAGACAAAGATTGCGATCAACCAGGGGATGAAGTGCAGCAAGGGCAGGCTGCGCCAGAATCGTGTCCGATATGTCAGGGCGTAGATAACCAGCACAAAGAAGTAGAAGGCTGTTTCCAGGAACAGGGGGAGCAGGCCGGCATTTGTGGCTACCAGGAAAAGTTGCAAGGCCAGCAATCCCAGAACAGGCAGGAAGATGCGCACTCCGGCGGCAGCAGCGCCGGTGATGAGATACGTCCAGCCAAGGATGAATGCAAAACTGGAAAAGGCCAGAGCAGCCAGCGAAAGTTCTCTTTTGTCCCCGTTGACCGTGTACTGGACGAAATCCGTTTCTTCCGTTATTTCCAGGGCCAGCAGGCAAAACAATAAGCCAAAGACAGCCAGGTACCCTGCGATGGTCAGGAGTTTGACATTTAGGGGCAGACCCTTAAGTTTGATGAAGATGCCGCCTGATTTGGCTGGCGTTGGGACCGGCGGGGCAGAGCGAGGCTGGTTTTCCATAAGTACCTTTGTGGGCGTGCCCGCCTGGATTCGGACGCGCCCAGGCAGTGGGGAACTGCTTTCAATTATGGCACAAACTTCTGAGCAACACAACTGGACAGAAAGGCGCAGCCGGAATACACTATGCAGGACTTGCGTAATTGCCCAGCCTTAACCCTCCCGCAGGTTAGAACGGGGCTGGGCCGCGATGCTGGTGATTTTGGAGACGTCTTCCGGCCTGGACATTGCGCCAAAACCTGCGGGAGGGTAGGCAGTTACGGACTTTCTCTCTGGAGAAAACAAGATGGCACAAGATTTGTATTCTGTCCGCCTGGCTCTGCTTGAAGATTTGCCGCGCCTGACGGCGATTTACAATCAAGCCATTGCTGCCCGCAATGCCACGGCCGATACTGTGCCGTTTACTCCCGACCAGCGTCTGGAGTGGTTCAACCTGCACACGCCCGAGGCGTATCCTATTTACGTCTGCACCGACGCGGGCGGACAGGTACAGGGCTGGCTCTCTGTCAGCCCTTATCGCAGCCGGCCGGCGCTGGCGCGTACCGCAGAGGTCTCCTATTACGTAGATTATGGTCAACATGGCCGGGGGATTGGCTCGATGCTGATGGCGCATGCCATCCGCCAAGCGCCGTCTCTGGGCCGGAAAATTTATCTTGCCATTCTGCTGGAATGGAACATGCCCAGCCGGCGTTTGCTGGAGAAGTTCGGTTTTGAGCGTTGGGGATACTTGCCTGAAGTGGCAGAGTTTGACGGGCGTCTGTGCGGCCAGTGGTATTATGGCCGCCGGGTGTGAGCAAAATAGACAGCAGTTCTGGCCAGTCTGTTATCGTTCCAGCCAGATGGTCACCGGGCCGTCGTTGTGGATCTCGACCAGCATATGCGCCCCGAACTGACCGGTTTGGGTGGGCACGCCCTGCTCACGCAGGAGACTGGCAAAGCGCTCCACCAGCGGGGCGGCGACGTCTGGCAGGGCCGCGTCGGTGAAGGAGGGGCGGCGTCCTTTGCGCGTGTCGGCATACAACGTGAATTGCGAGACGACCAGGGCTTCGCCTTTGACATCCTGGATAGACAGGTTGGTTTTGCCTTGTTCATCTTCAAAAATGCGCAGACCGGCGATCTTTTCGGTCAAAAAGCGGGCCTGTTCTTCCCCGTCGCCGTGGCCGATACCCAAAAGAATGACCAGCCCCTGCCCGATTTGGGCAATGGTCTGGCCTTCGACAATCACCTTTGCGTGTCTAACGCGTTGTATGAGCGCGCGCATGTGAGGGGTTATGGCAATTGAACGGCTGCCCGCACTTCTTTCATCGTCTCTTCGGCAATGGCGCGGGCGCGCCTTGCGCCGTCTTCCAGGATCGCCATCACCCGGTCTGGCTGGGATGCGAGTTCGGCGCGCCGGGTGCGGAAGGGTTCGAGCGCTTTGTTCAAGTTGGCGGCAAAGCGTTTCTTGCAGTCCACACAGCCGATGCCTGCCCGCCGGCATTCGACGTTAATCATCTCCACGTCTTCTTTTGGCGTGAAGATTTTGTGCAGGGAAAACACGTTGCACACATCCGGGTTGCCCGGGTCCTGGCGGCGGATACGCTGGGGGTCTGTGACCATCATCATGACTCGTTGCAGCGTCTCTTCGGGGGTGGCGGCGATCTCAATGTGGTTATCCAGGCTCTTGCTCATCTTTTCTTTGCCGTCAATGCCAAGCACTTTAGGCACTTCGGTGGTCTTCATGGCCGCTTCTTTGAGGACGTTGGTGTTGTAACGATAATTGAATGAACGCACGGTCTCACGGGCGAATTCCAGGTGTGGGGCCTGATCAATGCCTACCGGCACAACATCTGTCTTGTAGAGGGCAATGTCCGCGCTCATCAACACCGGGTAGCCAACCAGCCCGTAATTGACATTGTTCGGATTCTGGCGGACTTTTTCTTTGAACGTGGGCAGATCGGTCAATTTGCCAAGCGGCGTGACCATGGAGAGGATGGTATGGAGTTCGGTCACTTGAGGGACATGGCTCTGGACGAAAAGGATGGTCTCCTCTGGACGAATGCCGGCCGCGAGCAGGTCGAGCGCCATCTCATAGGTGTTCTGGCGCAGGTTGATGGTATCTTCAACGGTCGTCAACGCGTGCAGGTCCACGATGCAGTAAATGCACTCATATTCGTCCTGCAAAGCGACATAGTTCTGGATAGCGCCCAAATAATTTCCCAGATGGGCGCGTCCGGTAGGACGGATGCCCGAAAAAACGCGGCCTTTCTTTGCCATACATACCTCGCACAAAATTAGATTAATTTCTCAATCAGCCCAAGCACCTCGCCAGCCTCAGCATGGCGGCCGGTGGCCAGTTTGGAGTAAATCAACTGATCGTTGACGGTTACTTCAAAGCAGCCGCCATCCGATGGGATGAGCGTTAACGATGCAATGTTGTGTTCGTGTTTGCGTAAGAGTTCGGTGGCCAGGCTCACGGCCCGGTCGGTGTAATGTCAAACAGCGCAATAGGTGATGCTGATTTTGAGCATTGTTTTTTTCTCCGCGGCGGAATTATAACATGGTCGCTCTGGGTGCCTTCTACCTTTTTGAACAGGATGGACAGGATAGGCAGGATAAATGATTGAGGCGTGCAAAAAATCCTGTCCTGTTTATCCTGTATATCCTGTTTCACACTTCCCAAAATTTGAAATCTCTATGCACTCAGCGGTAAAATGATCGTTGTACAACAGCCTCATCTTGATGTGTTGGAGGTATCTCATGGTGCGCGCCGTGCTTTTTTTCTATCTCGTTTCGGCCTTGCTGCTCGCCGCCTGCCAGCCTGCTCCGCAGACCGTGGACGATAGACCGTTGACCGTCACGCCGATGGTGGACGGCGGACTGGCGACCGTCACCCCCACCCCCTCGCCGACCCCCGAACCCACTCCCACCGAAGCGCCATTGACCCTGGCCGAACTTGGCATTCCGGCCGGACAAGAAGACTTCTTCTCTGGCGTAGAAGGACACATTAAGCGCGAAGTCATTGACGGCGAAAAAGTCTACACCACCACCGTCATCTACCATAACGGCGAGCAAAAACAAGTCAAATACATTATCGAACCCGGCACCTTTGACGCCCACACTGAAATCTATGATGATTTGACCCGGCCGCTGGCTGTCGAAGCCTACCGGCTGGATGAAAATGGCAGAAAAACAGAAGTCACCCTCCTCTGGCAGGGACCTGAGCGCGGCTTCCGCGAAGCCATAGACTTATCCGGCGCCTATGACCCCGAACTCAATCAGGTAGACCAGCACCCCTACATCCATATCGTCCACGGCAACCGCCCAATCCAATCCATCAAAGATTTACCCAAAGATGACGAGCGCCTGACGCTTCTTCAATCTGTAAGACTTGAGCAGGCTAAAGCCATACGAGCCATTCAAGCCATTCAAGAAAAAATGGACAATGGCGAAAAGATTACCGCCGAAGACCTCCAAGGCTCCATCTTCCTTCGCCCTCTTCAGGAAAAAATCCAAAAAGGCGAAAAAATCACCAAAGACGACCTCTATGTCCTTTTCTCTCCAAAAGCAGTTGAAAATTGGAATAAAGGCGGCGGCTTGTCTTTGTTGTTTGAAATGCAAAATGACGAAAGTAAGATTGTTTACCTCAAGTCCAAAGGTAACGACCAACCCAATCAAACCTATGACAGCCTTAATATGAAACTCGCTCTGTGGACTTACACTCGTGACAAACAAGGTAACCGCCATGACATGGCTATTATTGCCATGATGGACGCTGATGATGTTGACAGATACAACGCTGGTGATCCATTTGGCTTGCAAGGAAAATGGGTTTTGGCTGAAGAAGTAAACGGCATTGACCTCACCCAAGAATACCAGCCTGCCGACTTTACACAAGCCTATAAAACAAAAAAACCTCTTTTTCCTTTTATCTATATCCACGCCGAAGGCTCTGTTCTTGACCAATACCCCCGCCTCGCTCACATCCTCTCCCTGCCGGGTAATAAAGCAAGTAAACTCGATTTCTGGTCCCATGATATTAATAGACGTGTACAACAACTCAGTCAAGAAAAAAAACTAATAGAAATTCTTTTAGACACGCCAGGTGTTTCCTATCAATGTCCTCCCGAATTACAACTCTATGGTCCCCATCCGTTTGACCTGCGAGTCTCAAGTTGATTTTTCCTTTTGTTTTTTCTATGATTTTCTTATGGCGAACCAGAAAAATTAAAATTTTACGGTTCGCCACAAGATGGTGAACCGGTTTTTATCAGTCTTATTTGTCTTATTCGTCTTACTCTCCCTAACACCCCTAAAATCCCCAACCTATGCCGGTGTTAACAACTGCTCCTCTTGTACAAAATCCAATTGTTGTGGCGTCGTCTGCACTACAACGGAATACTGCAGTGGCGATGTAATTTACGGCTGTGAGTGCAAATCTCTATCTTCTAACGACCCCACCCCCACAGACCCTCCTGAAGTCAATCCACTCCCCACCCTACCTCACGCCACCACCATCCCCAACATCACCCTCTCGCCTTATGAGACAGCCTGCGGCGGCGGCAAATGCACCAACGGCTACTACTGCTGCCAACAACCTAACGGCGACCCTGCTTGCTGTCCGGTCGGCGAAGTCCCACCAGGTGGCGGCGGCAACCGTCGCTCCTCCATCTTTGTCCAACTCCTTGACCCGAACCTTATCCCTTTTACCCCACCGCGCATCACCTACTGTCCGCCAACCCGCGCGCCCACCATACCACCCCTTTACTCACCAACGCCACAAGCAGTAGGTCACGCTTGATGAAACCTGAAAAAACAATTCGGTATTTTTCCATCTTCGGCGGGGGGATCAATCCCCCGCCTCAGTCCATGCAAGTCGGCTGAAAGCCGACTCCGAATCCGCTTTGCGCAGCACCCTTTAGGGTGAGCGGATTTCCACGCTCTGAGCAGGGGCTTCGCGAAGCACCCTTTCGGGTGAGCCCCGGCGGATGGGCGGCGCAGGCGGCCCGGGTTTGGCTTTTCCCTCGCTGCCTGGAAACGAGCAGTGGTAGGTCACGCTTCAAGCGTGACCTACCACTACCACTACTACCACTCATCCCTTTACCTTACCGGCCAAAACTCCAATGCCAAACCCAACCCTCAAAAACGAAATGCCAGAGGGTCAGGATGGGCAGTTGCAAAAGATGTCAGGAAAATTCGTGCCGCTTTGTGAAATTCGCGGCCGATTTTCGATTTAGCACTCTGGCAAGCCTCTTGCTAAAAACCGGTATGCGCGCTATAATGATGCTTGCAAGTTCGGAAATGGGAGTGTGTCGTATGCCGGTTTATACGTATCGTTGTGAAAGTTGTGGCGTTCAATTTGAGCGCCAGCAGTCCTTTAAAGAACAGCCGCTCACGCGCTGCCCGGAATGCAACCAGAAAAGCCTGAAGAAGGTCATAGGGCCTGTGGGCGTTATCTTCAAAGGGTCTGGCTTTTATGCCACCGATCACAAATCGCCCTCCGGGCAGGTCAATCGCAGCGCCAAGAAGGAAGAGACCAAAGACAGCGCTTCTGCGGCGACTACCCCGAAGGAATAGGGGATTGCTCACAATCGAAACCGCCCGGTAAAACTGCCGGGCGGTTTGCTTTATTCAGTAGGCGTTCCAATGACCCACGGAACAGGTGTGGGGGTTTGGGTGGATTCATACAGGAAAGCCAGGCTGACCTCAGGCGCGGCGTTGCCGTTCCCTCCCACCCAGTATTCTTTTCCCTCTGAAGTTCTGACTTTTAGATATGAGTTGCCGCTATTTTTGTTCCAGAAGCCGAGCAGAACGAGAATCTGTCCTCTGGCGGCCATTAGATTCGTCCCCGCCTCGGTGCTGGGTAGCAGGCGCAGTTTAACCCCATTGTCGCGAATGACAATGACTTTAACATATGCCAGCCTTGGGAAATATTTTACGGTGCCGACGTTCTCCCCGCTGCCTTTGGGCATTTTGACCACTTCCCCCGTTTCCCAGGCGGGCCAGGCGTCTGGCGGCGGCTGGAAGGTGGGAGTGGATGGCGTGGAAGTGAAGAAGTCAAATAGGACGGTCTCGGTGGGCGAGGGGGTGGCAGTGGTGGGACGCGGCGTCAGCGATGGCGTGGGCGTGGAAGTAGGCGGCGGCAGCGCGGCAGCCGTCTGAGAGGCGGCGGCTTGCGCCGTCAGGGCGATGACCGTGTTCAGGCCCGGCATGGGCGTGGGCGCCGCAAAAAGGGGTTCGCAGCCTAACAAAAGCAGCGGCATGAGCAACAAAAACACGACACGAACTTTTTGCTGGGACATTCTTTCTCCGTAAGAAGCACCTGGCAAAAAAATTATACCTTTGAGGCTGCTGACAAAAAAGCCCCTCAACGAGAGGGGCTTCAGGCTCCTGGCCGAGGACTCGAACCTCGAACCTAGCG
>JAIOAQ010000004.1:124633-132302 GCA_019873735.1 Chloroflexota bacterium | reverse complement strand
GGCTTTTTCATTGACCACCGCAGCCTGCAAGTGCAGGCATCTCCCTCGGCGGTCTTTAATACGCTGATCCGCCTGGGCGGAGAACGGGGCTGGCTGTTTCTCAATGGCCTGTGGCAGGCCCGGGGTTGGCTTGACACGTTGTCAGGAGGGCCGGGGCTGCGCGGCCGCCGTCCTGCTGAAGATTTGGTTGTGGATGATATCCTGGATTATTATCGTGTTGAGGTCATTGAGAAAGACCGTCACCTGCGGTTGTATTCGCAACTCAAAGCCCCCGGCGAAGGCTGGATGGAATGGAAGATTCAGCCTCAGGAAGGCGGGTGTTTGCTTTCGCAAAACGTTTACTTTGCTCCGCGCGGCCTGGCAGGGTGTTTGTACTGGTATGCCCTTGCTCCCCTGCATATTTGGGTATTTCGTGGTTTAATCAAAGCCATCGCCCGTCGGGCAGAAGCCTGCCCTGAAGGTTGAGGAGAATATGACCAGTGCCCTCTTACAACAGGCGATTGACCTGATTCGCTCCGGTCAGCGTGCAGAAGCCCGCCCGCTGCTTCAAGATTTGATTCGGAGTGATCCCCAAAATGTTGCTGCCTGGCTGTGGTATGTAGAAACCTGTCAGACGCAGGCCGAGCGTCTCAAAATATTGGAGGCTTGTGCCCGTTTTAACCCCGGCCATCCGCAAGTGGAAAAGGCGCTGACCGTCTTGCGTTCTGAAGCGCCTCCTGTGCCGGAAACGGTACGGACCTGGGACCCGGTGCCTTATACGCCGCCCAAAGAACCGGCTCCCGCCTGGGAATACACGCCTCCGCCTGCCCCGCAGCCTCCGCCTGAACCGCCGCCGCGCGCTTATGCCTGGTATGAAGTCTGGTGGGAGGTGCTGTCTTACCGCCCGGTGGAAGCCTTTGAAGACTTGCTGCGTGATCCAAACGCCCGGGCCGGGCGGGCTTACTTATGGGTGGGCATTACCGGCCTGATCGGCATGCTGCTTTCCGCTCTGCTCCAGATGAACTCCGTCAGAAGGGTGATGGAGAACCCGCAATTCCAGCAAGTCTTTGTAGATTCTCCGAGATTTGCCGCCTACGTGTATGCTTCCATTTTTCTCTGTCTGGTGCCGTTGGGGAGCCTTTTCAGCGTGTTGGGCTTGATGCTCACGGCTGCCTTTCAAAACCTGCTCTCCCGCTTGTTTGGCGGCGTGGGCAACTATGCCGGCACGGTCTATTTGCTGGGCGCTATTTCGGCTCCGATCTCTCTTGCTTCGGCCATCTTAAGCAATATTCCTTTTGTCAACTGTCTCACCATCGGCCTCAGCATTTATACCCTCTTGCTCAATGTGCGTGCGCTGATGGCTGCACAACAAATCAATTCCATGAAGGCCCTGGGTGTGTTGCTTTTGCCCGGCATTTTTCTTTTCTTTGTAATTTGTATTCTGGCCGCGCTCTTGGCCCCATCGTTGGGAGAGGCGTTGCAACAAATTTCATCAATGGCCACGCCGGTCTATTGACGTCCGCTTCTCTCCCGCGTACAATTGGCTTTGTACAACCTATCACGATCAGGGTGCCTTGCCCCCGGATGGAGAGGCTGAAAGGCGAAGCCGGTGTAAGTCCGGCACTGTCCCGCAACTGTGATTTCCGCCAACTGGTTAGCGAGCACCAATAACCGGTTGCCGGAATAAGTCAGGCCGCCCGCCCTGGTCGGTTCGCCAACCTCTCGTGGAAAGGAGGTGGGAACGGCCCTGCGGATTAGCCCTCCCCCCTCCCCTGTCCAACCGGCAGGGGATTTTCGTTCCGAACACCCCGCAACTTTTAGGAGATTGAACCATGCTGCGCAAGTTGATCATTGCATTGTTGCTCGCCGGCCTGCTTTTGGCGGGCTGTGGCCCCGCTTCGGCTCCGACCGAGGCGCCTGCTCCTGTCCAGACAGAGCCTCCGGCTCCCACAGCAGCCCCCGCGCCCACCCCCATGACGTTTACCGACGGCCTGGGGCGCGAGGTGACTCTGACTGCCCTGCCCAGCCGCATCGTCTCGCTGGCGCCCTCCAACACCGAAATCCTGTTTGCCATTGGGGCCGGCGATAAAATCATTGCCCGTGATTCGTATTCCGACTATCCGCCTGAGGCGCTGGAGATCCCGGACCTCGGCTCCGGCTATCCATCCTTTGATGTGGAAGCCATCATCGCGCTTGAACCCGACCTGGTGTTGGTCTCTGCTCTCATGCCGCCGGAACAAATCCAGTCCATGCAAGAGAACGGCCTGACCGTTTTCCAGGTTCCCAATCCCCAGACGCTTGAGGATTTGTATGCCAACCTGGAGCAGGTTGCCCGCCTGACCGGCAATGAGTCCGATGCGGCGGCCCTGGTTGCCTCCCTCCGCCAGCGCGTTGAAGCCGTACAAAACAAATTGCAGGGCGTAAGTGAACGTCCCCTGGTCTTTTATGAACTGGACGCCTCGCAAGATGCCAATGCTCCCTGGACTTCGGGTCCAGGCACCTTCCAGGACATGCTTATCGGCATGGCCGGCGGCCGCAACATTGGAGCCGGCTTACAGACAGGTTGGGCGCAAATCAGTTTGGAAGAATTGCTCAACCAGGACCCAGACGTGATTTTGCTGGGCGATTATCTCTATGGCGGTGTGACGCCTGAACAGGTTGCCGCCCGCCCCGGCTGGGAAGCGCTCACAGCAGTCAAGGAAGGGCAAGTCTATACGTTTGATGACAACCTGGTCAGCCGCCCCGGCCCGCGCCTGGTGGATGGTCTGGAAGCCCTGGCAAAACTCCTGCATCCGGATTTGTTCAAGTAGTTGTCCTTTCCTGCTGCTCTTCTGTTATGACCCGTCGCCTGTCGTCCATTGCCCGTGTGCCGCCTTTTTTGCTGGCCGCCATCTTCCTTGGGCTTTCTCTGGCCTTGAGTGTCATGGTCGGCTCGGTGGCGATTCCGGCAGGGACCCTGGTGCGGATGCTTCTGGCGCAGATTCCCGGCCTGGGCATCCTGCCCGATTGGCCGACCGCCTTCAGTGTGATCGTCTTTCAGGTGCGCCTGCCGCATGCCCTGCTCATCTTATTAACCGGGGCCGCGTTGAGCGGAGCGGGCGCAGCCTACCAGGGACTGTTTCGCAATCCGCTGGCCGATCCTTACTTGCTGGGTTCGGCCAGCGGCGCGGGCCTGGGCGCAGTGCTGGTCATGTCGCTGCACTGGCCGCAGGAAATCTTTGGTTATCTGGCAGTGCCGCTGGCAGCCTTTGCCGGCGCACTGGCAGCGGTTTTTGCCGTCTATCACCTGGCGCGCGAAAAGCAGACGGTCGCTCCGATTGCTCTAATTTTGGCCGGCGTGGCGGTCAGCGCTTTTGCATCGTCTCTGACTTCTTACCTGATGCTGCAATCCGGCGCCGAAATCCGCCGGGCGTTGGCCTGGCTGCTGGGCGGCAGTTCAATGAGCGGCTGGCTTCCGGTGCTGGCGGCTTTACCTTATGTGACCGTCGGCCTGGGCGTGTTGACCCTCTCCGGCCATGCCCTGAACGTGCTGCAATCGGGCGAAGAGCAGGCCCGTCAGATGGGGTTGAATGCCGAGCGGGCAAAGGTCGTCATCCTGCTGGCGGCCTCTTTCAGTGTGGCGGCGGCGGTGGCCTTCTCCGGCATCATCGGCTTTATCGGCTTGATCGTTCCCCACGTCGCGCGTTTGCTGTGGGGACCCGATTACCGCCGTCTGATTCCGCTCTCTGTCCTGGGCGGAGCCGGCGCCTTGTTGCTGGCAGACTTGCTGGCGCGCAATATTATTGCCCCTCAAATCCTGCCGATTGGTGTTGTCACCGCCCTTTTTGGCTCGCCGTTTTTTCTGTGGGTGTTGCGGCGTTCCCGCGAACAGGAGTGATTTATGCCCGAAACACCGCTCTCAATCGGTTTTGCCCTGCACATTCAGGGATTGACGGCTGCCTACAACGGCTGCCTGGTGCTTGAAGATGTCTCGCTGGATGTGCCTGTTGGTCAGGTCACCGCGCTGATTGGCCCCAACGGCGCCGGAAAGACGACGCTCATCCGCGCCGTGAGCGGCACGCTCAGGCCCAGGGCCGGGCGCATCATGATCAACGGGCGCGAGATCACCAACCTGCCGCCCGAAAAACGCGCCTGCCTGCTGGCTGTAGCGCCGCAAAGCGGCAATTTGCCGGGTGAGTTCAGCGTCTATCAGGCCGTCATGATGGGACGCACCCCTTACCTTGGCTGGCTTGGTTACCCCGGAAAACGCGATCATGAGAAGACGCTGCATGCCCTGGAGTTGACCGAGACATTGCACCTTGCCCGGCGGCGGGTTGCTTCGCTTTCTGGCGGCGAACAGCAGCGAGTCTTACTGGCGCGCGCCCTGGCACAGGAAACCCCCGTCCTTCTGCTGGATGAACCGACGACATACCTGGACTTGCATCATCAGGTGACTTTTCTGCAACTGGTACACCGGCTGGCGCATCAGAACAACCTGGCTATCCTGGCTGCTCTGCACGATCTCAACCTGACCTCGCTTTATGCCGACCGCGTGGCCCTGCTCTCCAACGGACGTTTGCAGGCGGTGGGCAGTCCGGCTGAGACGCTCACCCCGGCCAATATCCAGCAGGCTTACCGCCTGGCAGTGCGCGTCATTCACCATCCAAAGAACGGCTTGCCTTTGATTCTTCCCGAAGCCTGATTTTCAAAAGCGCACACAAGGTCAGATTTTCGGCAACTGCCTGCCCTCCCGCAGGTTTTGGCATAACTTCCAAACCACAAGGCGTCTTCGGGATTGCCGACATCGGTTGCCAGCCCCGTTCTAACCTGCGAGAGTTAAGGGTGGGTAATTACGATTTTCGTCCGGCAGGTCTCTTGACCGCTTCCTACTTGGGGTTATAATTCAGCCACTGAATTTTGGACCGCCAATGGAAACAGACGAGACCGCCCGCGAACTTTCTCTGCTGGAGCAGATTGAATCTGACCCGGATGTCACGCAGGCCTCCCTGGCCACACAATTGGGTGTGGCTGTTGGGACGGTCAACTGGCATTTAAAACGTCTGGTTGAAAAAGGCTACATTAAGGTCAAGCGGTTGGAACGCCGTAAGTTGCGCTATATCATCACGCCCGAAGGCTTGGCTCTGCGCGCCCGCCTGACGGTGGATTATGTGGAACGTTCCCTCGACCTGTACCGCCGCACCCGCCAGCGGGTAAAAGAGCATTTGCAACAGGTCCGCTCGGCCGGTTATGAGCAGATTCGCCTGATTGGCGAGGGCGATGTGGCCGATATTTGCCGGCTCACCTGCCTTGAACAGGGGATTGGTCTGACGGAGGAGACGGATGTTCCGGCCCTTGAGGTTCGCGGCCTGAAGGTGATTTTGCACCTGGGAGATGGGAGATGAGCGACTCCCGCCACGTGGTGGTGACGGGCGGCGCCGGCTATATCGGCTCTCTCCTGACCGGAGAGTTGCTTCGGCTGGGCTGGCGCGTTACTGTGACCGACGCGCTGCTTTTCGGCGGCGAGTCGCTGCTGGCCTATCTGGCGCACCCGAACTTTCACTTCGTCAAGGCGGATGTCTGCGAGCCGCGTGCCGTGCGCGATAGCCTGCGGCGTGACTGGCCCCGGCCAGAGGCGCTTGTTCACCTGGCGGCCATCGTCGGTTTCCCTGCCTGTCAGGCGATTGGGCCGCAGGCCGCCTGGCGGTACAATGTCGAGGCCACAAAAACGGTCTTCGGGCAGGCAGCCGACCTGGGCGTGGAAAGATTCGTCTTTGCTTCCACATATAGCAACTATGGCCTGTCTGAAAACGGTCAGCCGGTCACCGAGGAGTCGCCGCTCAAGCCGCAGTCCTTGTATGCAGAGACAAAGGTCGCTGCCGAGGAATTCCTCCTGGCTCAAATAGATTCGCCCTGCGCGCCGCTGATTTTCCGCTTTGCTACCCTGTATGGCATCTCGCCGCGCACCCGCTTTGACCTGATTGTCAACCAGTTTGTGCTGGAAGCCTACACCCGCCGCGAACTGGTCATTTACCAGCGCGGTTACTCGCGTTCATTCGTTCACGTGCGCGATGTGGTGCGCGGTATTCTGCTGGGGTTAGACGCTCCGCCTGAGAAAATGCGCACCATCTACAACCTGGGTACCGATGCCGGCAATTACACCAAAGACGAGATCGTTGCGCTGGTGGTCAAACGCTTACCCGAGACAGAAGTGCGTTATAAAGATTTGACTTTTGGCGGCGACATGCGCGATATCACCGTCTCGTTTGCCAAAGTGAAGCGTGAACTTGGCTTTGAGACCACGCTGGATGTGGATGACGGTATTCGTGAAGTGTTGTTTGCCCTCAAGGCCGGCCTGATTCGTAACCCGCACGATGAGCATTACAGAAATGCACAGTTTATTGTGCAATAGGTTCCATGTTTATAACTGCCTGTCCTCCCGCAGGGTTGGCGCAATGTTCAAACCAGAAGACGTTTCCATGATTGTCGCCATCCGCTGCCAGCCCCGTTCTACCCTGCGGGAGGGTTATTTTGAAAAACTTGGCGACTTTGTGTCCTTGCGTTAAAAACGCCTGACACGTTTGCCTGAGAACTGGTCCAAGGCGCGGCGTGTCCGCAAAGAAGGAGTATCTTACGATGTCTAACCTTGAATCTTCAAACCCTCAACCCTTTTGGTTCAACAAACGCGTCGTCGTCACGGGCGGCGCCGGCTTTCTCGGATCGTTTGTAGTTGAAAAATTGATTGCCCGCGGCGCGGCCGATATTCTCATTCCGCGTATCGAGTATTATGACCTGACCGATCGGGATGACATCCGCCGCCTGTTGGACGATGCGATGGCCTCGCCTGCCGAACGCCCGGCCCATCTCAATGTGCCCGGCTTCCAACCTTCTAATCTGGAATCTGCGGCCTTTCAGCCTGCCAACCTGATCATTATCCATCTGGCAGCCCATGTTGGCGGGATTGGCGCTAACCGGGAACACCCGGCCGAGTTCTTCTACGATAACCTGATGATGGGGGTGGAACTGATGCACCAGGCCTGGAAGCGGGGTGTGGGCAAGTTTGTGGCGATCGGGACGGTGTGCGCCTATCCCAAGTTCACGCCGGTGCCTTTTAAGGAGGATGATATCTGGAACGGTTATCCAGAAGAAACCAATGCGCCTTATGGCCTTGCAAAGAAGATGCTGCTTGTGCAGGCGCAGGCCTATCGTCAGCAATATGGTTTCAACGCCATTTATCTTCTGCCGGTCAACCTGTACGGGCCGCGTGACAATTTCGACCTGAATTCTTCCCATGTCATCCCGGCGTTGATCCGCAAATGCCTGGAGGCGCAGGAACGCGGCGAGAAGGAAATTGTCGCCTGGGGTGATGGCTCCCCCACCCGCGAGTTTCTGTACGTGGAGGATGCGGCCGAAGGTATTCTGACGGCTGCAGAAAAGTACAACGGCCCTGAGCCGGTCAACCTGGGCTCCGGATACGAAATTTCGATTAAAGACTTGACCGAGATGATCATTCGTCTGACCGGCTTCCAGGGGAAGTTAATCTGGGATACAAGCAAGCCCAACGGACAGCCGCGTCGCGGCCTGGACGTATCCCGCGCCTACAATTACTTTGGCTGGAAGGCGCAAATGCCTTTTGAAGAAGGCCTGCGCCGTACCATTGAATGGTATCGGCAGAATCGAAAGTAGAAGGGATAAGACCCCAGCCTTCGACCAA
>JAIOAQ010000004.1:0-124024 GCA_019873735.1 Chloroflexota bacterium | reverse complement strand
TTCCTGACCCAATTCTGGCTGTTCATCACGCCGGTGGCCTACTCGTCCAAGATTATCTCTGCCAACTGGCAACTGGTCTATTCGCTCAACCCGATGGCAGGCGTTGTCAACGGCTTTCGCTGGGCATTGCTCAATGCCGGTAACGGGCCAGATGCCGCACTGTGGGTCTCGGCCGGGATTTCTCTGCTCTTGCTGGTCAGCGGCTTGTTCTACTTCCGCAATATGGAACGTACCTTTGCAGACATGATTTAGCACCTCAGGTGAATCCCTTGTTTTGTGTGCATTAGGAAATAAAACAACAATGACAATAGCGATTCGAGTTGAAGGCTTAGGAAAACGATACAAAATTGGCACAGCCCAAACCAGGTTCCGTTATGGCATGTTGCGTGATGTGCTGGTAGATACGATCAGCGCGCCGGTGCGGCTGGCGAAATCTGCTTTTGGCCGTCCGGAGGCGCATTCCGAACATGCTCCGGCGCGCAACTACATTTGGGCATTGGATGATGTCTCGTTTGAGTTGGAAGAGGGCAAGGTGCTGGGCATCGTTGGCCGCAATGGAGCCGGCAAGAGCACCCTGCTCAAGATCCTTTCACGGGTGACCGAGCCAACCAAAGGCTTGGTTGTCGTGCGCGGCCGGGTTGGCTCCTTGCTGGAGGTCGGCACCGGTTTTCACCCTGAATTGACCGGACGCGAGAACATCTACATGAACGGCGCAATCCTCGGCATGAAACGAGCCGAGATTGAAAGAAAGTTTGATGAAATTGTCGCCTTCTCAGAAGTTGAGCAATTTATTGATACCCCCGTCAAGCGTTACTCCTCTGGCATGTACCTGCGGCTGGCTTTTGCCGTCGCTGCGCACCTGGAACCGGAGATCCTGGTGGTGGATGAGGTGCTGGCAGTGGGTGACGCTGAATTTCAGAAGAAGTGCCTGGGCAAGATGGGCGACGTGGCCCAGCAAGGCCGCACGGTGCTTTTTGTCAGCCACAATATGTCGGCCATCCTGCGCCTGACCAGCGAGGCCATCGTCCTGGACAAAGGCAGACTCATCATGCGCGGCCCCACGCAAGAAGCCGTGGACTTTTATCTCTCCTCCGGCCAGGCCCAGGCAGGAGAACGCCTTTGGGATGAAGATGAAATCCCCGCCTCGGCGGCACCTTTCCGTCCGATTGCCCTGCGGCTTAAAGACCGCCGCGGTCAAGTGGTGGATACCATCCGCTCGGTAGAACCGGCTACGCTGGAATGGGAATATCATCTCAGCGCGCCGCTGACCGGCCTGCGGGTTGGGTTTTACCTGAGTACCATGCGCGGCGAGTACGTGCTCACCTCTTTTGACACCGACGATGGCGGCATGTTTGAACGGCACAGCGTCCGCCAGGCCGGTCATTACATCAGCCGCTGTACCCTGCCGGCCGACTTTTTCAACGAAGGCCGTTATGCGCTGGGTGTGAATGCCAGTTCTTTTGGCGTCCGCCGCTATTTTCAGGATGAGCAGGCGTTGGCCTTCAATGTGGATGCCTCCGGCGCTCCCGGCATGCAATGGCCCGAACCGCGCCAGGGCATGGTGCGCCCGCGTTTGGATTGGAAGATTGAGAAGATCGCATGAACTATCGGGCGCTTAAATCTCTCCTGGGCGAATTGCCTCTGGCGGCAGAATTAGACTGGCACCTGCGCCAGAAACATCGTCCGCGCAAAGATCATTACAATTTGCAGCGGCTGAAGACGGCTTTGCCCGCAGCCACTCAAGTTGCTGTGGAATATGCCCGCCGCGCCTCTCCCAGCAAGCGCATTTTGCTTTTCAGCACCCTGCATTACTGGATTGAACAGTCCGCTTTCCTCAGCCTGGTTCTCTCTGGGCTGGGACACAAGGTGACGTTGATGACCCTGCCCTATGCCGAATGGCATAAGAGGCTGGACAACTTTACCCAACGTCAGCGCAATCTGCATACGGACGATGCCCTCCGTCCTCTTGGGCCGCTGGTCAAACACGTTTCCATGCTGACCCTCAAGCCTGCTCCTGTCCTTCCTGAACCCCTCCAATCTGACGTAGAGGAGGTCAGCCTGTGGGATGCCCAGTACACCCTCATGCGTGAAGAAGTGGCGCGCGACGGCGCCGATAAGGCCTTGTATCACCTGCGCCTCGAACGCAACGCCTTTGCAGCCCGCACGGCCCTGGCCTGGATGCAGGCCAACCGGCCAGAAGCCGTGCTTGTCCCCAATGGCCTGATCCTGGAATTGGGCATCGTCTACCGAGTCGCGCGCTTCTTGAACATCCCGGTCATCACCTATGAATTCAACGACCAACGCGAGCAGATTTGGCTGGCGCAAAACTCGTCCATTATGCGCCAGGAGACGGATTACCTGGTAGAAGCGCGCTGTGGCCTGCCCATGACGGATGCCATGTACGAGCGCCTGGCCGACCTGGAAAACGCCCGCCGCGGCGCACGCGTCTGGGGCAAGTCCAAACGCTTGTGGCAGTACGTCTCCTCGCAGGGAGCCGAAGCCACGCGCCAGATGCTTGGCCTGGATTCTCGCCCGGTGGTGATGCTGGCGGCCAATGTGCTGGGAGATAGCCTGACGTTGGGGCGCAACGTCTTTGCCGAGTCGATGTCTGAATGGTTGACGCGTACAGTCCGGTTTTTTGCAAACCGGCCTGAGGTCCAGTTGGTGATCCGGGTTCACCCGGGCGAAACGCTGGTGCCCAAAGCGCGTTCTATGGGACAGGTCGCGCGTGAGGCCCTGCCCGTATTGCCCGAACACATTCACATTATCGCCGCAACAGATAAAATCAATACCTACGACTTGATTGAAATCACCGATTTAGGTCTGGTATATACCACCACGGTGGGGATGGAGATGGCCATGAACGGCCGCCCGGTTATCGTTTGTGGCTTTACCCATTACCGCGGGCGCGGCTTTACCATTGACCCGAATACCTGGGACGAGTATTTTTCTGCCCTGGAAAAGACCTTATCGAACCTGAAGGCTCACCGCTTGAGCCCGTCGCAGATATCCGCCGCCTGGAACTATGCCTACCGCTTCTTTTTTGAGTACCCCCGGCCTTTTCCCTGGCGTTTGATGAACTTTTGGGACGATTTGGAGATCTGGCCGGTGGAACGCGTGCTTGGCCCCGAAGGTCAGGCCGAATTTGGCGAAACCTTCCGCTTTTTGGTCGGCGAACCCTTTACATGGAAAGATTAGCCTTTACCCCAACCCTCTCCGGCCGGGAGAGGGGGAGATGATATGAGCGAAAACACCAAACAGCAAGTGCGTGAGTTTTATGACCAGATTGGCTGGAGCCAGATTGGCGAAGGCATTTATCAAAATGCCCGCTATGAAGACCTGCGTCCCGTGGCGCGTGAATACATCCACAGAAGCCACCTGCGCGTGAAACGACATTTGGCTCCAAGCGGCGACTTCCTGCTGGATGCCGGTTCTGGCCCCGTCCAGTATCCCGAATACCTGACTTATTCTGAAAACTATCGCTACCGCGTCTGTGCCGATATCTCTATCACGGCCCTGCGCGAAGCGCGCCAGCGCCTGGGTGGACATGGCCTGTGTGTGGTGGCCGATATTGCCAACCTGCCGTTCAAGGAAAACGCCTTTGATGGCGTCGTCTCTTTGCATACCATTCATCACTTGCCGCTTTCTGAACACCGCCGCGCCTACCTGGAACTGTACCGCGTGCTCAAGCCGGGACGTTCGGCGGTAGTGGTCAATGGCTGGCACAGGCCGCGCTTGATGCAGGCCTTTGAGCCGTTGATTCGGCTGGGCCGCCTGATCACCGGCCGTTCCAAGAAACGCAAGAAAGACTGGCTGGCCGAAGACGCCCCAGAAGGGACGTTTGTGGAAAAGATGACCCCCAACTGGTTAAAGCGTGAACTGGCCGGCACGCTGGAAATCCGCATTTACCCCTGGCGCAGTTTGAGCACGCGCTTTCTGCGCTGGTTCATCCGCCCGCGGCTGGGCGGCAAAGCAATCTTACGCCTGGTCTTCTGGCTGGAGGAACGCTTCCCCCGCTTTTTTGGGGAAAATGGACAGTATCCTATGATCGTCTTCAACAAGGATGACGAATGTACTTCGACGACAATTTGAGCCTGGGCAAACTCCAAAAGAACTGGCGGCTGGTGGCCTGGTGGATTTTGCACCGTTTGACCACACCCCTGCGCGCCATGCCCGATTTCTTGATTGTTGGCACACAAAAAGGCGGCACGACATCGCTGTTTAACTACCTTGTTCAGCATCCCCGCGTGTATGCGCCTTTTCGCAAGGAAATCAAATTCTTTGATAGCAATTATTTCAACGGCCTTCCCTGGTATCAGGCGCATTTTCCTTTACGCCAAAAACTGGAGCGCGAACAGGCCCTGACTGGCGAAGCGACGCCCTATTACATGTTTCATCCCACCGCACCGGAACGGATCGCTCAGGCCTTGCCGCAGGTCAAAATCATCGTCTTGCTGCGCAATCCGGTTGACCGCGCCTATTCTCATTACCAGCATATGGTACGCGCCGGACGGGAAACGCTGTCTTTTGAAGAGGCCCTCGAAAAGGAGCCTGAACGCCTGCGCGGCGAAGCCGAGAAAATCGCAGCGGATATGTATTACCCTCAGGCCGCACACATCTACTACAGTTACCTGGCGCGTGGCCGATATATCGAACAACTTCCCAAACTGTTCTCCATTTTCTCTCCGGAACGCGTGCTCGTCCTGAGAAGCGAGGACCTGTACACGGCCCCGCGAGAGACCTTCTTCCAGACACTGGATTTCCTTGCTTTGCCTCACTGGGAACCCCCCAGGTATGAGGTCTTCAAACAAGGCACCTACGATAAAAAACTGGACCCCAAACTGCGTCAGCGGTTGGCCGAGTATTTTCGACCCTATAACCGGCAATTGTACGACTTTTTGGGGCGCGATTTTGAATGGGATGAGTGAAAAATGAACTGGTCTGAAAAAGTTATCCTTGTCACCGGCGGAACCGGCTCCTTTGGCAAAAAATTTATTGAAATCATGCTGAACGAGTATCATCCCGCCAAACTCATCGTCTTCAGCCGCGACGAACTGAAACAGCACGAAATGCGCGTCGGCGGCTATGAGCATCCTTCCCTGCGTTATTTCATTGGCGATGTGCGCGATCGCGAACGCCTGCTGCGCGCCATGCACGGCGTGGATATTGTCGTCCACGCTGCGGCCCTCAAACAGGTCCCCGCTTGCGAATACAACCCGATGGAAGCCGTTAAGACCAATATCATGGGCACCAGCAATGTGCTTGAAGCCGCCCTGGATGCCGGCGTTGAGAAAGTCATGACCATCAGCACCGACAAGGCCGTCAACCCGGTTAATCTCTATGGCGCTACCAAACTGGCCGCCGAAAAACTGACCGTCCAAAGCAATGCCTATGCCGCAGGTTCGGCCACGCGCTATTCCTGCGTCCGCTATGGCAACGTGGTCGGCTCACGCGGGTCGGTAGTGCCGGTCTTCCTGAAACAGCGCGAGAGCGGCCGTATCACCATCACCGACGAACGGATGACCCGCTTCTGGCTTTCGCTGGAACAGGGCGTGCGCTTTGTCATTTCATGCCTGGAGCAAATGGAAGGCGGCGAGGTTTTCGTCCCCAAAATTCCCAGCATGAAGGTCGTTGACCTGGCGCGTGCCATCGCCCCTCAAGCCGAAATTGAGGTCATCGGCATTCGCCCCGGCGAAAAGTTGCATGAGGTCCTGATTTCTGAAGATGAGGCCCGCACCACAGTTGAAATGGAACGCATGTTTGTCGTCCAGCCGGCAGAGGCCATCTGGTTCGGCTATGGCTGGAAAGACCGCGGCGCCCCCCTGCCCGATGGATTCCGCTTCTCCAGCGACAGCAACAGCCAATGGCTCGACCTGGACGGCATTCGCAAGTTCATTGCTCCCTTTGAACAACTCTATGCCATGGGCAAACTGGAAGGGTAAATGCGCATCCTTGTAACCGGCGCCAGCGGCCTGTTGGGCCTCAATCTCAGTTTGCAGATGACCCCTGCCCACGATATTATCGGCGTGGACAGGAGCAAACTGACCGGCGTCCCCTTCCGCCTGATGAATGCGGATCTTCTCGAACCCGGAGCCTGCTCCCGTTTAATGGACAGCCTGCGCCCCGAAGCCGTTATCCACACCGCCGCCAATGCCCTGGTGGACGCATGCGAGAACGACCCCCTCGGCGCACACCGACTGAATGCCGAGTTGCCCGGTGAACTGGCCGAGATATGCTTCAAGCGCGGCATTCGCCTGATTCACATCTCTACCGACGCAGTTTTCGACGGCACAAAGGATGGCTTCTATACCGAAGCCGATGTCCCCAATCCGCTCTCGGTTTACGCCCAGACCAAACTGGTCGGCGAACGCAACGTGCTTTCGGTCAACCCGCAGGCCATTGTGGCGCGCGTCAACTTTTTTGGCTGGAGTCTCTCCGGCTCGCGTTCGCTGGTGGAGTTTTTCTTCAACCACCTTAGCGCCGGCAAAACCTGCAACGGCTTCACAGACGTCTGGTTCTGTCCCATGTTTGTCGGCGATTTGGCCGAGACGCTTGTCCGGATGTTGGAAAAAGGCCTATCGGGACTGTATCACGCCGTCGGGAGTGAGAGCCGGACGAAGTACGATTTTGGGGTGCAGGTAGCGCGTCAGTTTGGCTTTGACGAATCCTTGATCGTCCCCATTTCAGTTGAACAGGCCGGGCTGCAGGCCAGGCGTTCCCACAATTTGCGCCTGTCTGTCCACAAATTATCCACAGATTTGGGCGCGGCCATCCCCGGTTTGTCGGCGGGCTTGCCCAAATTTTATGCACAATATCGCCAAGGTTATCCACAAAAAATACGGAGTTATCAACAGTAAGGCGAAACCGGTTTCGTCTCACACAGGAGGAACCCATGGATATCAAAATCAATAATCGTCTGATTGGCCCCACCCATCCCACCTACTTCATTGCCGACATCGCCGCCAACCACGATGGCAGTTTGGAACGCGCCAGGATGCTGATTCGTTTGGCCAAAGAGGCCGGGGCCGACGCGGCCAAGTTCCAGCATTTTCAGGCGCCAAAGATTGTCTCAGAATACGGCTTTACGCATATGAATGCCCAGGTCAGTCACCAGGCAACATGGAAGAAGTCGGTCACCCAGGTGTATGCCGAGGCGTCTTTGCCGCAAGACTGGACACCGATTCTGAAAGAAGAATGCGACCGGGTTGGGATTGACTTTTTCACCTCGCCCTATGACTACGATTCAATCGAGCATGTTGATCCCTACGTGCCGGCCTATAAAGTCGGCTCGGGCGAGATTGACTGGATTGAGGCGCTGGAACATATGGCCTCGAAAGGCAAGCCGATTCTGATTGCAACCGGCGCCTCCACCATTGGCGAGGTGCAAAAAGCGGTGCATGCCATTTTGCGGCTGAACAGGCAGTTGTGTGTGATGCAGTGCAATACCAATTACACTGCCAGCCCGGAAAATTATGATCACATCAACTTGAACGTCTTGAAGACCTATGCCGTCATGTTCCCGGATGTTGTTTTAGGCCTTTCCGATCACACGCATGGCAACGCGACGGTCTTAGGTGCTGTGGCGCTTGGGGCGCGGGTGATAGAACGTCATTTCACGGACGATAACAACCGCGAAGGGCCCGACCACAAATTTGCTCTCAACCCTGAGGCTTGGGCGCATATGGTGGCAGAAACCCGTCTCCTGGAACGGGCGCTTGGCTCGGCAGATAAATTCATCACCGAGAACGAGCGCGATACCAGCGTTGTCCAGCGCCGTTGTTTGCGCGCCGCGCGCGATATCAAGGCCGGCGAAGTCTTTACCCGCGAAATGATTGATGTCCTGCGTCCGGCCACACCCGGCGCCATCAAGCCCGACCAGATTGAGAACGTCATCGGCACCAGGGCGCTGGTAGATATGCCGCTTGGCAAGGAATTGCGCTGGACCGATTTGGGTATGTGAAGCCGGCAACTGCCCATGAGAATCATCTATTTCTCCCTCGACTATACCCCCCATGACCACCGCTTTCTGGCTGCACTGGCAGAGACGAAGCACGAGGTGTACTATGTCCGCCTGCAGCGCGGGCCGCGTCAGGTGGAGGACAGGCCGGTGCCGGAGAAAATTCAGCAGGTGCTCTGGGCCGGCGGGCAGAGACCTTTTGACTGGCGCGATTTGCCGCGCCTGACCCTTGACTTTCGGCACCTCATCAGGACGATCAAGCCCGATTTGGTTCATGCCGGCCCGATTCAGACCTGTGCCTTTATCGCTGCCCTTTCCGGTTTTCACCCGCTGCTGACCATGTCGTGGGGCTTTGATTTGATGCAAGACGTGGAGCGCAGCCCGTGGTGGCGCTGGGTAACAAGGTACACCCTTCGGCGCAGCGACTACTTTACCAGTGATGCCGCTGTGACCCGCGACAGGGCCGTTGCCTATGGCATGAACCCTGAGAAAACCGTTGTCTTTCCCTGGGGGGTGGATTTGCAGCGCTTTTCGCCAAAGCCCTGGCCGTCAGAGACAAAGCCCTCCTTCACCATCTTTTGCAATCGCGCCTGGGAGCCGCGTTATGGCGTTGATGTCCTGGCCAGGGCTTTTGTCCGGCTGGCAAAGAACCGGCCAGAGGTGAGTCTGATCCTGCTGGGCGGCGGGTCACAGGCCCAAAGCCTGCGTCAGATTTTCGAACAGGGAGGGGTGAGCGAGCGGGTCTCTTTCCCCGGCCAGATTCCCAACCATGACCTGCCGCGTTACTATCATATGGCTGACTTATACATCAGCCCTTCGCATGTGGATGGCTCCTCTGTCTCTTTGATGGAAGCCATGGCCTGCGGCCTGCCGTGCCTGGTTTCAGACATCCCGGCGAACAAAGAGTGGGTGCAGGAAGGTGAAAACGGCTGGCTTTTTCCGGATGGCGATGCGCAGGCGCTGGCTGGTAAAATTGAGCAGGTATTGGCCAACCGCTCACGCCTGATAGAAATTGGGCAGGCGGCTCGCCGTACGGCCGAACAGAAAGCCGACTGGCGCAAGAATTTTGAGAAATTGTTGAAAACCTATGAATTGAGCCTGAAATCATCAGAATAAGGAGCAAAGAAATGAGCGACAAAGAACTGCAGAATACCTGGGCGGTGGTTACCGGCGGCTCGCGCGGCATTGGCCGGGCAATTGCCCTGGAACTGGCCGAGCGCGGCGCAAATGTGGCTATCATCTATTTGGAGCATCATCAGGCCGCCGAACAGACGCTGGCCGATTTGAAGGCCAAAGGCGTGCAGGCCGAAAAATATCAGGTGGATGTCGGCAACTTTGAGGCCGTACAAAAAGCCTTTGCACAGATCATTGAAACACACGGACGTGTGGATATCCTCGTCAATTGCGCCGGCATCAATCGCGATAAGTCTTTTGGCAATCTCTCGCCCGACCTGTGGGCGCAGGTCATCCAGACCAACCTGGGCGGCGCCTACAATTGCTCAAAGGCCATTTGGGACCATATGAAGGCCAATAAATACGGGCGGATTGTCAGCATCAGTTCCATCATCGGCCAAACCGGCAATTTCGGTCAGGCCAATTATGCCGCCTCAAAGGCCGGCCTGCTTGGCTTGACCAAGTCGCTGGCTCAGGAGGGTGCGCGTTCTGGGATTACCGTCAATGCCATTTGCCCCGGCTTCATTGACACTGATATGGTGCGCAGCATTCCTGCGGAAATATTGGAAAAAATCCTGGCCAAAATTCCGGCCCAGCGCTTGGGGCAGCCAGAGGAAGTGGCGCGCGCGGTGGCTTTTCTGGTTTCGCCAGGTTCAGCCTATATTACCGGCCATGCCCTGAATGTCAACGGCGGGCTGTACATGTAAGGTGCCTATGCTGACCTTTGACCAATTGGTGACAGAGTTTCGCACATTGGGTGTGGAAGCCGGCGATGTTTTGCTGGTGCATAGTTCCTACAAATCTTTCGGTGGCGTGGATGGCGGTCCACAGACGGTCATAGACGCTTTGTTGGAAGTGCTTGGCCCAGAGGGAACGCTCATCATGCCGACCTTCAACTTTGACTTTACCAAAGGCCAGCCGTGGGACGTGCGTTCCACCCCCTCGCAAATGGGCGTGTTGACCGAACTGGTCCGCCAGGACCCGCGCGCCAAACGTGTCTTCCATCCCATTTACTCGTTTGCAGTCATCGGCAAGTATGCCGAATACCTGGGCGGACTGCGTTACAAGAGCAGTTACGAACGCGATTCGGTCTTCGGCAAACTGCGCGACCTGGACGGCAAGATTATGGTCATCGGCCTGTCATACACCAACAGTATGACCTTCTTCCACCACATCGAGCAAATGGAAGGCGTGGATTACCGCTTTCTCAAACAATTCACCGGTCAGGTCACCGACTGGGACGGACGCACCTGGACCGATACCTTTGAGATGCTTGTGCGCGACATTGATAAGGGCGTGATCACCGAAGTGGACCCCATGGGCCGGTTGATGGAGCAAGCGGGCATTGTCAAAATCCGCAAGATCGGCGAAGCCGATGTGAAACTGATGAAAGCCAACGAAGTGTATGCTTTCACCGCCCGCGAGATGCGCCGCGACCCGCATTTGTTGTATCGGATCGAGAAGAAGTAATAGGAAGAAGCGCCAACTTCCCTGTAGAGGGAAGGGCGAGAACAAATGCCTTATGCTCAAACAAATCCTGGCTGAATTCCTGCCTCTGCACCGGACACTGGCCTCAGAAGATATGGACAGAACGCTCCAGATGATTGGGGCGCACATGCCCGAATCTTCGGGCTATACCATTGAAACCTACGCCCCCGGCGCTTCGGTCTGGACCTGGAAAGTGCCGGAACGCTATGTGGTACACGCCGCCTACCTTGAAACCGAGGATGGCGAGCGAATCGTGGATTTTAAAGACAACCCCCTGCACCTTGTCTCCTATTCCCTGCCGGTGGACGAGATTCTGACCTGGGACGAGTTACAGCCGCATTTGTACTTCAACGAAAAACGCCCCTGGGCCGTGCCGTGGATCTTCAAGTATTATCAACGCGACTGGGGCTTTTGCCTGCCCAAAAATACGTTTGACCAACTGCCGCGCCACAAAAAATATCACGCCGTGATACGCTCCGAATTCGTCACCGATCCGCAACAGGGCTTTAAGGTGGCCACCGCTGTTGTCCATCCGCAAAACGGCCCCGCCCCCGAGGCCGGAGAGATGCTCGTTTTGGCGCACACCTGTCACCCCATGCAGGCCAACGACGACGGCGCGGGTGTGGTCAGCGCCATCGAACTGGCGCGCCGGCTGACGGAGAATCCCCTGCCGCCCGGCTCGATGAGCATTCGCTTCTGGTTTGGGCCGGAGACGATTGGCACGATTGCCTGGCTGGCACACAATGAAGCCCTCATCCCCCGCCTGCGCGCCGGCATCTTCCTTGAAATGACCGGCAATCGTAACAAAATTGCCTGGCACCATTCTCGCCAGCATAATCACCTGCTCGACCGGGTCGCTCATTATGTGATCCAGAATATGGAACACGACGAGCGCGAATTCGCCGCCGCGCCCGCCAACGACGAGCGCGTCATCAATGGTCCCGGCGTCAATGTGCCTTGCCTCTCCCTCAACCGCTGGCCTTATGAGGAATACCATACCAGCGATGACAACCTCGACATCATGCACGAAGACATGCTGCTTGAGGCCGCTGCCGTTGCCGAGCAGATCGTCCGCATCTATGCGACCAATTACATCCCCAAACGCACCTTCCGCGGCCCGCTCTTCCTCTCCGGTCACGGCCTGTGGGTGGATTGGCGTGAGAATTGGGCGCTCAACCGCGCCATCGAGAAGATTATGATGCGCTTCGAAGGCCAGCACACTATCTTCGACATTGCCGAAGAAGTCGGCCTGGATTACTGGACCGTGCGTGAATACGTGGAAAAATTCCGCCTCAAAGGTTTTGTCCTCCCCGTCCCCATCCCTTCAGAGGCGCAAAGTGCCTGATTTATAGGAGGCCCAATGTTGATTTCGATTATTCTCCTGATTGCCATTTCCATTGTGGGCGTCATGCTCGCCTTGGAAAACGCCCAGCACGTCAGCCTGACCTTTTTCAATTACCCGATAGATGGGCCGGTCGGCCTGTTCTTGCTGATTGCCCTGGGCATTGGCATCTTGCTGGGTATCCTGCTCATGATTCCCAGCCTGGTCGGCAAAAGTTGGTCGGCTTTCCGCCAGCAGCGCAAAATTGCTGAACTGCAAAAGAAACCTGCTCGAAAGAAGAAATAATCGTGCGAATCGTTGCCATTATTCAGGCACGCATGGGTTCTTCCCGCCTGCCTGGTAAAGTGTTGCTCGACATTGCCGGACAACCGATGCTGGCGCGCGTGGTGACGCGCGTCCGACGCGCCTCCCGGCTGGATGATGTCCAGGTGGCCACCACCACAGACGGTTCCGACGACCCCGTGGCGGGATTCTGTGATTCGATGGGCATTGCCTGCACCCGCGGCAGCCTCTACGACGTGTTGGACCGCTACTATCAGGCCGCCCGCCGGGCAAAAGCGGATGTGGTCGTTCGCATCACCGCCGATTGCCCGGTCATTGACCCCGCCTTAATTGACGACTGTGTCCAGGCCCACCTGGATGGCGCTTACGACTTCACCTGCAACCGTCTCCCGCCGCCCTGGGGCAGAACCTATCCGATTGGTCTGGATACGGAGGTGTGCACCTTTGCGGCGCTCGAACGTGCCTGGAAGGAAGCCAGCGAGCCTCAGCAGCGCGAACATGTCATGCCTTATTTCTACGAAGGTGTGGAACTGCTCACCGAAAACCCATCCCTGCAAACGGGCCTTTCGCCGCGCGGCTTTAAGGTTGCCCTTCTGCATCACAGCGAAGACTACGGCGCTTACCGCTGGACGGTAGACACGGCCGAGGACCTGGAGTTCATCCGCCAGGTGTACAGCCGCTTCCCCGGCCGGGACGACTTTTCCTGGCTGGATGTGCTGGACCTGATGCGGCGCGAACCACACCTGATGCAGATCAATGCAGGCGTCAGACACAAAACCCTCAGCGATATTGACGTCCGTGCCCTGAAAAAATAACCCTTCCCCGCTTTTACTTCTTGACATTCCATGCCACTACTCACCCTCTTCTCTGCTCCCAAACCTTTTACCGATGCCCACATTGCCCTCATCCAACGCAATGCCATTCAATCCTGGTTGCGCCTGCCAGATGTGGAGGTCATCTTGCTGGGAGAAGAGGCAGGGCTGGCTCAAGTGGCCGCCGAATTCGGCCTCAAGCATTTGCCGCAGGTAGCCCGTAACCCTTCTGGCACGCCGCTGATCTCATCCATGTTTGCTCTGGCGCGGCAGAACAGCCGCAGCCCCCTGCTGGGGATTGTCAATGCCGATATTCTGCTCCTGCCCGACCTGGTTGACTCCGCCCGGCGGCTGGCGGCCTGCTGCGAGCGCTTTGTTTTGCTCGGCCGCCGCTGGGACCTGGACGTGCGCGAGCCGCTCGACTTTTCTGCCGGCTGGCAATTTCGGCTGCGCGAGCGCGTCAGAAAAGCCGGGCAACTTCATCGTCCCGCGGGATCCGATTATTTCGTTTTCCCGAGAGAATGTTATACGGATATTCCTGACTTCGCCATCGGACGCGCCGGCTGGGATAACTGGATGATTTACAAAGCCCGCCGCGAAGGCTGGCCAACCGTGGACGGGACACATGACATCATTGTCGTCCACCAGATGCATGATTACGGTCATTTGCCCGGCGGCGTTCCGCATTATACGTTGCCCGAGACGGACGAGAATATCCGCCTGGCCGGCGGGCAGGGCAATGTCCGCTACACCATCCTGGATGCCAACTTGAGGCTGGTGGATGGCTGCCTGGTGCGTCCCCGTTGGAGTGCGGCCCGCTTGACGCGCGGTGTGGAAGTCTTCCTGCGCAAAATCTTCTTCTTCCTGCCGGAAAAGGCGGTCGAAAACCTGGTGCGGCCGAAACGCTGGAAGAAACGTTTGAAGAAGTTGTTCAAGTAGAGCAAAAGCCCGCCTTTGAATCGCTATACTTTATCTTGAGAGCGGAAACCCATGAGAAAAGGCCAAAACCCCGCCAAATTTGTCAGCCAGGTCGCCCGTCCACAGCGGATTACTGCGGCGGTACTGACCTATATCCCTTTCCTGAGCGGCTTCTACGCCGAGACGCTGGACGTGCTAAAAGTATGCCTCGAATCCATGCGCCGTGATGCCGGTTTGCCCTTCGACTTGTTGGTCTTTGATAACGGCTCCTGTGCTGAGGTGCGTCAGTATCTGCTTCAGGAACAGGCAGAAGGCCGCATTCAGTACCTGATGCTTTCTGAAAAGAACCTGGGCAAAGGCGGTGCCTGGAATATGATATTGGCCGGCGCGCCGGGTGAGATTATTGCCTATGCCGACAGCGATGTGCTCTTTTCACCGGGCTGGCTTTCACGCTCGGTTGAGATTTTGGAGACCTTCCCGAACGTTGGCATGGTCACGGCGCGTCCTTTCCGCACACCGCCGGAGTTCTACCGCGCAACGCTGGATTGGGCGCGTGAGCATGCTGTGTTGGAAGAAGGCCAGTTTATCCCCTGGCAGACTTTTCTGGAATTCAACCTCTCGCTTGGCCAAAGCGAGGCGGAAAACCGCAAAGTGTATGCCGAAACGCGGGACTGGCGAATCACCTATCGGGGAGTTGCGGCAATGGCCGGCGCCTCGCACTGGCAGTTTACTGCCTACAAATCCACGCTGCAGCAATTTCTCCCCTTTGATATGGACAAACCGATGGGGCAGGTGCGTCAACTGGACCAACGCATGAACGAGGCCGGCTTATTGCGCCTGATGGTTCCAGAACCGTTGGCTATGAATATGTCCAATACGCTGGGATATCTGCGGGGCGAACTGGGCAGGGAAAAGAAAAAGCCAAAGCGCGGCTTGATGCGCCGTCTGCTCGAATTTGGGCCGGTTAAGAAAGCCCTGTTGGCGGTCTACAACCGCATTTTCAAGTGGTACTATACGTGAAAGCATAGACCACCAGGAAAGGGATTTTTGGCCACAGATTTCACGGATTAGCACAGATTTCTAGGCCAAATCACCCTCCCGCAGGTTAGAACAGGACAGGCGACCAATGCCGGCGATCATGGAGATGTCTTCTGGTTGGGACATTGCGCCAAAACCTGCGGTAGGGCAGGCAGTTACACCAAATCTGTGACTTCACTGCAAAAACAGAAAATCTCAACGCAAAGTCGCCAGGGCGCAAAGAAAATGCAAAATCTTCATTTTTGGGTTTCTGATTATGCATAAAAAAGAAATAGACCTTAAAAAATCTTGGCGGCTTTGCGCCCTTGCGTTAGAAACGCCCTTTTTGCAGTAGGCCCATCTGTGTAATCTGTGGCAAAAAATGATGGCAAGTTTTCACATCCGGCCTTGTGCAGGAGGGGGCTATTGTGCTTCCTGTCAGATTGGGAGGCGCTGGCCGGTTATATTTGCCAAACTGCTGCTATTCGGTCTATAATACTCCTGCCATGTCCTCGATTGATGAAATCAAAACCCGCATAGATATTGTGGACCTCGTCTCAGAGGCTGGGGTGAAACTGCGCCGTTCGGGGCGCAACTACATCGGTTTCTGTCCGTTCCACGCCAACACCCGCACCCCGGCTTTTGTCGTCTGGCCAGAGACGGGTACCTGGCGCTGCTTTGGCGAGTGCAACGAGGGCGGCGACATTTTCAAATTCGTGATGAAGAAAGAGGGCGTGGACTTTCGCGAAGCCCTGCAGCGCCTGGCGCTCAAGGCCGGCGTGGAATTGGAGACCTTTGCCCCCCAGCGGCCTGAAGAAAAAGAAGCCCATGAGCGCTTGCGCACCCTGCTCGAAGATGCGGTTCTTTACTATCGCGGCCACCTGCTCAATGCGCCGCAGGTGTTGACGTACCTGCGCCAAAAGCGCGCCTTGAGCGACCAGACCATTGAAACCTTTGGCTTAGGCTATGCCCCTCCGGGTTGGGACAATGCCCTTAAGCATTTCACAGCCCGCGGCTATAGCGAACAAGAACTTTTGGATGCAGGCCTGCTGACCGAACGCGATGACGGCCAGCACTTTGACCGTTTTCGCCACCGCATCATGATCCCCATCCGCGATGAGAATGGCAAAATGGCAGGCTTTGGGGCGCGCATCGTCAACCCTGATGACGTGCCGAAATTCCTCAATTCCCCCGAAACGCCGGTTTTCTCAAAAGGACGTTTGCTGTACGGCCTTGACCGGGCGCGCAAACCCATCCGGCTTGCCGATCAGGCCGTGATTGTAGAAGGCTACCTGGATGTCATTGCCCTGCATCAGGCCGGCTACGAGAATGTGGTCTCTCCGATGGGCACCGCCCTGACCGAAGACCAGTTGCGCCTGCTCAAGCGTTTCACGCGGCGGATTGTCCTTGCCCTGGACCCGGATACTGCCGGCCAGAAGGCCGTCCTGCGGGGGTTAGATGCTGCCCGTCAGGCCATGGACCGCGAGACCGAGACGGCCTTTGACGTGCGCGGTTACCTGCGGCACGAGGCCCGTCTCCAGGCCGACCTGCGGGTGGCTTCCCTGCCTGATGGACTCGACCCCGATGAGATTGTGGCGCGCGACCGCCAGGAATGGCAGCGGCTGATTGAATCAGCCAAGCCCATTGTGACGCATGTCATGGAAACCCTGATCATCGGCCAGGATTTGAATGACCCTAAAGTCAAGGGCAGGATTGCCGCCCAGGTCTTGCCGCTGATTGAGGACTTGCCCGACCCACTGGAGCGCGATACTTATCGTCAGCAACTGGCGCGTCTGCTGCGCGTAGATGAACGCCTGCTGGCGGCCCCCCCGGCAGCCGGTCCGCGCTTCCGGCGGCCGCGCACGTCCCGGCAGCAGGAGCAGGCCCAAGTCCAGCCTGAGCCGCAGAATCTTCCCCTCTCCAGCCCGGCCCATAAGGTAGAGGCCGCCTGTCTGAGCATCCTCCTCAACCGTCCAGATTTGCTTTTTCGCCTGGACCGCTTTTTACAAGAGGCCGGTTTGGGCGTTTTGCGCAGCGAGGATTTCGGGTATACTGACCATCAAGTGCTTCTGCGCCTGATCCGCCAGTCACTGGAACAGGACGACATTGAGCCGGCAGAATATGTATCTGCCAACCTGCCTGAGAATTTGACCGGCCTATGGGAAGAATTGCGCACCCAAATTGAACTTGACCCTGTGGATGATCGTTTGCTTGAAGAACTCCAGCGAAATGTGATTCTTTTGCGTCGTTTGAGTTTGAACGAGAGTCTGACGCAGTTGCGTTTCCTGCAAGAGGAGGCACAGCAACAAGGCGATCTGCGCGCGGCCTCCTATGCAGAATTGGTGTTACAACATACGCGTTTTCTACGTAACCTGGATCAGGCTGGACGACGCCTGTCTGACCGACGATAGGGAAAAACTCATGCCCGGCAAACCTGCTTCAAAGAAAATCCGCCCACGCCCGCCGCGTACCAAGCCGCTGCCCGCCGACTCAGAAAATGGCCTGCCGGCCGATTGGAGTGCAGATGTGCTGGATGAACCCCTTCCGATTGAGGAAGGGGAAGACCTAAACCTGGACGAGAGTCCTGCTCCGCTGGACGACCTGACTGTGGACGAGACCTTGCGGATTACCGCCCCTGATGTGGTCGCCGAACTCTCAGAAGACCCGGTACGCTTGTATTTGCGCGAAATCGGCCAGGTTAAATTGCTCGATGCAGATAAAGAGTTCCGCCTGGCAACCATGATTGAGGCCCACCGGCTGGCGGCTTCTTTGCGGCGGCGGCCGAAACCGGAGCAGGATTGCACCCAGGTTTATCATCTTATCCTGGCGGAATTGAGCACTTCGTGGGAACGTCTGACGCAAGATGTTGAACGTCAGGGCGTTGCTCTGCCCGACCTGGCGCTTGTCCTGGCCGAGGCGCAAGGTCTGCACCAGGGCTGGGAAAGCGATTTCCCCTCCTACCTGCGCGCTTACCTTGACAATGGGTTGTGGGGCAAAGACCCCTTATGGGACGAACTGGCGCGCCATGCATATAATGCCTTTCTTTATCTGTATCTGCTCCCTTCTGGGTATGCCGATTGGCTTCTCAAGCATCTCCAGTCTCTGCGCAAATTGCCGATGAAAAGGACGTTGTATCGCAACCTGCCGCGGGAGGATACCTTGCGGGCCGAGTTGGAAGCGGTGGCCAGGCGCGCGGATGAAGCCAGGCATGCCCTGATTCGCGCCAATCTGCGTCTGGTGGTCAGTGTGGCTAAGCGCTATCTGGGACGCGGCATTTCGTTTCTCGATTTAATTCAAGAAGGCAACCTGGGCCTCTTGCGCGCGGTCAATAAATTTGACCCGCGCCGGGGGTACAAATTCAGCACGTATGCAACCTGGTGGATTCGGCAGTCTATCAACCGTTCCATTGCCGAACAGGCGCGCACCATTCGCATCCCGGTGCATTTGTTTGAGTCCATTACCCGCATCTTGCGCGTTCAGCGCCAGTTGGTTCAAGAACTGGGGCGCGAACCTGCCCTGGACGAACTGGCGCTCGAATCGGGCTATCTGACGCCCCAGGAAGTGCAGGCTATCCTGCGCTCCCGCGCCGACGGCACGCCGCTTGACCAGGTCATTCAGCGCCATTGGGAACAGGCCACCCAAAAGGTAGACCGGATATTGCGCTCGGCTGAGGAGCCGGTCTCGCTGGAATCGCCCATCGGCGATGAAGATTCCAGTCAGTTGGGGGATTTCATCGAAGACTCTGATGCGATTGAACCCCTGGATGCCGCCTCGCGCGACATGCTGCGCGAACAGGTACAACATGCGTTGGGAGCCCTGTCAGAGCGCGAACGGCAGGTGCTGGAATTGCGCTTTGGTCTGATAGACGGTAAAGACCACACCCTGGAAGAAGTCAGCCGCTACTTTAACGTTACCCGCGAGCGGATTCGCCAGATCGAATCCAAGGCGCTGAGGAAGTTGCGTCACCCCACCCGCAGCCGGCATTTGCGGGAGTACTTAGGATGAACCTGTATTCCATCCTTCGACCTTTGCTCTTCCGTTTGCAGCCAGAAACGGCGCACAAACTGACGCTATCGCTGCTGCGTCTCACGGGGGCTGTTTCCCCTCTCAATGCCCTGGTTGACCTGGCCTTTCTAAGCCCCGAAAAACCCGTCACGGTTTTCAGCCTGCGCTTTAAGAATCCCATTGGCCTGGCTGCCGGCTACGATAAAGACGGCGTGGCCATTCGCGGCCTGGCGGCCCTGGGCTTTGGTCACATAGAAATTGGCACCGTGACACCGCGCCCGCAGTCCGGCAATCCCAAACCGCGAATTTTCCGCTTGCCGCAGGATGAGGCGCTGATCAACCGCATGGGTTTTCCTTCGCAGGGTGGCGGCAAAGTTGTCTATCGCCTGCGCAAATTCTGGGCCGAGCGCGCGAAAACGGATGCAATCCTGGGCGTCAATCTGGGGCGTAACAAAGATACCCCGAATGAAGAAGCCGCGTTTGACTACCTTGAACTGGTGCAGTTGTTTGCTCCCCTCTGCGATTACATGACCGTCAATGTCAGTTCGCCCAATACAATCGGCTTGCGCCAACTGCAGGCCCGCCAGGCGCTGGAAAACCTGTTAACCCATGTGAACCAACAGCGCCGCCTTGAACAGGCCAAATACCAGAAGCGCCTTCCCCTGCTGGTCAAACTATCTCCCGACCTGACCGATGCAGAACTGGATGACGCCCTGGAGGCCATTTGGCGTACTGATATGGACGGTGTCATTGCAACCAATACCACCCTTGCACGTCAGGGATTGGTCTCTGCCTATAGCCGGGAAAGCGGCGGATTAAGCGGCGCCCCTCTTCGGTCCCAGAGCGAAGCGCTGCTCTCCAAAATCGTCCGGCGGCTGGATGGCCGTCTGCCGGTCATAAGTTCGGGCGGCATCATGACTCCCGAAGATGCCAAACGCCGCCTGGATATGGGAGCGGCGCTTGTGCAGGTATATACCGGCCTGATTTATGCCGGCCCGGGCCTGGTCAGGCGGATGGTGAAGGCCGTTTGAAATCGCTGGCACTGGCCTGCATGTGCCGGACGATGAGAAGCACAAAACGCCCGCCGGTAAAATCATGCAGCCAGCGCCCGGCTTCCTGACCGGCGGGGGAGCGCAGGGCGTTTTCAAGCGCCGCCCGGTCGGCGAAGTACAATTCGTGGATTTTGACCGGCGCATGCCCATGTGGGTCGAAGGGCGCACTCTCCACCTCGCTCACCGTCTCTGAAAGCAGGCCAGGCATATTTTCGGCCAGGCGCATGAACTTTTGCCAATCTATCTGAAAGGCTTGCGCGTTAAGCGGCGTCTGAAAGAGAATGACCAGTTTGTACATCGTAACGTCAGTATAGCATACTGCGGGTAAAATAGACCCATGCCGATAAAATCGATTCTGCGTCTTTTTGTTTATACGCTTGAAAAAGAATTCCAGCGTTTGCGTTTTGCTTCCCTGCCTGCTCCCCAAGGTGGCTGGCCGGTTTTACTGGGCATCTCTTTTCCCAAAAGCGGTACGCACCTGCTTGACCAGATTCTGCTCGGCTTTAGCCGGGTAGCCCCCTTTGCACGCCGTTTGCACTCGTTCTATGCCGAATATGAAGGCGCCAGCGGCCGCAAACGCGCCCCCGAACAGGCGCTGGCCTGGCTAGATTCGTTGCACTCGCGCGATGTGGCCTCGGCGCACCTGTTTGCGCGCCCCGCAGCCGTTGCCCGTGTGATTTCTCCATCCTTTGTCCCCTACTTCATTTTCCGAGACCCGCGCGATGTGGCCGTCTCACACGTCTTTTACGTTACCGAGATGGAGCCCGGGCATGTACATCATGACTACTACCGCTCACTGACGTCTTTCGACGAGCGCCTGCGTGTCAGCATCCTTGGCCGCCCCGATGCCGGCGTTGAGTTCCCAAACCTGGCCGAACGTTTTGACCCTTACCTGGGCTGGCTCGAGCAAGACGAAGTCATGAAGATACGTTTTGAGGAATTGGTTCATGACCGCCGCGCCACTCTCGGACGGATTGCCGAACACCTCCTGCGACGGGTTAACACGCTTCAGACTCCCCGTGAGTTGCTCATCGAGACCCTGGAGACCAGCATCAACCCGAAGAAATCCCCCACCTTCCGCTCCGGCAAGACCGGCGAGTGGAAGAAATATTTCACGCCTGAACACAAGCGCATCTTCAAAGATGTAGCCGGAGATTTACTGATTCGCCTGGGATACGAACAGGGCCATGATTGGTAAATGCTCCATTGTCATCCGTGCTTACAATGAAGAAGCCTGCATAGGCCGCCTGCTGGAAGGCATTCGCCGGCAGACGGTTAAGGATGTGGAAGTTGTGCTGGTGGATTCCGGTTCTACCGACGCAACGGTTGCCATTGCCGAGGCGTTTGGGGCGCGCGTGGTGAGAATCCCTTCGCAGGAGTTTACTTTTGGCCGTTCGCTCAACCTGGGGGTCAGCGCGGCCAGCCGGGAATACATTGTCATTGCCAGCGCCCATGTTTACCCCGTCTATCCCGATTGGCTGGAGACTCTTCTCCTTCCCTTTGAAGATGAGACGGTGGCGCTGGTCTACGGCAAACAACGCGCCCCGGCGGGGGCCAAATTTTCCGAACAGCAGGTTTACCATCAATGGTATCCCGACGCCTCTACCATGCGGCAAAGCAGTCCATTTTGCAACAATGCCAACGCCGCTGTTCGCCGCAGCCTGTGGCAGCAGCATCCCTACGATGAGACACTGACCGGCCTGGAAGATGTGGCCTGGGCCAAGTGGGCGATGGAACAGGGCTATGCCGTTGCCTACATGGCCGAGGCCGAAATCATCCATGTCCACAATGAGACGCCGCGCGGGGTGTATAACCGTTACCGCCGCGAGGGGATGGCCTTCAAGCGCATTTTTCCCGAGTCGCACTTCAACATATATGACTTTCTCCGTTTGATGGCCACCAACATCGTCAGCGACTTGTGGCACGCGGCCCGTGAGCGCGCTTTGCTATCCAGTCTGACCTCCATTTTCTGGTTCCGCCTGATGCAATTCTGGGGCACATATCAGGGCTATCGGCAATCCGGCCCGCTTACCCAGCACCTGCGGCAAACCTTCTATTACCCGCGCGGTTTGCAGGTCAGCCCGGCTGCCAGGCGCAAGATTGAGCCAATCCGTTATAATGAATAAATGCTTTCGATGCTTTTCAGCCTGCGCAAGGAAGTATCCTTCCCGCTTACCGAAGCGCCCGATGCAACCGTGCGGCGTTTACTGGCGCAATTTAAGGCCTCTCTGGTAGAGCAGCGCGCGCAAGGCATTATACAGACACAGAACATCCTGCGCTTTCACGGCGGTTACCTTTGGTTCTCGGCCCCGAGTTGGTATCTGCTGGCGGCCTTTGACAGCGGCGAGATTCGGGTCTTTGTGCGAGAGGCGCGCCTGATTGTAGCCTACCGACTCTCATTCTTTCAGCAGATCACATGGGGCTTTTTGCTGGGGCTGTTCGCCTGGTTTTTGCATCACAATCACCTGCGCGTCCTGGATGCCTGGGCCGGCTTTCTTCTGCTGTTTATGCTGGACTATGTCATTGCCTTTTTAAGATTTGATCATTTCGCCCGCCGTGTTTGGGAGGATACCTACTCGCAGATCCAAGGAGCGTAATACATGACGAAAATCATCGCCCTCGTCCCCATGCGCCATCACAGTCAACGCGTGCCGGGCAAAAACTATCGTCTGCTGGCCGGCAAGCCACTCTACCAACACATCATTGAAACCTTGCTGACTGTTCCCGAAATTGAGCAGGTGGCGGTGGATACCGATTCCGAACCGATCATGGAGGGATTGCACCGCAATTTTCCACAGGTAATCGTTTTGCCGCGCCCGCCCCATCTGTGCGCCGATGATGTTCCCATGAACGACATCCTGCTCTATGACACTGCTCAGGTGCAGGCCGATTTCTACTTACAGACTCACAGCACCAACCCCCTGCTCAAGGCCGCCACTATTTCTGGCGCTATTCGGGCTTTTTGGGCCGAGTATCCCCGCTACGATTCGCTTTTCTCTGTCACGCGCTGGCAAACGCGGCTCTATGACCAGCATGGACAGGCCATCAACCATAACCCGGCTGAACTGCTCCAAACCCAAGACCTGCCGCCCATCTATGAGGAAAATTCCTGCATCTACATCTTCACGCGCGAGAATCTGGTCAGGCGGCATCACCGCATTGGCGCTTGTCCGCTCATGTTCGAGATCCCGCGCCTTGAGGCGGTGGATATTGACACAGAAGAAGACTTTGTGATTGCCGAGTCGCTGGCTCTGCGCCAGGCGAGAGGCAATCTTCCCTGAGGCGCAATTACGGCCTCAAACGGCTTGCCATCCCTGCCAGCGGCAGATTTCTGCCAGGCGCTGACTCACGTCCGGCTCTGGATAGGGGCTGGCATCCTGCACATCCGCAGGCAAAGCCTTCCCCTCCAATGCAGCGAAGACCGCCGCAATCCCGTTAGCGACGTTTTCCGGCAGGTAGCCGCCTTCCAGCAGGAAGACAATCTTCCCGTTGCAATGTTCACCTGCCAGATCTACCAGGAATTTCGAGAGGGCAAAAAATCCGGCGCTCGATAGCCCCAGTCGGGTCAGGGGGTCGTTCCAGTGGGCATCAAAACCCGCAGAGACCAGAATTAATTGCGGCCGAAAGGTCTCTGCCAGCGGGCGGATGACCGCCTCGGCTGCCCGTAAGTAGCCCTGGTCGCCTGTTAGTGCAGGAAGCGGCAGGTTCACAATCCGCTGGCGCGCATGCGGCGCCTCCGCAATCCAGCCAGAGCCGGGATAGATGCCCTCCTGGTGGGTGGAAAGGTAGGCCACGCGCGCATCCTCCCAGAAAGCCGCCTGTGTCCCATTGCCGTGATGGGCGTCATAATCCACAATCAGGATGCGTTCCAGGCCGCTGCTCAGGGCCTCGTGCGCCGCAATGGCAACGTTGTTGAAGATGCAAAAGCCCATTGCTCGCCTGGGTTCGGCATGATGCCCAGGCGGACGCAGGATGGCAAAAGCATTGTCTGCCTCTCCGCGCAGTACCAGGCGGGTGCAGGTCAGGGCCGCGCCGGCGGCTAAAAGAGCATCCTCAAAGGAAGTCGGCGTCACAAAGGTGGGCGCGAAGTCAATGATGGCCGGAGCCTGTTTGCAGGCCGCTTCTACATCCAAAATCATTTGCGGCGTGTGTACCCGCCCGACCTCCTCTGGGCGGGCCGGAACGACCCGAACTTGCTCAATATGCCCCGGCGGTTTAAAAAGCCCCAACCGATTCGGGTTTTCAGGGTGTTGCGGGTAGACGTGACCGGGCGCAGGGACAAACGCAAAGACGGTTTTCATGCCTCTATTATATGGCAGATGGGATGACTTTGCCTTAAACGCTGGCCGTCCGGTATGTCAACACACCGGACGGCTGAGGGGGGAGGGACACCACCACCAGGCCAGCATGGGGGGGACATGCTAACCCGCTCTAGGTGGAAGACACCTGACTACCAGTAAAGGGAGGAGGGCAGATGTCATTGGAGATAATATACATCAAATTTATCTTCTTTGCATTAAAACCACATAAGAGTTTTATGAACGCCTGCCCCGCCGGAACACTTCTAACCACTCTTGTACCTCAATCTCATCCACACCTTCGGGCTTTTCCCGGCTCTTTCCCGACTTTTGGCCTGTTTCTGCTACGAGACGCGCAAACGCCTCTGAAGACATGACCTCGGCATGGACGGCGCGCGCCTCGGCCTGCACGGAGCGGTCTGAAGTGACAACCGTCCAGTTCCTGGCCGAGGCGCCGAGTTGGCGCAGACGCTGCCGGATGGCCTCATCGGCGCTACTGCCCAGTCGGATGAAATGCGCGGTTACGCGGCCCACTTTTCGGGTTCCGGCCTGACCCGCCGGCGCGCCATCGAAATAGACCTCTGCCTGACGATTTCCCAAGCGGCAAAATTCCTGTAAACGCTCAATCAATTCCTGCTCGTCATTAATATTGCGCAGGCTCAGTCCCATTTTAGGGATCAGGTTGTGGCCGTCAATCAGGAAGGGCATATCTGTCTCGTGAGGGCGGTTTATCTCACCTTTTGCCAGAATAATATACTGGCTGCCAGCGCCAGAGAAGCGCCAAAGAAAAATGGTGCCGAAGCGCCGAAGCCGTTCCAGCCGAAAATTCCCTGCCATAATATTCCCGCGATGACCGAGGCGGGCAGGGTCATGAGTCCGACGGCGGCATTGTACAGGCCGTAGGCAGTGCCGCGCTGTTCATCTGGAACCAGGTCGGCAATCAATGCTTTGGCGTTGCCTTCAACGGCCGCGTAATAGATGCCATAGAGGCCAAAAAGCGTCCATACCTGCACGCCGGTTTTAGAGAGTGCAAAGCCAAGGTAAACCAGCCCGTAGGCAGCCCAGCCGCCAAGGATCAGTTTGCGGCGGCCTATTCGGTCAGAAAGGACGCCTAATGGCCCTGAGAGAAGGGCGTAAATCAGGTTGAACGTCATCAGCATGGCCATCACCTGTAAAATGCTCAGGCCGCGTTCCTGGCCGCGCAGGATGATGAAAGCGTCCGAGGAGTTTCCCAGGGTGAACAGGACAACCGTCAGGAGGAACCACTTGAAGCGCTTTTCCATTCCGCGCAGGTGTAGTGTGGGGGCATTGGAATTTTGACCGGCAGCAGTGGTTTCTCGGGCTCCCAGCGCCAGGACAAGGACTGCTAATGTTGCCGGGATGATGCTGATTAAGACCACAATCTGAAAGGTGGCGCGCGTCAGGGTAGCAGAGGTGGATTGTGTGAGCCAAATGATGACGGCGGCTGTAAGCAGGCCGAAGAAGGCGCCTGCAGTATCGCCGGCCCGGTGCAGACCAAAGGCCAGGCCGCGCTGTTTCTCGTCAATCGAGCCGGCGACCAAGGCGTCTCGCGGCGCAGTGCGGATGCCCTTGCCAACCCGGTCGGCAAAGCGCACGCTCAATACCTCCGGCCAGGTGTTGGCAAAATAGAGCAAGGGCTTGGCAAGCGTTGAGAGGCCATAGCCCAGCACGGTCAGCCATTTGCGTTTGCCGAGTTTGTCAGAAAGCCAGCCAGAGTAGAGTTTGAGCAGGCTGGCTGTGGTCTCGGCGATGCCTTCAATCAGGCCGATGATGGCCGTCTTGGTGCCCAATACATTGGACAAAAAGAGCGGCACGAGATTGAGTACCATTTCAGACGAAATGTCGGTTAGAAAAGATGTGGCCGTTACTACCCAGACATTACGCGGCAGGCGTTTCAGGGGCGTTTTTTCCATGGGTTTTATGGGGGTTTCCTTTGAGGGTATGATATTTCAGCAAGGGGAAGGTGCACAGCCATTGCGAAACATAAGGCGTTCGGCAATTATACTCTTCTACTATTGGCTTTTATGGATATAAATTTTGTGCGCTTTGTAATATAATCAAGTTGCAATCGGTTTAATCTCTCAAACAAGTCCTCTGCATGTGGAAAAGGAAATATGAGCGGTTCAGGGGAAAGAATTCTCCTTGTTGAAAGCGACCCGGATATATGTGATTTGATCGCCCGGCAGGCTTTGCGTCCCCTGGGGTATCAGGTGGATGTTGTGCATGATGCCAGTGCGGCCATCAAACAGGCAGTTCAATCTCCCCCTGACCTGATCATTACGAATTTAAACCTTCCAGGTTTGAGTGGCAAAGATTTGCTGGTAGCACTCAACTCGCAGGGTATTGGTTCGGTGCTGTTGGTGCTGGCGCGCGAGGGGCAGGAACGGGATGTCATTCAGGCCTTTCGAGTTGGCGCCAGTGATTACCTGCTGTGGCCCGCGCGCGATGCTGAAGTGGTTGCGGCAGTAGAACGCGCGCTTAAGAACGTGCGCGAAATGCGCACTCGTCAGCGCCTGGACCAGAATCTCAGAGAGACGAATCAGGAACTCCAGCGCCGGGTGCGCGATTTAACCGCCATTCTCTCTGTTGGCAAGGCAGTGCTCTCGATTACCGATCAGCGCGTCCTGTTTGATCGGATTGTTGAAGGGGCAATTCAGGTCTCAGATGCTTCTGCCGGCTGGCTGATGCTGCGCAGTGAGACCACCAAAGAGTTTTTAATGTCTGCCCAGCGCGGCTTGCCCGAGGGCTGGGCTGCAAAAATGAATCAACCCGTAGATGACGGCATTAGTTCGTTGGTGGCGCTCTCAGGTGAGACGCTGGTAATCCATGGCGAGCCGTTACAGCGGTTTAAAATCTCAGCCCTGGGCAGAGCAGCCGTAGTTGTTCCCATTAAGGTTCAGTCGCAGGTGATTGGCCTGTTGATTGTCGTTCGCAAAGAGAGTCGCGCCTTTCAACAGGTAGAGCAAATTCTGCTGGAGGCGGTGGCAGATTACGCTTCCATCTCGTTGATCAACGCGCGTCTCTTTCGCGCCCTGGAGCAAACTGCCGAAACGGCACGCGCCGGCGAAAAACGTCAGAATGCCATGTTGCAATCCCTGCGCGAGACGGTTCAAACCGAACTGAAGACGGCCGCCTATCCTATAGAGTTACTGCTAACCGAAAAAAGCGGCCCATTGACCCAAGACCAGCGTCAGGCTTTGGAAACCGCCCGAGCGGCGCTGAAACGCCTGTCCGGCGAAATTGAAAAGACCATTCCACCACTGACGCCAAACCTCAAGCCTGCCGGTCGGGATTGACACACCTGCCAACATGCCCCAATCAGACCTTGTTCTCCTTGTCCTTGATGATGGCCCTGAACTACAGTTGTTGTTGCGCGCCCTTTCGGCGGTGGGCTATCAGACGGCTGTGGTCCATGAACAATCCGGCCTGGAGCGAATCCTGCAGGAATCTTCGCCGGCCATTGTCGTGATGGGCGAAACGCTCAAAGGGGTTGATGGTTTGCGCCTTGGCGCTGAATTGCGCGAGCGCTTTCCCACCTTACCGATTGTGCTGTTTGCAGGCCACGAGTCGGCAACGCTGTTGCGGGAATGTCTGCGTTTGGGTTTTAGCGATTGCCTTTGTCCACCTCTGCGCCCCGATGACCTTGTGCGAGCCATTGAGCGTAACCTGAAGCGTGCGCTCTCAATGGGAGATTGGATTCGCCGCGAAGTCAAGCGCACAACCGCCTCGCTGGAGCGGCGGGTGGACGAACTGCAGACGCTGGTCAACCTGGGGCGGGGGATTACCGGTTCACTGGAGTTGGATCACATCTTGACCAATGTAGTCACTGCTGCGGTGGATTTGACCGGCGCTGAGGAGGGCAGTCTGCTTTTGTTGGATGACGATGGTGAGAATCTCTATATGCGTGCGGCGCATAATATCAAGGATGGTTTTGCCCGCACGTTCCGAGTCCGCGTGACCGATAGCCTGGCAGGCGAGGTGATTCGCACCGGAGAACCGCTTTTACTGGGCGGTGAAGATCCTCATAAAATCAAGACGGCCTATCTGGTCCACGCTTTGGTCTATGTCCCCTTGCGGATGAAAGACAAGGTGGTGGGCGTATTGGGGGTGGATAATCGCCAAGAGCGCCGCTTCTTTAGTGAGCGGCATGTTTTGTTGCTATCGGTGCTTGCAGATTATGCTGCAATTGCTATGTCAAATGCGTTTCTCTATCAGGCTTCGGAGACGGAACGCACGAAGTTTCAGGCCACTTTTAATAATATTGCCAATGGCGTTATCATTTTGGATGAAAACGACTGCGTGTTGCTGGTCAATCCGGCTGCGCGCCTGGCCTTTGGTTTACCGGCGCAGGGAGGCATAGGGCAGCCTGTTGTAGATTTTATCCAACATCCAGATTTGCGCACCCTCTTAAACCGCGCCAATCAGGCTTCCCTTAAGCATCATGAAATAAATTTTGATGACGGGCGGGTTTTCAACGCTCAGTACACGAGCATTCCCGGCGTAGGGGCAGCGATCACTTTACAGGACATCACCTACCTGAAAGAACTTGATCGCCTGAAAAACGATTTTGTGCATACCGTTTCCCACGATTTACGTTCTCCATTGACGGCCGTGTTGGGCTATACCGAGTTGCTCGGACGCGTGGGGACTTTAACGGATCAGCAGCGGGAGTTTGTTCAGCGCATCCAGGCCAGTGTGCAGAATATCACCACCCTAGTTAATGATTTGCTCGACTTGGGCCGCATTGAGGCCGGTTTTGATACGCGCAAAGAAGATGTCCAGTTGGATAGTATTCTGCGCTATACGCTGGATACATTCAGCCCGACCATTGCGGAAAAACACTTGAATTTGGGCATGGATATCGAAGCCAATTTGCCGCTGATACGCGGCAATCCTATCCGTTTGCGGCAGATGTTTGAGAACCTGATTGGCAACGCGGTCAAGTACACGCCGGAGCATGGGGATGTGCGCATTGTTCTGCGCGCGGAAGACAGTCAGGTGATTGTTCAGGTGGCTGATACTGGACCAGGCATTCCCCCAGCCGAGCAGCCGCATATTTTCGATAAGTTTTTCCGCGGCAGCAATGTTCCGGCTGGCGTATCCGGCTCTGGGCTCGGATTGGCAATTGTCAAATCCATTGTAGATAACCACCAGGGCCGGATTTGGGTGGAATCATCTGACAAAGGCTCAACGTTTGTTGTCGTCTTGCCGGCTAGCCGGCCCTCATGACGTAACCGGCTGTCAACTTTGATATTAACAGCCTCCGCCGGCTTCTTAGGCCGGCGGAGGCTTTCGCCAAAGGAGGAGACAGTGAGGAGCATCTTGGAGGTGTTTGGTTCCGTCTCCATGGCAAATGATACTCCTGCTGAAGCATATGTGCAAAGCAGAAAGTCACCGAAAAATCGTGAACATATTCACAAGAGGAAGCCGCATCTGCTTCCCGGCGTTCTGACGGGAAGTTATTGGTCTTTGTCCGGCAGGTGTGCGAGGATGGATGAAAGGGGGCGGGCTTTGGGCTGGGGGGCGCCTTGGGCCGAGCGTTGACTTTCCAGTTCTGTGCTGAACTTCAGCCAGTCGTTGACCAGGATCACAATGTGCGGAGTCTGGTCCTTGAAAAAGAAGGGCGAAAGAAAGAAGTTCAAAGTAGAGCGTGGGATGGGCATCGAGATCAACTCAACCACAACAGCAGTTTTGCCCGCCAGCGGCTCGAGAATTTCGCGCTTTGAATCCGGGAGCCGATCTGGAGGAAAGAGGGCATACATGGCAGCCGTACTTGTCCGCCGGATGCGCTTATAGGAAATGTTCATGCGTAAAAAGGGTGTCACCAGACGCAAGCGGTCGGGGAAGACCTGCACATATGCCATGCGGCTCATGATGAACAGAGCCAGTGTCCACAAGAGGGCCAGACAGGCGGAGAATAACAGCCATACATCTATCCGCCACAGGTCAAGTTGCCAGGGTACATTTTGGGCAGCCTGCCACCAACCGGCGAGCAGGGCCAGGCTGATGACAAGCGTGGCCGGCCACCAGCGGTTGAGCATACGACGGTAAATCAAGAGTGGATAACGGCGCCGGAAGCGGGGCATATCACGTCTCTAAATCGTGCTCCTGAGAAACAATAGGGGTGTTGTCGGCGTCAGCCGGCTCAATGCCGTTTAGTTGCTGGCTCAGGCTGGACATGGCGCGCGCCAATTGTTCACTGCGCAGGCTGAAGGTGACATCACTGCGGGTACGTTCAATAATGCCTCGCGCTACATCTGTTTGTCGGCGCAGACCGTTGGTAATGGCCTCAGGATAGTCCATCGTGACCAGAACGGCATAAATCTCATCCATGCTTTCCAGCAACTGTTCGGCTTGTTCGGAATAACCGTGACGTAAAATATCCAGGATGCGGCGGCGTAATTCGCCAATGACTTCTGCCAGACCATTCAGGTAAGTGAAGTGTGTTACTCCAAGTTCTTCTGGCGTCAGCAATGGTTGGCCGTTGATCAGGGCACAAGTGTTGCAGGCTTCTACATATTCTTTGAGCGCGTCCTGAGTGTAGCCGGCGTAATACAGGTCGGGGTAGTTGGCCAGCGTGTTTTTTAGGTCATTTGCCAGGCGATGGGCTTCACCCAAGTGCGCCTCCATGGTCTCCGTTTCTTGCCGGTGAACGGCGCGGATCGCCAAGGCACAGTGACGGGTCAGGGCGCGAGTCTGGCCGAGCGCCTGATCTCGGGCCAGGGTTTGAGCATCAAAGGCTTTGCGAATCTGCTCGGCAATGCGTTCTAATTTTTGCATCTTCAACTTTCTTTGGGCGGCTCCGGCGGCTGAAAGGGGCGGAAGAGATGTTCGGCCAGCGAGGAATTACCCGGCACTGTGATCTCGCCAAAAGCGGCCTCATAGCGGGCCAGGTTGTCGCCCAGGGCGCGGTAGAGCAGTTTGGCACTCAGCGGGGACATCAAAATGCGGGCTTTAATTGTAGCCGTTGTCTCGCCGGGCAAGAGGTGGGCAAAATCAAGTACCAGGTCGGCAGGAGAGTGCGCAATTCGCACCAGATTGGCATACAGCGGCTGGAGGTCGTTGGGGGCTTCCATGTTGAGCGTGGGCGGGCGGGGGGCAGACGGGGCAGCCATAGGCCAGACCTAGAAGGGGATATCGTCTTCGGGCGCGGCGATCAATCCCATCTCATCGGCTGACGCTTCGCCGCCTTCACCGCGTGAACTCAAGAAACGAACCGTAACTGCGCTGACCTCGTAAGAGGCGCGCGGTTGGCCATCCTGACCGGTCCAGACGCGCGGCCCGCCGGTGCTCTGGTCGGCAATGAGACGGCCTTCCACCAGGACTTTGGAGCCTTTTTTGAGATACTGGTTGCAACTCTCTGCCTGCTTGCCCCAGGTAGAAACTCGTATCCAGATCGTGCGCTTGACGCGCTCTCCGTTGCTGTTGGTATAGTCGTCATTGACGGCGACAGAAAGATTGGTAACCGCCTGACCGGCCGGGGTGTAGCGCATTTCAGGGTCGCGCCCCAGGTTGCCTGCAAAGATTAGGGTATGAAAAGTCATGTTGCCTCCAAAACAGTATGTCTCTTGGGTTTGATTGTACTACTTTGTTGTAAGTTGAACGGCTTTCTTTAGAACAAGGCGGTTAAATTATGGGCGCGGCGATTAGATTGTAAGCAAAACGATGCCGCCGATGGTCAGCAGGGTGCCAATCGCCGTTTTCCAGGTCAACGGTTCTCCGCCAAGCAGAATGCCCATCAGGGCGCCAAAGAGGGGCGATGTGAAAGCAATGGGCATAACCCGATTAAGCGGGGCGCCTTTCAGGGCTGCATAAAAACACAGCATGCCCAAGGCGCCGGCAACGATCCCTCCCCCCACGACCATCATCAGGATAGATTTGGTGCCGGCCTGGGGCAGCGTTTTCCATTGTGGGAAGGAGACTATTCCAAGGATAAGCAAGGCAACACCGGTGCGGATTGTGATTCCCATTTGTGGGGAAAGGCCTCCGAGGTGCAGGCCTTTTTTCTCAAAGTAACCGCCGATGCCCCAGGCCATGGCGGTCAGCAGTGCAAGAACTTGTGGATTCATTTGCCTCTCACAAACTTACCAGGAGATCCTGATACTCTGGGTGTTTTTGGATGTAAGCGTAGGTGAATGAGCAAAGCGGCACAACTTTCAACTGATTTGCGCGGGCATAATCCAAACCGGCTTTTACCAGGCGCGAGCCTATTCCTTTTCCGCCCAGCGCCTCTGGTACGGCTGTATGGGTGAAGATGATTTTTGCGTCGGCCTGGTGGTATTCTAATACGGCCATCAACCCGTCTTGTTGGATTTCGAAGCGGTTATTTTGGGGGTTATGCTGGACGGAGATAGATTCGTCGTTAGATGGCATAGGCTCTCTCAGTCTTGGATGGGATAAAAACACAAACCGGCCGTCCCCGGTCCGGTATGAACGGCCAGGGCGGGCGAGAGTTCTGCAATGAACGATTCGGCTACTTCGACTTTTGCTTCGACCAGTTGTTTGAGTTTTTCCACCTCATACAGCGCTCCGGCGTGAACGTAGGCAATTTTGGCTTTGCCTTTGCCGACGGCATTGGCCACCATATCGGATATGAGCGTATACGCCTGCAACCGGCCGCGTGCTTTTCCCAGGGCAACAATAATCCCGTCCTTCATGCTGATGATGGGTTTGATGTTGAGTAACGAACCGACCAGGTTTTGTGCCAGGCCGATGCGTCCGCCAAGGTAAAGGTAGCGTAAGGTGTCGGCTGTCTGAAGCATTTGGGTGATGGGAATCATCTTTTTAACGCGCGCAACCACATCGTCCAGAGATGAACCGGATTGAGCAGCGCGGGCAGCCTCAATGGCCATCCAGCCCTGGCAGAGTGAGACGTTCTGCGTGTCCACAACCTCGATTTGTACCGTCGGCTCTTCTTCCTTGAGCATGGACTGGGCTACGGTGGCGGCCTGATAGGCGCCTGAACCTTTGGAGGTCATATGCAGGCTGATAATTTGACGAAATCCCTGTTTGATCAGGGCTGTGTATTTTTCGTAGTAGTCTCCAGGCCCTGGGCTGGCGGTGGTGGGCAGGGTGGTGGCGGTGGTCATCCAGCGCAGGAACTCATCGCGCTGGATGGTGACCAAATCGCGCAAGACTTCCTGGCCGCGGTGGATGTAGTAAGCGACTGTATGAATATTCAGGCGTTGGATGAGTGCTTCTGGGATACTGGCACACGAGTCGGTTACAACGGCAACTTGGGTCATATCATCTCCTTGCTCAAATTTTACTCTGTTTTGCCCGATTCCGTTGGGCCGGATGTAATATTGACCTCCCTTTTGTTTCATCTTACAATACTCATCAATCAGGCTATGAACGATTTTGTGTATCGGACGATGTTCCCATCTTTGGCCTGTCTTTGCAGGCCGTTCCCTTCTTGGAGGTGAGATGCCCGTTCCTTTTGAATCTCGGCGCGCGCCCGCCTACCGCGATGTCCCCGATGAGCAATGGAATAACTGGCGCTGGCAATTAAGCCACCGTCTCAATTCGGCGGAGGAAATCGGAGCAATTATTGAATTGACCGATTCTGAGCGGCAGGCATTGAATACGAAAGGCTTGTTCCGGGTGGATATCACCCCGTATTTTATTTCGCTGATTCGCCCGGATGATCCCAATGACCCGATTCGTCAGCAAATCATCCCGCGCATTGAGGAAATGGAAGCCTTTACTGCCATGATGGAGGATTCGCTGGCCGAGGACCGCCACTCGCCTGTGCCGGGTTTGGTGCATCGTTATCCCGACCGGGTGTTGATGCTGGTGACGACGCAGTGTGCTTCCTATTGCCGTTATTGCACTCGTTCGCGCATTGTCGGCGACCCTGCGGCTACCTTCAATCGGCAGGAGTTCGAACTGCAATTGGATTACATCCGGCGTACCCCGCAGGTGCGGGATGTGCTGCTTTCTGGCGGTGACCCGCTGGTGCTCTCGCCAAAAATTTTGGAGGAGTTGCTCAGCCGGCTGCGGGAGATTCCGCATGTGGAGGTTCTGCGCATTGGCACGCGCGTCCCGGTGTTTTTGCCAATGCGGGTTACCGACGAACTGACCGACATGCTTCAGAAGTACCATCCGTTGTGGATGAATATCCACGTTAATCATCCCAATGAAGTGACGGCAGAACTGGCTCAGGCTTGTGATAAACTCAGTCGTGCCGGCATCCCGCTGGGCAACCAGACGGTTCTGATGGCCGGGATCAACGATTGCGTGCATATCCAGCGCGAACTGGTGCATCGGCTGGTGCGCATTCGTGTGCGGCCTTATTACCTCTATCAAGCCGATTTGGTGCCGGGTTCTGGCCGTTTTCGCACGCCAATGGCCAAAGGCATTGAAATCATTGAGGGTTTGCGTGGGCATACTTCTGGCTTTGCTGTGCCGCAATACAGCATTGACGCGCCGGGCGGCGGCGGCAAGGTCACCATTCAACCCAATTATGTGGTTTCGATGTCGGACCATAAAATCATCCTGCGCAACTTTGAAGGCTTCATTTCGACCTACGAGGAGCCGACCGATTACAAACCGCATGACCCGAAGACCTGCTGGTACTGTCAGAACAAGCGCCCGGAGCCGGGTCAGGCAGGGCTTACGGCTTTGCTCGACGGAAACGATATGTTCATTAAGCCAGAGGGCTTTGATGACCTGCGGGAACGCAGCACGCTTCATCATCGTCTGAGAGATCGAGAGTCAAAATGGAAGCCGCTGGGCATTGGGCCTGGCGATTCACAGGAAGATTGAATCATGCATATCCAAAAAGGAGAAAATATGCGACCGCTTAAAACTAACTTTTTTGTGTTTGCTTTTCTGGCCTTTGCATTGATGTTGGCTGCTTGTGCGCCTGCCACCGCGCCAAGCGCAGCGACACCGGATGCACAGCAGGTAGCCGATGCAATTGCAACAGCAGTGGAACTGACGGTTATTGCTCGCAGCACTGAGATGGCCCAGCAGGTGCCCACAGAGATCACCCCAACGGTTACGTTCACGCCGACCAGCACACCCATCTTGCCGCCAACGCCCGTCCCGACCATTACGCCATTTGTCCTGCCGACCACTTCTGGCGGCGGCGGTGGCGGTGGTGGAGGGGGCGGCGGTGGTGGCGGAGGCGGCGGTTCTTCCCAAACCGATCAACTGGCTTGCGAAATCGTTGCCCAAAAGCCTTATGACGGCCAATTTGTCTACAAGCCGGGCGATAGTTTTGACGTCAAGTGGACGATCAAGAACACCGGCTCTAAGACCTGGCTGGCCGGATGGTCCTTCCAATACTTTTGGGATAGCGCCGGCCGCATTTCTCCCACTGCCGACTATACCCTGCCAAACGATGTGAAACCCGGTGAAACGATTCAACTCGTCATCGAAGTGATCGCCCCTCAAGTGGAGGGACGTGAAAAGCACACCTTTGTGGAGCAATGGGCAATTGTCGGCTACGGCGTCAAATTCTGCCGGCCCTACATTGCCATCTTTGTCCAGAAATAGACCGGCATTCCTGTCCTTTTGGCTACCCTGAGGGCATTTCTCCCTTGGGGTAGCCGCGGGCTTGTTGACGAGGAGGAAACATGTCTGCGTCAAGACGAGGCGTTTTGTCTGTGCTTGCGGCGATTATCCTGTTGTCCTTGGCTTGTGCTGTACCGGCCATGCCTGCATCCAGCCTGCCGACCCTGCCGCCGGGCGGAATCAATACGATTGTTGCCCTGACGGCAGGCGCAGCGCAGATGCAAACGGCGGCGGCTTTGCCTCCGGCCTCTCTCACTCCTCCGCCGACTTTTACGCCAACCAATACCGTCATCCCACCGACCGACACCCCTACGCCTACGGAAACGGTCATTTTCCACTTCTTTATCCCCACGTCTACCAAGCCGCCAACTTCTTCTACAGGCTCGTCCACAAGTGGAACGGCCGCCGAATACGCCTGCAAACTGGTATCGCAAAGCCCGGCCAATAACACAAAACTGGCGCCGGCCACGGCTTTCGATGTTTCCTGGAAAGTCAAAAACACAGGCAACAAAGTGCTGGACAAAGCCTCTACCGACTTTGTCTTCAAGGGCGGCACCAATATGTCCGCCATTAATGGTTATGATTTCCCCGGGGATGTTCCGGTCAATGGCACCATTGTGCTTACGGTTTCGATGACCTCGCCGGCTGCTCCCGGCACATATACCAGCACCTGGGCCGTGCAACGCGGTAAAACCGATGTTTGTACGGTGTCGATCAAAATTATTGTTCAGTGAGGTAGCAAATGCATTACCGGCGTCTGGGCCGATCTGGCCTGAAAGTGAGTGAAATTTCACTGGGGTCCTGGGTGACCTTTGGCGATCAGATTGAAGAGCAAACTGCCAGCCGCTTGATCCATGCCGCTTACGATGCGGGTGTGAACTTCTTTGATAATGCCGATATCTATGCCAATGGTCAGGCTGAATGGGTCATGGGCAGAGCGATTAAAGACCTGCCGCGCGAGGCACTGGTCATTTCCAGCAAGGTTTTCTGGCCGACTATGCCCGGCCCGAACGGACGCGGGCTGTCGCGCAAACACATCATGGAATCTGTACACGCCTCTCTCAAGCGCTTGGGAACAGACTATCTGGACCTTTACTTCTGTCACCGCTTTGACCCGGATACACCCATTGACGAAATCGTACAGACAATGGACATCCTGGTTCGTCAGGGGAAGATCATGTACTGGGGCACTTCTGAATGGCGCGCCTGGCAAATCACCTCCGCCTTCTACAGTGCAAATACCCAGCATCTTATTCCCCCTTCTATGGAACAGCCGCAATACAATATGTTTCACCGCCAGCGGGTTGAATCTGAACTTTCTCCTATTTGCAAGGAACTCGGCATTGGTCTGACAACCTGGAGTCCTCTGTATTATGGTGTACTGGCAGGCCGGTACAACGATGGGATTCCGGCCGGTTCGCGCGCCTCGATGGAAAACATGGCATGGATTCGTGACCGCATCACCCCTGAACGCATCGAGGTGGTCAAGCGGCTCGGTTCAGTGGCCCGGGACCTGGGCCTGACCAGCGCCCAACTGGCAATTGCCTGGCTGTTGCGGCGCAAGGAAGTTTCGTCGGTGATTACAGGAGCCACCAGCATTGAGCAACTGCAGGAGAATCTGGCTGCGGCGGACGCGGTAGATAAACTGACCGATGATGTCCTGGAGACCATCGAGCAGATTTTGAACAATCACCCCGACGAAGATTGACATTTTTTCGGGTATATAAACGATCACAGGCATGTCTGGCAGGCGGGGGAGCGGGCATGCCTGTGATGGTATCTATCCCCCTTTAGCAGCACTTGACCTCAAGTACGGGCGGTTATAGAATAAGCCTGACCTTAAAAAATTATGCTATACTGATAATATGCAGATGGGACGTGAGCAGTGGACAGATTGGGCGAAACGCTTGCGGCAGTTAGGCCTGCAAGGAATAGCCGCCTGGGTACTGGATTTTGCTGCACCCTTGCGGCTGCTGGGAGCACAGGTGCTCTACTTTAGTCAACCCTTCTGGGGAAGCAAACCCCTCTCTGCGTTGGCTCATCTACTGGAGGATGACGGCGAAGCGCATGCCTTTGCCGCCTTCCTGCAGGAGGAGATAGAACGATGACTTGGTTGCCCCTGGCTGGACTTGTGCTTGTACTCATCACCGGCGCCTTATTGGTCGCGCTCATATTTCTACAGCGCAAGTCTCCTGCTCGCTTTCGCCGCATCCCGGCCTTTGACCATTTGAACCGCGCTATTGGGCTTTCGGTTGAGGATGGAACGCGCCTGCATTTCTCTCTTGGACGGGGGGATATGCTCTCGGTCAATGGCGCTGCCAGCCTGGCTGCCCTGGCGGCTTTACAGCGCATTGCCCAGCAGGCCGCTGTCAGTGACAAGCCGTCTGTATCTACATCTGGAGATGGCGTGCTGGCTATCCTGAGCCGGGACACGATTGAATCGGCCTTTCAATCTGTCGGCGCGGCCGAGCAATACCGCCCCACGTCTGGTCAGGTGAGCGGCCTGACGCCTTTCTCCTACGCCGCCGGAACTATATCGGTTATCCGCTCGGGGGATGTATCGGCCAATGTCATCTTGGGTCATTTTGGCGCTGAAGCCGCTTTGTTGGCCGATGCAGCAGAACGCGAGAATACGTTCCTGCTGGCAGCGTCGGACAACCTACCGGCGCAGTCCGTCCTGTTTGCTGCAGCCGATCAGCCACTGATTGGAGAAGAACTGTATGCCGCCGGTGCTTATGTGAAGGCGGGCGGCTCCCATTTGGCCAGCCTTACTATTCAGGATATTCTGCGCTGGCTGATTGTGCTTGTTCTGCTAGGCGGCATGCTCCTTAAACTGGCAGGTGTCCTGTGAAACGTCCGCTCGCCACTGCTTTTGCCATCGCTTTCGGGTTGATCGTTTTGCTGGGCTACTTTATCCCGTTGCCCTTCTTCGCGTATTTGCGTCAGGAATTGATTTTGTGGGCGATCATTCTGGCGGCCTTTGGCGTGCTTGTGGGCGTGGCCAACCTGTTGGCCGTCCATCTGGAAAAGATTCGCCGCCGGCAGCCCGGTTATATTTACAGCCTGCTGCTGGTCTTATCTTTGGTCATTACGGCCGCCTTTGGCTTTTTGCTTGGGCCACAAAACCCCGGCTTGCGGCAGGCGGTTGAGACGATCATTGTGCCGGTTGAGGCCAGTCTCATGGCCATCTTAACCGTAACGCTGGTCTATGCCTGTATCCGCCTCTTCCGAAGGCGGCTGGACATGATGACCATCGTTTTCCTTGCCACCGCCTGGCTTGTGCTGCTTGGGACGACTCCCCTGCCGTTTGCCGAAGTGAGCGTTCTCAACTATCTGCTCCGGCCCTGGCTTATTCATGTTCCGGCGGTTGCGGGGGCGCGCGGTTTATTAATTGGGATTGCTCTTGGAACACTCCTGACCGGCTTGCGGGTTCTGCTTGGCGCCGATCGCCCTTATGGAGGTAAATAACCATGGCCGAGCAGCGTTGCCCCATGTGCGGCAAACCCAACCCCGAAGAATTGGAGGTCTGCCAGTATTGCCAGGCGCGCCTCAAGCCGCTCACCGCGCCGCTGGGAGAGACGATTCGGCCGGGCGATGAACCGGTCAAAAAGAGCACGGCCGAGTTGGAGCGAATCTTGCCCGAATGGCTGCGGAAGGCCCGCAATGCCGATGACAGTGCAGAAGAGAACCAGCCGCCGCCGACCGGCGAACTGCCGCTGGGTGGAACGCCGTCCCGTTCATCGTCAGAGCAGCCTGCCCCGCCCTCCCCTGAAAATGCGGATTTGCTTTCGGGGTTGACTTCTCAGACCGGAGACGAAGAAGAAGAAATTCCTGAGTGGCTGGCCAGTTTGCGAGGCGGCGCGTCCGCTCCTAAGGAAGCGGAGCCGCAGACCGAAGTCCCTGATTGGCTTTCCGATGTGACCGGCGAAGCAGATGCAGAAAGCCTGCCGCCGCTTCCCGGCATGTCAGCAGAGACCGGACAGGGAACTCCCCTTTCTTTTGGAGCAGAGGATGAACAGGCCGATTGGCTGGCCGACCTGAAGACAGAAGCGGCTCTTTCTGGACCTGAGGCGGATCTTGGGACAGAAGATTCTGACCGCCTTCCGCTTGGTTCAGATCTGCCCGACTGGCTGGGCGGGCTGGGTGCCGAAGGCCCGGCTGCGGCCGAGACCCCCGCGGCTCCTGCTGCGGAAGGCGAATTGCCCGACTGGCTGGGCGGGCTGGGTGCCGAAGGCCCAATTGCGGCCGAGACCCCCGCGGCTCCTGCTGCGGAAGTCGAATTGCCCGACTGGCTGGGCGGGGTGGGTGCCGAAGGCCCGGCTGCGGCCGAGACCCCCGCGGCTCCTGCCTTGGAAGGCGAATTGCCCGACTGGCTGAGCGGGCTGGGTGCCGAAGGCCCGGCTGCGGCCGAGACCCCCGCGGCTCCTGCCTTGGAAGGCGAATTGCCCGACTGGCTGAGCGGGCTGGGTGCCGAAGGCCCGGCTGCGGCCGAGACCCCCGCGGCTCCTGCCTTGGAAGGCGAATTGCCCGACTGGCTGAGCGGGCTGGGTGCCGAAGGCCCGGCTGCGGCCGAGACCCCCGCGGCTCCTGCCTTGGAAGGCGAATTGCCCGACTGGCTGGGTGGGCTGGGTGCCGAGGGCCCGGCTGCGTCCGAGACCCCCGCGGCTCCTGCCTTGGAAGGCGAATTGCCCGACTGGCTGGGTGGGCTGGGTGCCGAAGGCCTGGCTGCGTCCGAGACGCCAGCCGCTCCCGCCACAGGAAGCGAATTGCCCGACTGGCTGGCCGCCGCGGTTGGAGAGCCGCCCTCTGCTGAGGTACCTTCACCTCAGGCTGAATTGCCCGACTGGTTGTCTGGCCTCCAGCCTGAAGCGACGGCTACGCCTGGGAGTGAGACCCCGCCTGCAGTCCCGCCTGAACCGCAGGCGATGCCCGATTGGCTGACATCTCTACCTGCCGCGGAGACGCCAGTTGCAGAGACTCCGCCGCCTTTTTCCGATCTTGTCCCGCCCGCCGAAACGCCGCCCTCGGCCTTTGTGGAAGAACCTGCGTTGGAGGAGGCAGAAGCAGCCTTTTCGATGGAGTTGCCTGATTGGCTTGCTTCGGTTGCCCCCGAAAAGAGTCCGGCGTCGGCAGAAGATGCCGCTTTTGTGGAAGAAGGGGAAATCGCACCGGGCAGTTTGCCCTCCTGGGTGCAGGCAATGCGGCCTGTGGAAGCCGTGGTTTCCGAGGCGGGCGCCGAAGCAGCCACAGAAGATGTGGTGACAGAAGGGCCGCTGGCGGGTCTGCGCAACGTTTTGCCGGCCGGGCCTGTTTTTGCGCCGGTCCGCAAGCCGCAGGCTTTTGGCCTCAAATTACAGGCAGAAGAAGAACAGCAGGCCAATGCCATTTTGCTTCAGAAAATGCTGGAAGCAGAATCGGAACCAAAGCCATTGACCTCACCGCCTTTGCTGCTTTCCGAGAGGGTGCTACGTTGGGTGCTTTTTGTGTTGCTTTTGCTGGTGGCGGGTTTGCCGTTATTGGCGCGTAAGCCGTTCACGCCGCAATCCAGCCTTTTCCCGAATGAGACATTGGCAGCCGTTCAAGTGGTAAATGCCTTGCCCGAAAATGCACCTGTGTTACTGGTCTTCGATTATGATGCCAGCCTTTCGGGCGAGTTGGAGGTGGTGGCTGCCCCGCTGGTAGACCACTTGATGTTGCGCGGCTCGCGCCTGGCGCTTGTGGCTACGACCCCGAATGGCACGTTGCTGGCAGAGCGTTTTCTGGCGCGCACGCAAGAGCAGCATCACTATCAGCAAGGCGTTCACTATATCAACCTTGGCTATTTGCCGGGAGGGCCGGCGGGAATTGCAGGCTTTGCCCAACACCCTGACGGGACCATGCCGTCTTTGTGGCAAGGTCAATCTGCCTGGCAAACGCCTGTTTTGCAGGGGGTGAAGCGCCTCTCGGATTTTGAGGCGGTGGTGGTATTGAGTGATAGCGCGGAAGGCGCCCAGGCCTGGGTGGAGCAAACCGCATTGTGGCTTGAAGAGAAACCCTTAATCCTGGCGGTCAGTGCACAGGTCGAACCGGTGATCCGTCCATACGTTGACTCAGGACAGGTGAAAGGCCTGGTGGCCGGCCTGGCTGGCGGGTCAGCGTATGAGACCATCAACGGTCGCCCCAGACTGGCAAACCATTATCGCGATAGTTTGAGCATGGGGCTGTTCTTGTCGGTCATAGCCCTGGCCCTTGGCGGGGGATGGAGTTTGCTCAGCGCCTGGCGCTTGCGTCGTGAACAGAAGGCGGTTGAGGTGTGACATGGCTTTGCCCACAGACTTCATTTCTGCGCTGATCGGCCTGCTGCTAACCTTGCTTGTCTTCAGTTACCTGCTTGGAGACTCGCCTCTCTTCAAGATTGCTGTGTATATTTTTGTGGGCGTCTCGGCCGGATACATTGCTGCAGTGGCCTGGCATCAGGCACTGATGCCCTCTTTGTTTGTACCGCTTTTTTCGGCGACTGACCCGCAGCGCTTTTTATTGCTTATCCCTCTGGTGCTAGGGGTTTTGTTGTTGATGAAGATTTCTCCGCTCCTTTCCCGCCTTGGTTCTGTGCCAATGGGTTTCCTGGTGGGCGTTGGTGCGGGTGTGGCCATTGGCGGGGCGGTGCTGGGCACGCTTTTCCCTCAGATTGGAGCCGCCATTGCGCCATTTGACCTGGCGGCGGGCATTCAGGCCGGCTATAACCCGTTTGAACGTCTGGCGACCGGCGCGATTGCTCTGGCAGGCACGATTGGGACACTGGTCTATTTTCATTTTGGAGCCAGGGCTGGCGCCGATGGCAAGGTTCGCCGGGGTTGGCTGGCGGAGGTGCTTGCCTGGGTAGGGCGCATCTTCATTGCTGTGACGCTGGGTGTGCTTTTTGCGGGTGTGTACGTGGCTGCTTTGACCGCTCTGATTGAGCGGCTTGATTTCATTCTCAGTTTCTTCCGGTAACCTGCCATGCCTGTTTCATTGGTCGAAGGTGAATCTCTGCTTGCCCTGGACGTGGGGGCGGTTAATACCCGTGCTTTGCTCTTTGATGTGGTCGAAGGGCGATACCGTTTTGTAGCCGCGGGCCAAGCGATCTCTACTGCCGAAGCGCCGCTTGCCGATATTGGAGAAGGCGTGCGCCGCTCCATTGAACACCTGCAAACGATTACCGGCAGGGTATTTTTACAGCCGAATGGCGCTTTGTTAACCCCTTCTCAGCCCGACGGTTCGGGGACGGATAACGTGGTAGCCGTCATCTCGGCGGGGCCGGCGCTTAAGACGGTCGTTGTTGGTTTGCTGGATGGCGTTTCGGTTGAAAGCGCCCGTCGGCTGGCAGAGACCACATACGCCCGCATTGTAGACACAATTGGGCTGGGGGACACGCGCAAGGCGCAAGAACAACTCAATGACCTGATGCGAGAGCGCCCCGATTTGGTCATTATTGCCGGCGGTACAGATGGCGGCGCCTCGCGTTCCCTGCAGAAAGTGATTGAAGTTATCGGCCTGGTTTGTTATTTGCTTCCCGAAAATCAGCGCCCGGCTGTCCTTTTTGCCGGCAATCAAAACCTGATTGAGGATGTGCGGACGCTGTTACAAAAATGGACACCCATTCTGCATTTCAGCCCCAATGTGCGCCCAGGGCTGGAGACGGAAGACCTGGGACCGGCCAGCAAGGAACTGGCCGAAATGTTCCCGGCGATTCGTCAGTTGAACATGCATGGTGTGGAAGACCTGAACCTGCGCTGCGGTGGCCTGCTTCCGGCGGCTTATGCATATGGCCGCATGATTCGTTTTTTGAGCCAGGTGTATGGCGGCGAGAGAGGCTTGCTGGGCGTAGAGGTGGGCGCCTCTGCCGTAACCGTCGCGGCCGGCCTGACCGGCGACTTGCGCTTGAACGTTTACCCGCAGTTGGGGTTGGGAGAAAACCTGCCGCGCATCCTTAAACAGACCGAGTTGGCGGATATTGTCCGCTGGCTGCCGCTGGATATTTCTGCGGGTTTTGTGCTGGATTACATTTATCAAAAATCTATTTACCCTTCTAGTCTGCCGGCGACCAAGGAAGACCTGACAATTGAGCAGGCGTTGGCAAGGCAGGCGTTGCATCTGGCCATACGCAGCGCGGCGCGGGATTGGCCCGCGCGGGCGCGCCCGCTTCAGCCGGGTCTTTTGCCGCCTTTTGAGCCGGTTTTTGTGGGCGGCAGTGTGATTGCCAACGCGCCGACATTGGGGCAAAGCCTGCTGATGGTGCTGGATGCGCTTCAGCCGGTGGGGATTACCAATATTATTTTGGACCAGAATAACCTTCTGCCTGTGTTAGGCGCGGCGGCGCAGCGGAATGCTTTGCTGCCGGTGCAGGTGCTGGAATCGGGCGCCTTTGTCAACCTGGCGGCGGTGGTAGCCCCTATCTGTGAGGCTGACTATGGGACGGTAGTGATGCGCGTGCGGCTGATTCAAGACGATGGCACCGAATCGCAACACGACGTCAAACATGGTTCACTGGAAATCTTACCTCTGCCCGGCGGACAATCGGCCAAACTGCAAATCAAACCGCTGCGCCGCGCCGATGCAGGCTTTGGGCCGGGTCGCGCCGGTACGATTCGGGTGGCCGGCGGCGTTCTTGGCGTTATCATTGACGCGCGGGGGCGACCCCTGTCCTTGCCTGCGGATGCAGTCCGCCGCCGGGAGTTGATCAAAAAATGGCTCTGGACGGTGGGAGGTTGAGATGCTAGCACCGGTAACCCATTTTCTCCCATTGACCACGATTGTCCGCAAGCGGCTCCTTCCGGTTAAGGGGAAGGTCGTGGCACGCCTTAATCAAAGGGTGATTGCAACAGAGGTCGTTGCCGAAGCGCATTATGCCCGTGAATATGTCCTGCTGGATGTGGCGCGCACTTTTGGCATCTCTCCACTTGCTGCTGACCGGCTGATTCGCTGTAAGGCCGGTGAAGAACTGACGGAAGGGACACTCATTGCAGAGAAGAAGGGCTTATTCTCGAAAACCATGCGCGCGCCCTCTGACGGACGGGTGATTATCGCAGGGAATGGACAGGTCTTAATGGAAGTCGGGGAGACCAGCCTGGAACTGCGCGCCGGTATGCCCGGCATTGTCACCGAGGTGATTCCTGACTGGGGCGTGGTGATCCAAACGACCGGCGTGCTGATTCAGGGCGTGTGGGGAAATGGCCGCATGGATACCGGCCTGATGCTTCCGTTGCTTGAAAAGCCTGCGGATGTTCTGACGGCTGCTCAGTTGGATGTCAGCCTGCGCGGCTCCGTCTTGCTGGCGGGTCATTGCCGGGATGGAGAGGTCCTGCGCGCTGCGGCCGAATTGCCGGTGCGCGGACTGATTCTGTCCAGCCTGATGCCTTCCCTTTTGCCTCTTGCCGCTCAAATGCGCTACCCGATTCTGGTGATTGACGGCTTTGGCAACCTGCCGATGAATCCCTCGGCGTTCAAGATTTTGAGCACCAATGTAAAGCGCGAAGTAACTATTCGGGCAGAGACGTATGACCGTTACACAGGAACGCGCCCGGAATTGGTCATCCCCCTGCCGGTTAATCAGGAAGTGCCGGTTGCGCCGGATTTGGCGACATTTGCCCCAGAACAGCAGGTGCGTTTACGCCGGGCTCCCCATGTGGGGGAGATCGCAACGCTCACCAGGTTGCTGCCCGGTTCAACTGTCTTGCCGGTTGGCCTGCGTGTCCCGGCAGCAGAAGTCCGTTTGCAAAACGGTGAACAAATCATCGTTCCTCTGGTAAACTTGGAAGTTATAGCCTGATATTGCTTACCAACCCTTGTGAGGAGAGAGTGCTATGTATGAAGGCGATGACATGAATCTGGACGAAATCGAGGCCCCGCCTGAGGAATCCGGCAATAACCGCGCCTTTTTAATCGGCGTGGGCATTTTGGGCTTCTTGATTTTTGCGGCCCTGGCCTGTGGCGGCTTGTATTTGCTGGTCATCCGACCCAGCCAGACTCGCGCCCAGCAGGCGCAACAGGCGACCATAGCAGCCCAGAATGAACAGGTCTCCCAGGCATTGACGGCGACTGCAGCGGCTATGTTCTTCACACAGTCGGCGCCGCCGATGGCAGAGGGAAGCCCCACCCCCTCGCCCACCTCTGTGGTGATGCTGGCTTCGGTTACCCCCGCCGTGACCGAGACGCCGACCGAATTGCCGGCCACGGCTACCATTGCGGCAGGCTTCACGCAGGCAGCCGGCTTGCAACTTACCATTGTGCCAACATCTACAGCATTGCCCGGCACAGGCTTTGCCGACGAGGTGGGAGCGCCCATGTTGCTGGTGATGGCGCTGGCGCTGCTGGCCGTCATTTTATTGGCGCGTCGCCTTCGCACGGCGCCAAGAGTGGCGCACTGAAAACGTTTCAAATATCCTAAACAAGCCATTGGGACGCTCCCCCGGCCGGAAATACAGCCGTTGAGGGAAAGATCGTTTGTGTCTCCAACTACAAGTTAAAAAATGGTGCCTCCCGCGCTCAGAGGAGGCACCATGTATTTAACGTCAGTTCGGGATAGAAAAACTGACTGTAAATTTTCACCGCCGAGACGCAAAGGGCGCGGAGTTTTCTCAAGAAATGTAATTGCCTACCCTTAACCCTCCCGCAGGTTAGAACGGGGCCGGCAAGCAATGCCAGAGTCATGGAGATGTCTTCTGGCTTGGACATTGCGCCAAAACCTGCGGGAGGGTAGGCAGTTACCAAGGAACTGGCATTTTCTCTGCTTCTCTGCGTCTCCGCGGTGAGAAAAATTCTTATTCCGAATTCACGTTACTACATGGCCGGACAATTGTGTCAGGGCCTTTGCAGGCAATTGTAAAACTATACCACCTGACGGGCCACCTGTTCCCCATACTCCAGAAGGGCTTGGACCATGGCTTGGGAACGTCCCTCCGCGTATACCCGCAGCACCGGCTCTGTGCCAGAAGGCCGGATGAGAAGCCAGGAGTCGTCGGCCAGGATGTATTTGACGCCATCCAGATTGCTGATTTCGATGATCTTCTGTTCGCCGATTTTGGCCGGCGCATGTTGGGTTAGGAAACTGGTCATTTCTGCTTTGGCAACCGGCCGGCTCAAGCGCAGGTCGGTGCGTTCGTAAAATGCCGGCCCTACATCGGCTAACAAATCTTTCACCAAATCGTGCAGCGATTTTCTGCTTTCGGCAATCATTTCTACCAGCAGTAATCCCATGATAGGGCCGTCGCCTTCTGGGATGTGTCCTTTAAACGAGATGCCGCCTGATTCCTCGCCGCCGATGAGCACATCTTCTTGCATCATGTAGTCGGCTATGTGGTTGAAGCCAACCGGCGTCTCATACAATTTCAGGCCATAACGTTTTGCCAGCCGGTCAATCATGCGCGTGGTCGAGACGGTGCGGACAACCGCGCCGCTCAGGCCGCGTTTTTCCACCAGGTACTGTAGAGCCAGCGCCATGATTTTGTGCGGGTCCACGAAATTCCCGCGTTCGTCCATTGCGCCGATGCGGTCAGCGTCGCCGTCGGTGGCCAGACCGAAATTGCCCAGCCCCATGCTGATGGCGCTGGCCAGCGCTCCCAGATTTTTGGCAATCGGCTCCGGGTGGACGCCGCCGAAGCCGGGGTTCATTTCGTGGCGCACCTCGGCCACTTCACAGCCCGTTCCTTGCAGGAAACCTTTGATGATTCCCCGGCCAGAGCCATACATCGAGTCAACCACAAAACGTTGCGGATTCTCGGCGATGATGTCGGTATTGATCAATGTGCGCAAATGCTCATAATAGGCGGGAATGGGGTTGAAGCGCTGAATCAATCCCAGGGCGCGCGCCTGGTCGAAATCCATCAGGTTAGGACCGCGAGCGCGTTCCTCGTTGTCGTTAATATAGATTTCCACGCGGCGGCATTGTTCGGGCAGGGCCGAACAGCCGGCCGAACTTTTCAGTTTTACGCCGTTGTAACGCGGGGCGTTGTGCGAGGCGGTGATCATCACCCCTGCAATCGCATTCAGATGACGCACGGCGTACGAAATGGCAGGCGTGGGCGCATCGGCCTGGGCAAGGTAAACGGTAAAGCCGTTGGCAGCCAGCACACGTGCCACTTCACCGGCAAAGCGGTCGGAGAGAAAGCGCGTGTCGAACCCGATTACAAACTTTTTCGGGTCAGGGCGCGGCCCGCCGTTGCCCGAACGATCCCATTGTTCCGATGCCACTGCGTCGGCGATGGCTTGTGCCACCATGCGTAAGTTGCTGAAGGTAAATGTATCTGATATGACGGCGCGCCAGCCGTCGGTTCCAAAGTGAATAGGCATACAGACTCCAGGAAGTTTGTTTTTTGTGAAATTGCCTGCCCTTAACCCTCCCGCAGGTTAGAATGGGGCTGGCAATCAATGCCGGCTCATGGAGACGTCTTGTGGTTTGGACATTGTGCCAAAACCTGCAAGAGGCCAGGCAGTTACTTTTTTGTCCGCTTTTTACCAGCCCGGCACCGGGGTGGCTGTCACCAGGGCCGTCTGAATCACCCAACCTTCGTAACTCACCTCGCCGCGGACGGCGATGACGTGAACGTAAACCCGTCCGTCGTATTCCCTTGTCTCGGGCAAGATGCGCACCACGTCGCCGTTGTCGAGGGTGAGCAGGACATCCCCGCCGGGCTCTTTGCGCAGGTAGGCGCCGCCTGCGCCGCGTACTTCAATGCGGGCGTAGATCGGCGTCGGTTCGGGCGGTTGTGTGGCGGTGGGGGTTTCGGATGGCGGTACTGCCGAGAACATGCGCGGGTCAAACGTGGCCGTGGGCAGGACGGTCACTTTAAAGGATGGGCTGGGGATGGCAGAAGGCGTCTCAACCAGGATGCTTAACGGTTCAGAGTCTGGGGTTGGGCTGGATTCTGTTATAACGGGAGCAGGTTCAGGCTGAGAGAGAACCGTCCCTTTGAGCAGGGTTGCGCCCAGGCCGGTCAGGCCTACCAGGGTCACCAGGACGACCAGGAAGATCATCAAACTGACAAAACTGGCGATTAACGTGCGCGGCCAAAAGCGCAGGATGACCAATGTCAGGCCGCTGCAGAAGGTAGCCCAGGCCAGGTGGGTCACAAAGACCAGCGCGCCTGAGGGCCAGAAGGCTTCGATACCCAGCCCTAATCCGAATCCGGCCGCGGCGATGGGCAGGAAAAGTTGATAAGCCAGCATGGCGCTGGGCAGGTAAGGTTTTTCCTCTGTCCGCAAAAAGGTGATGGTGAGCAGGATGGCGCCGAGGGTGAGGATGATCAGGTCGGCAGGCCATAAGCGGCTGTGGTAGTAGCCGAGGTTGAGGGTGAGCGGCATGAAGGCGCGCGCAGCCACGCCGCTCAGGGCTGCGCCGATAAAAGCCAGCGTGACCGCTACCAAGATGGCTGCCAGGGTTTGCATGAAGAAACGTGCCGAGCCGGTGACGGCTGCCAGCGTCATCCCAACCCAGGGGGTCATCAGCGGGGCAATCAGTGCTCCAAGCACCAGGACGGTGGGAGAATCGAGCAGATAGCCGAGGCCCAGTACCAGCCCGCATAAGAGGGCGTAAAAGAAGAACTCTACCGAAGGGTAGGACCTCCGTGCCAGGCTGACTAAGACCGCCGAGCGTCCGGCCGGGTCGCGCGGCAGGAGGGTACGTCGTTCGCGGCGGCGGCGCGCGGCAGAAACCGGCGGCGGGACAGCAGGCGGTTCTTCGTTTTCAGAGGCGGGCAAAGGGTTGGGCAGGGGGTAGGTCATTTGCGTAAACTGGCAACAATGCGCAAAGGATGTTCGAGCAGGTCAAGCGCAGAAGAAATGTCGGGCAAGAGCAGGTCGGCGGAGAGCAGTGTTTCGATGGCCACGCCCTCTGTTGAGATGACGCACAGCCCCAGGGCGGCTTCCTTGAGCATGGCGGCGTCGTTGGCGCCTTGTCCGATGGCGATGACCGTTTCCGCGCCCAACTGGCGGACGTAGGCCGCTTTTTGGGCCGCTTCGTCGCCTGGGCGCACGCGGATGGCCGTCAGGCCGAGTTGCTGGTCGATCTGTGCCTGTTTGCCGTGGGTGTCGGCTGTAAGCAGGTGAATCGTGAGCCGGTCTCTGAGTGTGCCTAGCCGTTTGGCCAGGCCAGGGATTAATTGACCGTCTATGGCCAGAGTGCCGTTGACATCTGTGACAAGATGCTGGAGGCGCAGTTCGCCTCGTCCGGGGATGGTGATTTCAATCATAGGGCTATTATAACGCTTGCGGCGGGTCTTATCTGACGGCATTGATGAAGTCGGCGAGCAGGCCGTAGGCGGTGGTTTCGGGGCCGGGGTTGCCTTCTACAATGGAGAGGCTGGTCAGGGTGTCGGTTTCGAATTCGACGATAGAACTGGTGCCTTCCACGCTGAACATGGGGGAATCTGGGGCGACCATTTCGGGGGCAACGCGGGCGCTGACGGTGTTCCCCTCTCGCCGGGCGGTGCAGACCAGTTTCCAGCGCTTGCCCTGCGCACGGGCTTCTGCAATATAGGCCGGCGTGATGCAGCGGATGCCCTGACGCTCTACCTCTTGGGGTTTGAGGGGAATGTCCATCAATACGGTGACCAGGGCGGCGACTTTGATGGCTGCATCCCAGCCCTCTACGTCGGCAGAGGGGTCGGTTTCGGCAATGCCGATGGCCTGGGCATATTTGACGGCCTGTTCGAAGGTCTCGCCGGCTTCCATGCGGCTGATGATCAGGTTGGTGGTGGAGTTGAGAATGCCGCGCAGGCTTTTCAATTGTGCGCCGGGCAGGGCGGAGCGAAAGAGGGAAAAGATGGGGGCGCCATCCATCACGGTGGATTCGAAGTAAAACTTGCGTTCCATTTTGCGGGCCAGGTCGGTTAACTGGTGGTAGGCGTGGACAACCGGTCCCTTGTTGGCGGTGATGGCGTGCATGCCGCGTTCAAGCGCCAGACGCAAATGGGTGGCGGCCGGTTCTCCGGTGTGATGGTTGACGGGGCTGTTTTCAAAGAGTACGTCGGCTGATACGCTGTGGATGAAATCGAGGCTGTCGCGGATGGGCAGGCGTGAAAGCGCGGCAAGGGTTTGCCCGTTTTCGGCCAATTCCAGGGCTGTCTTCAGGTTGATGCCCTCATGATCCACGGCAATGCCATGGCGTCCGGTGGCAATGCCGGTGACCGTAAAGGTGATGCCGTATTTGTCACGCAGTTCAACCTCTTTGCGGATGAGCAGGCGGGCGAAGGCCCGGCCAACGTTGCCGAAACCAAGCAGGGCGAGACGAGAGTGGGTCATTTTGCCTCCAGGGGAAGGGTTTATACCGGCGGGTAAGGGAAGGCACGGCGGTGTGCGGGCGGGTGCGGAAAGAAGGGGGCTGCAAGCAGGGCGGCTGCGCGGCGGGCGAGCGCATCTATCTCGCCGGGGCTGAGGTAACGCCTCAGTCGGCCGCGCAGACGGGGGTCGGCGCGAAGAGCCGAAAGAAGACGCTGGGGAATGGCGAGCAGTTCAGGCGGAATCGGTTCTCCGGCGAAGTCCCAGATGACTGTGCGTAGTTTGTCTTCTTCATGGAAGCATAGGCCATGGTCAATCAGCCAGAGTTTTTGGGTGTTTTTTTCCACCAGCAGGTGACTTCCTTTGCGGTCTGCGTTGTTGACCAGCAGGTCAAAGAGAACAACCGGGCGCAGGCGGGCCTTGTCTTCGGGGCTGAAGGTGAAATAATGATAGGATGGGTCGTAGTCAATGAATTGCTGCAGGGAGCCGAAGCCGAAAGGCCCTTTGCGCAGGACGGTCAGGGGAACCATGCCCAAACCTGAAATCTGGCTGACGAGGCAGGCGGCGACTTCGCGCTGGGCCAGCGTGGCGGGAGGAAAGTCCCAGAGGGGTTGTTCGCCGCTTGCCGGCTTATACACGGCGGGGTATTGCCGGTTTTTGTAATGGACGACGGCCAGAAAAGTGTAATTGGAGCCTGGCAGGAACTGTCCTCGCAGTTCTATCTTTCCGAATTTCAGGGCGGTTTCAAGATGGGCGTGTTCCGGCTCGGTGGTCATGGAAACGCTCGGGATGCGTGTGGGTCAATGTTTATGGCCGTTCTTCTTGGGACAGAAGTGTCCTTCGGGTTCCATGGGTTGACCGCACTGAGGGCAAATCGGTCGGCCGCGGCTGATGACTTCAATGCTCCAACGGCCCAGGGCGCGAAATTGGGAACGCGTACCCCAGAAGCGGACGGTGGCGGCTTTTTCGGGATCCTGTTCGGTTTCCTGGATTTCGCGCACGATCATGACTACCCGGTCACGGGCGGGGTCGTATCCCAGGCCGATTTCGCCAATGCGGAAGAGCGGCTCCAGCGGGGGTTGGAGCCGCATGTCGTTTTCCTGGTAGTCGCTGGAGGCTTCAGGCAGATTGGGGTTTTGGGTGGCCAGTTCGGCTAGAAATTGCTCAATGCCAATGGCCAGGGACTGGAGTTGAAATTTTTCTAAGATGAGAGTGATAACGCGGTTGCCTTGTCGCCCCTGCAGGTAGAAAACCCTCTGTCCGGGCTGCCCGATGGCGTCGGCAGTAATATGGTCCAACTCCAGGTCAATTTCAAAATATGGCATATTGCACCAAAAAATGTTAGAATGTTGTTTAGAGAAGTATACCAGACTCTGCCGAAAAACTTTTCGGCTCTCCCATCTTGGATGGGAAAGTCCTCCTCCAGAGGCTTGTGAAGGCACATAAAGGCTGCATGTCTTTCAACGTTGTTTGGGGGCTGGTGCTTCTTGAGAAGGCGTATCTGATATGGGGAAAGTTGTCTACCCGACTGGTTACCCGCAACCGGATAGACCCCAGCGGGAGAGGCGTGCATGGGGGAGGCTTCAAGGCGGGCATCGAAATCTATTCCGCGGGAGAATCATATCAAAAACCCTTGTTAGGCATTCGTAAAGTGCATTGGCATGGAATTTAGGCATAATGGTGGTAATGGGAAACATTGAGGCGATGAATCCAACCCCCTTGCCGGTTGACTATCTTTTGATTGAGGCTCGAAGACTAAACCTTGTGCGCGCTGTTACCGCTGTATTGGGGAAGGCGGTTTTATTTTTTTCTGTTTCTCTACAGGCAGGAATTTTCGCGGCTATGATGGTGTTACTGGGCGGGGTTTTGGTCTTTTCAGGGGCGTTTGAGTGGCGCTACCGGTCCATTCAACGTTTACAGGATCATGACTTGCAAAAAGCGGGGCGGCGGTTAATGCTCTACGTTTGCTTGCAGGTCCTCTATGATGTGGCGGTTTTGCTTGTGGCAATTCATCTGACCGGCGGCCCGTTGAGCCCGGTGCCGCTTATCTTTTTGCTTTACATTGGTATGTTGGCGGTGATTTTCCCTAACAGGCAGTTGGCGTTGATCACCGCTTATGTTGTCGTTGGCTATGTGGTTTTGATGGAGTCCTATGCCCTGGGTTGGTGGCAGCCTGCGATGCTGTTAGACAGCCATGCAGCAATGATCACGCCGGCTTTTACCCGCTCGGTGGAGATCGCCTTTGGGCTGGCGTTTGTGTTGACCAGCACGCTGGTTGCCGGGCGGGCGAGACAATTGCATCGCGCCTGGCTTGAGATAGTAAATAAAAAGAAGAACGCGTTTCTGGATCATTTAAACGAAATGACGCGTCAGAGCCTGACCACAACGGACATACAGACGTTGTCTCAGATACTGACAGATCACATTGGTGTCATCCTGGAGGTGGATGCTGTCTACATTGATGTCTGGAATGAGGATATCAAGGCCCCGGTCTTCATGGCCGCCTGGGGGCCGCTGCGCGGCCGATATTCCCAGACCGAGATTTCTCCGCGGCTTTTGACCGTAACCGCCTCCATGCGTCAGGTGGGCGGCCCTCTGGTGATTGAGAATGCCCAATCCTCTCCCTATATCAGCCCAGAGGTGGCCACTCAATTTTTTGCGCACTCCATTTTGGCCTTGCCCATCTACGGCTATCCGGATAAGGTTTATTGGGGGGCATTGTGGGTGGCCTTTCAGAGAGACCATCATTTCACGGCAGAGGATATCCAGCGGGCTCAACAATTGACGGATGTCGTTGCACTTCTGATTTCGCGTGTCCGCTTATATCAAGAGACCCTCAGCCGGGCCGAACTGTTGGAGGATTTCAGTCTTCAGGTAACCCGCCTGACTTCGGATTTGCGGCATACGACGCTTCTGCCGGGCATCGTTGAGTCGGCGCGCAGTTTGCTGAAGGCCCAGCGGGCAGCCTTGTTCACGCGGGTCGCCGGTAAGGAACATTTGACCTGCAGCCATGCGATTGGCCTTTCGGAAGAATATGTTCAGGCTGTCAATCAGCGTACGCGCCCCATTCTGGAAGAAGCAATCTTTTCAGAGCCCGTTGTGCTGGTTCCAGACGTGGTGCAGGATGTGCGCACTACCGGCCTGTTCGACGCGATTCGGCAAGAGGGGTTTCAGGCATTTGGAGTCTTTGCATTGACCTCACCAGAAGGGCCGCGCGGCGCCCTGGCGGTGTACTGGGACCGCCCCCATGTGATTTCAACCGAGGAAGTCGCGACCGCCCGTCTCTTTGCCGAACGCGCCAGCGACGTTTTGCATAATGCCGACTTGTATGCTCAGGCTACGGAGCAATCATTGACAGATGAATTGACCTCCTTGCCCAATCGCCGCGCGTTGGACAGACAGATGGGACAGGAAAGCGCCCGCTCTTTTCGCTCTGGGCGGCCGTTTACGCTGATTATGATGGACCTGGACGGTTTCAAAAGCATCAACGATAACTTTGGCCATCCAATTGGTGATAGTGTTTTGCAACAGGTGGCAACCGCTTTGCGCCGTGCAGTGCGGGCTACCGATTTCATCGCCCGTTATGGCGGTGATGAGTTTGCAGTCATCTTGCCAGAGACCGATATGGACGCGGCGCGCCTGGTTGCCGAAAAACTGCGCCAGTCGCTGGCGACCTGTGACCTGCGTATGCCCAATACCACCCAACGTTACATCTCGGCCTCTATGGGTCTGGCCGTTTTTCCTCACGATACCAGCGTGCCAGAGAAACTGATTGAAATTGCCGATAAGCGTTTGTATCAGGCCAAACACACCCGCTGGGGGACAATTATCACGCATTAGAGCGGTTATCCCCAACCGATATTCATCTCCTCCCATGCTATAATTTTGCCACTACCCTTGCCAAAGGAGTGCAGACATGTTTGACCGTTCCTTTTTGGATTCGTTGCGGCAGGCCCTTGAGCGTTGGAACAGCACCAGCCTGCCTAAAGCGCTGGCCTCTCTGCCCGAAAGACGCGCGGCCTTCATCACTACCTCGTCTGAACCGATCAACCGCCTTTACACCCCCCTGGATATTGCCGACCTGGATTATGAACGCGACCTCGGTTTACCGGGCGAGTTCCCCTTCACGCGCGGCATTCACCCAACGCTGCATCGCAGTAAATTGTGGACCATGCGGATGTTTGCCGGTTTTGGCACGGCCGAAGAAACCAATGCCCGCTTCAAGTACCTGTTGGACCAAGGTCAGACGGGGCTCTCCATTGCTTTTGACCTGGCGACATTAATGGGCTATGACACCGACCAGCCCGAGGCTTTAGGCGAATTCGGCAAATGTGGCGTGGCCGTCTCTTCACTCAAGGATATGGAGATTCTTCTGGATGGCATTCCCCTTGACAGGGTCTCCACCAGTATGACCATTAACTCGCCGGCAGCCATTATCTGGGCCATGTATATCGTGGCGGCCGAGAAGCAAGGCGTGCGCCCAGAGCAGTTACGCGGCACCATTCAGAATGATATTCTCAAGGAATTTATTGCTCAGAAGGAATTTATCTTCCCGCCGGAGCCCTCGATGCGGCTGGTGGTGGACACGATGGAATACGGCAGCCGGCATGTGCCGCAATGGAACACCATCTCGATTAGCGGCTACCACATCCGCGAGGCCGGTTCCACCGCCGCACAGGAACTGGCCTTTACCCTGGCCGATGGCATGGAGTATGTCCGCTGGGGGATTGCGCGCGGCCTGGACGTGGACGAATTCGCGCCGCGCCTGTCTTTCTTCTTCAATGCCCATAACGATTTCTTTGAAGAAATTGCCAAATACCGCGCCGCCCGCCGCATTTGGGCGCGTGAGATGAAAGAGACGTTTAAAGCCAGAAACCCCCGTTCCTGGCTGTTACGTTTCCATACCCAAACGGCCGGCGTCTCGCTGACGGCCCAACAGCCGGAAAACAACGTGGTGCGCGTCACCATTCAGGCGCTGGCGGCGGTTCTTGGCGGGACCCAGAGCCTGCATACCAATTCCCTGGACGAGGCGCTGGCCCTGCCTTCTGAACTGGCGGTGACCATCGCCTTGCGCACCCAGCAGATCATCGCCGAGGAATCCGGCGTTGCCAACACGGTTGACCCGCTTGGCGGAAGTTTCTTTGTGGAAGCCCAAACCAACCGCATGGAACAACTGGCTTACGAGTACTTCCGCCGCATTGAAAATTTGGGCGGCGTTATCCCTGCAATAGAGAAGGGTTTCTTTCAATCTGAGATCGCCGATGCGGCTTACCGTTATCAACGCGAGATAGACGAAGGCGTGCGCAAAATCGTCGGCGTGAACGCGTATGTGGAGGATAAGCCGCTGACCATTCCCATCCTGGAGATGGACCCGCAGGGCTACGAACGGCAAGTCGCGCGGCTGGCAGAAGTCCGCCGCACGCGCGACGCCGGACGGGTAGGTCAATCTCTCGATCGTTTGCGCCTGGCCTGTCAGGGGACAGAGAATGTAATGCCCTATCTGTTGGATTGCGTCCGCGCTTATGCTACCCTGGGTGAAATGGTAGGCGTGATGAAGGAAGTGTTTGGCACCTATCACGAGCCAAACTGGATTTGATCTGCCCGGCGCCCAAAACGATTCTTCCTGGCAGCCTTCATCTCCGGCGGGGGAATCAATCCCCCGCCTTATTGGCCTCAGGCGGGCGGACCGTAGATGAACAAATCGCCAATGGTCTCGCGGCAGTAATTGCGGCGGATGGCTTCGCCGAAGATGGGGGCGCAGGAGATGATGGTCAGTTTGGAATGCCGTTTTTCTGGGGGGATGTACACCGTGTCGGTGGTGACGATTTCGGTAATCTGCGGGAAGGCTCCCAGCCGTTCCAGGGCGTTGCGCACGAAAACACCGTGGGTACAGGCAACCCAGATTTCTTGAATCCCCTGGTCAACCAGCAAGCGGCTGACCTCCAGCACCGAGCCGCCGGTAGCCACCTCATCGTCGTAGATGATTGCGCGCCGGGCGTTGGTGACCTGCTGCCCGACCATCCCGCTGATACGCACCTCCGTATCCGAAACGCGTTCCTTGTTCCCGGCTGCAATCGGCAGACCTAAATCATCGGCCAGCAGGGCCGCCGATTTTGCGCCGCCCATGTCTGGCGAAACGATGATCGTCCTGCTTAAGTCGCGCTTTTGGAAGTAGCGTTTGAAAGCCAGACGGCTGTTCAAGGGGTCGGTAGGCACGCCGAAGAAGCCGTGTACCTGAGGAGAGTGCAGCACCATGGTCATCACGTGCGTGGCGCCGGCGGTTTGCAAAAGGTCGGCTATCAGGCGCGCGGTGATGGAAATGCGCGGCGCATCTTTCTTATCGGAGCGGGCAAAAGAGAAGTAGGGGATGATCGCGTGCACCTCTTTGGCGGCTGCCGAGCGGGCAATGTCCAGCATCATGAGCAATTCCACCAGATGGTCGTTGACCGGCGGGGAGAGGGATTGCATGATGAATACCATGCGAGAGCGGACACTGGCGCCCAGTTGCACATACAGGTTGTCGTTGCTAAAACGGGTGATGTGAGTCTCATCGAGGGGAATGCCAAGATAGGATGTAATATCTTCCGCCAGCGGCCGGTTGGAACTTCCGCAGAAGAAACGCACTTCGCCGGGGTCGAGTCTCTGAATATGCTTGGGCATACGATTCCTTTCGATGTGGGATTGCCGCGCTCATGGTGTGGGTGTAGCGGCGGGCGCAGCCGGCGTGCCGCTCACATCTGACCAGGGCATGACGCTTCTAAAGATGTCGATGGTGTAATCGCCTCTCACCTCGCGGCGCCACAGGTAATATAACATGCTTGGCCACTGTTCGGCGGTGTATCCCAGACCGACTGCGGCCTCGTAGCCGGCGTTGTGAACCGCGCGCCCAACGGCATCGTCCATCAGACCATAGGGATATGCAAAAGTGCGCACCGGCACGCCAATGGCCGCTTCCAGGTCGAGACGTGATTGTTTGGTTTCCCAAACCAGGGTGTTTCGGTCTTTGCCGTGAACTTTGGTCAGGTCGGCATGGCTCATGCTGTGGCTGCCCACTTCCCAGCCGGCATCGGCCAGTTCGCGAATTTGTTCTGCATTCATGTACCCCTCTGCCTGCAAACGGTTGCCGACGATATACACCACGCCCGTAAAGCCAAATTTTTGCATGATCGGCCAGGCAGTGGTATAGACGCTGATATCGCCGTCGTCAAAGGTCAACACAACCGGGCGCGGCGGCAGGGGTGCTCCCTGCGTGATGGCTTGCACCAGCAGGGAAATGGGAATGGACGTGTAGCCCCAATCGTGCAGCATCTGCATATGCCACTCAAAATCCTCCGGCCGCACATGATACCGGCTGTCGAAGCCCGGAGAGTCGATGCGGTGGTACATCAGAATCGGGCAGACGATCTCCCCGGGTCCCTGAACAGGCCAGGTCGGAGTCGGAATCGGGGTGACGGTTGGCGTTGGGGTGGCGGTTGGACTGGGTGTCCAGGTGGGGCTGGCCGTAGGAGTCAAGGTCAAAGTCGGGGTTTCGGTGACGTGCGGTGCAGCCAGGGCCTGACCGCCGCAGCCGGCCAGCATGAGGGCAAAAAACAAGTTTAGGTACCAATAACGAGACACACTTCTATCCATTCTTGTTGAGTTCCCAGATGAGCCGCAGCCCTTCCAGGGTCAGCCAGGGGGAGATGATTTCGATGACATCTGTCTCTTTGGCGATGGTTTCTGCCAGCCCGCCGGTGGCAATGACCTTCATCTCCGGGCCAAGTTCGCGGCGGAAGCGGGCCACCATCCCTTCTACCATTGAGACGTAACCGAACAGCAGACCCGATTGGATGGCGTGGTTGGTGTTGCGCCCGATGACGGAGGGCGGACGCTGCAAGTCCACCCGCGGCAGTTTGGCCGCGCGCGCAAACAATGCCTCGGCGGCCAGGTTCACCCCGGCAGTAATCGCACCGCCCAGGTAATCGCCTTCTTTGGTGATGGCGTTGAAGGTGGTCGCCGTGCCGAAGTCCACCACACAGGCCGGGCCGCCGTACAGGCGTACCACCGCCACGGCGTCGCATACCCGGTCGGCGCCAACCTGGCGCGGGTCCTCATAGCGGATGCGGATGCCGGTCTTGACGCCGGTATCCACCACCAGGGCTTCCTGGTGCAGGTATTCGCGGCAGGCCTGCTGGACGCGTCCGGTCAGCGGCGGGACGACGGAGGCCAGCGCCACGCCGGTCAGGTCGGCGGGCTGATGCCCGGCATTTTGGAGCAGGCCAAGCAACTGCAGGCCATACTCGTCTGGCATGCGGTTGTGGTCAGTGGCCAGGCGCCAGTGATGGTGCAATTCCTTGCCGTCGTACAGACCAATGGTCAAATTGGTATTGCCGAGGTCAATCGTCAACAGCATACGGCCTCACTTTTCTTTTGAAAGGGGCAGCGGGCAGTTTGCGCTTTGCGTAAGGCCCTGGAAAGATCAGGCACCTTCTTTCACCGTCTCAATAATCTCGGCGACCAGGTCGAAGCGGTTGAACTGCGGCATGATGTATATGCCGGCTGCCCAGGTCTTGATTTGCCGAATCAATTCTACCGCAATCTGCACGCCCTCTTTTGCCCCCTTTTCTCCGGCAGCCTCCATGCGCTGGCGCGCCCCTTCTGGGATGAAGACGCCCGGCACTTCGTGATGCAGAAAGTTGGCGTGCCGCACACTGACCAGCGGCAGGATGCCGACCAGAATCGGTTTACCGATTGGGCCGTTCTCGGCCTCATAGGCCTGGATGAATTCCAGCCCAACATGCGGCTCATAGATTGGCTGGGTTAAGAAGAAATCCGCGCCGTTCTTCAGTTTGCGTTTCAAGTTTTTGAACTCGGCGGCCCGGTCTTGCGGCGTCAGGTTGAGCGCCGCGCCGACGAAGAAATTGGTCGGCTGGCCAATGCTTGCTCCAGAGTGATCCACGCCGGTATTGAAGCCCTGTTTGATGAGTTTAATCAGGCCGGAGGGTACCAGGTCGTAATTGTCCATTGCATCGGGATAATCGCCAATCGAGGTCGGGTCGCCCATGACCACGAACACGTTGCGGATTCCCAGGGCGTGGGCGGCAAGTAAATCGCCCTGCACACGCAGCAGGTTGCGCCCGCGGGTGGGGAAATGCAGGGTCGTTTCAATGCCGACTTGACGCTGAACCACGTCACAGACGGCCCAGGCAGACATGCGCATGCGCGCCATCGGGCTGTCGGCCACGTTGATGACGTCCGCGCCGGCCTCGGCCAGGAGCGAGGCGCCGGCGATCAGTTTATGGGTTGAGAGACCGCGCGGCGGGTCCATCTCCACCGCAATGACGAATTTGCCAGCAGCCAGTTTTTGCGCCAGTTGTGAGGGCGGTTCGCTTTCTGCCCAGGTTTCGGGCATCTCTGCGACATCAGAGGCCTGCAGGTATTGCGGCCCGCAGCCAGGCGGATTGGCGCCCAGTGCGGCGCGCATGGCGGCGATGTGCTGGGGCGTTGTCCCGCAGCAGCCGCCGACGACTGCGGCGCCTGCCTCGCAGAAGGCCAGGGCATAATCGCCAAAATATTCGGGGTCTGCCGGGTACATGATGCGCCCGCCGACCTGTTCGGGCCAGCCTGCATTGGGCTTGACCCAGAATCTGGCTTTTGGCTCGCTCTGCCGCATTAACTTGAGCAGGCGCAGCAGTTGCGCCGGCCCGCCAGAGCAGTTGACGCCGATCACATCTGCGCCGGATTCGGTCAACACCCGCGCCGCCTTTTCGGGCGTATCGCCCAGCAGGGTACGGTCATCGCGCGTGAAGGTGACCGAAGCAACTACCGGCAGGGCGCAAACCTGACGCGCCGCCGCTACCGCCTCGCGCATCTCATACAGGTCGCTGATCGTCTCGAAAACCAGCAAATCGGCGCCGGCCTCGGCCAGGGCCGATACCTGCTCGGCAAAGGCGGCACGCGCCTCTTCTGGCTGAACACGTCCAAAGGGGGCAATGCGCACGCCCAGCGGACCAACGTCCCCGGCAATGAACACGTCTTTGAAAGAGGCGGCCACAACCCGGCGGGCCAATTCCACGCCGGCGCGGTTGATTTCGGCCACTTTGTCTTCCAGGCCGTGTTTGGCCAGTTTGAAGCGGTTGGCGCCAAAAGTATTGGTCAGGATGATCTGCGCCCCGGCTTCGATGTAGGCGCGGTGCACATCGGCTACCAGCGCCGGGTCGCTTAAGTTGAGCGCATCGAAGCACTGGTCGAAAGCAATTCCGCGGCCGTGCAGCATGGTGCCCATGGCGCCATCGGCCAGCAGGATGCCGTTTGAGAGTGTTTTAAGAAAATCTGACATTTTGCCTCTATACCTCTAAAGTCAAAGTACGGTCAGGTTGGCCAGCGAGGCCGCCAGCCGTTTGATGCCCACGCTCTCGAAGATCACATCCACGGTCTCGTCGTCAGATTGGAGTCGGCTGTTGAGCACGATTCCCTCGCCCCAGATGGGATGACGGACGCGCATGCCGGCCCGAAAGCGTGCCTGTTTAACGGAAGCAGGCGCGGGCCTGGAAGGAGCCGCCCACGTCTCGGCGCGGGAACGGTAATTGCTCCTTTGCCCGGCGCGGCCGCGGCCGTCCAGCAGATTCGCCGGAATGTCATCCAGAAAGCGGGAGGGCTCGGTTGGCTCCGAATAGCCGCGTCCGCCGCGCTGGAGGGCGCGGACGAGGTAGAGTTTGTCTTTGGCGCGGGTGATGCCCACGTAGAACAGGCGGCGCTCTTCGTCCATCTGTTCCGGGTCATCGAAAGAACGGCTGTGCGGCAGTAGGCCGTCGTCCAGGCCTACGATGAAGACCGCGCCGAATTCCAGCCCTTTGGCGGCGTGCAGGGTCAGCAGCGTGGGGGCATTTTGGCCTTCGCTGAGCGTATCCTGATCGGAGACCAGGGCCACGTTTTCGAGAAATTCGTCCAGCGAGCGGGTGTCATATTCCATCGCCAGGCGGCGCAGTTCCTGCACGTTTTCCCAGCGGTCAATCCCTTCCTCGCTCTGGTCGTCAATGTAGTCTTTGTAATTGATGTCGTTCAAGATGCGGTCAAACAGTTCGCTGACGGTGAAAATGGAGGCGTTTTGCCTCCAGGCTGCCAGCAAGCCGCCGAAGTCAGAGAGCGGCAGGGCGGCGCGCCCGCTGAATGCAGCCCAGAAGGGCGAATCGGAGCCGCGCGCCAAATCAAGCAAGACTGCCCCCGGCGTAGAGCCGGCCTGGCGGGCAATGGTGTGCAGGGCCAGCAGAGTCTTCTCGCCTACGCCGCGCGGCGGGACGTTGATGATCCGGTCGAGGCTGATTTCGTCTGCCGGGTTGTGCACCAGGCGCAGGAAGGCAATCACGTCCTTGACTTCGCGCCGTCCGTAGAAGCGCTGTGCGCCCACCAGCCGGTAAGGCAGGCGCGCCTGCAGAAAGGCCTCTTCCAGCAGGCGGGATTGCGCGTTGGTGCGGTACATGACCGCGCATTCCCCCGGCTCAAATTGTCTGCTGGCGACCAGCTGGGCGATGGTATCCACCACAAAGGCAGCCTCGGCGTAATCGTCGCCGGCCTCAAAGTAGATCACCTTTTCACCCGGGCCGCGTTCGGTGAACAGACGCTTGCGCGTGCGGTTGGGGGCGCGGTCGATGACGGCCATGGCCGTGTCCAGAATCGCCTGACGTGAGCGGTAGTTTTGCTCCAGCAAGATGACCTGACGGTCAGGATAATCTTGTTCAAAGCGGAGCACGTTACGATAGTCTGCACCCCGCCAACGGTACACACTCTGGTCTGGGTCTCCCACGCAGAAGACGTTCCGGTATGCCGAAGCCAGATGGCGGATGAGCGCGTACTGCGCCTGGTTGGTATCCTGAAACTCATCTACCAGGATATGTTCAAAGCGGCGGGCGTACTTCTCGCGCACCTCTGGCTGAGTTTCCAGCAGGCGGACGGTCCACAACAGCAAGTCGTCGAAATCCAGGGCATTGGCGGCCAGCAGGCGTTTCTGGTATTCCAGGTAAATGCGTCGCACCACCTCGTCGCGGTAGGTTTGGACTGGAAAACTCTCCGCATCCACCAGTTCGTTTTTGGCGCGCGAGATGGCGGCATGTACGCTTGGCGCCCGATAAAGTTTGTCGTTTACATTCAGGTCGCGGATGATGGCCTTCACCAGCGCCACCTGATCATCGGCGTCGTAGATGACGAAATTCGAGTCGAAAGGCAGGGTATCTGCCTCGCGGCGCAGGATGCGGGCGCAATTGGCGTGGAAGGTGCCGATCATCATCCCGCGCGTTGCCTCCTCACCCAGCAGGCTCATCACCCGCCCCAGCATTTCGCGTGCCGCCTTATTGGTGAAGGTGACTGCCAGGATGTGGTAGGGGCGGACTCCCTTATAGGCGATCAGGTAAGCGATGCGTTGGGTCAGCACCCGCGTCTTTCCGGACCCTGGGCCTGCTACTACTAAAACAGGCCCGTCCCCGGCTGTGACGGCTTGACGTTGCTGTGGGTTGAGTTTGTCGAGGAAATCCATAAAAGTGAAAGGGGGGAAACCGCCCGCCCGGCCACGCTTTAATGCGTTTTTGCCAAAGGTTTGGCCAGGCGGCGTCTCCGCGTCTTGGCGTCAAAGAATTTTCAGATGCTTTGTAATCGCCTGCGCTTAACCCTCCCGCAGGTTAGAACAGGGCCGGCAAAACCTGCGGGAGGGGATGCAGTTACGATGCTTTCTAAAGTTGGGAGGTGCAGTGTGGGCAGCGGCTGGCTTTGATGGGAATGACCGAAAGGCAGTAAGGGCATTCCTTGGTCGTCGGTTCGGCTGGAGCGGGTGCAGGCGTCGGCTTACGCAGATTGTTGACAGCCTTGACCATCAAGAAAATGACGAAGGCAATGATGATAAAGTCAATCACTGTTTGGACGAATGCGCCCCATTTTATCGCGGCTTCGCCGATGACGAAGGCCCGGTCGGCGAAATTGATGCCGCCCAGTAAAAGCCCGATCAAAGGCATGAGGATATCATTGACCAGGGAAGCAACGATCTTGCCGAAAGCGCCGCCGATAATGACACCCACCGCCAGGTCCATCACATTGCCGCGCATGGCAAATTCCTTGAATTCTTTTAGCATTTCGACCTCCGGGAAATTGATTTTGGATAATGTGATTGTACCGTTCCCATAGAGGGCTGTCAACGCGGCTGACAGATGGCTTTATGAGGGGCTTGCCTGCCCTAACCCTCCCGCAGGTTAGAACAGGACCGGCAACCGGTGCCGGTGATCACGGAGACGTCTTGTGAATTGGCCATTGTGCCAAAGCCTGCGGGAGGGTTAGCAGTTACTTGTTTAGGAGGAAATATGGCCGAGATAGTTGCGTTTGTCATGTCGGAATCGGTTACAAACGACATTGCGACAACAGTCACACTGATTGACTGCTAATTAAAATACGGTATAATCGGTTTGCCATATTGGTCTTTGCAGCAGCCCGAAAGGTTGATCCATAAAGAACGGCAATCTTTTTTGCTAGATTATTGCGCAGAGGATAATTATCAATGCCCAATCAATTATTGAACGTGCAAGACCTCAAGACCCATTTTAAAACGCGTGACGGTATGGTGCATGCGGTCAACGGCGTCTCGCTGACGTTGGATGAAGGCGAAACTGTTGGGCTGGTGGGAGAGAGCGGTTGCGGCAAGAGCGTGACGATGATGTCGGTCATGCGGCTGATACCGATACCGCCCGGCAAGATTGTCTCTGGCAAGGCGGAGTTTCGCGGCCAGGATTTGCTCACCATGAGCGATGATGAAATCCGCCACATCCGCGGGGCGCAGATTTCCATGGTCTTCCAGGATCCGATGACCTCCTTCAACCCGGTATTGACCATCGGGCGGCAGGTGGCCGAACCGCTGGAAATTCACCTTGGAATGTCCAGAGATCAGGCCGCCAAGCGGGTGGTTGAATTGCTGGAAATGGTTGGCATCCCGCGAGCCAAGGAACGCCTGAACGATTATCCGCATCAGTTTTCGGGCGGCATGCGCCAGCGTGTGATGATTGCCATGGCGCTGGCCTGCAACCCGCAGATCCTGATCGCAGATGAGCCGACCACCGCTCTGGATGTAACCATCCAGGCGCAGATTGTAGATCTGGTCAAACGTCTGCGCGACGAATTAGGCATGGCCATTATCTGGATTACACACGATCTGGGCATTGTAGCCGGCCTGGCAAAGCGCGTTGTCGTCATGTATGGCGGCTATTTCATTGAGGAAGCGCCGGTGAAGGAATTATATGGCAATCCCCAGCACCCCTATACCATGGGGTTGTTGGGCAGCCTGCCCCGGCTCGATCTTGACCAGAAAAAGCGCCTGGTTTCGATAGATGGTTTGCCGCCAGTGCTGTACGAAGATCCCCACTATTGTCCTTTTGCGCCGCGTTGCAGATATGCCATGGAACGCTGCTGGCAGGAAAACCCCAAACTTGAGTTGATAGCACCCGATCATAAGGTGGCTTGCTGGGTAGACCCATATACGGGGAGGGCACGCTAATGACAACCGCGAACAACAACGTACTCCTGCGGGTGGAGAATCTGGTCAAACATTTTCCCATTATGCAGGGCATCATTTTTCAGAAGCAGATCGGCGCTGTCCATGCCGTAGATGGCGTTTCCTTTGAAGTTAAACGCGGCGAGACACTCGGCCTGGTAGGAGAATCGGGCTGCGGTAAGTCCACTACTGGCCGCACCATCCTGCAACTATATCGCCCCACCAGCGGCTCTGTGTACTTTGACGGCGTTGATCTGGTTGCGCTAAAAGGTGAAGAATTGCGCCGTATGCGCCGTCAGATGCAGATGATTTTCCAGGACCCGTATGCCAGCCTCAACCCAAGGATGACCGTTGGTGAGATTATCGGCGAACCGCTGATTATTCATAAGGTTGGGCAACCGAAGGAGATCAATGAGCGGGTGGAAAACCTGCTTGAACTGGTAGGCCTGAATCCCGCTTTTGCCAACCGCTATCCGCATGAATTCTCTGGCGGGCAGCGGCAGCGCATCGGCGTGGCCCGCGCCCTGGCCTTGCAGCCGCAGTTGATCGTCTGCGATGAGCCGATCTCGGCGCTGGATGTTTCCATTCAGGCTCAGGTGGTCAATTTGTTGGAAGACCTGCAAAAGCAGTTCAATCTCACCTATCTTTTCATTGCACACGATCTTTCAATGGTGCGTCACATCAGCGACCGCGTGGCTGTGATGTATTTAGGCGTCATCGTTGAACTTGCAGACCGCAAAGAACTCTATGACAACCCCTTGCATCCCTACACTCAGGCGTTGCTTTCGGCTGTCCCGATTCCCGATCCTGTGGTGGAGGAAAAGCGCAAGCGCGTCATTTTGCAGGGAGATGTACCTTCTCCGGTCAATCCGCCTTCGGGTTGCCGTTTCCGAACTCGTTGCCCCATTGCGAAAGAAATTTGCGCCGAACAGAAGCCCGAATGGCGTGAAGCAAAGCCAGGTCATTTTGTGGCCTGTCACATGGTTTGATAATCTCTGAAAGGAGGTGGTCGCTGACGGCAGATAACCATTTGTTCGCAACCACGTGTCAACCAATTTTCTAAATCCTTGTAAGGAGGAGAAACACAATGCGTAAGTTTTATGTAATCGCTGGTTTGCTGGTCATCGCTAGCATGGTGCTGGCGGCCTGCCAACCCAAGACCGTTGTCGAGACGGTGATTGTCGAAGGTGAACCTCAGATTATTGAGGTCACTCCTGAGGCTCCTGCCGGCCCCAAGGTCCTGAATGTCAACCTTGGCCCGGGCGATGTCCCCACCCTGGACCCGGCTGTGGCTGAAGATACCTCTTCGATCACGATTATTGAGTCGACCTTCATCGGCCTCACTCAAATCAACGAAGAGACCAGCCTGCTGGAACCCGGCATGGCCACCGAGTGGGAATCGGTTATCAATGAAGATGGTACCGAGACCATTACCTTCCATCTGCGCAACGATGTGCCGTGGGTGCGCTGGAATGGCGAAGCGGTAGAGACCGTGAAGACCTGCGATGGCGCTGCCGACCGCATGGTCACCGCCAACGATTTTGCCTATGGCATCTACCGCAACTTGCTGCCCGCCACCGCTTCCCCCTACGGCTACCTGCTTTCGATGGTGCTGAAGGGCGCGGCCGAATTCAACAATGGCGAGACGGAAGACTTTGCAACCGTCGGTGTTGAGGTCGTTGATGACTACACCATCAAACTGACCTTCCTGGCGCCGGCTGCTTACAATGCCCAGATTGCCGGCCTGTGGGTTGCCCGCCCGCAGCCCAAGTGGGTCATCGAAGGTGATGACTGCACCGAGGCCCGCGGCGAGCGCTGGACCGAGCCTGGCTTCTTCCAGTCCTATGGCCCCTATACCATGAGCGAATGGATTCACGACTCGTCCCTGGTATTGGTCAAGAACCCCTTCTGGCCTGGTAGCGATTCAATTCCGCAAGCCAAGATTGACGAAGTGCACTTCACCATGTTGGATGAGCAGGCTGCCTTTGCCGAATACGAAGCCGGCAACCTGGATGCCGCAGGCGTCCCGCTGGCCGATATTGACCGCGTCAAGGCCGACCCAGTGCTCTCTAAAGAACTGGTGATCGCCCCCAACCTGTGCACCTACTACTACGGCTTCAACACCACAGCCCCGGTTGTGAACGATGTGCGCGTCCGCCGCGCCCTGTCCATGGCCATTGACCGCCAGGGCTTGATTGACAACGTCCTCAAGGGTGGCCAGGAACCTGCTCAATGGTTCTCCCGCCCCGGCCTGGCCGGCGCCCCCACCATGGAAACCCATCCTGACCTGGGCGTCAAGTACAATCCCGAAGAAGCCAAGAAGCAGTTGGATGAATACCTGGCCGAGACCGGTCAGACTGCCGATCAGCTCGACCTGACCCTCATGTTCAACACCTCTTCCGGCCACCAGAAGATTGCTGAAGCCATTCAGCAAATGTGGAAGGATACCCTGGGCGTCAATGTCAAACTGGTCAACCAGGAATGGGCTGTCTACCTCGATACCATCAAGGGTAAGGACACCCCGCAAATCTGGCGCCTCGGTTGGTGCTTGGACTACCCGGATGCCAACAACTTCATCCGCGAGGTCTTTGCTGTCAACGGTTCTTCCAACCCGGTTGATGCCAATGGCAACCCGGCCGGTGGTGTCATGTGGAAGAATGACAAGTTCGAGGAAATCGTCAAGCAGGCCGCGGTTGAGACCGATCCTGCCAAGCGCGTTGACCTCTACGCTCAGGCCGAGAACATCCTGGTGATGGAAGATGCGGTCATTGCTCCTATCTACTGGTACACCCGCGTCACCGTTACCAAACCGTATGTTATCCGCACCTTCAGCGTGGGCGGTCACGAACTGTACTACAAGTGGGATATCAATAAATAATTGATATTCCTGCAGGGGAGAGGACATTGTCCTCTCCCCTCACTACCTTGCAATTTTTGGAGGCTTTTCGATGGGCCGATATATCGCGCGCCGTTTGCTTTATTTGATCGTCGTTCTGCTGGTAGTATCCATTATTACATTTGGACTGATGCACGCCGTCCCAGGCGGGCCTTTCTCGCGCGAGAAAGCCTTGCCAGAAGAGACGATTAAAGTGCTCAACGCTCGCTATCATCTTGATGATCCTTTGTATCTTCAATACCTTCATTACGTCAACAACGTCATGATTCCGCACCTTACGACCGTCCCTCCGACCAATTCCTTGATGGACGATTATTTGGTGAGCGTAAAAATCGGGCCGGTATGGTTCCGCTGGATGAATTTTGGCCCATCGTATAAATCCCGCAGCCGTACCGTCAATGATATCTTCCGCGATAATCTGCCCATTTCAGCGCAATTGGGAACAATGGCCTTGCTGGTTGCGCTGGTGATTGGTATGCCCCTGGGCATTATGGCGGCCCTAAAGCAGAATACGATCTTGGACTATTTCGGGATGAGCGTAGCCATTTTTGGCGTTTCGGTTCCCGTGATTGTCCTGGGACCTCTTCTGGTCTGGATTTTTGGGGTGGCCCTCAAATGGCTGCCGCCAACCGGCTGGGGAGCAAAGCCGCCTTATACCTTTGGCTTCCTGCCTTCTAAATTCGGCTGGGACTTCTTCAAATTTGCGATTATGCCCTCCATTGCTCTGGGACTGGGCTCGTCGGCGGTCATTGCCCGCCTGACCCGCGCCAGCCTGTTGCAGACCATCCGCGAAGATTACATCCGCACGGCGCGCGCAAAGGGTTTGAAAGAGCGCATCATCATTGTGCGCCATGCCCTTAAAAACTCCCTTATCCCGGTGGTTACCATCCTTGGCCCCCTGTTTGCGGCATTGGTGACCGGCACCTTTGTGACCGAGACCATCTTTGGCATTCCAGGCATGGGCAAATACTTTGTCACCAGCATTACCAACCGCGACTACCCGGTTATTATGGGCACCATCCTCTTGTATGCGGTTTTTCTGGTCATTGCCAATCTGGTCGTTGACATTGTCTATGCCTACCTCGACCCGCGCATTCGTTACGATTAGGAGATACTTTAATGACACAGGTCAAACTTGAATCGGAAAAACTTGGCGCAGGCGGCGCGCCGCTTACACAGAAACGCGAAAGTCTCTGGCAAGATGCCATGCGCCGTCTTGTCCGTAACCGCGCGGCTGTTGTTGGCGGCACCATCGTTATCTTGCTGATTCTAACGGCCCTGTTTGCTCCCTATATTGCGATAAAGTCTTACGAAGTTCAAGTCCTGAGCGACCAGAACAAAGTTCCTCAGTGGATTCTCTCCCTTTTCCCAACCATGAAACCCTACGCCCAGGTCACTACAGACTATCCCTTCGGGGCGGACTATGTTGGCCGCGACCTGTTTAGCCGCATTGTTTACGGCGCCCGTGTCTCGCTGACGGTGGCCTTCATCGGCCCGCTCATCAGCCTGATCATCGGCGTTGTCTATGGCTCGATCTCGGGCTATTTTGGCGGCAAAGTGGATAACGTTATGATGCGTATTGTGGATGTGCTTTACGCCTTCCCCAGTTTGCTTTTCATTATCCTCTTGATGGCTTTCTTCCGCGGCACCATTTCAGATATACAACCAGGAACATTTGCCTATGCTGTCAACAAAATTGATGAGAGCATGGGCGGACTCTTTTTCATCTTCATTGGTATCGGTCTGACGGCCTGGGAAACCATGGCACGCCTGACTCGTGGCCAGGTCTTGGCTGCCCGCGAGAAAGAGTACATTGAAGCCGCCCGCACCATTGGCGCAACCGATTTGCGCATCATGTTCCGCCACATCCTGCCCAATATCATTGGCCCCCTGGTCGTCTCTGAAACGCTTGCCATCCCCGGTTACATTTCTACCGAGACCTTCCTCTCCTTTATTGGTCTGGGCGTTAACCCCCCCACACCATCCTGGGGCTCCATGATTTCAGAAGGCTCCGGCCTGATCCGATCGTACCCGAATCAGACACTCTTCCCCGCCCTGGCCCTGGCCATCACCATGTTTGCCTTCAACTTCTTGGGCGACGGCCTGCGCGACGCGCTTGACCCGCGCCTGCGCGGCACCCAGTAGTTCCGTTTTTCCATGCAAATCAAGACAGGATTCTGCCCCAAAATAGGCTAGAATCCTGTCTTGATTTATTTTTGGGAAGGATGACCTATGCCGAATCGGTACCCTTTGCTTTTGATTGTAGCCCTGCTGGCGTTTATCGCCTGCCAGCCTGGCGGTTCCTCTCCGACCCCGCAGGCGGCTCTGTTTCCTCCGACGCCCACCTCTCCCGTTTCAGCCCCGGCGGAGACTCAACCCGAACCCAAAACCCTGACCATCTGTCTTGGGCAGGAACCGAATACACTCTATGTTTACGATAGCCCCAATGCAGCCGCGCGCAGCGTCTTGGACGCCATTTACGATGGCCCGGTGGACGTTGTTTCCTATGAGCCCCGCCCCGTCATCTTGCAGCAAATTCCAAGTCTGGAAAATGGCAATGCGCTGTTGGAAAAGGTCAGCGTTTCTACCGGCAGTGAAATTGTGGATGCCGGTGGCACGCCGGTCACGCTAACCGCCGGTGTGCGTTTACGGCCATCTGGCTGCCGCAGCGACGACTGCGCCATTGTGTATGATGGCGCCAGTTCCATTGAGATGGACCAGATGGTGGTCACATTCACCCTTTTGCCGGGGCTCTACTGGTCCGATGGCAAACCGCTTACCTCTGCCGATTCGGTCTATGCCTATACCTTAGCCGCCGATCCCAAGTCATCTGCCTCAAAGTATTTAATTGACCGAACACAGTCTTATGAAGCCACCGACGACTTGAGCGTGCAATGGTGGGGCAAACCCGGTTACATTGATCCGCTTTTTTATGCCAATTTCTGGGCGCCTCTCCCTGCGCATCAGTTGTCCCAGTTTTCTGCCGCCGAACTGCCCACTGTGGACCTGGCCACCCGCATGCCGCTTGGCTGGGGCCCCTACAAACTTGAGACCTGGCAGACTGGTGGGGAAATTCGCCTCTCCAGGAATCTGTTCTATTTCCGTTCGGCGGAGGGGGTGCCGGCCTTTGACCAATTGGTCTTCAGAATAGTGCGCGAACCCGAACAAGCGTTGAGCGATCTGTTGACAGGTAAATGCGATTTGCTTGATCCCAGCGTGCAATTGGACAGCGTGACCGGTTTGCTGATGGAATTGCAGCAGGCGGGCAAATTGCGCGCCTATTTCAGCCGGACAATGACGCTGGAACAACTGGCTTTTGGCCTGCGCCCGGCATCGTACGATAACGGCTATACCCTGGGTTCTGTGGAAGACCGGCCCGATTTCTTTGCAGATAGCCGTGTTCGGCAGGCGATTGCCTTATGCCTTGACCGCCAGCAAGTGGTGGACACTGTGCTGTATGGCCTGGTAGATGTGCCGAATACGTTTGTCTTGGAAGGGCATCCGTTATACAACCCGGCTACTCCGGTTTATGCCTACGACCCGGTGACGGCGGCGCAGTTGCTGGAGCAGGCCGGCTGGCGCGATACAGATAACGACGCGGCGACGCCGCGTGTGGCCGATGGCGTTTTCAATGTCAAAGCAGGTACGCCGTTGATTTTGAATTACTACACCACCGGCGCCACCCAGCGCCGCCAGGTGAGCGAAATCCTCAGCAAGTCCTTGCAGGCTTGCGGCATTGGCGTCAACCTGATGTATATGCCCTTTGATGAGTTTTACGCTCCCGGCCCAAATGGCGTGCTTTTTGGGCGGCGCTTTGACCTGGCGCAGTTTGCCATGGGCGTTCCGGGCGTGGAGCCGCCCTGTGCCTGGTACACCAGCCCCGAGGTCCCGGCTGAGCCGAATGCCTGGGTGGGGACGAATGTCTCTGGCTATCAAAACCCGACCTACGACTCGGCCTGTCAGGTTGCGCGTCAGGCCTTGCCGTCTGAGCCGGCCTACGCCCAGCGTTATCAGGAAGCGCAAGCCATCCTGGCCCAGGATTTGCCGTTTGTGCCGCTGTATTTTCGCCTCAAAGTGGCCGCCAGTCGCCCCGACTTATGCGGTTTCGATTTGAGCAGCGGCAGCGAGCCGGACCTTTGGTCGCTTGAGAATATTCGCAGCGGGGCAATGTGCCCGTAGTGATTTGGTCTCCCGGGTTAAATTTTGTCTTGACGATGAAAATCCATTGTGCTATAGTGTTATCACCCGCTGGGGGAGCGTAATAAAAAAACAGGAGGTGCCTACCGAACGAAAGGTCGTCCGCTTTTCTGGCTGCTCGTTAAATTCTCAAAAAAGTTTCTTTTTCAAGGAGGAGAAACACTATGCGTAAGTTTTTCGTTGTCCTTGGGCTGCTTGTAGCCGTCAGCATGATGCTTGCTGCTTGTGGCCCCAAAGCGACTGAAGTTCCTGAAGCCCCTGCGGCCACTGAGGCGCCGGCGGCGACAGAGGCCCCTGCGCCAGCAAAACCCGCTCCGCAAGGCGCCTGGGTGGATTCGGTGGTCTTTACGAGCATCGACTCGCCCGATTCGGCCATCACGCAATTGCAGGCCGGCCAGTTGGACCTGTTCGCCGAGACGGTCTCTAACCCTGAGAACTTCAAGGTGGTCAAGGATGATGCCAACCTGCGTTACTATACATCGTTGGGCGCCTACACCGAAATTACCTTCAATCCGGTGCTCAACTTTGCGGATGGCCGCCTGAATCCCTTTGGTGACCCGCAAATCCGCGAGGCAATGAACATGCTCGTGGACCGCAACTACATCGTGCAGGAAATTTACGGCGGCCTGGCCGTCACCAAATTGCTGCCGATGAACTCGTCCTTCCCGGACTATGCCAAGTACATTGATACGGCCCGCGCTTTGGAAAACATTTATGCCTACAATCCCGATAAGGCCAAGGCGATCATTGCAGAGCGCATGGAAGCCCTGGGCGCGACGATGGTAGATGGCAAATGGCAGTACAATGGCGAGCCGGTGACCTTGATCTTCATCATCCGCATTGAGGATGAGCGCAAGGTCATTGGTGATTACGTGGCCGGCGTGTTGGAAGATGCTGGCTTTGTGGTTGACCGCCAGTACAAATCGCGTGCAGATGCATCTCCCATCTGGAACCGCAGTGATCCTAAGGAAGGCCAGTGGAATTTCTACACCGGCGGCTGGATTACCACGGCGATTTCCCGCGACGATGGCTCTAACTTCGCCTACTTCTATACCAATCTGGGCAGCGGTAGCCCGCTCTGGCAGGCTTATACCCCCTCAGAAGAATTCTTTACGGTCTCTGAGCGGCTGTGGAACAACGATTTCAAGACTATAGAAGAGCGCGGTGAGTTGTTCCAGAAGGCGATGGAACTGGCATTGAAGGATTCGGTGCGCCTCTGGCTTGTGGACCAGGTTTCCTTCAGCCCCGCGCGCGCCAATGTTCAGGTGGCTTCTGACCTGGCCGGCGGCGTCTCCGGCTCCCGCCTGTGGCCCTACACGATCCAATTTACGGATAAAGAGGGCGGTGAAATGCGCGTGGCCGTTAACGGTATTCCGGTTGATCCGTGGAACCCGCTACAAGGCTCCAACTGGATTTCGGACTCCATGGCCTATCGCGCTACTGCCGATGTAGCCGTCATGCCCGATCCATATACCGGTCTGGCCTGGCCGCAGCGCATTGAGAAAGCCGAAGTGGTGGCTCAGGAAGGGCTGCCCATTTCCAAGACGCTGGACTGGGTGGACCTGAAATTCGAACCTGAGATTCAGGTGCCGGCGGATGCCTGGGCCGATTGGGATGCCGCCAATCAGAAGTTCATCACAGTAGGCGAGAAATTCCCCGAAGGCACAACGGCTCTGGTTAAGACCACGGTTATTTACCCGAAAGATTTGTTTGAGACCGTTAAATGGCACGACGGTTCCCCGCTGACGGTGGGCGACTTTGTGATGGGTATGATTCTCACCTTTGACCCCGGCAAGTCCGAAAGCCCCATCTACGACGAGGCCTCGGCTGAGAATCTGGATTCCTTCCTGTCCCACTTCAAGGGCGTCCGCATCGTTTCCACTGACCCATTGACCATTGAAACCTACGATGATTACTACCTGCTGGATGCTGAACTGACCGTCTCGTCCTGGTTCCCGGCCTACGCCTACGGTTCGGCGCCGTGGCATGGACTTGCGCCGGCCATTCAGGCGGAGGGCGATGGTAAGTTGGCCTTCTCAGCCGATAAGGCCAGCGCCAACAGTGTGGAATGGACCTCCTACATTGGCGGCCCGAGTCTGGATATCCTCAAAGAATATCTGGATAAGGCGGCTGGTGAGTCCTATATCCCCTACGCGGCGACACTGGGCGAGTATGTAACCGCCGATGAGGCTGCGGCCCGCTATGCCAACCTGCAAAAGTGGTATGGTGATCATGGTCACTTCTGGGTCGGCAGCGGCCCGTTCTATCTGGATAAGGTGTACACGACCGAGAAATCGGTTGTCCTCAAGCGCTTTGCCGATTACCCCGACAAGGCCGATAAGTGGCTGCGCTTTGGCGAGCCGAAGATTGCCGAAGTCGAACTGGATGGTCCCAGCCAGGTCAAGATTGGCGAGGAAGCCAAGTTTGACGTAATGGTCACCTTCGGCGGTGAGCCTTATCCTTCTGCCGAACTGGATTCGGTCAAATACTTGCTCTTCGATGCCAACAACAACCTGATCAGCAAGGGTGATGCCGTGATGGTTGCAGAAGGCCAGTATCAGGTTGTCCTGAGCGCCGATGTAACCAAGGCCCTGGCTGCTGGTTCGAACAAACTTGAAGTGGTGGTGGCTTCGAACGTAGTGAGCATCCCATCCTTCCAGAATATCCAGTTTGTGACCGCGCCATAAGTCTGTGATGTAAGCATGCCCGATAGGGGACTTCCCCTATCGGGCATTTTCATAAATTTTATCCTGAGGAGTGACCATGACCGAGCCGTCAAAAGAACAGGATGGCAAGAAAACAACGCTCACTACCTTTAACCGGGTTGCCCGCTACACGCTTGTTCGTTTGATTACATTATTCATCACAGTCGTCATTGGTGTCTATTTAACAGTCTTAATTGCCAATATGGGGGGATATGTGGACGAAATCCGCCGGGGCGAAATCCGTGAAACGATCCAAATGCGCATGCTGACGGACCCTACATTGCGCAATTTGCCGGCAGATGTTCGTATGAAGCAAATGGAAGAGATGATTCGGCTCCAGGAGAAATACTATGGTCTGGACCAGCCGTTTGTTGTGCGCAGTGTCCGCTTTCTCAAGAATGCGCTGACGCTTAACCTGGGACGTTCGCTGCAATTGACCAGCGACAGCGGCTCGCGCCAGGTGCGCCTGATTTTATTAGAGCGTTTGCCCGCTACGCTGTTGCTCTTTGGTACAGCCGATTTGGTCTTGTTCTTCTTGAGCCTGTATTTGGGGCTTTCGCTTTCCCGGCGCTACGGGAGTTTTTGGGACAAACTGACGGTGGCGCTTTCCCCGCTCTCTTCGGCGCCTGGGTGGTTTTACGGCATTTTTCTGATTGTGCTTTTTGCTGCGGTATTGAAAGTGTTGCCGTTTGGCGGCATGGTTTCTATTCCGCCGCCCGATAATCCTTTTTTATACGCTCTGGATTTGCTCTACCACATGATTTTACCGGTTATGGCAATTACCATCAGTTCAATTTTCCTGAGCGTTTATGGCAATCGCACCTTTTTCCTGATCTACTCCAGCGAGGACTATGTTGAGATGGCCAAAGCCAAGGGGCTGAAATCCAGGGACGTGGAACGGCGTTACATTCTGCGCCCGACCCTGCCGACCATCATCACCAGTTTTGCTTTGTTGCTGATTGGCCTGTGGACCGGTGCTCCGATTTTTGAGACGGTTTTCAACTGGCCCGGTTTAGGTCGCACCATCTATCGGGCTGTTGGGCTGTTTGATACACCGGTCATTGTGGCTTCGACCGTCATTTTTGCTTACCTTCTGGCTGTGACGGTCTTTCTGCTTGACTTTATTTATGCATTGGTAGACCCGCGTGTCAAAGTCGGCGGCGGGCAGGAGAGGGCAGGATGAACTCGCTTTCACGCACGTTACGAGACCTTTCTCAGTACCCTTCGGCGATCGTCAGCCTCATTATCATTGTCTTGATGCTGGTTGTTTCGATTGGGGTTGTAATTGCCATTCCATACAAAGAGGCTGTGCGTTTGTGGCGCGGCGGAGAACTGGTTTGGTATCAATTGCCCAAGACGGTGCCGCCAGCCTGGACAAATTACTTCCGTTCCCGCAAACTGCCCGATACCATTATCGTGGATACGCGCCAGACGCCTGAGATTAAGTCTTATGAGCCGTCAGGCGATGGCCGCCGAATCGTGATCGACATTCCGATTGAATATTCGTACGATGAATTTCCTGATGAACTTTCGCTGTATTTCTATACCACGCAGGTGACCAAGCCGCCTTTTGTCGCCATGCGCTGGGAAAAGCCGGATGGACGCGATTCCCGCATAGCGGATTTCTCATTGCAAAGCACGCGCCAGAACTACCGCTTTTCTCAGGACCCCAAATTGATCCAACGTCTGAAGGGAGAAGAGCCCCAGGTAGCGTTGTTTGCAGAGCCGGGTTCTCAGCCGCCGGTAGCAGTCAAAGGGACGTATCACTTAAAAATCGAGATTCTCACTTTTGACGCTGATACCGATGTGGATGTTGAGTTTCTACAATACGGCAAAGTCTATGGTTTGTTTGGCACCGATCACCTGCGCCGCGACTTAAAGGTGGGGTTGTTGTGGGGCTTGCCGGTAGCCCTTTTGTTCGGTTTAGCCGCCTCGCTGGGTACATCTATCCTGGCCATGCTTATCGCTGCTATTGGCGCCTGGTTTGGGGGCTGGGTGGACGAGTTGATTCAGCGGATTACCGAAGTCAATCTTGTCCTGCCGTTCTTGCCCATCCTCATCATGGTCGGCACCTTCTATTCACGCAGCATTTTTGTCATCTTAGGTGTGACCATTTTACTCAGCATCTTCGGCGGTTCTATCAAGAGTTATCGGGCAATTTTCTTGCAGGTACGGGAAATGCCGTATATCGAGGCTGCGCGCGCTTACGGAGCAAGTGATGGGCGTATTGTTGTCCAATACCTCATCCCTCGGATTATACCGTTGCTTGTGCCTGCACTGGTGACCGGCATTCCCAGTTATGTCTTTCTGGAAGCCTCACTGGCGGTGCTGGGACTGGGCGATCCGGTCTTGCCGACCTGGGGAAAGATTATCCAGGATGCGGAGTTCAATGGTGCGCTTTATAAAGGGATGTATTACTGGGTACTCGAACCTTCGTTCCTGTTGATGGTCACCGGCCTGGCATTTGCGGTGTTTGGCTTCTCCCTTGACCGTATTTTTAATCCCCGTCTGCGAGGGATATAGGCATGGCCAGTACACTTCTCAAAATACAAGATCTTGTTCTTCACTTCAGCACCATGCGTGGCCCGGTTCAGGCGGTGGACAAAGTCTCCTTCGACCTGGGACACAAACAGGCAGTGGTTATCCTGGGCGAATCGGGCTGTGGCAAATCTTCATTGGCCAAGGCCATTCTGCGTCTATTGCCACGTAATGTGGCCGAATATAAAGGCAGTATTGTGCTGGACGGCATAGAGTTGATGACGCTGAGCGATGAGGAGTTCCGCCAGAATGTGCGCTGGGTGCGCATTTCAATGGTGCCGCAGGCCGCTATGAATTCCCTCAATCCCGTGCTCAAAGTGGGCGATCAGGTGGCCGAACCCATGCTTGTCCATCATGGCGTGGATAAGGCCGCAGCGATGGAGCAGGCGAAAAAAATGTTTGAGCATGTGGGTGTACCGGTAGACTTTCTTCACCGTTACGCTTTTGAATTGAGCGGCGGGATGCGCCAGCGCGTTGCAATTGCTATGGCACTGGTCACGGCCCCGGCGCTGATCATTCTGGACGAGCCAACCTCGGCGTTGGATGTGCTCACCCAGGCCAATATTTTCAATGTGCTCAAGCGCATCAAGAAAGAACTGGAAATCAGTTTCATCCTCATCACCCACGACATCGCTACATCTAGCGAACTGGCCGACCGGGTGGCAGTCATGTATGCCGGACAGATTGTTGAAACCGGTGATGCAATGGACTTTTTCCCCGCGCCCTTGCACCCCTACTCCCAAAAACTCATGGCCAGTGTCCCGCGTTTGCATGGCAACAAGGAACTGGAATTCATCACCGGTCAGCCGCCCAGTCTGCTCAACCCGCCTACCGGCTGTCGCTTTGCACCGCGTTGTGAGAAACGTTTCAGCCGCTGCGACGAAGAGCCGCCGGTGTTTGAGCGAGACGGCCGCCAGGTTAAGTGTTGGCTGTATGCGTAGGAGAGAGCAAAGATGACAGAAACTGCTGTGGACAAGCGGGATGCTTTTCTGCGAATTAACAATCTGCATGTGTGGTTCGAATTGAGGCGATTTGGATTCGGGGTAGTTGGCCACGTAAAGGCTGTAGATGACGTGACCTTTGACCTGCATCGCGGTGAAGCCATTGCCATTGTTGGTGAAAGCGGTTGCGGCAAATCGAGTCTGATGAAGACCATTCTGGGCCTGCACAAACCCGTTAAGGGAGAAGTCTCCTTTGAAGGCAAGCGGTTGAGTGAACTGGACCGTAAAGGGTTGCGCTGGTATCGCGCCCATGTAGGCTATGTCCAGCAAGACCCGTATGGCGCTTTGCCGCCGTTTATGACGGTCCAGAGAATCCTGGAAGAACCGTTGATTGTGCATGGGGTCAAGGATCGAGCCGAACGGGAAGCGCGCGTCCGCCGGGTGCTGGAGGAAGTCAAAATGCATCCTGTGGACGATTTCTTGGGCAAGTTTCCGCACATGCTTTCTGGCGGGCAACAGCAACGGGTTGTAATTGCCCGGGCCATGATTTTGGAACCGCAAATCATTGTGGCTGATGAGCCGGTTTCCATGCTGGATGCCTCGGTTCGCGTGGAAATCCTCAAACTGTTGCGCGGCCTGCAAGAGGCGCACAACCTGGCGGTCATCTACATTACACATGATCTCTCAACGGTCCGCTACTTCTCTGAGCGTATCTTCGTAATGTATGCCGGTAAGATTGTGGAGAAAGGGCGGGTGGACGATTTGCTCAACCAGCCGCTTCATCCTTACACGCGTGCACTGCTGACGGGCACCTCTGAGCCGGATGCCAGAAACGCCCTGACCTATAAAGAGGTACCCCCCGGCGAGCCGCCCAGCCTGGTGACGCCGCCGCCGGGTTGCCGTTATCATCCTCGCTGCCCGCACGTGATTGCCGGTTTGTGCGATGTGCAAGCGCCACCCGAATTCCAGCGAGAGAAAGATCACTTGACTGCCTGCTGGCTATACAAAGAATGATACGCAATCCGCGCCTGGGAATTGCAATCGGCTTTGTGCTGGTTTTCTTGGGTTTTCTTTTGCCATTCCTGATGGTACTTCGGGTGCTGGAGTCAACGTTTTTTCTCAATTTCTTTTCTTACGTTGCCTCAGTGCTTGGCCTGTTTTTGGGCATCATCAGCGCCGCGTTTTATGCGCGTATGAAGAAATGACCACACGGCAGTACGACAGAGTCTGCTGCAAAAATGCCATCTTACCGCTGAGACGCAGAGTACACAGAGACGATAACGATGTGAAACACTGTGCTCTCAGCGGCTGCGCGGTGAGTTTTTGCGGTGCGGTCACCCGCGTTATCTGTGGAGGTTTTTTTGCCGATTTTCAGTAACTACCTGCCCACTTGAACAAGACGGGCAAGATAAGCGATTGAGGTGCGCAAAGATACCGGCAATCATGGAGACGTCTTCTACTTGGACATTGCGCCCAAACCTGCGGGAGGGTAGGGAGTTACGTTTTTTATCGAGAATTGCTTCCTGTAAAGTGTCCTATCACGCTTCTCCAGGATGTGAGAAAGCGAAAAATTTTGCTATAATTTACCCATTCTCTCTTTCGGAGGACGTCGGTGCCTGCAAACAACAAGCCCCTGTTGGATGTCAAAGGTCTGAAAACATATTACTATACCGAAGATGGCATTGTTCGCGCAGTAGATGGTGTTGACTTCTGCGTCTACCCTGGCGAGGTGCTTGGCCTGGTTGGCGAATCGGGCTGCGGCAAAAGCGTCACCTCGCTTTCTATCATGCGCCTGATTGCGCCGCCCGGCAAAGTGGTAGGTGGAGAAATTTGGTTTGAGGGAAAGGACTTGCTCAAACTCTCTGAAAAAGAGATGATCAAAATTCGCGGCGATCGCATCTCCATGATTTTTCAGCAGCCGCAGACCAGCCTGAACCCGGTCTTTATGGCGGGCGACCAGGTGGCCGAGGTGCTAAATATCCACGAGAAGATGAAGGATCAAGAAGCCTGGGAGCGCGCGGTGGACATGTTGCGCTCCGTCGGCATTCCAGACCCAGAGCGCCGCGCCCGTTCTTTTCCGCATGAACTCTCCGGCGGCCAGGCTCAACGCGTCATGATTGCCATGGCGCTGGCCCTGCGCCCTGCGCTGCTGATTGCCGACGAGCCGACGACTGCCCTGGATGTCACCATCCAGGCTCAAATCCTGGACCTGATGCGGGAATTGCGCCGCGAGTTTGGCGCCTCGGTTATCCTGATTACACATGATTTGGGAGTCATCGCCGAGATGGCCGAGCGCGTGGCGGTGATGTACGCGGGTGAAATTGTTGAACAGTCGGATGTCAATACCATCTTTGACCAGCCGCTTCATCCCTATACCCAGGGACTGTTGGGCTCCATTCCGGTATTGGGCAAGCGTAAAGAACGGCTGGACGTCATTCCCGGCTCGGTGCCGAACCTGGTCAACTTGCCCCCGGGTTGTCGTTTTGCCCCCCGTTGCAAGGCCCGGATGGAATACGGCCTGAAGATTTGTACAGAACTCAAACCGGAACTGTTTCCCTTGGCTGACGGGCATTTGGTGCGTTGCTGGTTGTATCAAAATGCCGAAGGTCACAGCGCGCCGCTTAAGGGCTAATTTACGCACTGATTTCAATGGAGTTTTTTTCATGACTGAAAGCACAATCAGCGAAACACAACCCACTTTGATTGAAGTCAAGAACCTGGTAAAGTATTTCCCCGTACGAGCCGGTTTGTTGCAGCGCGTGGTAGCCTGGGTGCAAGCGGTAGATGACGTTTCTTTCTTTATCCGCAAAGGTGAGACCCTGGGGCTGGTGGGCGAATCTGGCTGCGGCAAGACGACTGTCGGACGTACCATGCTGCGCCTCATTGAGCCAACCTCCGGCTCCGTTTTGTTCGAAGGCAAGGACGTTTTTTCCCTGCGCGGCAGTGAACTTAAAGCCATCCGGCGCGATATGCAGATTATCTTTCAGGACCCCTATGCCTCTCTTGACCCGCGCCTGCCGATTGGCGAATCGGTCATGGAAGGGTTGAATATCCATCAAATCGGCACGCCGCATGAACGTTTTGAGATCATGATTGACATGCTCAAAAAAGTTGGCCTGGAAGATTATCATGCCCGCCGCTACCCGCACGAGTTTTCCGGAGGCCAGCGTCAGCGGATTGGCATTGCGCGTGCTTTGGCTTTGCGGCCCAAATTCATCATCTGCGATGAGCCGGTTTCGGCGCTGGATGTTTCCATTCAGTCGCAGGTGCTGAACATCCTCAAAGATCTGCAGGCTGAGTTCGGGCTGACCTATATGTTTATCGCCCATAACTTAAGCGTGGTAGAACACATCTCTGACCGCGTGGCTGTGATGTACCTGGGCAAGATGGTGGAACTGGCCTCGCGGGACGAACTTTTCAGCAATCATCTCCACCCCTACACCCAGGCGTTAATGTCGGCTGTTCCGGTGGCTGACCCGCACCTGAAACGCGAACGACTGATCCTCAAAGGGGATGTGCCCAGCCCGCTCAACCCGCCCAAAGGCTGTCGCTTCCACCCGCGCTGTCCACTGGCCATCGAACAATGCTCGCAGGAAGAGCCCCCCTTCCTGGAACTGCGTCCTGACCACTGGGTTGCTTGCTGGGTTGCCAAATAAGGTTTACCTATGTCGGCCCCACCTCCAAGAATTCTTATTGTTGACGATCAGCGTGATATTATCCGCCTGATTCATTCAACGCTGGATACCCTGGGCCATAAATTCGAAATCTACGAGGCCCCTTCTGGCGAGGAGGCCTTGCTGGAAGCCTCCCGCACCCAAATTGATCTGCTGATTGTGGATTATCGTCTGCCGGGGATGACAGGCGTGGAGTTAATGAAGCGTATCCGCGCCAAAAACGAGACCTTCAAAACCATCATCATCACCGGCATGACCGACCGCGGCGCGCGCGATGAGATGCTGAGCGCCGGGGCGGTAGCCATCTTCGATAAGCCCATCCCGCTGGGCGATTTTCTGGATGCTGTAGAGCGCAGCCTGGGATTGCGGCGCACCATTCTGCCGCCCGAAGACAGTACCACCCCCGGACAGCATAAGACTCTCGCCAACCTGCTGGCCAGTTATCGCCAGGACATGGGCGCAGAGGCGATCTTCTTAATTAGCGACCGCGGACGCGTGGTGGTGCGCGCCGGCGACTTGCCGGATAGCAGCATGGAAGTCTCGCTGATGTCGGCCCTGGCGGGCATCTACAATACCAGTTGGAAGATTGCGCGCTTCATTCAGCAGGATACGGCTGCCGGCCTGCATGTCTTTCGCGGCGCAGGCCAGGATTACCTGATGGTGCCGGTCAACACGGCGCATGCCTTGCTGGCTGTAGGCCCCGGCCTGGCAGACCGTGACCGCTTGCTTGAAGTGACCGACACGCTCTTGATTTTGCAGGGGGATGTCAAGAAAGTGCTCAAAGATATGGGCGTTGCAACCCAGACCCTTGAATCGGTCATGCGTCAGCGTGCCGCGGATGCAGCCGAACCCAAGCCTTCGGCCGAACCGACGCCAGAGCCGGTGGCGGATGAACTGGCAGAACTGCTAGCGAAAAAGAAGAAGATGAAGACCGATGAACTCAATGAGTTTTGGGAAGAAATCATTGAGACGCATGGGCCAGTCCCGGTTGATCCGGGCAAATTGACCTATGAACAAGCCAGCAAGTTAGGCCTGGCGCCCGATATTGAAGCGGGCGGCAAGAAGAAAAAATAACATTGCTCTACCGCCCCGCATGTGATACAATCTTGCCCGCCCGATGTGGCCGCACAGGGGCGTGGTGCAACGGCAGCACACCAGCCTTTGGAGCTGTGGATCTTGGTTCGAGTCCAGGCGCCCCTGCCTAGAAATTCCCGCCCCGGCGGGTTTCTTTATCTCAGGCCTTTGCCCCGCCGGGCAGATGGCCTGTTTGTTTTGGAGTAGCATATGCGCACAACAGCCGTTATCCTGGCTGCTGGCCAGGGCACACGCATGAAGTCCAATCTGCCGAAGGTCCTGCATCCGCTGGCCGGCCGCCCAATGGTGTTACATGCCATTGACCTTGCCCGTGCCGTCAGCCCAGAAATGCCCGTGCTGGTGATCGGACACGGCGCCGGGCAGGTACGGGCCATTGTCGGCGAGAACGCCCGCTTTGTCCTGCAGGAACCGCAACTGGGGACCGGCCATGCCGTCCAGCAGGCAGAGTCTCTTTTGCGGCTCAAAACGGACCTCGTGCTGGTTTTCTATGCCGATATGCCCCTCCTGCGTCCGGAGACTTTATGCGCCCTGGTCGAGACGCAAACCGCCAATCCCGGGCCGTTGACCATGCTGACGCTCCTGGCCGACGATCCGCGCGGGTTTGGGCGCATTTTGCGTAATGGGCAGGGGAACGTAATCGGCATTGTCGAGGAGGCCCAGGCCACACAAGAACAAAAGGCCATTCGCGAATTGAATGCCGGCGCCTACTGTTTTCGGGCAGATTGGCTCTGGGAGGCCCTGAAACGCGTGCCCCTCTCGCCCAAGGGTGAGTATTATCTGACGGATACGGTTGGCCTGGCTGCGGCGGACGGCCTCGAGGTCCGCGCCTTGACTCTGGAGGATGCGGAGGAAGCGATTGGCATCAACACGCGTATCCACCTGGCGGAGGCGGAGGCCATTATGCGCCGCCGAATTAATGAACGCCACATGCTCAATGGTGTCACAATTATTGATCCCCACTCGACATACATTGAGGCTGAGGTTCAAATTGGCCGGGATACGGTTATCTGGCCCAACACCTATTTGCACGGCAAGACCGTGATCGGCGAATCTTGCACAATCGGGCCAAACACCATTGTCCGCGATACGCAGATTGGGAATGCCTGCAAAGTGCTTATGTCGGTGCTGGAAGGCGCCTTATTGGAAGACGAGGTGGATATGGGGCCGTTTGCCCGGCTGCGCAAAGGCGCGCATTTGTGCAAAGGTGTACACATGGGCAATTTCGGCGAAGTGAAGGATTCTACGCTGGGGCCGGGCACAAAAATGGGACATTTTTCTTACATTGGGAATGCCACCATTGGCCCAGATGTCAATATCGGCGCCGGAACGATCACCTGCAACTACGACGGCGTTCGCAAGCATCCCACCGAGATTGGCGAGCAAGCCTTTATCGGCAGCGATACCATGCTGGTGGCGCCGGTCAAGATTGGTGCGCGGGCACGTACCGGTGCAGGCGCTGTAGTGACCAAAGACGTACCAGACGATACCCTTGCCGTGGGTGTGCCGGCGCGCGCGATTAAGAGATTAGTGCAAAGACCGCCAGAAGATTCCGGCGCGGCATAACGGGAATCTCTCAACCTTCTACTCCTGAAAGGGGAAAAACATGACTCTGACCAAAGAGGAATCCAAATCCTTGATTGCGCTGGCCAATGAAGCCCGGCGTCGAGCCTACGCGCCGTATTCCAATTTTCCGGTCGGCGCTGCCCTGCGGACCAAATCGGGGCGTATTTTTACCGGCGTTAATGTAGAATGTGCCGCTTATCCCAACGGCACCTGTGCAGAACGTGTGGCAGTTTTTAAGGCCGTCTCTGAAGGGGAGCGCGAATTTGAAGCCATTGCGGTCGTCACCGCAACCGGCGGCTCGCCTTGCGGCGGTTGTCGTCAGGTCCTGGCCGAATTTGGCCTGGATACCATTGTGTTGATCGCCGATGGGGATGAGAACCTTGTCCAGGAAACGACGGTTGGCGCCTTGCTGCCGGGCGCTTTTCGGCCACAACACCTGAAGTAAGCGGTGGAGAGACAGCGTTCCTTTCGGGCTGAGGCTGTTGTTTTGCGTCATGCCGATTGGGGAGAGGCTGACCGGCTGCTGACGCTTTACACCCGCGAAGCAGGCAAAGTGCGCGCGCTGGCCAAAGGCGTGCGCAAAGTGCGTTCACGCAAGGCTGGTCACCTGGAGCCGTTTACGCATGTCCGTTTGCTGCTTGCCAGCGGCCGCGACTTGTTGATCGTAACCCAGGCCGATACATTGGATGCCCACCTGCCCCTGCGCGCCGATTTGGAACGTACCGGCTATGCCGCCTATGTGGTCGAATTGCTGGACCGCTTTGTATATGAAGAGGGGGAACACCCGTCTCTTTTTCGCTTGCTGACGCAAACCCTGACCCGTCTCGATTCCGAGCCGGATGTCTGGCCGGCAGTGCGCTATTATGAGATGCGCTTGCTGGACGATCTGGGCTTCCGCCCGCAGTTGTTCAACTGCGCCAATTGCGAGGCCACGATCTTGCCGCAGGACCAGTTCTTCTCACCGGCTCAGGGCGGAGTCCTATGCCCAAGGTGTGGAGCAGGCCTGCCCGGAGTCCGAGCCGTGGAGGTCGAGACGCTGAAGTACCTGCGCCACTTCCAGCGCAGTTCTTATCCACTGGCGCGGCGCGCCCATCCTGCGCCTGACACGCGCCAGGCAGTGGAGGAACTGATGCAACTCTACCTTACGTACCTGCTGGAACGGGGATTGAATTCGCCGCAGTTCATCCGCCGGGTCAAGCGTTAATTTACCGTTCGGCCCAGCCGATGAGGAAGGTCTGCACCAGCCATTTTACGATTCGGCCCAATCTGCACCAGATGAGACGTTGAAGGGCCGGGCTGGTGATGTGGTAAATAATGTGGGAGAAGAAAGTCCGCCGCCGCAGAGCGATGCCCAGCGGGTCGCTCAGGACCCGTTGCCTGTACCCGTCAAACGAAAATTCTCCCCGCTGAAAGGCGTCGCGCAGGGTCTCGGCCGCAATTTTGCCATAGCCCAGGGCGATGCTGATTCCCTCGCCGTAGAGGGCATCCACACCGGCCGCGTCGCCTACCAGGATGACGCGGGGGGCAGAAAATGTCGCCTGGGCGTCGAACCAGCGAATAGGATGGCCGGCCAACGGATAGTCGTCCGGGTTCTGTCCGTGCCGCTGGAGTTCTTCTGAAAGGACCTGCTTCAAGGGTTTGCGTCCGGCGCGCCCGATGTGATTCCAGTCGTACACCCCGCGGTTGCGCATGGGTTGACCTTTGACCAGCGCCGGAAAATCCCAGACGTAGCCGGAGACGCCGTCGCGGATGCAGATAAAGTCAAAGTAAGAGTCTGAGAAACGGTGGGGCGTGCTTTCGGGTTTGACCGTTGTGTACACTTCGAGCAGGCGTGCGGGCAAAGGGCCGCTTTTGGGGGCAATGGCGCGCCGCACCAGGCTGTTGCTGCCATCTGCGCCGACGACGACCCGGCCGCGATAGACGCCTTGATTTGTCTCTACTTCAACGTACTCTCTTCTCACCTTGAGGCTTTGTACGCTTGTGTTCTCGTGAATCACGCAGCCGCGCTGACGGGCTTTTTCGGCCAGCCAGGCATCGAATTCGTCCCGCTGGATCACGCGAAAGGCGTAGGGCATATCGTCTTTGGCGCGCATGGTCAGGCCGGGGCAGCTGAAGTCGAAGTGCGCCCATTCCACGTCTACGTGAGGGATTTCGGTCAGGTCCAGACCGAGGCGGCGCAAGATGACTTCACCATCAGGCAGGATGCCGCCGCCGCACAGTTTTGGCCGCGGGTGGCGCTCTTTTTCCAGAATCAGCGTTTTAGCAAGCAGGTCTGGTGCCAATTGTGCCAGGTGTAAGGCGGTAGAAGTCCCTGCCGGGCCGGCGCCGACGATGATGATATCCCAAATTTCGGTGGCTGCGTCAGACATGGGGCTATTTTATGTCAGGTTGCCTGTGCGGGCAAGGCAAATGGTTACAAATTTGACCTGTTGAAAAACACATATTTTTTGCTATTATGTAACTGGGTAGTCTGCCTCTGGCGTGTTGGTGAGGGCAATTTGCTCCGAATGAAACGAATGACTCTACTGCAAAAAGGGCGTTTCTAACGCAAGGACGCAAAGCCGCCAAGATTTTTTAAGGTCTATTTCTTTTTTACGCATAATCCGAACCCGAAAAACAAAGATTTTGCATTGTAAATTGCATTTTCTTTGCGCCTTGGCGTCTTCGCGTTGAGATTTTCTGTTTTTGCAGTGAAGTCACGAATTGTGCGAAATCTTAACCCTCCCGAAGGTTAGCACGGCTCTTCTGTCAACCGATGCCGGCAAGCATGGAGACGTTTTCTGGCTTGGAAATTGTGCCAAAGCCTACGGGAGGGAAGGTAGTTACCCGATAAAAAGCGGCTTGCGAACAAAAAGAGATTTATGGTGGATGGTTGAGGCCATAGGAGGACAATATGTTGACTGCAGAAATCATTATTGAGCGCCCGGTCAAAGTGGTTTGGGCGTATTTCACCAAACCGCAGCATTGGGAAAAATGGTGGGGCGGGGGCCTGCGCCGCGCGGAGTGGAAGCCTGGCGGGAAGTTGGAATGGGCGCTGGGCGGCGCATCCTTGATTGAGGATGTCATCCCGGCGCGCATGGCGCGCATCCGCGGCGCCTGGATGACCACCACCTGGACATTTGAGTCGGCTGGCGATCAGCAGACGCGGGTCAGGATTCAGGAGGGAGAGCCGCGCGGCGGCGCTTCGTTCTCTGACGGTGGAGCGGCGCATCTGCGTCAACTTAATGAGGCTTTGAGCAAATTGAAGGCCTGCATTGAAGGCGAAGAGCCTGTACCCGCCGAAGACGCTTCTATGCCAGAGACCAAAACAGCGGATATCCAGCCTGGTGATACCTCCCAAAGCGGCAGATCTGCCCTTCCGGTGCGCAAGGATCGTAGTACCAGGCAGACCATCTTGATTGTCTTAGGTGTGGTTGCCTGTCTTTGTCTCACCTTGGTGATATTGGTTGGCGGCGGCTTCTGGATCACCCAAAAGGCGGAACAGGCAGCCGCAGCCACGCAGGCAGAAATGACAGCCGCTGCTCAGGCCCAGGGCACGGCAACGGCCCAGGTACAGGCAACCGGCACGGCGATTGCCCAAGCCACGGCTATGGCCAAGCCGACACCTACCGCCACCTCGGAACAAATTTTGATTCTCAAAGATACCTTCAGCCATAATATTAATCGTTGGGATGTTGGGGATGTTGAAGAGAAGTGGTGGAAAGGAAACGCGCAAATCGTGGACGGGAAATTCCGCGTTACCGTCCAGCGTTCTGCAGGATTTTTTTGGATCTGGTGGCCTGCTCCCGAAGTGGGTTCCTTTAACATCAGCCTGGATGCCCAATTGGTCAAAGGTTCCGCTTCCGACGCCTGTTATGGGTTGATCTTTCGAAGCCAGGAAGATTCTTTGTACTTTTTCAAGGTCTGCGAAAATGGCCGCTACACTGTGCTCATGTGGGCAGATGACACATGGTACACCCTCATTGACTGGACGATTACACGCGCTATTCAGCATGGCCAGCCGAATACCCTGATGGTGGAAGGGCGCGGGTCACACTTTGAGTTCTACATCAATGGTGTTCTTGTAAATGAATTGGAGAACAGCCGCTTGAAAAATGGGCACGTTGGCATTGCGGTTGAGGTGGAGGAGGGCGAAACGCCCATCTTTGAATTCGATAACTATATTCTGTATTCATTCATTGGGCAGTGAGGGCCTGGTGAGTTGGCGATAACCTTGACCTTTAATCGCATTCCCATCAGGAGGTAAAAAGTGTTTCTTTTTGGTCGGCCGAAGGTGGAGAAGATGAAGGCCCGCCGTGACGCGGCCGGGCTAATCAAGGCGCTTGGCTATCGCAAGGATTGGAGTGTGCGTCAGGATGCGGCCGGTGCCCTGGGCGAACTGGGCGACGTGGGCGCTATTCCGCCGCTGGTTGATGTCCTCCAAAAAGATGAGCATGGATATGTGCGCAGCGCAGCCGCCAAGGCGCTGGGCAAGATTGGCGACCCATGCGCGGTGGAGCCGCTGATTGCTGCACTTCGAGATGGTAATGTAAATGTACGCTCTTCTGCGGTCGAGGCGTTGGGCCAGATAGGAGATGCCAGGGCCATTGAACCGCTCATCCCCATGCTCTGGCGATGGGATGTGAGCAAGGCTGCTGCCCAGGCGCTGGATTGCCTTGGCTGGCAGCCAGGCCAGGACGAGGCGGCAGCCAGGTATTGGATGGCAAAACAAAACTGGGAAAAATGTGCTTCGTTGGGGAATGTGGCAGTCAACACTGCAATTGCTCTTCTCAGGGAAAGCGCCCAGGATGGGGCCTGGGCTCAATCAATGATGTCTTTGGACAGGTTTTCTCACCCAGGCGCTGGATGGGGGATTATGGCCAGCATTCAGGGGTGGGAATGTGTGGAGAAACGCGAAACGGCCGGCAAGGTGCTGACCCGAATTGGGGCGCCGGCAGTATTGCCGCTCATCACCGCGCTTCAAGATGAAAGCAGTTGGATGAAAATGACCACAGCCTGGGTTTTGGGAGAACTCAGGGATGCTCGTGCTGTGAAACCCCTCGTTTTGCTGCTAAAAGATAAAAAGGCGTTGACAGGAGGGGATTGTCTGTGTGATTGTCTTGGCCAGGTTGTTGTTGAAGCACTGGTCAAGGTAGGCACGCCGGCTGTTGAGCCGCTTATGGCAGCCTTGGAGAACGACGACGCAGGAATACGACAACGGGTCATTTGGGCCTTGGGCGAGATCGGCGACGTGCGTGCTGTCGCTCCCCTCAAGGCTATGCTGGAAGACTGGTCTGTGCGTTCATCTGTTATTGAAGCGCTGAAAAAAATGGGTGGATCCGGCTTACCCCAATAACTATGGCGTAAAGAAAGTTCACTAAAGTTTTCCCTTACGCTATCCCTCCTCCCAAGGGGGAGGGGAGATGCCGAAATATAGGGCGGAACCCCCTGCCCGGCGGGGTGTGTGCCACGAAGTGGTGGAGGGGCAGGGCTGAGGGGTAACCGCCTGCTCTTAAGCCTCCCGCAGGGTAGAACTAAATATCTACACGTGTGCTTGAGCGTAATGCCTCAACGGCTGCAAAGGCGGCTTTGGTCACACCTATCACTTGTTCATATGGGATGGGGGCAGGGCCGCCCTGCAGGATGGAGCGGGTGAATGCCTCCCATTCGCCGCGCCAGCCTTTATCCTGTTTCTGCCTGATGACCTTGCGCCGTCCATCGTGGACAAGTTCAAGGGCGCGGAAGTCATCCAGCACGGCAATCCGCCCGCCGCAGAAGACCTCGACGCGTTCTTTGGGGAAGGACTTGTCGCCATTGGCGAGATAGTCCACCACGCCAACAGAACCGTCGGGAAAGGCAAAAGTCATAGAGACGTTGTCTTCGTGGTATTTGCCGGCGTCGGGCAGGGCATGCGCCGTCACGCTGACGGGGGCGGCTCCGGCCAGGAAGGTGAGAAAGTCTATGAAGTGGCAGCCCTCGCCGATGATTCGTCCGCCGCCCTGGTCCGAATCGTGAAGCCAGTGGTTTAGAGGGATGTGACCGGCGTTGACACGGTAGTGCATGTAGATGGCCTCGGCGCGCTGGGCAAAGTACGCGGCCAGTTGTTGCGCCAGTGGAGCAAAGCGGCGGTTAAAGCCGGTCATCAGCAAACAGTTATCGGCGTTCAGTAACTGCTCACTGATAACGGATAACTGTTCACGATTTACCGCCAGGGGTTTTTCCACAAAGACATGCTTGCCTGCCCGTAAGGCCCTCACTGCCAAATCGGCGTGGCTGTCGTGGCGGGTGAGGATGGCCACGGCGTTGATTTCCGGGTCGTTCAGGATTTCATCGTCGCTTGAAGCGGCATAGGCAAAGCCGAACTTCCTGGCCGCATGGGCGGCATGCAGTCCACCGGCCGAGGCAATCCCAATCAATTTGATGTTGGTCATTTTTTGGATGACCGGCAGTAAGGTGGCAGAGGCAAAGTTCCCGGCGCCGAGGACGCCGAGGCGGACATGGCCGGGGGACGCCTGCCGCGCGGTAGGCGCAGACGGCGATACGCGTACACTCGTACCTGTTTCCTTGTGTACCTGTGTACTTTCTCCCTGGTCCGGATATGTAATCAACACGCCCAAAAACGGCTCTGCCTTTTTCCCTGTAATCACTTTATACGCTTCGACGGCGTGCTCAATCGGGAAACGGTGGGTGATGAGCGGCTGAACCTGCAATTTGCCGCTTGCCAGCAGGTCAATGATGGCTTCGAAGTTGCGCCCTTCTGTCCAGCGCACGTAGCCGAGGGGATAATCGTGCCCGGCTTCTTCGTATGAGGGGTCGTAGCGACCCGGGCCGTAGGAACGCGAGTTGATGAAACTGAGTTCTTTTTCGTAGTAGGGTTTGCGCGGCAAGTTGAGGCCAACCGCGCCGGTGGCCACCACCCGCGCCCGGTCGCGGGCGATGACGGCCGCCAGTTCCACCGGGTCGCTGGAGGCGGTGTCGGCGCAGATGAGGACGGCGTCAAAGCCGCGGTTGGCGGTGAATGCCTGGGCGGCCTCCTCGGCCTGGTCGCGGGAGCAGGCCGAAAGTCCAAGAGAAGAGGCGAGGGCAACGCGCTGGGGGTTGGTGTCCACGCCCATCACGCGGCAGCCGGCCGCGGCGGCGATTTGAGCCGTCAACAATCCCAGAAGCCCCATCCCGATTACGGCCACGTTTTCGCCAATTTGCGGTTTGGCCAGACGGAAGCCGTGCAGGGCGATTGCGCCCAGGGTGGTGAAGGCGGCGGACTCGAAGTCTACCGAATCGGGGAGGGGGGTAAGCAGGTTGCGCGGGACGACGTTGTATTCGGCATGGACGGCGTAACCGCCGCCGGCGCAGGCTACCCGCTGGCCAATGTGAAACCCCTCCATGCCCTCGCCCAGGGCGACGATGGTGCCGGCGGAGGAGTAACCGAGCGCGATCGGCTGATCGAGGCGGGTGAAGGCGGCTTGCAGGGTGGGCAGCATGCCCTCTCGCTTCATCCTATCCACTACCTGGCGGACCAGGTCGGGGCGCGAGCGTGCCTTGCCGACTAACGATTTTTCGGCAAATTCGACCAGCATGCGCTCGGTTCCGGCGGAGACGAGCGAGGCGGCTACGCGTACCAGCGCCTGCCCGCGCCGCGGGGTGGGGATGGGGACTTCTTCAATGCTGGTCTGGCCAGTTTTCATGTTCTGGATCAGTTGTTTCATGGTTGTACGCTATCTTCGGGTGAGGTTTGGGTCACCAAGAGTATACCCTATTTGGTAGTGATATAATTGAAGACGGTGGAAATCGTAATTACCTGCTTGCAACCCTCCCGCAGGTTAGATATGGGAGCGGCGGCCAATGCCGGCAACCGTTGAGACGTCTTCTGGCTTGGGTATTGTGCCAAAACCTGCGGGAGGGTAGGCAGAGTTACATGGAATCTATGCTGAGGAGGCTTTTGTGACAGATCCGCGTCTTGAAAAGTTTGCAAAGATCCTGGTTGAGCATTCCGCGCGCGTCCAGCCGGGGGATCGGGTGTTAATTGAAGCCACGACTGAGGCTGCGCCGTTGGTGCGCGAACTGTACGTTCAAATTTTACAAAAGGGTGGGCACCCTGTGCCGTTGGTCTCTCTGCCGGAGATGTTCTTCCCTGGCAGCGAGGAACTGCTGCTGGCTTACGGAAATGATGCGCAGTTGGATTTTGTGCCGCCTCTGCAAAAGTTGGCTTATGACCAGTTTGAGTCTCGTATCCGGATTCACTCTTCGGCAAATACGCGGGCGTTGACGATGGCCGATCCTGCCCGTCAGCAGCGGCGTGGCAGGGCCTCTGGCCTGATTACCGAGGCGCAGATGCGCCGCGGTGCGGAAGGCGTTTTTAAGTGGGTGACCACGCTTTACCCTACGCAGGCTTATGCTCAAGAGGCAGAGATGAGTTTGCGTGAGTACGAAGATTTTGTCTTCCGGTCATGCCATGCCCACGACGCCGACCCGATTGCCTTTTGGAGAAAGGTGGAAGAGAAGCAGCGCGCCTGGATTGAACGGATAGAGGGGCATAGTCAGGTCATCTTGCGCGGGCCGAATGTGGACCTGACGCTCTCGATCAAGGGGCGGAAGTTCCTTAATTCACATGGGACACACAATATGCCGGATGGCGAAATTTATACCGGGCCGGTGGAGGATTCGGTTAACGGTTGGGTCCGATTCACGTATCCGGCGGTTTACAGCGGGGTGGTGGCGGAAGGGATTGAATTGACCTTTAGCAATGGGCGGGTTACCAAAGCCAGCGCCGAGAAGAATGAGGCTTTCTTGTTGCAAATGCTGGAGACGGATGCCGGCGCGCGTTACGTGGGCGAATTTGCGATTGGCACAAATTACGAAATTGACCGTTTTACCAAGAATATTTTGTTTGACGAGAAAATTGGCGGTTCTTTCCACATGGCGCTCGGCGCGGGTTATCCTGAAACCGGCTCACGCAATCAGAGTCTGATTCACTGGGATATGATTTGCGATATGCGCTCAGATTCTGAGATTGTGGTGGATGGCGAAGTATTTTACAAGAATGGACAGTTTGTGGGTGGATAAGGGGCGGTCTGAGAAACGCTGTCAAAAAGAAAGAATGACAGCACTGTAGATTTCGTTGCAAAAACTCACCGCGGAGATGCCGGGTACGCAGAGACTACGAGGTTTGTAAAACTCTGTGGACTCGGCGTCTCCGCGTTAAGTCACCTTTTTGGAAGCCAGTTGCTTGCATTTGTGGGCTAGAGGGAGACTGCTCAGATTTGAATTTGTTTTTTGCCTTGCAAAAACAGAACATTTGTGCTATATTATGCATGCACCAAACTGGTGAGATGCTTTTTTATTCTTTGGCGAGGTGACCTATGACAACTCTGATTGCCCCCTGTGGTCTGGATTGTGCCCAATGCGAGGCCTATCGTTACACCCAGACCAGCGATTTGAATGCTCTTGAAACGCTGCTGGCCAAGTGGCGGGTAGAATTCAATGCCCCAGAGATGACCATAAAAGACGTAACCTGCGATGGCTGCCTGGCAGAAAGCGGACGGGTAGGCGGTTATTGCTCGCTGTGCGCAATCCGCAAGTGTGCTGTGGAACGCGCTTTGCAGATCTGCGCCGGTTGTACAGATTATGCCTGTGAGAAACTGACCGCTTTCTGGCAGAATGTCCCCGCAGCGCAAAACAACCTGGAAGCGTTACGTTTGCATTGAACCGAGAGCCCTGTCAGCGGTAGGGCGCGTCTGCTTTTTCCAGCGCGGCCTGTAACTCGGCCAGCAGTGAGCGGCTGAGTTCTTTTTCTCGCGGATACAAGTTATCCAGTTCTTCCGGATCATCCCTGAGATTGTAGAGTTCAATCCGTTCTCCGGCCGGACCTAACTCCTTGTACCCGAAAAAGCGGACCAGTTTGTAATTGTCCCGTACCAGCATCAGCGTTGCCTCGCTCAAAGGGCGGAACGGTTCGTTATACCTTGCCTGAACGGCATACAGATTTCGCTCAACCGGGCCGGCGAAAGGCGGCAGGATATGCCCTTCGCTCCATGAGGCAGCCGGCTGACCGGTCAGGTGGAGAAGGGTGGGCAGCAGGTCTATGGCACTGGTGGGAGTATGAATGTCTAAACGCGATTTGCGCCCCGGTTCAAAGATGAGCAGTGGGATGTGGATGACCGGCTGGTAGAGGACCGGCGTCAGGTGGCCGCGTATGCCGCGTTCGAACATCTCGCCATGGTCGGAGGTGAGGATGACCCAGGTGTTGTCCAGCAGGCCGGAGGTCTCAAGTGCGGCAAACAAGCGGCCAAACTCCCGATCCACATAGAGCAGGAATTCGTCGTACTGGGTACGCATGTCGAGTGTGCGTTCTGCTGTTCGGTTTGCAAAAAGGTCGCCAGGTTTTTCAGGGGGCTTCCAGCCGTCATCTGCAAAGCGGCCGTAAAACTCACGATGGGTGTTGTAGGGCGCATGAGGCGGGTAAAAATGGAAATAGCCGCAAAAGGGTTGGGGCATTTGAGGCAAATTATCGCGCAGCCAATCAATCCCGTCTTCAAGCAGAAAGTAATTGTCGCTGTAGTGAGGCACGCCGCGCGGAAAGTCCGGTTTTAACCGCTCAACCTTTTTTTGTTTGAGCCGCTTGTATATGTGAGACAGGAAGAGGGAATATGCAAACTCATCCTCGCGCTTAATGGTGCGCGTCCAGGCAACGGTAGCAATATCTTCGTCGTTCTTAAAGAGCGTTTGGATGAGGCGGTCATTGGTCAGCATCAGACGGCTTTGAGGGATGAGTTGATCAATGCCGCTTGAGAATTGTTCGAGTAAAGTGACAACCAGCGGATTGTGGGAATAAGCAAAGCGATAATAGCCCTCAAAGGCGTGGAAGATGCTCTTTTTTGCCAGACCTTCTTGCACCTTTCCGTAAAAGCGAAAGGCGCGATGTGTCCAGGGATAGACGCCGGTCAGCAGGGAGGCTGTACCAGGGGTGGTGAAGTTCCCGCCGGCAAAGTGCTGGTGGTACACCAGCGCTCGCTCTGCCAGGCGGGACAGGTTGGGCATGGTCTCGCGCCGATAGCCGTAAAGAGAGAGGTTGTGCGCGCTAAGCGCGTCAAAGAGGATGATGAGCACGTTTTGCCGAGATGGCGCGGATGGCAGCGGCAGAAATTCGCCCGGCGAGCGGGGAATCAGTAAACTCGCCGGCACAGCGGCGGCTAATTTTAGAAATTCTCTACGGCTGAGAGATCGTTTCATACCCAACAGAGTGACCTTATCCGGGAAATCACAGATTGCGGAGAAGGATGATGAACAAACCGACGGCGTCCAATGCAATGTAAACGCTGCTCAACAACGCCAGGCTTTTGAGGGCTTCTTGCACTCTCCTGCAGAAGTTTTCGGAGCGCAAAGCAAGGTAGAGCGGCAGGGCAAAGGTCAACAATACAAGTGCTCCGCTAAGGGCAAACAAGACTTTGAGCGGATGACCCGATTGGACCAGAAAGGTCAACGCCAGGGCAGGGAATGGTTTGCCCAGAAGGAAATAAAGCGAACCGGCCGCAGACCAGAAGGCTGCTATCAGGACAAGGAAGCCCATCATTGCTGCCCGCCGGTTGGCGTCCCAGCGCCGAGGAAGCAGGAAACCCAACAGTCCGGCCGCCAGCCAGATGACCAGGCTCTCCAGAAACGCAAAGACAAGCCCATAAGAAACGACCCCGATGGCGTCCCACAGGTTGGTGCGTGTTGTCGTCCAAGACATGTCCATCAGGCCAAAGACAATCGTCCACAGGTGGAGTGGAAAGGCGCAAATCAGGAAGAGCAACCAAAGGCTCTGGCGTGTGTAGTACGTTGTCATCTCGCGGCTTCAGGCGAAAAGTTGACGGTTGGCCTGGACCCAGTGGAACAAGCGCGTAATCCCCTGCCGCACATCTGTTTTTGGCGTCCAGCCCAGATGATGCCCTGCCTTGCGGATATCGGCCACAAAAACTTTTTGGTCACCCGGCCGCCAGTCGCCGTAAGCCACAGGGATGGGGCGGCCAAGCAGGCCCTCTAGCAGGGGGCCAAACTCAGCCCACACGGACATGGTATTGGCCGGCCCTCCGCCGATGTTGTAGACCTGGCCGGCAGCCGTCTCAATGCGCTCAATGGCGGCGTCATAGGCGTCCAACAGGTCGTCCACATACAGGATGTCTCGAATTTGCTTTCCATCACCGTAGATTGTGATCGGGCGGCCGGTCACCGCGGCGATAATCATCCATGCCACCCAGCCCTGGTCTTCAATGCCGAACTGGCGCGGCCCGTAGATGCAGGATTGACGAAAGACGACGGTTCGCAGGCCGTAGATTCTGGCATAGTCGCGCACGTATTGATCGCCTGTGCCTTTGCTGCATCCGTATGGCGAGTGGAAATCCAACGGCTGGTTTTCTGAGCAACCGTGCGGAAGGGAGGCGTATTCCCAGCGGGTGGCGCGTTCTACCACCTGCACCTCTTCCATGCCGCCGTAGACCTTGTTGGTGGAAGCGTACAACAGGATGGGATTCTCGCCTGAAAGCCGGGCGGCTTCGAGCACGTTAAAAGTGCCGAGGGCATTGGCCTCGAAATCCTCTCTGGGATGTGTGACCGAGGTGGTGACGGCCACCTGTCCGGCCAGGTGTACGATCACGTCTGACCCGTGGACGGCTTCCGTTAAATGGGCCGCGTCGCGCACGTCGGCGACGATGAGCCGGAATGCGCTGGAGCCGAAAGATTCTTCCAGCCACTTCAGGTTGCGTGCTGCGCCGGCCCGCGAGAGATTGTCAAAGATGGTAACCCGCTCACCACGTTGGAGCAGGCGATAGGCGTAGTTTGAACCGATGAATCCGGCTCCGCCGGTGATAAGAAAATTACGCGGCATCCTTCTTCGTCCTCAGGTTGAGCAGTTGATGATAAATTCCGGCCAGCGTTTGACCTTCGCGGCTCAGGGCGTACGTCCCAATTGTGCCGCTGACCAGGTAGTTGAAAAAGTGGGCTGTCAGGGCTACGGCCAGTGAGGTGGATTCATCTTTAGATACCAGGCTAAGTGCTCCGCCGAGTGCGCCTTCAAACGTTCCGACTGCGCCCGGCAGGGACGGGATTGCGCCGCCAAAGGCTGCAGCGCCCAGCCCAAAGATGCCCCAAAAGAGTCGGGCCTGCGGGAAAAAGGCCAGCACAACCAGGTAAAACTGAAAAACGGCCATCCCCCAGTTGACGATCATCCAGAAGAGAAAGCGCAGGAACCACCGCCCGTCGGTCAAGATGGTCAAGCCATCAAAGAACGAATCCAGGAAGCCGCCAAAGCGATTTAACAGCGGCAGGCGCTGGCTCAGTCGTTGATAGGCCTGCATTGCTTGCAGGCGGTTGCGGGCCAGAATGTAGAGCATGACCAGCATGGCCAGCACAATGGCGCCGACCAGGATGGCGATTCGCTCGGCACCTTGCGCTTGCGTCACGAACAGAATGCCGACGAGTAGCAGGGCTGCGGAAATGGTCAGGTCAACAATGCGTTCAATGACAATGGTGGGCAGGATTTCCACAAAACCGAGTTCGCTTTTGCGGCTGAGCATAAAGGCGCGCCCAAATTCGCCCAGCCGCAGCGGCAGGAAGTTATTCATCAGGTAGCCTTCGCTTAGAGATAAAAAGACATCCCGATAGGGGGCGCGGTTTTTGAGCAGCGTGCGCCAGACAATGCCGCGTACCATTAACCACCCGAAACTAATGGTCAGGGCGGCTAACAGGTGATAGGGGCTGGCCTCGCGAATGGCCAGGGCAACTTTCTTTAAATCCACAAAGTACGCAATGGCAGCCAGCAGGCTGATGCTGATTATGGCGCCGGGCAGCCAGCGCCGGGCAGATTTCCAGAAATTTTTCATAGACAGATGGTTTTCAACACACAGCAACGCCGCACAGCCTGGAAAGGAACCCCTTCGCCGCCAGCATGCAGCCAGGATTTTGCGTTTGGACAAGGCAAAAGCGTTTTTTCGCGAAGGAAAGGCGCCGCGTCTTTATGCCTGGATTCGGCGGCGCTTTGCATTCCCTGCGGCGGTGGGCGTTGTGCGTTACTCCTCTTCTAGTTTCAATACGGCCATGAAGGCTTCTTGAGGGATTTCCACGTTGCCGATCATTTTCAGGCGTTTTTTGCCTCTCTTTTGCTTCTCCAGCAACTTTTTCTTGCGGGTGATATCGCCGCCGTAACATTTCGCCAGCACATCTTTACGCGTGGCCTTGACGTTGGCGCGCGAGATCACCCGTCCGCCTGAGGCGGCTTGAATGGCGACATCAAACAACTGCCGCGGGATCAGTTCCTTGAGTTTGGTGATCATCCGCTGGCCTTTGTGATAGGCATCGCGGGTGTGGACAATGGTGGCCAGGGCATCCACAGGCTCCCCATTGACCAGAATTTCCAACTTCTGCAATTTGTCGGCCCGGTATTCCAGGAATTGATAATCCAGCGAGGCATAACCGCGCGTCCGCGACTTGAGTTCATCGAAGAAGTCAACGATAATTTCAGAAAGCGGGATTTCAAAATCCAATTGCACGCGGTGGGGGGCCGGGTATTCCTGCTGTTTGAAAATGCCGCGTCGTTTGGTGACCAGATCCATGATGGGGCCGTAATATTCGGTGGGCGTGATGATTTCGATCTTCATCCATGGTTCGCGGATTTCGGCAATCAGGCCCTCATCTGGCAGTTCGGCCGGAGACGAGACGATGACCGTGGCGCCGTCGTGCAAAAGCACCTCGTAGGCAACGGTAGGAGCGGTAAAGACCACATCCAGATCGTACTCGCGTTCAATGCGTTCCTGGATGATTTCCATGTGGAACAGCCCCAGAAAACCGGCGCGAAAACCGAAACCTAACGCCTGAGAAGTTTCCGGCTGGAAAAAGAGGGAGGCGTCGTTGAGTTGTAACTTTTCCAACGCCTCGCGCAGGTCTTGGTAGTCATCGGCTTCGGTGGGATAGATGCCGGCGAAGACCATCGGCTTCGGGGCTCGGTAACCGGGTAGAGGCTCGGCGGCCGGCCAGGCCGTCTTGGTAACCGTATCGCCCACGCGTGCATCGTGGACGGTCTTCAGGCCGGTTGCAATGTAACCCACCTCGCCGGCGCTTAACGCCGTCACCGGCTTCAGCATGGGCGCAAAGATACCCACCTCGATCGGCTTGACATCCACGCCTGTGGACATCAGGTGAATGCTCTCGCCGGCGTTCAAACTGCCTTCCACCACCCGCACGTAGGTGATGACGCCTTTGTAAGAGTCGTAATGCGAATCAAAGACCAACGCCCGCAAGGGCGCGTCCGAGTCGTCTTTTGGAGGGGGGATTTGTTGAACGATGGCCTCGAGGACAGCCTCCACGTTGGTACCGTCTTTGGCCGAGACGCGCAAAACCGATTCGGGCGGGACCCCCAGCAGGCTGCCGATATCCTCGGCCACCTCGTCCGGCCGGGCCGAGATCAGATCGATTTTATTGATGACCGGCACGATGACCAGGTCGGCTTCAAGCGCCGAGTACAGGTTGGCCAGCGTTTGGGCTTCGATGCCCTGGGTGGCATCTACCACCAGCACGGCTCCTTCGCAGGCTGCCAGCGCCCGGCTGACCTCATACCCAAAGTCCACATGACCCGGCGTGTCAATCAGGTTGAGTTCATACGTATGGCCATCGCGCGCGGTGTAATTCATGCGTACCGCCGAGGCTTTGATGGTCACGCCCTTTTCACGCTCCAAATCCATAGAATCGAGCACCTGCTCGGTCATCTCGCGTTCTGAGATGGTGCCGGTTAATTGCAGCAAGCGGTCGGCCAATGTGGACTTGCCATGGTCAACGTGGGCAATGATACAGAAATTGCGAATATGGGCAGTCATAAGCGGGGAAAGTATACCTGATTTTGACGGCGAGAAGTGATAAGAATGTAGGGCGGCTGGTGTTACAGGCCTTCCTGCTGGACTGACTCGTAGGGGGTGATCGAACTTACTTTTTCCTGTTCTGACCCAACAAAAGGCGGATGTGCTTCAATAGCAGCCGCCATTCCTGCTCGGCTCCAATGTGGCGGTTGAACTGTTCAGCGCGCTGGCGCATGATTTCAAGCACGCGTTCATCTTCGCCGCCATCCAGCCAGAAGCCGTGTCTTTCCGGGCAGAGATCCAGGTGCAGATCGTACATGCGGTATTCGAATTCCTGCATTTCTACCCCGCACTGCGGACAACAGCAGCGCGCCGCGTGTAGATGATGCACCAATGACCCCTTATGGGCGTCGTCGTCAAAGACCACATCCTCCAGCCGGTCGAGTTCATCTAAATCCAGCCACATGCCGCGACATTCCGGGCAGGAGTCGACTTCAATCATCCCTTTGTAAAAGCGCCGCACCAGTTCGGTCTGGCATCTGGGACAGCAGAGCGTCTTCATACGAAATACTTCTCTCTCACGGTCTGTACCTGTGCTGCTGGAAGGAAGGATGCCTCCAAGGCATAGCGGTTGCAGGTTGCAATTTCTTCCAGGCTCATCCCCAAGACCTCATGCGCGATTCGATATTCGTTGTTCAGGTTGGTCTCCAGCACTTCCGGGTCGTCTGAGTTGATGGTGACCTTTACACCCAGGTCAAATAAGCGCTTGAGCGGATGTTCCTCAATGCGCGGCACGGCATTGGTCAGGTAATTGCTCCAGGGGTTGACCTCCAGCGTCACCCCGCGCTCGCGGACGAAATCAACGGCGGCCATATCTTCGATGATGTGAATGCCATGACCGATTCGCTCGGGGCTCATCGCCTGAATTGTCTCCACCACCGCAGAGGCGGGCGTATCCTCTCCGGAGTGGACGGTTACCTTCAGTCCCGCATCCCTTGCCCGCATCACCGGGCGGACGAACTCGCGAATGGGGTACATCCTTTCGCTGTCGGCCAGGTCAATGCCTTGAATCTCGTTTCGGTGGCGGATGGCCCAGTCCACCGTCTTTTCGCAGGAGGCCGGGCCTAAACTGCGCGAGGTGATGGCAATCAGCCCAATCAACATGCCGAATTCCGCCTCGGCGCGGGCTTTGGCGCGCAAAATGCCTTCCAGGGCCGCGTCCCAGTCCAGGTTATGGCTGCTGAAGGCCCAGTCTGGCGAGAAGCGTACTTCAAGCAGATGGATGTTCTGCCGATGAGAGTCCTCAAACAATTCCCAGGCAAGGCGTTCCACAACCTGCGGCGAGACGATGCTGTTCTGGAAGATGGCAAAGGCCTCCAGCACGGCGTGCAGGTCGCGCATTTGCTCGTAGACCTTGACATGCCGGTCGAGAGTCTCCACGTCCCAGGCGGGCAGATTCAACCCGTGCTGACGGGCAATATCCAGGATGGTCGCGGTACGGATAGCGCCTTCCAGGTGACAGTGCAATTCCACTTTGGGGATGCGGTTATATTTGGGGTCAAAGGATTTCATGGTCAACGCTCGCTCGACTGACTTTTGGAGTTATGTCAATCATACCGGTATCTGCGTTAAAGCGCAATGACCGCAGCGCGGCGCCCCAGATGAGCGTAACTGCCTGCCCGAAGATACCCTTTTCCATATTTGGTGTGGCAAACGCAGCGTATGAAAGAGGATGTACGGGATGAGCAGGATTTTTTGCACCCCTCAACCGTTTATCCTGCCTTACAACAACAAACACCTTTTTGTAGAGACTCATCGCATATTTTGCATTCAAAGTACACTAGCGCAGTTTCTCCCTGACGCATACAATGCAGGGGAGGAACTCTCATGTCTGCATTTATCAAACCCGCCTATGGCAGCCGCTGTTTCAGTGACCTGCCTGCCCTTGTCTTGCGTTTGCTTACCGGAGAAGGACACTCGCCGCTCAGCAAATTGAGCGCGTTGCTGGGAGAGCGCTATGACCGGGTTGTGCTTATCTTGCTGGATGGCTTCGGCTGGCGTTTCTACCAGCAATTTGCCGCCACGCCCTTGCTTGAGCACATTGCCCGCCACGGACAGGTTTTGCAATTGACGGCCCAATTCCCCTCCACCACCGCGGCCGAGATCACCTGCATTCACACCGGCCAGACCGTTGGCCAGAGCGGCGTGTACGAATGGCAGTACTACGAGCCGTTGCTGGATGCGGTCATTACACCCTTGCTATACTCTCATGCCGGCACGCTGGCGCGCGATACACTCAAACCCACCCGCGCCGACCCGCGTAAACTTTATCCGACCGAAACCATCTATCCGCTGCTGGCCGAGCGCGGCTTTCCGGCGCACGTCTTTCAGGCACGCGCTTACACCCCTTCCACGTATTCTGATGTTGTTTTGCGCGGAGCGCAAACCTACCCCTACCACACCCTGCCCGAGGCGCTGGTCAACCTGAGGGCGTTATTGGAACGCGATGCAGCCCCCGGCTACTATTTCCTCTACTATGACGAGGGCGACGGCCTGTCGCACCGCTATGGGCCGGGCGGATGTCCCAGCGAGGCCCAGTTTGAGGCCGCATTGTGGGCGATTGAGCGTTTTCTGGTGCGCGCTATGCCTCGCCCGTGCCGCACCCTGTTGTTACTGACGGCCGACCATGGCCAGACAGAAGTAGACCCGCAGACCACCCTCTACCTGAATAAATTGCCGGGCTTTGAACGAGAACTGCGCCCGTTGCTGCGCACCAACCGAAACGGCAAACTCCTGCCCCCTGGCGGTTCATGCCGGGACCTGTTCCTGTATACGCGTGTCGGGGCCGCGGACGAGGCCCAGGCCTGGATCACGCCCCGTTTGGCCGGGCAGGCCGAGGTGCGTCAGAGCCGGGACCTGGTCGCGCAGGGCTACTTTGGCCCGCGCATCTCCGATGCCTTCCTCAGCCGTCTCGGAGACCTGGTCATCCTGCCTTACAAGGGACAGGCCGTCTGGTGGTATGAGAAGGGCAAGTTTGAACAGCGCTACTATGGCCATCACGGCGGCCTGACGCCGGATGAGATGGAAATCCCGCTTGCCGTTTTGGAAATCTAGCCCGAGAGAGGAGTTTCGTTAGGTTGCTTGCATCAGCCTGGATGTGAAAGTTTGCCATCAAATCTTTTGCCACAGATTACACAGATTTTGGTTTAAATCCGTGACTCTACTGCAAAAAGGTCCTTTCTAACGCAAGGGCGCAAAGCCGCCAAGATTTTTTAAGGTCTATTTCTTTTGTACGCATAACCCGATACCGAAAAACGAAGATTTTGCATTGGAAATTGCATTTTTTGCGTCTTGGCGACTTCGCGTTGAGATTTTCTGTTTTTGCAGTGAAGTCATCCGTGCCAATCTGTGAAATCTGTGGCTAAAAATTACTTTTGCAACAAGTCTATTGACAAGATCTCAGGAGCCTCTATGGATACCCAAACCGCTTCTCCTTTTGACATCCTCTTCGAACTCGTGCGCCTTGGCCCGGTCACCGCGCCGAATCGTTTTTACCAGGTCTCCCACTGCAACGGCATGGGGCACCGTCACCCGCGCGCCCTGGCCGCCATGCGCGGCATGAAAGCGGAGGGTGGCTGGGGCGTGGTCTGTACCGAGGAGGTGGAGATTCACCCCTCCAGTGATCTGACCCCTTATATTGAAGGCCGTTTGTGGAGTGACGAAGACATTCCTCCCCTGGCGTTGATGGCCGAGTCGGTTCATCGCCACGGCGCGCTGGCCGCCATTGAACTGGCCTATAACGGCCTGGACGCCGGCAATCTGTATTCGCGCATGCCGCCGCTGGGACCGCGCGCTGCCAGCGTGCTGGGCGGTTCTGGCTACGACCCGATTCAAGCCCGCCGCGCCGACAAAGAAGATCTGCGCGCAGTGCGCCGCTGGCACCGCGAGGCCGCCCTGCGCGCCAAGCGCGCCGGCTTCGACGTCATCCACGTCTATGCCGGGCATGGACTCAGCCTGGCCATGCAGTTCATGCTCAAACGTCTTAACGATCGCACCGATGAATACGGCGGTTCGCTTGAAAACCGCGTCCGCTTCTTCCGCGAGTTGCTTGAAGATACCAAAGAAGCCGTTGGCGACCGCTGCGCCGTAGCCGCGCGCCTGGCCGTGGACGAACTGCTGGGCGAGGAAGGCCTTTCCAGCCGGGGGGAAGCGCGCGATATCATCGCCATGCTGGCCGAACTGCCCGACTTGTGGGATGTCAACATCAGCGGCTGGAGCAACGACTCGGCCACCTCGCGTTTCGAAAAGGAAGGTTACCAGGAACCCTATACCGCCTTTGTCAAGACGCTTACCAGCAAGCCGGTGCTGGGCGTGGGACGCTACACCTCGCCCGATGCCATGGTCTCTGCTATCCGCCGCGGCGTGCTCGACCTGATCGGCGCGGCGCGCCCCTCCATCGCCGATCCCTTCCTGCCGCAGAAAACACGCGCCGGCCGCATTGAGGACATCCGCGAGTGCATCGGTTGTAACATCTGCGTCACTGGCGACACGCGGATGGCGCCTCTGCGCTGCACCCAGAATCCCACCATGGGCGAAGAATGGCGGCGCGGCTGGCATCCCGAAATCATCCCTCCAAAGAAAAGCGAGAAGGAAATCCTGGTAGTAGGTGCCGGCCCGGCGGGCATGGAATGCGCCCTGCAACTGGGGCGGCGCGGCTACACAGTCATCCTCACCGAAGCCCGGCGCGAATTAGGCGGGCGCGTCTTGCTCGAATCTGCCCTGCCCGGTCTTTCAGAGTGGCGGCGCGTGGCCGACTGGCGCCTGACCCAATTGCGCAAACTTCCCAGCGTCTCTCTCTACCCCGGCTCGCTCATGTCTGCCGCAGATGTGCTCGATTCGGGCCTGGCGCACGTCATCGTTGCCACCGGCGCGCGCTGGCGGCGGGACGGGGTGGGCCGTAACTCCTGGCATCCCATCCCCGGCCATGAGCAGGCTCACGTTTTCACCCCCGATGACTTGATGGCCGGCAAACTCCCTTCTGGGCGGGTGGTGCTCTTCGACGACGACCATTACTACTTGGGCGGCGTGCTGGCCGAACTGTTGACCCAGAACGGCTGCGCGGTGACTCTCGTCACGCCTGCGCCGGAAGTCTCGCGTTGGACCCACTTCACCCTGGAGCAGGAACGCATCGAAAAGCGGCTGCTCTCCCTGGGCGTGACCATCCTCCCGCGGCATGTCATCGGTTCCATCGCCCCCGAGGCTGTCACCGTTACCCATACCCTGACCAACGCTGAGACGTCCATCCCCTGTGATGGCGTGGTGCTGGTCACGGAGCGCCTGCCAGAAGATCATCTGTATCATGAACTGAAACCGGCCCTGGCCGAAGGCAAACTTCAGTCCCTGCGCGTGATTGGCGATGCCGAAGCCCCGCACCTCATCGCCCAGGCGGTCTACTCCGGCCACCTGGCGGCGCGCGAATTCGATGAACCCCCTGCCGGGGATGTGCCGTTCAAGGTTGAGCGCATTGCGTTATAGGCGGCGCGGCTTGGGCCTCCAATCGCGGTAAAATACCTTCATGCTGATCCACTCTGCTTCTCAACTCCTGACTCTCTCAGGCGGCCCGCAGCGCGGCAAGGCGCTCGGCACGCTCAATATCATTGAGGACGGCGCCGTGCTGATCCGCGGCGAAAAGATTGCCGCCGTTGGCAAAAGCGCCGACTTGCGCCGCGCCTACCCAGACGAAACGGCGCTGGATGCTTCCGGCTGTGTCGTCCTGCCTGGCTTTGTGGACCCGCATACGCACATCATCTGGGCGGGCGACCGAGCCGCCGAATTCGAGATGAAGATGGGCGGCATGCATTACCTTGACATCCTGGCTGCCGGCGGGGGAATCATCTCTACCGTCCGCCGGACGCGTCAGGCCAGCCTGGAAACCCTGCTCGACGAGACGCGTCCGCGCCTGGCGCGCATGTTCGCTCACGGCACCACCACCCTTGAGGCCAAGACCGGCTACGGCTTGCAAACCGAAAGCGAACTCAAACTGCTTGCCGCTCTGCTGGCCCTGGATGCTGAAGGCCCCTGGGAAATTGCTCCTACCTTCCTGGGCGCGCACGCTGTCGCTCCCGAATACAAAGACAACCCGCAGGCTTACACCGACCTGGTCTGCAGCGAGATGCTGCCCGCCGTTCACGAATGGTGGCAGGCTCATCACGCTCCATCGTCCATGGTCCATCTTCCATTTGTAGACGTCTTCTGCGAGAACAAGGCCTTTGACCTGGCGCAATCGCGTCAAATCCTGACCCGCGCCCGCGACCTTGGATTCCCGCTCAAAATCCATGCGGACGAGTTTGATAACCTTGGCGGCGCCTCGCTGGCTGTAGAACTGGGCGCAGCCTCAGCCGATCACCTGGTAAAGACCTCGCAAACCGATATTGACGCTCTGGGCCGCTCAGATACGGTAGCGGTTTCCCTGCCCTGCACGCCCTTTGGCTTGGCCGAAAGCGAATACACCCCTGCCAAGAAAATCATTGAGGCAGGCGGCATCCTGGCTCTGGCTACCGATTGCAACCCCGGCACCACCTGGAACGAGTCGATGCAGTTTGTCATTGCCCTGGCTTGCCGGGCCATGAAACTGACCCCGGCTCAGGCCATCGCGGCCGCCACCATCAACTCGGCGCACGCCATCCGCCGCGCCGACCGCATAGGCTCGATTGAGCCGGGCAAGCAAGCCGACCTGCTGGTGCTTGACGTGCCGGATTACCGTCACCTGGGCTACCGGTATGGCACCAACCTCGTGCGCCAGGTGGTCAAGCGCGGACGGGTCTATTCAGTGGACGGTAACGCACTACCAGCATGAGCCATCATCATAAATTTCAGCCCGACCCCGATATTCCAAAAGGCAGGGGTCATTATTGGTGGAATTGCCGCCAGTCGTTTGTTGAAAAAATCCTGAGAAAGCAACTTGTCGGTGAAAGAATTCATCTACTCCCGTAATGCCGTCTATGAGACCCTGCGCGCCAAAAGGCGGCAGGTCTTCCGTCTGCAAATTGCTGAGGGCGTGCAGGACAAAGGCCGCTTGAGCCAGATTGTGCGCCTGGCCGAGGAACGCAAGATTCCCATTCTGCGCGTGCCGCGCAGCGCCCTGGATAAGATTCATATCAACCATCAGGGTGTCGCGCTTGAGGCCAGCGGTTACCCCTATGCTGACTTGCAGGATATTCTTGACCTGGCCGCCAGGCGCAGCGAGCCGCTTTTCGTGCTCATCCTGGACGCCTTGCAGGATCCGCAGAACCTGGGCACGCTGCTGCGGACGGCGGAGGCTGTAGGGGTGCATGGCGTTTTGTTGCCGCTGGCGCACACGGCGCAGGTTACCCCGGCGGTGGTCAATGCTTCCTCGGGCGCCAGTGAGCATATGCTGGTTGCCCAGGCCAATCTGCATCAGGCGATTGAGAAATTGAAAGAAGCCGGCGCCTGGATTGTAGGCCTGGAGGGTGAACCCGCCCCAGGAAAACGGGAGCAGGTTTACGGTCCGGAAAAGACCCGCCTGGATGGGCCGCTTGGCCTGGTGGTTGGCTCAGAAGGAAGCGGGATGCGTCCGCTGGTGCGCCAGTCTTGTGACCTCTTGATGAGCCTGCCGATGGTCGGAAAAGTCGAATCGTTGAACGCGGCCGTCGCCGGTTCTGTGGCGCTCTACCTGGCCTATCTTGCCCGCCGAACTTGACACCTTACTTTTCTATCGAACAGGAGATTGACTATGCCTCAAGCGACATTCCATTTCCCGCGCGGCTTTTTGTGGGGTTGTGCCACGGCTGCCCATCAGGTAGAAGGCAACAACACCAATAACAACTGGTGGAAGTGGGAACAAGACGGCCGCACCAACGGCAAAGCCGGCCTGGCGTGCGATTGGTGGGGCGGCCGCTGGAAGGAGGATTTTGACCGCGCTGCCGAGGCGGGCCAGAACGCCCACCGGCTGTCGGTGGAGTGGAGCCGGATTCAGCCCGCGCCCGACCGTTGGGACGAGGACGCCCTGGAACGCTACCGGGCCATGCTGCGCGGCTTGAAAGAGCGCGGCATGACGCCAATGGTGACGCTGCACCATTTCACCGATCCGCTCTGGCTGGGTGAAATGGGCGGCTGGGAAACGGAAGCGGTTGTGCCGCTTTTTGAGAAATTTGTCCGTAAAACGGTGGAGGCGTTGAAGGAGTACTGTACGCTGTGGTGTACGGTCAACGAGCCGAATATCTATACCCTGATTGGTTATGTGGACGGCGCTTTTCCACCCGGCAAGCATGATCTGCGCCTGAGTCTGATTGTGCAGGCCAATATGGCGCGGGCCCATGCGGCTGCGTATCGTGCCATCCACGCCATTCAGCCTGAGGCGCGGGTGGGATACGCTTTGCATTTCCGCCCGATGGTGCCGGCGCGGCCATGGTTCCCGCTTGACCGGTTGGAGCGCAATTTGCATTTCAATGCGATTAATATGGCTTTTCCGTCCGCCATTTTGAGCGGTGTGATGCGTTCACCTGTCGGCAGGGTGCGCTTGCCCGAAGTCAAGGGGACACAGGACTATTTCGGCCTGAACTATTATGCCCAGGATACGGTCACTTTTGACCTGAGCAAGGCGGGAGAACTCTTTGGCCGCCGTTACTATCCAGAAGGTTCAGACGTTTCGGATACGCGCATGGTGGCCAATATCCCCGAAGGCTTTTTTGAGGCGCTGAAGTGGATTGTGCGCAATTACCCCAATCTGCCTGTCATTGTCACCGAGAATGGCATTGAGGATGTCAGTGACCGTATCCGGCCGCGCTACCTTGCCCAACATGTTCATCAGATGTGGCGGGCAGTCAATTTCAATTGGCCGGTCAAAGGCTATTTTCACTGGTCGCTGGTGGACAACTTCGAGTGGGAACGCGGCTGGACTCAGCGTTTTGGACTGTGGGCTCTGGATGTGGAAACCCAAAAACGCACCAAGCGTCCCTCCGCGGACTTGTATGCCGAGATTTGCAAGGAGAATGGCCTGTCTTCGGAAATGGTGAAGAAGTATTGTCCGGAGGTGTTTGAGAAGATGTTCCCCGGCTAGAGAAGCAGGATAAATGACCGGCATAAGTTCTGCTGGTTTATGTTGCGTGGCTGCTGCACGGTGCAAAGCCGTAAACCGTTGTATAATTTTTTCATGAGCGCTGTCTATGTCCCGCCAGTGACTCGACGCAAACGCATCCCGCAAAAAGCGATTGATGATGTGGTGCGTCAGATTGCAGAGAAGTTTAAGCCACAAAAGATTATCCTTTTTGGCTCGTATGCGCGTGGCAACCCACGTCCTGATAGCGATGTGGATTTACTGGTGGTGATGGAAACAAATTTGCGGGAAGTGCGCCAGGCACTCCTGATCGAGCAGGGGCTTGAAATGGATCTGTGGAGCCTGGATTTAATTGTGTACACGCCAAAGAAACTGCAGGAGCGGATAGCACTTGGCGATTCATTCCTGAAAGAAATCACACGCTATGGGAAGGTGGTCTATGAAGCCCCTGACCAGTGAGTGGGTGGCAAAAGCAGAAGGTGATTTTATTGTGGCGGAAAGGTTGTTGCGTGCTCGCAAACAACCGGTCTATGACGCAATTTGTTTTCATGCCCAGCAGTGTGCCGAGAAGTATCTCAAGGCTTTCTTACAAGAAAATGATAGAGATGTCCCAAAAACTCACAAATTACTGGATTTGCTGAAACTATGTCTTGAGATTGACCCTGTCCTCGAATTTCTGAATGCCGCTTGCATCCACGTTGCTTAGCATTTCGGCAACGGTCTGTCCCAACCCTGGATGGCACAAATGGGGAGCCAGGTCGGCCAGAGGGACCAGCACGAAAGCGCGTTCATGCAGGCGCGGATGCGGGATGCAGAGTTCGGGAGTTTGCAGCACCAGGTCATCATAGAAAAGGATGTCTAAATCAATCTGGCGCGGGCCGTAGCGAAAAGACGGGGTGCGGCCTATCTCCAGTTCCAGGTTTTTCAAAAAGTCCAATAATTTCAGGGGGGCAAGATCTGTTTCCGCCTGCACGACCAGATTGAGAAAGCGCGGCTGATCGGTGTAACCCCATGGGGGCGTCTCATATACAGGCGATTGGGCCAGCGGCCTGACTTTTGGCGGCATGGCCCTCACCGCGGCCTGCAGATTGGCAGCGCGTTCGCCCAGATTGGATCCAAGTCCCAGATAGACAAGAGAACTCATTCGTCACCCGAATCGTCATCCGCGATGGCGCCGGGTTGTTCCAGCCGCACCAGTTCGCCGTGCACGTTAATGATGATCTTGAAGCCCATCATGCCCATGTAGGCGCGCCCCTCTTCTGGGATTCCGGTTTCCAGCAGGGCCTCGAATTGGGTGTCAATATGTTTCAACTGATTCTCAAGCATGGCGCGTGTAAAAATATCATCCTGTCCAAGCATCTTGGCCGTTTGCTCTGAGATCAGTCCTTCATTGCCTTTTAGCAGGGTGCGCATTTCATCCAGCACCTGACGGTCAACCTGTTCAGAGGGGATGTGTCGGCGGAAGCCGGCATCGTCGATTACATAGCATGGCTCGTCGCCCACATAGGCCACTTCTACAGGGCGGTCGAATTCATCAAAAACCAGACCGGCAAAAAGAGGTTGGCGCGGCATGTCAGTTGCTCTGCTTGCCTTCAACGGCGGCCAGTAAAATACCTGCAGCGATTCCAAGCCGCCGGTCCAATTGACGGCCTGCGTCCATGCTGAAATCCAGATCCAGTTGGTAAGCAAACAGGTTGAATCGCTGACGCAGGTCGGCTGCCCGCTGTTCTCCAATGGTCAGGTCGTAATTTTGCGGCAGGAGCGAACCCAGCAAGAAACGCCGCAAAAGTGCCAGGTTGATATTGTCCTCAAAAAGCAGGCCAATTACTTGTTCGTTGGCGTCCAGCACTTCCCACTCATCGCGCAGCATGGACTTCCAGCCCCGCCGCCGCAGGGCGCCCACCGGGCGGTTTTCGGTCACATCCACCACATCGTAAGCCGCAGAGAAATCAATAATCTGGCGCGCTTTGATCTGCAATACTTCCTGCATTTTCTCCTCGTCTGCATAGACGCGGATATCCTCTTTCAGGCGAAACATCTTCTGTTCGCTGAAAAGCACCAGATTACCCGCCGGATTGTAAATGCGGAATTTGCCCGTCAGCGCCAGGACCTGACGTTTGAGCAGATACTGATCGTACATAAAAGCGGTATGCATATTTTCTCCTGTTTTTCGTAACTGTCTACCCTCCCGCAGGTTTTGGCACGATGTCCAGACCGCAAGATATCTTCCTGATTGCCGGCCTCGGTTGCCAGCCCCGTCCTAGCCTGCAGGAGGGTTAAGGATTGGCAATTACTCTTAAGGTACTACCTGGACCAATGTACCCTGACCGGGCATGTGGATGTAATCCTCTCCTGGCGGCACAACCGGCGCAGTCCAGCGGTATATGAACTTCGCCGCCGCCATGTTCAAGTTGACGCAGCCATGGCTGCGCGGAATGCCAAAATCGTTGTGCCAGTATGTGCCGTGGAAGGAAATTCCCGTGCCGGTGAAAAACGAGACCCAGGGCACGCCCGGCAAATCATAATCGGCCTGATCGTCCTGGTTGAACATGTGAATGCTGGGCCCTTTGTGATAGGTGCGGAACACGCCCGAGGGCGTGCGCGTGCCTCCCGCGCCGCTGGAAATGCGCGTGATCAGCACCGGCTCGTCATCCTCAAACGCGGTCAGCGACTGTGATGTCAGGTCAACGTGGATGAATTTCAGGGCCGGGGGAACAACCGGGGAAAGCAGAGTCAGTTCCTCGTTTGGAATGAGCCGCAGATGCTCGGCCTGGACGTAAAGGAATCCCTTTTCACGCCGCGGTTCCAGTTTGTACCAGGTCGTATTTTCATCGGGATTCGTGATGACATCCAGCACCCAAAATGTGGCGCCGTAATACAGACGTTGACCGCGACGGTAGCGGCTGCCAGGCTGGGTGTGAACCTGGGTGAACGGCACGGTCACCTCGGCCAATTGCCCGCCCGGCGGTACCTGCTGGACCGGAGGGTTGAGCCGCGTTTCAACAGGCTGTACCCAGCCCGAATAGGTGTACAGGCCATCCGCAAAGCGATACCACAGCCGGTTATAGTCAGACGGATTGCCGCCCGTTGTCTCGGCGACAATTTCCAGCACCTCATCCCGCCCGGCCAGGCGCACTTTCCGGGCGTTGAAATCAGGCGCATCGTACAGTTCGCTTCCACTGTAAACCATGCGGCCCTGTTTTGAGACGGGCAGTTCAAAAGCCGCTTGCGCTGGAAGCCAGCCAATCTCGGCCAAAAGGCCGCCCAGCAGCCCTGCAGCGCTTAGTTTTAGAAATTCACGTCGGGTGAGTCCAGCAGGAATTTTCATTCGATGATCTCTACGAAGGTACCAAAGTCTTTGTAAGCGTACTTCTCTCCCATTGGGACAGCGGGTTCTGTCCAGCGGAAGAGCCATTTTGCGGCCTGGGGCGTCAGGTTGATGCAGCCATGGCTGCGCGGCCGCCCAAAATCATTGTGCCAATACGTGCCATGCAGAGAAATGCCGCTCTCTGTGATGTAGAGCACCCAAGGCACGCCGGGCAGATCGTAGCCGCTGGCTGTCAGGTCACCGGCCGCCATGTGACGGCTGGGACGTTTGTGATACGTCATAAAGCGGCCGATCGGGGTCGAGTATGTGCCAGAGCGGAATTTCCCGCCGGTGGCCGCACGCGCCGCAAACACAGGCGTGCTGTGTTCATAGGCCACCACCAATTGTTGGATGAGCCGGATTTCGATAGACTTGTTAACGTTGGCAACATGCGGCGAAATTGGCGCCAGTTCATCTGCGCTCAACAGCCGCAGATGCCTGGCCGGTGCATAGTAAAAAGTATCAAATTTGTCGTCCAGCAGACGGTACCAGACAACCTTTTCCTCTTTGTCATATACGACCTTGTCGGCCCAATGCGTCGTCTCGTAGTACAGACGATAGGCCACCTTGGATGAAGTGCTTGGTTCGATATGAGCGTCGGTGAAAGGCACACTTACTTCGACCAGCACGCCGTTGGGAGGCAGGTTACTAACCGGCTCGTTCAGGATGGTTTTGACCGGTTGCAGGCTGCCTGAATACGCATATCCTTCGTCGCCGATTTTGTACCAGACCCGATTGTAGGCCTGCTCATCGTCGCTGATCGCCGCGCCGCTGATGGGCAGAACCAGGTCGCGCCAGTATTGTTTGACCACTTTACCGTCTGTTGCCGGCCGATCATAGATGGCCAGCAGCGGGACTGTCACCCGCCCTTGTTGTTCGGGCGTCTCGGCCAATGCCGGGTCAAGGCGCAGACCTGCTGCTGCCAATCCAAGCAGCCCCGCGGCGCCTACTTTCAGGAATTCACGCCGTGTCAGGCGGTTGGAAGATGAGTCCATGCCTAATAGTGAATGTAAACCAGCGTCCCAATGGATGAAAAATTGTACACCCATTCGGCATCTGGAATGGACAGGTTGACGCACCCATGACTCATAGGGGTGCCAAAATTATTGTGCCAGTACGTACCGTGAATGGCATAGCCCTTGTAGAAGTACATGGTATAAGGCACATCGGGCAGGTAATATCCTGGCCCGGCCATGTTATCGTAGCGCTGCTTGATGTAAATGCGGTATTTGCCCGTTACAGTGGGAGTCTGCCAGGTGCCGGTGGAGACGACAAAAGAACGCACCAGCGTATCGCCGGCGTAGGCATACAGGCGCTGCTGACTCAGGTTCACCTCCAGCCAGTGTTCGCCGTTTGGCACGGAGGCAGCCGGTGGGGGGGCAGCGGCAGAGGTAGGCGCCGGCACCGGCGATTTGTAGGGGACGGGTGTGTTGGTTGGCCAGGGGGTATTGGTCGCCGTCTCTGTGGGAGTGGGCGTGTCGGTCGGAGTGGGTGTGGGCGTATCGGTTGGCGTCGGCGTGAAAGTTGGGGTGGGCGAAGGCGTGTAGGTGGGTTTTTCCACCTCAATCTGTGCCCACGATTGATGCGATTCAACGGTGGGTGTACTCAAGCCGGCCTGCAGGATGGCCAGGGCCGGAGAGGCGGCAAAGGCTGCCAGGGCCGTCAGCGCCAGGCAGAGCAAAATTAACCCCGCTGGCAGCCACATATGCTTGGGAATGATGGGCTTACGTTTTGGCGCCGGAGGAGGGGGAACCGCTTTGTGCGGCAGGCGCGCAGCCGGCGAGAAAGGCTCGGAACTTTCTTGCAGCCGCTTGTTCACCCACTCCAAACCCTGCTGAGCGCGCGGGCTGCCAGGATTGATTTTCAATGCCCGCTGGAGACAACGCTGCGCCGTTCTTGGCTCCGAGACGGCGGCCAGTACCAGCCAGGCATCTTCCAGGCCGGGAGAGAGCGTCACCGCGCGGCGCGCCCACTGGCGGGCTGTTTCCATTTGACCGCGCCGCAACGCCTCGCGCGCGTTTTGCACTGCCTGATAAGCCGCTTGCAGATCGGGCGTCACCATTGGATCACCACCGGCGTGCCAATCTCGGCCCATTCATACAGCAACTGGGCCTCGTATTCACCCAGCACAATGCAGCCATAGGAAATGGGCGTGCCAAGATAACCCGCCCACAACCTCCCCCCGCCCGGCAAAATAGGCAAAGCGTGAATCCCGTTTTGCAGCCCGCCCGACCAGTAAATACCCAGCCAGTAAGGCATCCAAATGTTCCAGGTAGAACCGTAGGCGCTCGGCAGTTTGTTCAACACCTGAAACGTGCCGATAGCAGTGGCATTGTTCATACCGGTTGAGGCCACAAAACTGTAAACCAGATCCTCCCCCTCATAGGCGTAAAGATGTTGTTCCGAAATATCCACCAGGATGCGTTTGGGGCCGCCCGCTTGTCTCGGCTGAGGCGGGATGAAATCTACACCGGGGATAATCAGTTCCTGACCGGCGTAAATTGAAGATGGGTCAGACAGGTGATTGGCCTCGGCCAGCGTTTCAAGAGAGACGCCAAAACGGGACGCAATTTGTCCCAGCGTATCGCCGCGCTGGACGGTATAGACGGCGCCCGTCACAGGCGCGCTCGGTTCATTTTCTGAACCCTCGGCTGGCGCGGCCGCCTCGGGCATTTCTGTCGGGACAAGGGTCGAGGTGGGGATGGGCGTAGCCGTCGGTATGGGCGAGGGGGTATAAGTCGGCTTGGACACCTCCACCTGTGACCAGGAGAGCCTGTCTCCGCTTGGCGTCGGCGCAAGCACTGTCTGAGCCGAGGAGACGCCGCTCCAGATGACCGCGCTGCTCAAAGTCAGGGCCAGAACGATCAGCCAGATTGTCCCCCGCCGCGGCCTGCTTTTTATTGTTGCCCGCATCCCCTCTTCTGCCTGTAGTTTTTGGCGGGTTTGTGCAATCCCGGCCTGGGCGCGCGCACTTTGTGGATTGATTTGCAGCGCCCGCTGCAGATATTTCAGGCGCGCCGGCAATGGAGAGGCGGCTGCCAGCAGCAACCAGGGCTCCTCCAGCGTGGGCGCCAGCATCACAGCCTGCTCTGCCCAGCGGCGTGCTGCAGAGCGGTTGCCGTTTTGCAGCGCCTGATAGGCATGCTGGATAGCCTGGTTCGCGGAGGACAGATCCGTGTTCATGGCGACACAGGGGTAAAGGCTGGCTCAATGCTTTCGTTGCGGACGAAGCAGTCAATGCCTTTCACGATTCCCTCGGCGACCAGGTCGGCCTGGTTGATGAGGAAATCGCGGTCAAGGTTCAGGAAGCCGGTCTCAATGATGGCTGCAACTGTATTGGGGTCAATTTCAGTGAAAGCGTGGTAATCCCGCATGTCGGGGGTAATGCTGCCGGCATGGAAAGGCAGGCCTGTCACTTGCTGGTAACGGTTGATCATACATTGGGTCAGGCGTGTTGAGCGTTCGGCGTCGCGGGCGGTCATCGCCGGTGCAACCTTAAAGCCAGTGGCCTGCTCATTGATGTAATCACACGAATCGTTGTGAATAGAGACCAACGCGACGGCTTTGTAGCCGTTCAGACGGGCGTCGAACTCGTTGAGCAAGTCCACTTGATAGCCTCGCTCCAGCAGTTTCTTTTGAACCAGGAAGGCGATGTTCAGGTTGACATCGGCCTCGGTCAGGGTAATCCGCCCGGCAGCGTCGCGGCAGACGGCTCCAGAATCGTAACCGCTGTGGCCAGAGACGATGCCAATGCGCCACGTTGGCGCGGCAGGCGTCAGCACCACTTCGGGCTGCGGTGCTAACCAGCGGCTGATGCTTTCGGCCAGATCCTCCGGCAACGTTTGCCCCGGAATCCAGGCGGTGAACAAGGTTGCCAGCAAAACAGCCACCCCGAAGACCTTGGGCAGGATGGACAACCTTGGTTGCTCTGGGTGAGCCGCACGATGAAAACGACGGGTGGAAGGCATGTTTTTCATAACGGATGTTCTATATAGTACCTTAGCCCTCTCAAACAGGCAAGGGCTATTTCGGACGAAATTGGGCGAAATAGATTGGCTTGACTTTCAGCCTGCTCCTATTGTATAGTATGAATGCTTCCACTTCAGGTTTGCCTTGCTTCAGGAATATGGGATGGACGCTGACCGTTTGACCCAAGAGGAAAAGGACATCCTTTTACGCCTTGCACGTCAGGCATTAGAATGCGGCGTGCGCAGCGAGCCTTTACCGCCGCTGGATTTGAAATCCCTGCCGCCGCGTTTGCAGGCCAAGGGCGCCTCTTTTGTAACCCTTACCCTGCATGGCCACCTGCGCGGCTGTATTGGCGCTTTGGAACCATATCAGCCCCTGGCCGAAGACGTTCGCGAGCATGCGGTTGCGGCTGCCCTTTCTGATTACCGCTTCCCGCCCGTCCAACCGGCCGAATTGCCGCACATCCATATCGAGGTCTCGCGCCTGACCATCCCCCAGCCACTGGAATATGCCGATGCCGAAGACCTGCTTGCCAAATTGCGCCCCGGCGTGGACGGCGTTGTCTTGCGCGACGGCGTTCGACGGGCAACCTTTCTGCCGCAGGTCTGGCAAACCCTGCCCGATAAGGTCGAATTCCTTGAGCATTTGTGTATGAAAATGGGCGCCTCGCCCGACTTGTGGCGTCGCAAGAAGTTAACCGTCCTGACGTACGAAGTTGAAGAATTTCACGAAGCAACCTGACTTTGATGTTGCTTGCCGCAGCAGAAAGGTTATGCTAAACTCAATCCTATGGCGGAAGACACCCTACTTCAGGAAGCAATAGAGGCGCTGCGTTTGGGGGAAAAAGCCAAAGCCAGAGAACTATTAACGCGTTTATTGAAGACCGACCAGAACAATGCCCAGTATTGGGTGTGGATGAGCGCGGCGGTAGAGACGGTCAAAGAGCGCGTCTACTGTCTGGAGGCGGCTCTGCGCCTGGACCCGGAAAATGCTGCCGCCAAACGCGGCCTGGTCCTGGCCGGAGCATTGCCGCCCGAGGATAACATTCGGCCTTTTCCCATTAACCGTCCGCGTCAATGGGAGGACGAACTCCGTGCTGCAACCGAGGCGGAACGACCGCGCGGTTTTAAGGCCGTTGCGGCTCACCCGGCAGCCCGCCTGGCGCTTGCATTGCTGGTGCTGGGGGTTATCGTTGGTGTCGTTGTCACCGGCTTACGTATGCCGCGTATGCGGCGCCTGGCAGTTGCGCCTACCATTACGCCTGGCCCTTCGCCGACCTTTACGCTGACGCCCACATTTGTCAATGCCACCGCCCCTCCGGCCAACACCCCCTCCTTCAGCGGGCCGACGCCTCTCTGGATGCTGCTGGAGGCAACCTATACTCCCACGCCCCTCTATGTCAGCACGCCGCGCGATGTCCTCTCGGTAGATGTCTTCCGCGCGGCTCAACGCGCCTCAGAACAGGGCAAGTGGGAAGAGGTGATCGGCTACCTGCAGCAAGTAGCTACCCTGGAGCCGCAGTCTGCTGACCCTCACTATTACATTGCTGAGGCCTATGTTCAATTGAAAGATTATGGCCGGGCGCTGGCAGCCTATGAGCAGGCCATCCGCATCAACCCCAACCTTGGGCCGGCCTACGTTGGGCGGGCGCGCATGCTCCGCCTGCTTGATCCCAAGCAGGATGTCCTGCCCGATCTCAATGCCGCCATTGCCGGCGATCCCAATTATCCCAATGCCTACCTGGAACGCTCGGCTTACTATATTGAGAAGAACAATCCACAGGCAGCGCTTTCCGATTTGCAGCGCGCCCAGCAACTGGCGCCCGATTCGCCGCTGGTTTACCTGTACTATGCTCAGGCTTACCAGGCACTGGGAGATACTTCTCGGGCGCTGACTTTTGCCGAGAAGGCATACCAAATGGACATCACGCTTTTGCCGGTTTACCGCCTGCTGGGTCAGATTTACGCCCAGCGCGGCGAAAGCCGAAAGGCGCTTGAGTTTTTGCAAGTCTATGTCCAGTTTGAGCCGCAAGACCCAGAAGCGCTAGTCTGGGTAGGGACGGCGTACAATGCCGCCGGTCAATACCAAACGGCCTTGCAGTTTTTGAATCGCTCGATCAGTTTGAACAACCGCCTGGGCGAGGCCTACCTGCAACGCGGCCAGGCCTATATTGGCCTCCAGGAAGGCGCCAAGGCCGAAGCAGACCTGAAATCGGCTGCCCGTTATTTCCCCAATTCCTTTGATGTGACGCTTGGCCTGGTACAGGCAGCCGTCTTGCAGAAGCATTTTGGAGATGCTTTTCTTGCCGCCGATACGCTTAGCCGCCTGGCAGAGACGGATGCCCAGCGAGCCGAGGTTTATTATTGGCGGGCTTATGCCCAGGAAAAGTTAGACCGGCACGCCTCTGCCCGACCAGATTGGGAGGCCTTGCTGGCTTTGCCGAAGGGCGTCGTTCCGGCAGAACGCCTGGCGGAGGCCCAGCAATATCTCAAAGCCGGCATGACTCCCACGCGTACCCCCACCGTCACCCGCACGCCCCGCCCCGGCACGCCGACGCCAACACCCAGCCGCACACCGACCCCAACCCCCTCGCCCTCTCCAACAAAACGCCCTTGAAAGCGGTGCGGCGGGTAGGGGGAACGCCCTTCTCTTTTCATTAACAGGGGGGTTATTGTACCTATCTGCCCTTTCAAACGGGTGGACAGGGATAGGCATAAATAAAAGGCAGCCCTTTTTAGCAAGGCTGCCTTTTGTGATTGTAAACGCGAGATACCACTAGCGTTTGGCAATCAATTCCTTCAATGTGGTACCCAGGCGGGTGATCCCCTCGCGAATGTCTTCCGGCTTGGAATACGAGAAATTGAGACGCATCGTGTTTTTCCCGCCGCCATTGGGATGGAAAGGAAATCCCGGCACAAAAGCCACCTTTTTCTCAAGCGCCACCTTGAGCACCTCTGCAGCATCCATGTCTTCTGGCAAAATGCCCCACAAGAACATGCCGCCCTCCGGATGGGTCCAGTGTACCTCTGAGGGGAAAGTCTCGGCCATGGTTTCGAGCATGACATCCCGCCGTTCCTTGTAGGTTGCCCGAATTACTTTGACGTGTTCGTCGAGGAAACCGCCCTTGCCCACCTCATAGGCGACGATTTGATTGAAGGTGGCGGTGTGCAGGTCGGCAGCCTGTTTGGTAATGACGATTTTGCGCGTCACCTCGGGCGGAGCGATGACCCATGCCAGGCGCAGGCCGGGAGCCAGCAGTTTGGAGAAAGTGCTCATGTAAATCACGTTGCCGCTGTAACAGCCGCCGTTGGGGCCGCGATACTGGCTATCCACGTTGACCACCGATGGCAAATGTTCGCCTTCGAAACGCAACTGTCCGTATGGGTCATCCTCAACGATTGGGACGCCATATTTATCGGCCAGTTCTACCAACTGCTTTCGCCGCTCCAGGCTCAGCGTGGTGCCGGTGGGATTTTGGAAATTGGGCAGAATGTAGATGAATTTTGGCCCCACCCTTAAGGCCGCCTCCAACTCGTCCACAATCATGCCGTGCTCATCAGAGCGCACACTGACATACTGCGCGCCATAGGCATTCCAGGCTTGCAGAGCGCCCAGGTAGGTTGGGTTTTCAACGACGATATAGTCGCCGCGGTTGACAAACAAGCGGCCGATGAAATCCAAAGCCTGCTGGGAGCCAGAGGTAATCATGACATTGTCTGCCGTGACCTCGATTCCATACCGCGCCGTGTGCCGGGCAATCATTTCCCGCAATGGACGGTACCCCTCGGTGGTGCTGTATTGTAGAGCCTGTGCACCGCTCTCGCGCAAAACGATATTGCAGGCCTCCTGAAACTTTTCAAGCGGAAAGACCTCTGGAGCCGGCAAGCCACCTGCAAACGAAATGATATCAGGTTGCTCGGTCAGTTTGAGCAGTTCGCGGATGACAGAACTGCCCATACTTTTGGTCCGATGGGCGTAACGGTATTCCCAGGGTGTCTGTAGCATTCTTTCTCCTCGTGTAAAAGTTTTATGCCTTGTTGGGGGCTGACTGCAAGAGAATAAAAAAGCCTGACAGGTACGATTCACCTGTCAGGCTGACGATTGCGTCAGACCATCATGATGCTAAACAAGACCAGGCCTAACAACAAAACCCACAACATGGCTTTCATATCTTACCCGCTTTTCAATAGAAAATCAATTACAAATTTCTTAGTCCAAAGTGATACTTGTCATTTTTCGACAAAAGCGGTTACTCAGGGTGCAAAGGCCTGTGAATTCAAGCACGTCTCCGCAGCCACCATACGCCTGCAAAAGCCAGCACATTGAAGACCGCCGAAGCGGCCACAACCCAAAAGAAACCCAGGGCATAAAGGCTGACGGCGATTGCATCCCCTATCGCACGCCCAAGTGAATGGCCGGCCACATTGAAAGCCATTACCGTCGCCCGTGCTGCCGGCTGGATTTCGGTCATCATGGAAATCATGCTTACCAGTGTGAACTCGAAGGTGATGTAAAAAAGGAACAGGCCGATCAGGGCGCCGTTTTGGCTCTGACCCAGCCATGGCAGCCCCAGGGCGGCCAGTGTATTGGCCATTAGCCCGGCGGCAATGGCGCGCGGTTTCCCCAGCCGGTCGGTCAGGAGCGCTACCAGCCCCTCCCCGCCGAATTCGGATAGGCCGATGACTGCCGAAGCCGCTACCAGTGCCGTAATCTTCACGCCGAAGGAATCCTCCAGCCATACCCCAAAGATGAGATTCACCATTTCGTTGGCTGCCGTGGCCAAAAGTCCCGCCGAAAGACCCGCCAGCGAGGGGATGTGGGTCAGCACCTGACGGAAATTGCGCAAAAGGGCCGCCGCCTCGCCCGTCTGCGGCGCGTCGGCCGGGATCAGAAAAAGCACCGCCGCGGCCGAGAGGACGCCCAGGACTGCCAGCAGGAGAAAGGGACTCATCCACCCGCCGCGCGCGATTAAAAAACCCACCAGCGGGATACCTGCAATGAATGCCAGCGACCAGCCCAATTCGGTAATGGCAATGCTTAACCCGCGCCGCCGGTAAGGGACGCGTTCGCCAAGATATGCCTGCATAGAAGGGTCAAAGGTGTATTTCCCCAGCGTGGCCAGCACAACGGCTGCTGTCAGTGTCAGAAAACTCGGGAGAAAGACAACCAGCGCTATCCCGCCAACAAACAGGCTCAGCCCGAATAACATGCCGGCTTTGCGCCCCCGGCTGTCGGCAACACTGGCCAGAAAAGGCCCCACACTGCCTGCCAGTGAGCGCGCCGTCAGCGCCGCGGCCATGGCCGGGACATCCACTCCCAGCCCGCGGGCAAACACGGAGAGGAAAGGATAGACCATGCGGTACATGGTGTTCAGAACCGTCCTCACCAGTGTGAAAAACAGCAATTGAATTTTAATTTGGCGATTCATCGGCCTGTCTTGCCCCTTCCACGTTTTACAGGATGCATGTAATTGTCTACCCTCCCGCAGGTTTTGGCGCAATGTCCAGCCCACAAGGCCTCTTCGTGGTTGCTGACCTAACCCGCGGGAGGTTTAGGGGCAGGTAGTTACGGATGCACAGGATATTCAGGATTTTCTTTGACCGCATTCTCCGGTTTGCCCTGCACATCCTGTTCCGAAAGCGCATGGCGCCTCGTTGCGCCAATTCTACCAGCCTTTCTTGCAGACCTGAAAATCTGCAAAGCGGCTCAACGTAAAGCCGCGCAGGTAACATCCTGGCATTTGAACAAATGGGGGTAAAATCGTCTGTATTGAGACACTGGAGACTCCTGTGCGTGTAAAGCCCCTGTTTCTGCTTATCATTGGACTGCTTATCTGGCTGGTTCCGCCCGCTTCTGTCCGCTCGATGCCGGCCGGGCAGCCGGGTGAGAAGGTTGTAGCCGGCGAAGTGGTGGTGGGGATGAAGGAAGGCGTGCACGCGGCCAACCTGCGCCTGCCAGAAGGTGTGACTGTCTTGCGCGCCAGCCGCGAATTGGACGCTCTTCGCGCCGTGGTTGTGCGTGTGCCGCCGGGATACGAAGGCGAATACGCGCAGAAACTTCGGAGGGCGTCCGGCGTCCTGTTTGCCGAGCCAAATTACATTGTGCGCGCAGACATGATTCCCAACGATCCGCTTTGGGCGCAGCAATACGCCCCGGTGCTGATTCAGGCTCCCGCCGCCTGGGATGTGACCACCGGCTCAAGCGCGGTCATTGTGGCCGTCATCGACTCCGGCATTGACGCCGGCCACCCCGAATTTGACGGGCGGCTTTTGCCGGGTTACGACTTTGTTGAAAAAGACGACTCGCCGCAGGATGAATGCGGGCATGGCACACATGTGGCCGGCATCCTGGCGGCCGAAGGGAATAACGCCGCCGGTGTGGCGGGCATTGCATGGAATGCGCGCATCCTGCCGGTGCGCGTGCTGGATCGCCGATGCTATGGCTCTGTGGCCAGGGTGGCCGAGGCGCTGGTTTGGGCAGTGGAGCGGGGGGCGCGGGTTATTAACCTGAGCCTGGGCACTGCAACCCCCTCCACCTTGATGGAAAATGCCACCTATTACGCCTATCGGCAGGGGGCGGCCCTC